>NZ_JBEYUF010000015.1:0-151717 GCF_040643355.1 Micromonospora sp. NPDC047187
CCGGGCACGGCGGGCCCCCGCCCCCACCACCGCAACCCGGCCCCAGCGACCCCCCGGAACGAAGAAAGCTCAGCCGACGACGGAGAACAACCGCCGCCGCGCCCCCAGCAACGCGACGGAAGCCAGCACCAGCCCTACCCCCATCGTGACCAGCAGCGGGCTGGGGTCGCCCGGCAACAGCCCGGCCACCGACCGCGACGCGGTGCCCAGGGCCAGGTAGAGACCGGCCCAGGCGGCCGCGCCGATCGTCGCGCAGCCGAGAAATCGGCGGTACGACATCCGCAGCCCGCCGGCAGCCAGTGGCAGCAGCGCGTTGAAGACCGGCAGGAACGGCGCGACCATCATCATCCGGCCGCCGCCGCGACGCAGGATGCCTTCGGCCGCTGTCCAACGGGCCTCGCCGATCCAGCCGCCGACGCGGCTGTCGCGCAGCCGGTCGGAGTAGCGACGGCCGATCAGGAAGCTCAGCGACCAGCCGGCCAGGCAGCCGATCAGCACCGCGGTGAAGGTGGCCAGCCCGGTGCTCGGGCGGCCGACGCCGACGGCGGCGAGGATCGCGACGTCGCCGGGGACCAGGACACCCAGCAGGGGTACGGCGTCGAAGAGCATGACGAGCCCGAGCGCACCCATCAGCAGCAGAATCGGTAGTTCTCCGATCTGGGCCAGCCATTGCGTCATGCGTCCACGCTATGGCCGTGGCACCACTTCGGACATCGGGTCGTAGCCCCCAGTGACCCCTGGTATCCGCCTCGGGGTCGCCCCTGAGTCGGGGTCCGCCTCAGGCGGGACGCAGCACCTGCACGTGGCGTAGCGACGAGTCGACCGACGGTTCGGTGGTGGGCACCGGGTAGTCGGCCAGCACGGTCAGGCGGTCCGTCGGTAGGTGTCCGCGGCCGGGGTCGCCGACCAGCACGTCGGCACCTGCGGCGGCGGCCCGCTGCAGGAAGGGCAGCATCCGGTCGGCCATCGCGCGGTCGTAGAAGACGTCTCCGGCGACGACCAGGTCGACCTTCGCTTCGGTGCTGTCGAGCAGGTCGTCCCCGGTGGCCTCGACGGCGACGTGGTTGGCTCGCGCGTTGAGGGTGACGGCGGCGACGGCGTACGGGTCGATGTCGTTGGCGGTCACCTCCGCGGCGCCGGCGAGGGCGGCGGCGATGGCTACCAGTCCGGATCCGGCGGCGAGGTCGAGGACCCGGCGGCCGGCGGCCAGCTCCGGGTGGTCGAGGAGGTGGCGGGCCAGGGCCTGTCCTCCGGCCCAGGCGGACGCCCAGTACGGTGCCGGCAGCGCGTGTCCGGCGGCTGCCTCCATCCGGGCCCACCAGACGATCGCGTCCTCGGCCAGGTGCAGCCGCACCTCGGGGACGAACGGGGTGGGCATCAACCGGAGCCGGTCCAGACCGGCGCCGGGCGCGTGAATCTCGCGTTCCAGCTCGGTCAGCGCGTCGGCGGCGGCATCTCTCATCGGCGCAAGCATGCCCCAGCGGCGGTTGGTCGGGGCGGGTTTCACATGCCGCCGCGCAGAGTTCACCCGAGTTCAGTCAAATACCTACGGCACTTCGGCCAGCGGATCGGGGTTTTGCCCGTTACTGTCGAACAGGTACGGGCGATCATCGGCCAGAGGCCGAGGGTCAGCCGCTTTGAACAGGGAGAGATGCATGGCAACCGGCACGGTTAAGTGGTTCAACTCGGAAAAGGGCTTCGGCTTCATCGAGCAGGACGGTGGAGGGCCGGACGTGTTCGTCCACTACTCCGCCATCGCCTCGAGCGGCTACCGGGAGCTCAACGAGGGCCAGAAGGTCGAGTTCGAGGTGACCCAGGGGCAGAAGGGTCCGCAGGCGGACAACGTCCGCCCGATGTAGCTCCGTGCCGGTGACGGCGGCCGGTCTCCGGCCGCCGTCGCAGCGCACTCAAGACGCCGCCGGGGCGGCGGGCAGGTCCCGCCGCCTCCGGAGTGGCCCGACCAACAGAATCATCGGGGTGAGCGCCAGCCAGGCGGTCATCCCGACAATTGCCGTCTCGACGCCGTAACGTGCGCCGATGGCACCGGCCAGCACGGCCGCCAGCGGGATCGTGCCGTAGTTGAACAGATGCATGCTCACCGTCACCCGGCCCAGCAGGTGGTGCGGCGTGTAGGTCTGCCGGAAAGCACCCTTGACCACGTTGCCGACGGCCACCCCGAGACCGATCAGCAGGCCGCCGAGGGCTGGCCAGGCCAGCCCGACGCCGGGCGCGGCGAGCGGGATGAGCAGCGCGGGCGGGCCGGTGAGCGCCGCCGCGATCAGCAGCGCCCGCGCGGTGCCGTAGCGCCGGGCCACAGTGGTGGCGAGCAGCGCGCCGATGATCCCGCCGGCGCTCATCACCCCGACGAGCCCACCCACCAGGCCCGGCTCGAGACGCAGTTCGCGGACCAGGAAGACCACCAGGACGGCCTGGTAGCCGGTCAGCCCGATGTTGCTGGCCGCGCCGAAGAGCGTGAGCACCCGCAGGTACGGGTCCCTGATGACGAAGCGCAGCCCCTCGGTGATGTCCCGGCGCAGCGACCGGGACCGCTCCGAGGGGCGTACACGTGGTTCGCGGGTGCGGATGCGCAGGAGGAACACCGCGGACAGCAGGAACGTGAGCGCGTCCAGCAGCAGCGCGGCGACGGCGCCGATGAGCTGGGCGATCAGACCGGCGAGGCCGGGTCCCACGACGTAGCTGACGGTCTGGGTCGCCTGGAGCTTGGCGTTGCCCTCCGGCAGTTGCCCGGGTCGCAGCAGCACCGGCAGGTAGACCTGGTCGGCGGTTTCGAAGAAGACCCGCGCGGCGCCCGCGCTGAGGGCGACCACGAGCAGTTGTGCGACGGTGAGCCGGTCCACCAGGGCGGCCAGCGGCACGCTGAGGAAGGCCACCGCGCAGAGCAGGTCGCAGATCACCATCACCGGTCGGCGGGGCAGCCGGTCGACCCACGCGCCGGCCGGCAGGCCGATCAGCAACCAGGGCAGCCAGGCCGCGGCGGTGAGCACCGCCACCTGGAAGGTGCCGGCGTCGAGGACGGCGACCGCGACCAGGGGCAGCGCGACAGTGGTGACGTTGCTGCCGACGCTGCTGACCGCCTGGCCGGCCCAGAGCAGCCGGAAGTCGCGGTGCCGCAGCAGCCCTGCGGTCGGCCGGACGTCGCTGGGGTCGCCGCGGGTGGCGGTGGTCACGGTCGGGCCGGTACGCCGTGGACGAACACGAAGACCGGTCTGCGGTCGGCGTCGTCGTCGGGTGGCTCCCGGTCGGCCCAGCGCGCGAGGACGTCGATCACCTCGTGGCTCAGCTCGGCCAGTTCCTCGGGTGTGAGGCGTAGCCAGCGGTCGGTGGAGAACGGCGCGTCGTTCCAGGTGGCCTGGGTGCTGTCGTCGGCGGCGTGCCAGGCCCGGGCCAGGGCGACGTGCCGGTCCAGGTTGAGCGAGGTGGCGGCGTCGGCGACCGCTCGGGCGGCCGGGTCGGCGTCGAAGTCGGCGTTGGACCACCGCAGCCCCCGGGCGACCAGGCGCCACCACCGCTCGCGCCGGTCCCGGGCCAACTCGGGCGCCTCGGTGACCAGGTCGGCGGCGGCGAGGACCTTGAGGTGGTGGCTGACGTTCGCCGGGGCCTGGTCGGTGCGCTCGGCGAGCAGCCCGACGGTGGAGGGCCCGTGGACCTTGAACACGTCCATCAGCCGGCGGCGCAGCGGGTGGGACATGGCGGCCAGCACCCGGGAGTCGGTGATCTGGCGTACGTCGGAGCTGTCCATGTCGACAGGGTGGCATCCGCAACAACTCTTGCGCAATAGTTATTGCTCAACGATCGTTGCGGAGTTCGCCAAGAGGGGCGGCCCGGCGGCCTCGGGCCGCCCCTCGCTCAGGCGACCAGCCGGCGGGCCAGCTCGTCGGCGACCTGCTTGGCCATGGTGGGCGGAATGGCTGCGGCAATCTTCTCCGGCGTCAGCGACGCCAGGACGCCCTGGACGATCGCCGGCTCGTCGGTGAAGTCCCGGTTGGACAGCGCTGTCAGCGCCGCCTGCAACGCACTCACCTGGGCGGCGAGCGACGTCAACGTCGGGTGCGCCGAGACGAAGTTCGGGACCGTGGCATCCTCACCCATCGCCATCCGGGTGTAGATCTGCCCGATCGGGTTGCGACCGTCCAGGACTGTGAGGTTCTTGTGGACGGTGGCCAGCCAGTTGTGTTCTTCGGGGGTCATGTCGTCGTCCTCCAGGAGTCCGATGGAGCTGAGGTAGCGGCGGAACAGGGGCCGCTGGTCGCGGCCCGCCTTGATGGCGTCGCGGAAGAAGCTGAAGTGGGTGTGCCAGCGGTGGGAGCTGTCCCCGCTGGTGCGCTTGCCGAGGCGATCCCACCGCCTCACAGTGGTGCCGTCGGGGCTGTAGATGATCTCCCGGATGTCCCGGGTGTCGGCCGCGTTCGCGGCGCACTGCGCGACGCACCAGACCGAGAAGCTGGGCAGCGTGTTCGTACGACCACCGGAGCGGACATCGAACTGGCCGACGTCCAGCGCCGCCGCGTCGAGGGTCAGCCCGGCCCGGTCGCGGGGCGACTCGACCACCGAGTAGTCGCCGGTGACGACCCGGTCCGATCCGCAGTGGTAGCCGCCCCGGTGGGCCGAGTCGCCGACGATGCCGACCTCGCCCGGGTCCAGGTCGTCTGGCCCAGGGGCGTTGTCGAGGTGAGTGAGGAGCAGGCTTCGGACGGCCAGAAGATTAGCCGGGGCCCGGGTCATGGGGTCCCCCTTTCCGAGAGGCGGGGACCGGGCACGACGTCACACCGCGTACGCGGTGCTGGGCTTCGGGCGAGCCCGGCCTACTGGTGCACGGCGCCGGGCGTTGACTCAACCATAGCCCGCGTTTTGGACAAACGCCCAGCTCAGAGCAGGTCAGTGCAAACTGGAGACTGCCGAGGGTCAGAGTGGACGATTGGCAACAGCAGCGCCGACGGGTGAGCCGGATCGTGCAGAACCTGCCGCCAACCGGCACGCAGCGTCACCGCCGTGCCGAGCGGCTCCCCCGTGCCGGGGTTGCGGGCCCACCGTGGATGGGCGCCGCCGCAGACCTGCACCCGCAGTCGGTGCCCGGCGGCGAAGCGGTACGCGGTCGGCCAGAGTGGCACCGGAATCCGCAGCGCCCCGGAAGAGTCGGGCGGGAAGCGCTCGGGCGTGACCCGCACCAGGCCGTCGCACACGTTCCACGAGCGACCCCGGCGGTCCACGTCGCACAGACGAACGAACACGTCCAGGTACGGCAGATCACTGCGGACGTGGATCTCGGCGCGGACCGGGCCGACCACCTCGACCGGCGCGGTCAGCGGGGCACTGGTGTAGGTCAGCACGTCGGGACGGGCCTCGACGCGCCGGTTGTCGACCGGGCCGGCCCGTTGGGCGACGAGCAGTGGACCGCCCAGCGACGGGGTGGGATCGGCCGGGTCGTAGCGGAACGTGTCCGGTGTCGACGCGACAGGTGGGTGTGCCGCCAGCTCCCCACCGGGTTGCAGGTGCCAGGGGGTCTCGACGGCCGGGGGTGGCCAGTCCGGCAGGTCCCGCCAGCCGCCACCGGCGCCGCCGACGTAGATGTGCACGGGCGGCCGGGCTGGTCCTGCCGGGACGGGCGTACGAGACGCGGCCGGCAGGTGCTCGTCGAGCCAGGCCAACCCCTCGCGCAGCGCGGCCACGAACAGCCCGGGGCTGCCGTGCGTCCACGGCCCGATCACCAGGCGCGGTGGTGTGCCGGCGGCGCGCAGCACGGCGTGGTCGTCGAGCTGGGCGGGCAGGAAGATGTCGTGCCATCCGGTGACCATGACCACCGGCGCCCGCACCTTCGCGACCTGGTCGGCGAAGACCCGGCTCCGCCAGTACGCGGCCTGCGGTGTGTGGTGGCGTAGCCACTCCTGGAAGAACGGGATGGTCACACCGGTGGCCACCCGGTCGGCGTCGGCCAGGGGGAGGTGCTCCAGCGCGGTGGCCAGCCGGGGTTGCCCGCGCTTGAGTTCCCACTGCCGGGCCAGCCACGGCACGGTCTGCGCGTGCAGCAGCTCCGCCCAGGTCAGCACGGTGTCCAGGGCGAAGGACTCCCCCGCGTACGTCGAGTCGCGGGTCGCCGAGGCGGTCACCACGGCGACCATCGCCCGCAGTTCCTCGCCGGCGTCGGCGGCCAGGGCCCACTGGGCGAAGCCCTGGTAGCTGACCCCGAACATCCCGAGTTGCCCGGACCACCAGGGCTGGCGACGCAGCCAGTCCAGCGTGTCCGCGCCGTCGTCGCGCTCGTGCACCAGCGGGGCGAACGTTCCACCGGAGCCGCCGGTGCCCCGGCACGACTGGATCACCGCGTGCCGACCCCGGGCGGCGAGCAGCCGACCGAGCAGCCGCAGCGGTCCACCCCGCCCGTAGGGGGTGCGGATCAGCACGGTCGGCGCGCCGTGGACGGCCGGGGCGTAGTGGTCGGTGCGCAGCACCACACCGTCGCGGGCCCGCACCGGGAGGTCACGGCTGACCCGCACCGGGCCGGGGCGGGTCGGTGGCAGGCGCAGCGCGGCGCTGGCGAGGCGGGTGACGGGGTCCGGCAACGGTCAGCCCGTCGGGCGGCGGGGTGACTCCGGCCGGGCGGCGCGCACCGCGTCGCGGTGCCCGCGCAGCGATTCGCTCATCTCCGCCATGAACCGGTGCACCACCTCCAGCTCGTCCTCGCTGAACCGGGCCATCACCGTGTCGGTACGGGCGCCCAGCGGCCGGAAGAACTCCATGGCCAGGGTGGCGCCCTGGTCGGCGTAGTGCAGCAGCACCTTGCGCCGGTCGACGGTGTCCCGGTCACGGCGGATGTGCCCGGCCCGTTCCAGCCGGTCGATCAGGGCCGTGACGGAGCCGGAGGAGAGGTTCAGCTGCTCGCCGAGACGGCCGGGGGTGATCGGGTCACCGAGCAGCTCGGCGTCCATCACCGCGATCAACGCCTGCAGGTCGGTCGGGTTGAGGCCGTTCAGGTTGGCGAAGGCGTGGCCGACCTGCTGGGCGTCCACCGCGTACCGCCGGAGGTTGTTGGTGATCTCGGCGACCAGCTGCTCGCGGCGCGTGTCGCGCCGTCGGTACATGCCGTGAGTCGCCACCTCGCGCCGCTCTTCCCGTCGTCGGTCTCCCGGGTTGCAGCATAGAACAGCCCCGGATAATCTCGGCTATCAAGATACTCGACTTCCGAAAGACCTTGAGGTCACCTGATGTCTGTGTTCACCAGAGTCGCTCGTGGCCGGCTGGCCGCCTGGCTCACAGTGGCCGCCGCGATCGTCGTGGGCGCTGCCGTCTTCGGCACACCCCAGCCGGACAACCCGGCGCCGGTCTCCGCCACCGGCCTGTCCGTGCAGTGGCAGTCGACCCAGGTGCAACGTCTCCAGGATCAGCTGCCCTCCAGCGACGTGCAGCCGGCCATCGTGGTGATCAGTCGTGGTGACGGCGGCGCGCTGAGCGGGACCGACCGGGCGACCGTCGGCGCTCGCGCCGACGACCTACGCCGACTCGCGGTGGGCGGGCAGGTCAGCCCCGCCCAGGTCTCCCCGGACGGCGCGGTGGCCCTGGTCGCCGTGCCGCTGGACACCGCCGGCGGGCAGGAGGTCGTCACCGACACGGTGACCCAGCTGCGCGCCACCCTCATGAACCTGCCTGACGGGCTGACCGCCGAGGTGACCGGCGCCCCGGCGTTCACCGCCGACCTCTCCTCGGTGTTCGACGGCGCCGACGTCACACTGCTCGTGGTGACCGCCGGCGTGGTCGCGCTGCTCCTGCTGATCACCTATCGCAGCCCGTTCCTGTGGATCGTGCCGCTGGTCGTGGTCGCCGCCACCGAGCAGCTCACCCTGCGCGCGGTGGACGTCATCGTGCCGGGCGTCGGCATCAACCTCCAGCAGGGCCAGGTCACCGGCATCGCCAGCGTGCTGGTCTTCGGCGCCGCCACCGACTACGCGCTGCTGCTCATCGCCCGCTACCGGGAGGAGCTGCGCCGCGAGGAGGACCGGTTCGCGGCGATGCGCGCCGCGCTGCGCCGCACCGCGGAGCCCATCCTCGCCAGCGGCGGCACCGTCGTGCTCGGCGTCCTCACCCTGCTGCTCAGTGAGCAGGAGACCAACCGGGCACTGGCCGTGGCGTGCGCCACCGGTGTGGTCTTCGCCATGCTCTCGGCCCTGTTCGTGCTCCCCGCCGTGCTGGTGCTCTTCGGTCGCGGCCTGTTCTGGCCCTTCGTACCCCGGGTCGGCGGCCCGGTGCGCGAGGGTCGGCTCTGGGGTCGACTCGGCACCGCCGTGCAACGCCGCCCGGTGGTGGTCGCGACGCTGGCCACAGTGCTGCTCGGCGGCCTGGCACTGGGTGGGCTCGGCATCCGTACCGGCCTGTCCGAGACCGAACAGTTCCGGGCCGAGCCCGAGGCGGTGACCGGGGCACAGACCCTGGCCAGGGCCTTCCCCGCCGGCAGCACCCAGCCCGTCGCCGTGATCACCACCCCGGCGGCGGTGCGGGCGGTCACCGCCGCCGCCACCGCCGTACCCGGTGTCGCCTCGGCGCGCCCCGGCGACGCCGGCGCGGCCGTCGCCCAGGTCGACGTGGTCCTCGACGCCGAACCCGGCACCACCGCCTCGGACCGCGCGATCGAGGCGCTACGGGCGGCGGTCGCCGCCGTTCCCGACTCCGCGCCGCCGGCCGCCGCCGGCGCCGACGCCCCGTCCGGGGCGATCGTCGGTGGCTCCGTGGCCGCCACCTACGACTCCGACGAGGCCAACGACCGGGATCTGCGACTCATCCTGCCGATCATCCTGCTGCTGGTCGGCGCCGTGCTCGTGCTGCTGCTACGCGGTCTGCTCGCGCCGCTGCTGTTGGTGCTCACCGTGATCGCGTCGTACTTCGCCAGCCTCGGCGCGGCCTGGCTGCTCTTCGACCACGTGCTGGGCTTCCCGGCCCTGGACAGCGGTGTGCTGCTGCTCGCCTTCGTGTTCCTGGTGGCGCTCGGGGTGGACTACAACATCTTCCTGGTCACCCGGGCCCGGGAGGACGCCCGCAGCGCCGGCACCCGCGCCGGGATGCTCTCCGCCCTGCGGGTCACCGGCGGTGTGATCACCAGCGCCGGAGTGCTGCTCGCCGCGGTCTTCGCCGTGCTCGGCGTGCTCCCGCTGATCACCCTGACCCAGATCGGGATCATCGTCTGCATCGGTGTCCTGCTCGACACCCTGCTGGTCCGCACGGTCCTGGTGCCGGCGCTGGCGTTCCTGCTCGGCGACCGCTTCTGGTGGCCCGGCCGCAACACGCGCGACCCGGTACAGGCCACCCCGCGCTCGCCCGAGCCGGTCGCCGCGCACGACTGACCGACTCGTCGGGGCCGTGGCGAATCCGCCACGGCCCCGACCAGGTCAGTACGCCAGGCAGACGCACTCGCTCATCAGCGCCCGCACGTTGCGCACGTACGACGGGTTGGGGATGGCCAGCGGCTCCCCCTCCTGCGCCACCGCACCGTGACCGAAGTTGTACGCGGCGATGACGGCGTTGAGCAGGCAGGAATTCAGCTCGCTGGTGCACAGTGCCGGATCGAGCCGGAAGTCGGACTCGAAGTACATGTCGCCGATGTACTTCGTCGCCCAGGCCAGGTAGGTGGCGCCGAGGTAGGCGTTGTCCTGGTAGGCGTCGATCTTGTAGCTCTTCTCGAACCGCTGGTTCATCCAGGTAGCGGTGTCCGGCATCACCTGCAACAGCCCGACCCCACCGTCGCAGGCGTAGATGTTGGACTGCCAGCCGCTCTCCTGCCACGCGGTGGCCTTGAGCAGGTTGAGCGGGATCTTGATGTCCGGCGCGGAGACCGGCCAGTAGGTGCGGTTGGCCGCATCGGTCAGCGCTGCCTTCACCTCGGACCGGCTCGCCTGGGTGCCCTTGTAGGTCGGCTTGCAGGAACTGGGTGCCGGCTTCGGGGGCGCCGGCGGAACCTCGGTCTCGGTGGGCGGCTTCGGCACCGCTCGCGGCTTCGGCGCCGCCCGGGTCGGCTTCTTCGTCGTCTTCGGCTTCGGGGTCGCGCTACGACTCGGCGCGGAACCCATCGATTCCACGGCGCTCACCGACGGGCTCGGCTCCCCGTCGACCTCGTCGGAAGGTGCATCGGTCGGCCCGTCGGTGACGGCGACCGGCGCGGCCAGGCCCGATGGGCTCTCCCCCTTGGCGGCGCAGCCGACCAGTGCGCTCGCCAGCAGAAGCCCGGCGAGCACTGCGGCGCCCAGCCGATCGGTGCGTCGAACCATGGCGTTGCCTCCCCCGTGTGATTGTCGCCGCACCCTAACAAGGTTCGACCGGGCGGCGTTGCCCCTGCGAGGGCCGCCGGGGGGCCTGGTCGACCGGGGGCTGACCGTCGCCCACCGCCCGGTCCCGAGTCGCCCAGGCGACCATGAACACCACAGTCCAGAGCACCCCGAGCAGCACCGCCGCGGCCGTCCCGCTCGCCGTGTCCAGTCCGAGGTAGAGCCGCGCGCCGCCGATCCCGAGCACCCCTGCCGCCGCAGCGGTCCAGGCGGCCACCGCCACCGGCCAGTGGGCGCTGCGCGACACCAGCCACGCCAGGGTGCAGAAGCTCGCCGCGACCACGGCGTTCTGGGTGGAGAGCGGAGCCACCTCACCGCCGCCCGGGGCGGTCCCATTCGGGCCGGTCAGTTCGGCCACCAGGGCCAGCACCACCAGCGGCACGAACGCGCCCACAGTGCCGACCACGCTGAGCAGGTCCGCCCGCCAGGGTCGGTTGCGCCACGCCAGCACCGCCGCCACCAGCGCCACCAACAGGATCAGCACCGACCCGCGTACCACCGACACCACTACCAGTGTGGCGTCGGCGGCGTCCGGGGTACGCCGAGCGGCGAACCACCCCGCGATGGCGCCGTCCAGCGCGGCGAGCCCACTGTTGCGGACCGCCACCGCGAGCAGACCGGCGATGGCGAGCCCGGCGGCGAACAGCAGCAACAGCCCGGCGGCCAGATTGAGCAGCAGCGTCCAGGCCGGGCCGATCCGCATGGCCACCAGGAAGAACAGCACCCCGTAGCGGGCGGTGAGCCACCGCACCGGGGGCAGCGCGCCGGCCCGGGACAGCAGCGCGCGCACCGGGTCGGGGTTACGGCCCAGCCATCGACCCACGAGCACCACACCCACCAGGCCGGCCAGCAACAGGAATGTCACCCCGGTGGCCCGGCCGAGCAGCCGGGAGACCGTGTCGTACGACTCACCGGCGAGGTGACCGAGCAGCACCGAACCGCCCACCCAGGTCACCACCCCGGCCAGGTTCCAGAGGGCGAACCGCCGGTACGGCATACCGGCCGCACCGGCCAGCCGGGGCACCAGGGTCCGGGCGAAAGCCACCCATCGGGCGGCGAACACCCCCCGACCACCGAGGCGGGCGAGCATGGCGTCGGCGCGGGCCCACCGTTGCGGCCCGACCCGGTGACCCAGCCCGGCGCGCAGCCGTGGGCCGTACCGCCGTCCGGCCCGAAAGGCCAGCCCATCGCCGAGAACCGCCGCGACGATCATCGCGAGCAACGCCGGCCCGAGCCGCAAGGTACCGTTGTAGGTGAGGAAGCCGACGAGCAGCAGGGTAGCCTCACCCGGCACGAGCAGGCCGAAGATCACCGCGGTCTCGCCCGCCACGATCAGCGCGGCGACCAGGTAGATCCACAGGGTGGGCAGACCCTGCACCCAGGTCAGCAGCTCGTGCACTCAGGCCCCCGGGACACGGGTGCCAGCATGCCAGCCCGGGGAACCACCGGCACAGCGGTTTCACCATAGATCAGGGGCACCTGGGGGTGACCCCGACGCAGCCTGCGCGAGCGCAGGCGGAAGGATAGAGGGTATGCAGCTTCGCACCGACCTCCGCAACGTCGCCATCATCGCTCACGTCGACCACGGCAAGACCACCCTGGTCGACGCCATGTTGCGGCAGGCCGGCGCGTACGGCGCACGCGGCGAGAACACCGAGCGGGTGATGGACTCCGGTGACCTGGAGCGGGAAAAGGGCATCACGATCCTGGCCAAGAACACCGGCGTGCGTTACCTGCCGGCGGACGGCTCCGACCCGGTCACCATCAACATCATCGACACCCCCGGCCACGCCGACTTCGGCGGCGAGGTGGAGCGCGGCCTGACCATGGTCGACGGTGTGGTGCTGCTCGTCGACGCCAGCGAGGGTCCGCTGCCGCAGACCCGCTTCGTGCTGCGTAAGGCGCTGCGGGCCCGGATGCCGATCATCCTGGTGATCAACAAGGTGGACCGTCCGGATGCCCGGATCAAGGAGGTCGTGGACGACACCTACGAGCTCTTCCTCGACCTGGACGCCGACGAGGAGCAGATCGACTTCCCGATCGTCTACGCCTGCGCCCGCGACGGCATCGCCTCGCTGACCCAGCCCGCCGACGGCTCGGTGCCCGACGACAGCACCTCCCTGGAGCCGCTGTTCCGCACCCTGCTGGACACCATCCCGGCACCCTCGTACGAGGACGGCGCGCCGTTGCAGGCCCACGTCACCAACCTGGACGCCTCGCCGTTCCTCGGCCGGCTCGCGCTGTGCCGGGTCCGCCAGGGCACCATCAACAAGGGTCAGACGGTGGCCTGGTGCCGCACCGACGGCAGCACTCAGCGGGTCCGCATCTCCGAGATGCTGATGACCGAGGGCCTGGAGCGCACGTCGGCCGAGACCGCCGGCCCGGGCGACATCATCGCCGTCGCCGGCATCCCGGAGATCATGATCGGTGAGACCCTCGCCGACGTCGAGAACCCGGTCGCGCTGCCGCTGATCACGGTCGACGAGCCGGCCATCTCGATGACCATCGGCACCAACACCTCGCCGCTGGTCGGCCGGGTCAAGGGCTCCAAGGTCACCGCGCGGATGGTCAAGGACCGGCTCGACAAGGAGCTGATCGGCAACGTGTCCCTGCGGGTCCTGCCCACCGAGCGGCCGGACGCCTGGGAGGTGCAGGGCCGCGGCGAGCTGGCGCTGGCCATCCTGGTCGAGCAGATGCGCCGGGAGAGCTACGAGCTGACCGTCGGCAAGCCGCAGGTGGTCACCCGGGAGATCGACGGCAAGACCTGCGAGCCGGTCGAGCGGCTGACCATCGACGCCCCGGAGGAGTACCTGGGCGCGATCACCCAGCTCCTCGCCACCCGCAAGGGCCGGATGGAGCAGCTGGTCAACCACGGCACCGGCTGGATCCGGATGGAGTGGCTGGTGCCGGCGCGCGGCCTGATCGGCTTCCGCACCGAGTTCCTCACCGACACCCGGGGCACCGGCATCCTGCACCACGTCTTCGAGTCCTACGAGCCGTGGTTCGGCGAGCTGCGCACCCGCAACAACGGTTCGCTGGTCGCCGACCGGGCCGGCGCGGTCACCGCCTTCGCGATGATCAACCTTCAGGAGCGTGGCCAGCTCTTCGTCGACCCCACCACCGAGGTGTACGAGGGCATGATCGTCGGGGAGAACTCCCGCTCCGACGACATGGACGTCAACATCACCAAGGAGAAGAAGCTCACCAACATGCGGGCGTCGACCTCCGACGAGACGGAGAAGCTGATCCCGCCGCGCAAGCTCTCGCTGGAGCAGGCCCTGGAGTTCTGCCGCGAGGACGAGTGCGTCGAGGTCACCCCGACCGCGGTGCGCATCCGCAAGGTGGTGCTCGACCAGCAGCTGCGGGGCCGGGCCGCCGCCCGCCGCAAGCACGCCGGCTGACCCACCAGCACCCGACACCGGGCGCGTCGGCCGCAAGCGGCCGGCGCGCCCGGTGATTTTTTCCCCCGACGGGTACGCGAGCCCACCCCCGCTTGATCCGCTACGGTCACCGGCATGACCTGGGATGATCTCGACGCCCACCTGGACCGGGTGCCCGGCACCGTCTCCGCGTACGTGGGGCGGCTCGACGCGCCGCCGACCTGGACCCGCCACGCGGACGCCGGCCACTACGCCGCGAGCACCATGAAGGTGGCGGTGCTCGCCGCGCTGCACCGCGCCGCCGAGGCCGGCACCCTGGACCTGGACGCCCCGGTCCCCGTCGTCAACGACTTCGACTCCGCCCAGCCCGGCGCACCCCGCTTCGCCAACGCGCAGCCCTACGACAACGACGACGCGGTCTGGGACCGCGTCGGCGGCACCGCGACACTGCGCTGGCTGGCCGACCGGATGATCGTGCGCTCCAGCAACCTCGCCACCAACCTCGTCCTCGGCCACGTCGGGCTGCCCGCGGTCGCCGAGGTCTGGGCCCTCGCCGGCGCCCGCAACAGCGTCACCGGCCGCGGCATCGAGGACTTCGCCGCCCGCGAGGCCGGCATCACCAACACGGTCACCGCCGCCGACCTGGCCGCCCTGCTCGGCGCCCTGGCCACCGGGACCGGCACCCCCGGCCCACTCGCCTCACCGGCCGCCTGCACCACAATGCTGGACGTCCTGCTCGCCCAGGAACACCGCGAGGACCTCGCCGCCGGCCTGCCCGAGGGCACCCGCATCGCGCACAAGAACGGTTGGGTACGCGGCGTCCGCCACGGCGCCGGCCTGGTGCTGCCCGACGACGCCCCGCCGTACCTCATCGCCGTCTGCACCACCACCGACCTGGCCGGGGGCGACGACCAGGTGGAGGACGACGCCTGCCTGCTGCTCGCGCACATCTCGGCGCAGGTCTGGGCGGCCCGCCACCAGCTCTGACCCGACAGCCTCGGCGGCGAGGTCAGCGCCACCGACTGCGGCTAGGCTGCTCGCACCCCCACCCCGGAGCCGCCGATGCCCCGCAGTCGCACCGTGCTGATCGCCTTCCTCGTCGTGACGGCCGCGAACCTGTTGGCCAACGCCACCGGCGGCGGCCTGGCCTTCCTGCTGACCAAGCCGCTGCTGATGCCGCTGCTGGCCGCGTACCTCTGGCGGGTCAGCGCCGAACGCGCGGCCCGACCGGACCGGCTGCTACTCGCCGCGCTGGCCTTCGCCACCGGCGGCGACGTCGCCCTGATGATCGACGGCACCGGCTGGTTCCTCGCCGGCATGGCCTGCTTCCTCGGCACGCACCTCTGCTACCTCGCGGCCTTCACCCGACACGGCGCCGCGACAGCGCTGCGCCGCACGCCGCTGGTCGCCGCCCCCCTGGGGTACGCGGTGCTGACCGTCATCGCGCTGACCTGGATGTGGGCGGGGCTGACCGACGTCGGGCTGGCCGTACCGGTGGCCGGCTACGCGATCGCGCTGGCCGCCATGGCGAGCACCGCCGCCACCCAGGGCTGGCGGGTCGGTCTCGGCGCCGCGCTCTTCCTCGGCTCCGACCTGCTGATCGCCGCCGGGGTGGCCGAGGTGGCCCAGCCAGCCGGCGCGCCGGTGCTGGTCATGGCGACCTACGCCGCCGGCCAGGCACTGATCGTCACCGGCCGCGCCGCCGGCACCGGCACCGGCACATCCACCGACGCACCTGTCACTCCAGCAACTGCGCCCGCAACGCCCTGAGGTCGCCATCGGTGAGCCCCAGCCCGTCGCGCAGGTACGCGTCGAACGAGCCGTGCACCCGACGCACCTCGGCGTAACCGGCGTCGAGGTACTCGGCGCGAACCTCCAGCACCGGCAACACCGCGTCGACGTCCAACTCGGGATTCCGCCGACGCATCGCCTCGACGATCACCGCCCGCAGGCTGTCGGTCAGCTCGTTGTTGCGCAGGTAGTCGGCGCGAATGGCCGTCTCGTCCACCCCGAGCGCCGTCAACAGGATGACTGTCAGCCAACCGGTGCGGTCCTTGCCGGCGGAGCAGTGGTAGAGCAGCGGCAGGTTCTCCGGCCGGGACGCCAGCCGCACCGCCTCGGCGAAACCGACCCGCGCCGACTCACCGGTGACGAACCAGCGGTAGATCGCCGCCATCGCCCCCGCCGTGCCCTGCCGGGCCAGCTCCGCGTACGCGTCCAGGTCGTGACCGAGCAGCACCGCCGAGACGTACGTGAAGACCGGGTGCTCCGCGTCGTGCACCGGCAGACGCACCACCAGTGGCTCACCGGCGAACCGGTCCTCCGGCGCGACAGCGATCTCCGAGGCGTCGCGCAGATCCACCACGCACGCCGGCCCCAGCTTCGCCAGCACCGGTAGGTCCTCGTCGGTCAGCCGACCCAGCGCCGGAGTACGGATCAACTGCCCGACCCGGACCCGCCGCCCGTCCGCGCCGACGAGCCCACCCAGGTCACGCGCGTTCGGTGCACCCACCAGCTCCCAGCCCTGCCCGGTCATCCGGTCTCCCCTCCCGCGGTGAACCTTTGTATAGGGTGCCCCATATGACGATCTCGGCGGTACGCACCCACCGGGTTTCCGCCCCCTTACACACCCCGTTCGTCACCGCGCTGCGGCGTACCACCACAGTGGACACCCTGGTCGTCGAACTCGTCGACAGCGACGGCCGGTCCGGCTTCGGTGAGGCGCCCCAGGTCTGGCAGGTCACCGGCGCGTCGGTCGCCGGCGCGCAGGCGTGCGTCCGCGAGTTGCTCGGCCCACAGCTGATCGGCCGTGACCCGGACGACCTGGTGACCCGTTGCGCCGAGGTGCAGCGCGCCGTGGTCGGCAACGAGGCCGCGAAGGCGGCGGTGGACGTCGCCCTGCACGACCTCGCCGCGCGGCGGCTGGGCGTACCCCTGGTGCGGTTGCTCGGGGGCACCACGCTGCGGGTCCCGACGGACGTCACCCTCGCCGCGGGCGACGCGGTGGACCTGGCGACCGCGGCACGGCAGCGGCAGGCCGACGGCTTCGGCGTGCTCAAGTTGAAGGTCGGCACCGACGCGGCCGGCGACCTGGACCGGGTGCGCGCGGTACGGGCGGCCGTCGGCCCCGGCACCCGGATCCGGCTGGACGCCAACCAGGGCTGGACGCCCCGGGAGGCGGTCCGGGTGATCCGCGGCATCGAGGACGCCGGGCTCGACGTGGAGTTGGTCGAGCAGCCGGTGGCCCGTTGGGACCTGGACGGGCTGGCCTGGGTCAGCGACCGGGTGTCCGTGCCGATCCTGGCCGACGAGGCGGTCTTCGGGGTCCGTGACCTGGTGGAGGTGATCCGCCGCCGGGCCGCCGACCTGGTCAACGTCAAGCTGGCCAAGTGCGGTGGGCTGCATCCGGCCCGTACCCTCCTCGACCTGGCCACCGCGCACGGGCTCGGCACTGTGGTCGGCTCGATGATGGAGTGCCAGGTCGGCATCGGGGCGGCCGCGAGCCTGGTCGCCGCGTACGGCACCACAGCGGTCGCCGATCTGGACGCCGCCTGGTGGCTGGCCTGGTCACCGGTGCAGGGCGGCATCCGCTATGACGGGGCGACAGTTGTGCTGCCGGACGCCCCTGGCCTGGGCATCTCCGGCCTCGCTGAAGCAAAAGTGCAAGCTCGTGGTTGATGGCCGTCGGTTTCTTTCATAGGGTTCCCCTGGACAGCCGACACGATCTGGGGGTTGACGTGGAGCTGCAACCGGGCCGCGAGGCCGTCGTCCGGGTCGCCGTGGCGACGCTGTGGACCTCCCCCGAGGCCGTCCGCCCGGTCGACCGTCCGGCGCTGACCGCCGGCGCCGACATCCCGACCTGGGTCTCCGGAATGGACACCGACCAACAGGTCGGCGACTGCGTACTGAGCCAACTCCTGCTCGGCGAACGGGTCCTCGTCAGCGAGCTACGCCCGGACGGCTGGGCCCGGGTCGTCGCGGTCGAACAACCAGCCGCCAAGCTGGACCCCCGCGGCTACCCGGGCTGGCTCCCCGCCGAGCAGCTGGCCGTTCCCGACCCGGCCCACACCAGCATCGACAGTCCGCTGGTGGTGGACGCCACTGTCACCGGGCTGCACGCCGCCCCGAACGGGCCGGTGGTGCTGCCCGGCGTCGTCGTCGGCACCCGGCTCGTCCCGGCCGGCCCCGCGCTCGACGACTGGCGGCCGGTGCACGTCCCCGGCCGGGCCACCCCGCTCTGGCTGCCCGACCGCCACCTGGCCCCGTCCTCGGCCGCGTCGCCGGCCGCCGCGCAGGCACTCGCGGTGGCACAACGCCTGCTGGACGTGGTCTACATCTGGGGCGGTCTCTCCGCGCACGGAATCGACTGCTCGGGGCTGGTGCATCTGGCCTGGCGGCGGTTCGGGGTGCTGCTGCCCCGCGACGCCGACGATCAGGCAGTGGCCACCACCCCGCTGCCACTGGGCGCGGAACGCCCCGGCGATCTCTACTTCTTCGCCCGACCCGGCCGCAAGATCCATCACATCGGCATCGTCACCGCCACCCCAGACGACGGCGGCCAGCGCCGGATGCTGCACGCCTGCTACCGGCGGCGGCGGGTCATCGAAGAGGAACTGCCGGCAGACCGGACCGCCACGCTGGTGGGCGCGCACCGGGTCTGACCGGTTACCGGCCGGGCGCGTGTCCGCACCCGGCCGGTGAACGGTCAGTGTCGGGCGTCGGCCAACTCGCGACGCCGGTCCCGGGAGGACTTGATCAGGCTGGCGGCGGTGGCGACGCCCAGGGTGCCGATGATGACCAGCAGCGACAACCAGATCGGGATGTGCGGCGCCCAGCCGACGTGCTCGCCACCGTTGATGAACGGCAGTTTGTTGTCGGCCAGTGCCTCCAGCACCAGCTTGACCCCGATGAACCCGAGCACGACGGCCAGGCCGTAGCTCAGGTAGATCAGCCGGTCCAGCAGGCCACCAAGCAGGAAGTAGAGCTGCCGGAGGCCCATCAGCGCGAAGACGTTCGCGGTGAAGACCAGGTACGGCTCCTGAGTGATGCCGAAGATCGCCGGGATCGAGTCCAACGCGAAGATCAGGTCGGTGGTGCCGATCGCGATCATCACGATCAGCATCGGGGTGAACAGCCGCTTGCCGGCCACGTGGGTGGTGAGCTTCGCGCCGTCGTAGTCCTTCGAGATCGGCAGCGCCTTGCGGCTCCACCGGATCAGCAGGTTCTCGGAGAACTCGTCCTCGTCCGGCTCACCCTGCCGCGCCAGGTTCACCGCGGTGTAGATCAGGAACGCGCCGAAGATGTAGAAGACCCAGGAGAACTGCGTGATCAGCGCCGCACCCGCGGCGATGAACCCGCCGCGCATCACCAGCGCCAGCACGATGCCGACGAGCAGCACCTTCTGCTGGTACTGCCGAGGCACCCCGAAGCGCGCCATGATGATCACGAAGACGAAGAGGTTGTCCACCGAGAGGCTGTACTCGGTGAGCCAGCCGGTGTAGAACTGGCCGGCCGCGCTGGCCCCGGAGGTCAGCCAGACACCCACACCGAAGAGCAGGGCGAGACCGACGTAGAAGCCGACCCAGAGGCTCGACTCCCGCACACTCGGCTCGTGCGGGCGTCGACCGATGATCAACAGGTCGACGAGCAGGACCGCAGTCAGTGCGACAAGCGTTCCCGCCCACACCAATCCGGACACGTCCAACGTTCATTCCTCCGGCAGACACGCGGCGTCGGGCACACCGTACGCCCCTGCGGGAGCCGGCGTGCCGCTGTCGCTCACTCTGGTGACTGTCGGAGGTCTCTTCCGCCGTCGCCCCGGAGAGGGGCGGCGACCTACGGGGCCGGGTCGGGCGCCGTGGTTCCGGCGATCGACCGTGCTGACGACTCCGTTGCGGGGGAATACTCCCCTCCTCGGTGACCATTGTTGCCCACCACGCCCCGTGATCACACCCCGGGCAGTCGGTGGCGCCGGACACTGCTCGGCGCGTCACATCGCCTTCGGCTTCCTAGGAGGCTAGTGCACGTCTGGTGCGGCGATCGGGTCGGCGAGCGGCCACCCGGCAGCGAGCAGGTCGTCGCAGGCCCGCACCGCCCGGGCCAACCGATCGGCGTGCGACCCGGCCAACTCCACCACCGGCACCCCGCACCCGGCCAGCTCGGCCCGGAAGCGCTCGGTCATCCAGGCCCGCAGGTGCTCACCGTCGCGCAGCCCGTCATCGGTGAACGGCACCCCCTGGTGATCCGTCAGCAGATACAGCGCCGGCCGACGCGCCGCCGCCCGTACCTCCTCCGACGCGCTGCCCAGGTAGCGCTCCTCCCACACCGCCGTCGCCCGCGCGTCGGTGTCGCAGACCAGCAACGGCCCGCTCGTCCGGGCCGCCGCGTCCTCGGCCGCCTGCTGCTCGCGGACCACCGCGCGGAAGTCGTCCCGGTCCCAGGCGACGTCGAAGACGGTCGCCTCCGGCGTTCGTTCCCGCAACCGGGCCAGCTTGCGAGCGGTCAACTCCCGGCCGTACTCCGGCACCCAGGACGTGCCGTAGTGCCCGGCGAGCGCCGCCGCCATCGTCGTGGTCCCGGTCGACTCGGCCCCGACCACCACGACCCGCCGGACGAACCACGCCCGCACCGGCGGGCTGAGCCACCGCCAGTGACCCGCCGGGTCCGCGCGCACCGCCGTCCCGGACACCGGCACGGTCCGCCGGTCCGGATCCACCGACACGGGTACGGCGTGGAAGCGGCGCGCCAGCTCGGCGCCGTACGCCTCGGACGAGAAGACCGCGTCCACCGACCCCGACCCGACCGCCTCGCGGAACACCGCGCAGTGCGCGTCCCAGACCGCCGGATCGGCATAGTCCACCGGGTGGTCGTCGTACCGGCCGACGAAACGGACCCACGGCGTGTCCGCATGCACCTCGCGCAGCCAGTCGAGGCGCAGCGAGAGCGGTACGGACTCCCGACGTGCGGGCGCCACGACGACTGTCACCTCGGCGCAGCGGGCGGCGGCGGCCCGGATCAGCGCGTGGTGCCCGGCGTGCGGTGGATAGAACTTGCCCACCACCATCCCGTGCCCGAACTCCGCGGCGGCCGGACGCGCCGGCCCGCGTGGCGCCGGCGCGCGGCCGGATGTCTCGGCGTTCACGCGGTGACCGGGGCCGGGCCGGGCGGGACCGCGCTCGGCCGGTCGACCCGACGCAGATCCGCGCGCCAGGCCCGCAACCCGAGTACGCACAGGGCGAGGAAGACCAGGTAGAGCACGGCCGTCAGGTGCAGCCCCTTGTACGCGTACAACGGGATGTAGATCAGATCGGCGGCGATCCAGAGCCACCAACTCTCCACCCGCTTGCGGGTCTGCCCGTACGTGGCCAGCAGGGACAGCGCCGTGGTCAACGCGTCCGGCAGCGGCACTGTCGAGTCGGTGGCCCGGTCCAGCAGCACCCAGAGCGCGCCGGTCAGCAGCAGCCCGGCGGCGGCCAGCGCCAGCCACTCCCGCCGCCCCGTCCGACTGACCGTGAGCCGGGTGCGCCGCTCGCCCCCGAACAGCCAGTGCCACCAGCCGTAGCAGCCGAGTGCGACGTAGACGACCTGCAGCCCGGCGTCGGCGTACAGCCCGGCGGTCCAGAACAGCACCATGAGCAGCAGCACGTTCGCGATGCCGATCGGCCAGTTGGCGATCTTCTGCCGGGCCACCAGCCACACGTTGAGCACACCGGTCACGAACCCGAGCAGCTCCGCCCACGTGGTGCCCGTACCGGCCACCCGAAACGCGGTGCCGGTGAGCCAATCGATGATCACGAGGCCACCCTAGGTGCGTCGCCGACGCCGGGCCAGACCCCCGCGACACCGCCCGCCCCGACCGCCGTGGGAGGCTGTCCGACATGGTGCTTGAGGTCGCGCTGATCGACGTACTACCCGGACACGAGGACGCGTTCGCCGCCGCGTACGCCGAGGGTCACCCGGTGCTCGCCGGGGCGACCGGCTGCCGTTCCGTGCGGATGACCCGAGGAATCGAGTCACCGACCCGCTTCGTGCTGCTCGTCGAATGGGACTCGGTCGAGGCGCACGAGAAGAACTTCCGGGCCACCGAACGGTTCGACAAGTGGCGCGCGCTGATCGGGCCGCACTTCGCGGGACCGCCCGTTGTCGAACACTTCCTCGACGTACCGGCCTGAGCCGAGCTGTCGTACCCCGCGGTTATCGTGCCGGGCGCACGCGCCGGCCGCCGGTCCCGACGGGCTCGGGGGCGCCGGGCCCGGTGGCCGCGCGGCGCGTCGTCGTCGGCACCGCTGAGCCGTTACTCGCCAACGCGGCGGGCCAGCGCTGTGACCGTCTCCTCCGGTGACAGCGCCGCGGCCAGCAGCGCCGCGGTCATCCGCTCGTAGCGGTCGACGTCGAGCACGGTGGCCAGCCGGACGTCGGTAGTCAACGCCTCGAGCATGACGGTGCGCGGGTCCGCAGGGTCGGGAAAGGCGTAGCAGGAATACGGTGTGAGCGGATGCAGCCCGCCACCTGCCGCTCCGCGTGGCAACAGCCGCACCGTGACGTGGGACAGGCCGGTCACCGCGACCAGATGACGCAGCTGTTCACGCCAGACCGCCACCGGCAGGTCACCCGGGTCGCAGACCGCCTCGGCGAGCACCGCCGTGTAGCGCGGCGGGTAGGCCCGTCGCAGCACCTCCTGCCGCAGCGCCCTCGCGCGCACCTCGGCCTCCACATCGACCTCCGGCGTGAGCTGGGCGCCGGCGACAACCAACACCCGGGCGTACGCGGGCGTCTGGAGCAGCCCCGGCACCACCGACGGCTGGTACTCGACAATGTCGGCGGCGCCCGCCTCCAACTCGGCGTAGGTGCGTTGCCGTTCGCTCATCTCGCCCAGCGTCTTCCACCAGCCTCGACTGGTCGCCGCGTCCCGGGCGATGACGATCAGCGCCTCCCGGGCGGGCGTGGGCACCTTGTAGACATCCAGCAGATCGAGCACGTCGGCGAGGTCAGGGCGACTCTGGCCCAGCTCGATGCGGGACAGCTTCGACGTCGAGGCCCAGCCCAGCCGGTCGCAGACCTGCTCCAGGGTCAGCGACTCGCGCCGACGGAGTTGGCGCAGCTCTGCGCCGAGACGTGCACGTCGAATGACAGGACTTGTTGGCAGCGGCATCCCGGCCTCCCCACCGAGGGAGACTACGCAGGACGATCACCCAGTGCAATAGCTCGCTCGCGCACCGCAATCAGGGCATTCGACACCGTCGGCCGGCCCGGTCAGCCCGAACACACCGTTCCCGCAGGTCAGTACGGTTTCAGGCCGCGAAGGCCGGGGCCTGCGGCCGCCCGTCCCCCATCGGCGTGGGCGGGCTCAGGGTCGGTAGGTGCCGAAGGACCAGACGTTGCCGGCCAGATCGCGGGCCGCGTAGTCACGGGAGCCGTAGTCGGTGTCGAACGGCTCGCGGATGATCTCGGCGCCGGCCGCGCGGGCCTGGGCGCAGTGGGCGTCGACATCCGGCACGGCCACGTAGACCGACCAGTCGTCGTCGGCCGGCCGGGGCGGGGTGTCAGCCCGACCACCCAGCATGATCATGCCGGTGTCGAGGACCAGTTCGGCGTGCGCGACCGCGCCGTCCGGCGACTCGTGCACGGCATGCGCCCGGAAACCGAAGGCGACACCGAGCCAGTCGATCGCGGCGCGCGGATCGGGATAGCGGAAGATCGGATAGATGGTTCGCATGACCCGATTCTGCGGCCGGCGGTGCGACCCCGGATTGGACGAATGTGACCTCGGCGGGTCGCCGACCCGACTGCGGTCGGCCGGCGGTCGTCAGCGGGCGGAGAGCAGCGCGGCCGGCGTGGCCCCCGCGAACTCGTGGAAGTCCCGGATCAGGTGGGACTGGTCGTAGTAGCCACAGCCCGCCGCCACGGCGGCCCAGTCGACTCCCCGCCCGACCCCGCCGGCCTGCATCGACGCGGCGTGAGCCTGCTGAAAACGCAGCAGCCGGGCCGCCATCTTGGGCGGCAGCCCGACCTCCAGCCGGAACCGGGACGCGAGGTGCCGGCGGCTCCAGCCCAACTCGTCGGCGAGCACACCGACGCTCCCCCGCCCACCGCTGGCGGTCAGCCACTGCCACGCCCAGTCGAGCCGCGGGTCCACCGGCGGGGACGCCGCCAGCCGGGCGGCGAGCACCCGGTCGAGCAGGTCGAACCGTTCCGACCAGCCGGGGGCCTCGGCGAGTCGGCCGCGCAGCCGATCCAGCCAACGGCCCGGGAGCTGCCCGACGCCGACGGCCCGATTGGTCAGCTCACTCAGAGGCAGACCGAGAAGCCGGCGGGCGGTCAGGGGGGCGAGCAGCAACTCGACGCCCTCCCCCACACCCACAGTGCGTGTGGTGCACCAACTGTCGAAGGTGCCGGCCACGAACGAGTCGACAGCGGTGGCGCCACGCTGCGCGCTACGCGGGTCTGTCACGTCCAGCGGAGCGCCCCAGCCCAGGATCAGCACCACGAAGACGCCCGCCGACTCCCGGCGGACCAGCGGCACGTCCGCCCGTTCCCGGTAGCCCACGTACCTGTCGACGAACGGACGCAGGCTGGCGTGGGGCAGCCCGAGGACCATCTCGCCGGTCGGCGCCACCGCCGTCAACAGTGCCCGCCCTTCGCGTGCCCCGGTCGGCCGGGCCCGAGCGGTGCGCTGGGCGGGGCCGACCGGGTGGCCGTCACTTCACGCCGGCGGCGTCCATGCCGCGCAGCTCCTTCTTCAGGTCGGAGACCTCGTCGCGAATCCGGGCCGCCAACTCGAACTGAAGCTCGCGGGCGGCGGCCAACATCTGGTCGTTGAGCTCCTGGATGAGCTGGGCGAGGTCGGCGCGGGCCATCCCCTCCCGTGAGGTGGTGGTCGCGGCGGACCGGCTCCGGCTGCGGGTCTCCTTGACCGGTGCCTTGCCTCGGGAAAGCTGACGCACCGCGCCGCCGACCCGGGAGTTCTCGGTGTCCTCCGCCTCGCGGTAGATGTCGTCCAGGATGTCGTGGATCTTCTTGCGCAGCGGCTCCGGGCTGATGCCGTGCGCCTCGTTGTGCGCGATCTGCTTGGCCCGACGCCGATCGGTCTCGTCGATCGCCGCCGCCATCGACGGGGTGATCTTGTCGGCGTACATGTGCACCTGGCCGGAGACGTTACGGGCGGCCCGCCCGATGGTCTGGATCAGCGACCGGCCACTGCGCAGGAAGCCCTCCTTGTCGGCGTCGAGAATCGCCACCAGCGACACCTCGGGCAGGTCCAGACCTTCGCGGAGCAGGTTGATGCCGACGAGCACGTCGTAGTCGCCCTTGCGCAGCTCGCGCAGCAGCTCCACCCGGCGCAACGTGTCGACCTCCGAGTGCAGGTAGCGCACCCGGATGCCGTTCTCCAGGAGGTAGTCGGACAGGTCCTCGGCCATCTTCTTGGTCAGCGTGGTGACCAGCACCCGCTCGTCCCGGTCGGTCCGCAGCTTGATCTCGTGCATCAGGTCGTCGATCTGGCCCTTGGTCGGCTTGATCACGACCTCCGGGTCGACCAGACCGGTGGGTCGGATCACCTGCTCGACGAACTCGCCCTGGGCCTGCTCCATCTCCCAGGTGCCGGGGGTCGCGGAGAGGTAGACCATCTGGCCGACCCGCTCCAGGAACTCGTCGAAACGCAGTGGCCGGTTGTCGGCCGCGCTGGGCAGCCGGAAGCCGTGGTCGATGAGCATCCGCTTGCGCGACGCGTCGCCCTCGTACATGCCGCCGATCTGCGGGATGGTCACGTGCGACTCGTCGACCACTGTGAGGAAGTCGTCGGGGAAGTAGTCGAGCAGGGCGTGCGGCGGGCTGCCGGGCAGCCGCCCGTCCATGTGCATCGAGTAGTTCTCGATGCCGGAGCAGAAGCCCACCTGCCGCATCATCTCGATGTCGTAGGTGGTGCGCATCCGCAGCCGCTGCGCCTCCAGCAGCTTGCCCTGCCGCTCCAGCTCGGCGAGGCGCTCGGCCAACTCGACCTCGATGTCACGGATCGCCCGTTCCATCCGCTCCGGACCGGCCGCGTAGTGGGTGGCCGGGAAGATCACCAGCTGGTCGACCTCGCGGACCACGTCACCGGTCAACGGGTTGAGGTAGTAGAGCTTCTCCACCTCGTCACCGAACAGCTCGATCCGGATCGCCAGCTCCTCGTACGCCGGGATGATCTCCAGCGTGTCGCCGCGGACCCGGAAGGTGCCCCGCTGGAAGGCCATGTCGTTGCGGGTGTACTGGATGTCGACCAGCCGGCGCAGCAGCTGGTCGCGGTCGAGCTCCTGCCCGATCTGCACCTTCACCGCCCGGTTGAGGTACTCCTCCGGAGTGCCCAGGCCGTAGATCGCCGAGACGGTCGCCACCACGATCACGTCGCGGCGGGTGAGCAGCGACATCGTCGCCGAGTGCCGCAGCCGCTCCACCTCCTCGTTGATCGAGGAGTCCTTCTCGATGTAGGTGTCGGTCTGCGGAATGTACGCCTCGGGCTGGTAGTAGTCGTAGTACGAGACGAAGTATTCGACAGCGTTGTGCGGCAGCAGCTCGCTGAACTCCTTCGCCAGCTGCGCGCAGAGGGTCTTGTTCGGGGCGAGCACCAGGGTGGGGCGTTGCAGCCGCTCGATCAGCCACGCCGTGGTGGCGCTCTTGCCGGTGCCGGTCGCGCCGAGCAGAACGGTGTTGCGGTCGCCGCGCCGAACCCGACGCTCAAGATCGTCGATGGCTGCCGGTTGGTCGCCGGCCGGCTGAAAGTCACTGACGACCTGGAAGCGGCTGTCCAGCCGGGGAATGTCGAGCGCCATGCCGTCAACGGTACGCCGGAGGTCCGACAGGAACGGCCGTCACGCCAGGTACGTGATCGGCTTCAATATTCCCATTGTGTGGCCCATGTCACCGGGACTACCCTCTTCATGTAGGCCGCTCGCGGCGGCCGACCGGGCCGGTGGCCAGGCCAACATCACGGCCGGTCACCCCCGGCACTGCGGTCGCAGCACCCGGCTCGTCCGGCGTGCGCACCCGTGTGGTCGCGCTCGAGGCGCAGACCGGCCGCCGCGAGCGCCCCTGCTCGTCACCCCGGTGCCTCCCCGCCCGTTTCATCTCCGTGGACACCTCTCCGACCCCGGCACCCGACACCGCCCGCACCGCCATGCCCCGACCGGAGGCCGGAAGCCCCGGCAGCGGCCCGGCCAACGGCAGCGGCAGCGGGCGGCACCGCACCGGCTCGACCGGCAGTGCCACGGCGGCCGGCCGAAACAACGACACCAAGAACACGTCCAAGGCCGGCCGAGCCAACGACACCGGAGGCAGGTCCACAGCCGGGCGGTCCGCCGGCGGCGCGCGCCGAGCCACCGCCGGCGGCAAGACCGGCGACACGCGGCGGGCCGCCGCCGAGCGAAGCCTCACGGAGAACCGCGAGACCTCCCGCCCACGCGACACCCCGGACACCGCCGACACCACCGGGGCCGTCGACACCACCGCGCCACCCTCGGCCGGCCGTCGTCGGCGTACGGTGCTGCTGTTGCTCGGTCTGACGGCGGTGACGTCCGCGACGGCGCTGGTGCTCGGGCTGTTGAGCTGGGCGCCCGACCCGCCCGAGCCGGCCCGGCCGCTGACCCTGACGGAGGGCGAGCGGCTGGCCGCCGTGCGGGTCACCAACCTGCGGGACCTGCGCGCCGGCGTACGGGTCACGGCCGGCACCGGCGCCGCCCGCATCGAACTGGTGGGCTGGGTGGACTGGTCCCGGTCACTGCTCTACCTCGACGTGGGCGGGCCGGGAGCGGGCGCCGAACGCGGGCTGTTGCAGAAGAGCGGTCCGGTGCTGGTGATCCGGCCCGATCCGGCGGCGGTGCCCACACCCGCCGCCCCACCACTGATGCCCCCGACGGACCGGTGGCGGCTGCACCGACTGGCACCCGGGGCGCACCTGGCACCGGTGCTCGACCTGCTCCTCGATCTCGCCGCCGACCGTCCCGACACCCCGACCCGGACGGCACCGTCCGACGGAGCGCGCTGGATCGCCCGCGAGGCCGTCCCGGCCGGCCCACTGGACGTGATACAGGCACCACTGCCCACCGGGGCGGCGCCAGCCGCCGGCACGGCCATCGGCACACCCAGCGCCGCGGCGCCCGCCCCGGACCGGCAGACCCGGTACTGGCTCGACCAGGACGCCCGGCTGCACAAGCTGGTGACCCTGCTGCCCGGCGCCGGCCCGGTCACGATGATCTTCAACCGCGCGGACCGGCCGACACTACGGCCGGTCGACGCACTCGGTGGCCGCCCCGGTCTGCCCCGCGCGCTGACCGACGCCGAGCAACGTCGGCTCGACCGGCTGCCGGCGCGGCTGCGCGCCCACGGCGGTGCCACTGTGACGCTGACCGCACCGACGGGCACTGACACGAACCTGCGGGGCGCCGGCTGGTTGAGCTGGACCGCACGCACCGCGTACCTCGCGGTCGCCGACCTGGGCGTACCGGATCGCCGGACCCTGCTGCGCCGCGACGCCGCCGGTCTGGCCCGGGCGGACCTGCGGGCTGCCGATGCCGGCGGCGGCACCGCGGAGGCGCCGGTCCGGCCGCCGCTGCCGCCCCCGGCCGGGGGATGGCGAGTCTCCCGGCCCGGCCGAGACGACCTGAGCGTGCTGGTCGACGCCGCAATCGCCGCCGGGTCGGTCGGGCAGCGCGGCGCGGCAGTGCGGGTACGCGAGGACGTTGCCGCCGGACGGACCGTGGACGTCATCGAGTCGGGTCCGGCCGACGCGCGGCTGCGTTACTGGCTCGACCGGGACGGGTCGCTCCGCCGGCTCGAGTTGCAGACCGACGCCGGCGCGTGGGCGCACCTGGATCTCCAGCCCGCCGTCGTGCCCCGACTGGCTGCCAACCCTCGGCCCGCCGCACCTCGACCTTCGACCCCTCGCTCTCCGAGCCCTCGATCCGGTGCCCGCTGACCGACGCCTCAGGGACGCCAGCCGGTCTGCGCGGCCCACTGCTCGGCCCGCAGGTACTCCTCGTCGAACCACGGGTTGCGAGCCGTGCCGGAATCGCCGGCCTCCGGCGCCGCGTCGACCAGATCCCGCTTGAGCAGCAGGTACGCGGCCCGCTGATCCGGGTCGGCGCGCAGGTGGTCACGCATCAGCAACGCGTACCGCCAACCCGGCGAATCCGCCACCCGCACGTGCAGACGAACCGGGCGGGCCGGGTCCGCACTCCCGTGCAACCGCTTCTCCCACCGGCCCCTACCGGCCGGGCGCGGGTCGTCCCACCACTGCCCCGGCACCCGCGGAAACCCGGCGCTCGCCAGCCGATCGGCAAACGGCCCGTCGGCGTCGGTGAGGCTGGCGACGGCCACCTGCACGTCGATGACGTTCTGGGCGGCCAGGCCGGGCACCGCCGTCGAACCGATGTGATCGATCCGGAGGGCATCCGAGCCGAGCGCGTGCTGGATCCGGGCGGCCAGCCGCGCGTACTGCTCCGGCCAACTCGCGTCGGCCCCGGCCAGCGCGGCCGCGGCCGGCGGGACCACCCGCCGCTGACGCAGGTTGTCCTCGTAGGGCACCAACCGCTGCTTCCAGAGCCTGTCGACGGCGTCGTGCAGCGCCGTCAGACTCCCGTCGTTGGTCAGCACCACGTCCGCCGCCGCCCGGCGACGGGCGTCGTCGGCCTGGGCGGCGATCCTCCGCTCCGCCTCCGCGCGACCCATCCCCCGGTCGCGCGCCAGCCGCTCCAGTCGGGTCGTCACTGCCGTCTGCACCACGACCACCAGGTGGTACGTCGGCGCGAGACCCACCTCGACCAGCAGCGGTACGTCGTTGACGACTATCGCGTCGGGTGCCGCCGCGGCGGCCAGCTCCGCGGTGCGGGCCCGGACCCGGGGGTGGGTGATCGCCTCCAGCCGACGGCGGGCGGTCTCGTCGGCGAACACCACCGCTCCCAGTGCGGCACGGTCCAGTGCGCCGTCGGCGCCCACCACCGCGTCGGAGAAGGCGGCGACGATCTCGGCCAGCCCGTCCGTACCCGGCGCCACCACCTCCCGGGCCACCCGGTCGGCGTCGATCAGCACCGCGCCCCGCTCGACGAGCCGCGCGGCCACCGCGCTCTTGCCTGACCCGATCCCGCCGGTCAACCCCACCCTCAGCACCCGAACAGTCAACCGGATCGACAAGCCCGCCGCCAAACCCACCCATCGCCCGCGTGCCCGCAGGATCGTGGTTGATCCAGGATGTAGTGGTGTGCGGTGCCCGGAAGGCCCCTACATCCTGGATCGAGCACGATCCAGCCGGTCGGTGCCCACCGCCGAGGGTGCCGCGCGGCTGGCGGCGGGTACGGCGAGGGCCCCGCCCCCAGCGATCCGGAGATCGCGGGGACGGGGCCCGTCGTCGTTCAGCGGGTCACTTACCGCCGGCGAGCTTCTCCCGCAGTGCGGCGAGCGCCTCGTCGGTGGCCAGCGTGCCGGCCGGCTCCTCGGCCTGCCGGCTCGGGGCCGGGCTGGACGAGGAGGTGGTGCCACCGCCACCGCCGCCGGCTGCGGCCGGAACGGCCGGAGTCGGGTTGGCGGCAGCCTCGGCGTCGGCAGCCCGAGAGGTCTGCACCTGCTTGGTGTGGGCCTCCCAGCGCAGACGAGCCTCGGCGTACTGGTTCTCCCAGGTCTCGCGCTGCTTGTCGTACCCCTCGAGCCACTCGCCCGTCTCCGGGTCGAAGCCCTCGGGGTAGATGTAGTTGCCCTCGGTGTCGTACGTCGCGGCCATGCCGTAGAGGGTGGGGTCGAAGTGCTCCTCGCCCTCGACGAAGCCCTCGTTGGCCTGCTTGAGCGACAGCGAGATCCGGCGGCGCTCCAGGTCGATGTCGATGACCTTGACCATGACCTCGGAGCCAACCTGGACGACCTGCTCCGGGATCTCCACGTGGCGCTCGGCCAGCTCGGAGATGTGGACCAGGCCCTCGATGCCGTCGTCCACGCGGACGAACGCACCGAACGGAACCAGCTTGGTGACCTTACCCGGCACGATCTGCTGGATCGCGTGGGTGCGGGCGAACTGCCGCCACGGGTCTTCCTGGGTCGCCTTCAGCGACAGCGAGACCCGCTCGCGGTCCAGGTCGACGTCCAGGACCTCGACCTCGACCTCCTGGCCCACCTCGACGACCTCGGACGGGTGGTCGATGTGCTTCCAGGACAGCTCGGAGACGTGCACCAGACCGTCGACGCCGCCCAGGTCCACGAAGGCGCCGAAGTTGACGATCGAGGACACGACGCCCTTGCGGACCTGGCCCTTCTGCAGCTTGTTGAGGAACTCGGTGCGCACCTCGGACTGCGTCTGCTCGAGCCAGGCCCGGCGGGACAGGACCACGTTGTTGCGGTTCTTGTCCAGCTCGATGATCTTGGCCTCGAGCTCCCGCCCGACGTACGGCTGCAGGTCGCGCACACGACGCATCTCGACCAGGGACGCGGGCAGGAAGCCGCGCAGCCCGATGTCGAGGATGAGGCCGCCCTTGACCACCTCGATGACCGAACCGCGGACGACGCCGTCCTCGTCCTTGATCTTCTCGATCGTGCCCCAGGCCCGCTCGTACTGTGCCCGCTTCTTGGAGAGGATCAGACGACCCTCCTTGTCCTCCTTCTGGAGGACCAGGGCCTCGATGTGGTCGCCAACCGTCACAACCTCGGCGGGGTCCACGTCGTGCTTGATCGACAACTCCCGAGAGGGGATGACACCCTCGGTCTTGTAGCCGATGTCGAGCAGGACCTCGTCCCGATCGACCTTGACGACGGTGCCTTCGACAATGTCGCCGTCGTTGAAGTACTTGATGGTCTCGTCGATCGCGGCGAGGAATGCCTCCTCGGAACCGAGATCGTCGTGGGTGACCCGGGTGGCGCTCGAGGGGGCCTCGATGCTGCTCGTCATGTGGGCGGTTGCTCCGGTCGGTGGGTTGTCACAGCAGGCTGGTGTGTCGCAGTGACCTGTTCGCGCCAGCGGATCCGTCGCCGGGCACACCGAACGATCGCCTAGTGAGATCATGATGTGGCTCCGTCGACCGCGCACCTGCTCCCTGCCGAGGCAACGCGATCCGCGAGCGCATCGTCTAGCCTACCGTGCGCATTACCACAGCGTGCAAGCCCTCCCGGGTTCTCTTCGTGCGATGACCTGCGAAAGCCGAACAATCGCCCGGAAAGCACCCCTGCTGTATCCCGCGTCACAGCAGTCCCTCCCGCCCCGCCGGCTCGGACAGCGCGACGTCACCGGAGACGAGTCGATCAAGCCCGCCGCGCGAGGAGTCGCGCAGATCGTGGACGCGCCGCCGTACCCAATGGGGTGGGTGGGGCCTAGCGTGAGCGCGTGGATGACGACAGCCGGGTTACCCGGCGCCGGGTGGGTGACGCCGAGGCCCGGCGCGCCAACCGCGGCTGGTGGGACACCGACGCCGACGACTACCAGGCCGAACACGGCGCGTTCCTCGGCGACGTGGACTTCGTGTGGTGCCCCGAGGGCCTGCGCGAGGCCGACGTCCGGCTGCTCGGCGACGTGTCGGGGCGGCGGGTGCTGGAGGTGGGCGCCGGCGCCGCGGCCGCCGCCCGCTGGCTCGCCACCCAGGGCGCCCGGCCGGTCGCCTTCGACCTGTCCGCCGGCATGTTGCGCCACGCCGCCGAGGCCGCCGACCGCACCGGGGTACGCGTACCGCTGGTGCAGGCCGACGCGCTCGCCCTGCCGTTCGCCGACCGGTCGTTCGACGTCGCCTGCACCGCGTTCGGCGCGATCCCGTTCGTGGACGACTCGGCGGCGCTGCTCGCCGAGGTGCACCGGGTGCTGCGCCCGGGCGGCCGATGGGTGTTCTCGGTGACCCACCCGATGCGGTGGATCTTCCTCGACGACCCCGGCGAGGGCGGCCTGACGGCCGTGCACTCGTACTTCGACCGCTCCCCGTACGTGGAGCAGGACGAGAGCGGCGTGGCCACCTACGTCGAGCAGCACCGCACCCTCGGCGACCGGATCCGCGAGTTGGTCGGCGCCGGGTTCCGGCTGTTGGACCTGGTGGAGCCGGAGTGGCCGGAGGGACACGAGGGGGTCTGGGGGCAGTGGAGCCCGCTGCGCGGACGGCTCTTCCCCGGCACCGCCATCTTCGTCACCGAGAAGCCCGCCGACTGAGCGCGCCGCACCCGTTGTCCGACGTGTGCCCCATCGATCGCCGGTAGGCTCGTGCCCATGAGCGCCGAGCCCGTCCCGACATCACCTGGCCCCTGGTGTCCGGATCCGATGCGGCAGCAGCGTGCCGACTACACGCTGGAGGACCTGCTCACCCTGCCGGACGACGCCCCCCGCGTCGAACTCGTCGACGGAATTATCCAGGTGACACCCTCCCCCACCCTGGGCCATCAAGACATCTCGCTGTTGCTAGCGCACTGGCTGCTGCAACATGTGCCGGCTGACCTCCGGGTCGTCCAGGCCGTCGGAGTCGGACTGAGTCCCAACACCAGCCGACAGCCGGACGTGCTCCTACGGCGGGCCGGCGTGGCGCCATCCCGGTCCACTCTGCGGCCGTCGGACGTCGTGCTCGCCGTGGAGATCGTCTCGCCCGGCACGCGACGGATCGACCGGTTCGCGAAGCCGGGTGAGTACGCCGCCGCCGGCATCCCGTTCTACTGGCGGATCGAGCAGGACCCGGTGCACGTGTACGCGTACCGGATCGGCGACCAGGTGGGGCCGGGCGGTGAGCGGCAGTACGAGCTGGTCGCCGACGGCGCCGACGTGATCGAGTTGGCCGAGCCGTTCGACATCAAGCTGCCGATCGCCGAGATCACCCCGTAGTCGTTTCGCACTGGCCGCCCCGGGTAGCCGAGGACCATGGCCGAACAGCGATTCCACAAGGGCGACCATGTCTCCTGGTCGGCCCACGGCAGCCGCGCGTACGGCGTGGTGCGGGGGACGATCACCGAGCGGACGCGGATCCGCGGGCGGGCCGTGAACGCGGACCCCGACGACCCGCAGTACCGGGTCCGCAGTGTCGGCACGGGCCGCGACGTGGCCCACCGCCCCGAGGCGCTGCGCCATGAGCAGAAGTGACGACGGCCGGGACACCTACCGGGAGTTCACCGAAGCGGTGAACATGAAGCCCGGTGAGCTGTCCACGTGGCTGGAGACCGACGAGTCGAAGCAGGTCGGCTGGCACAAGGGCGGTCGTGCTGGTGGTGGCGAGTCCGTCGGGCACGAATCCGGGCGGAAGATCATCAACCTGCTCCGTCGCAAACGCGGTGACCTGTCCGAGGGCGACTACAAACACATGCGCAAGGTCGTCGGCTACGTACGCCGGCACATGGCGCAGCGTCCCTCCGGCAACGTCCGCGACACCAAGTGGCGCTGGTCCCTCATGAACTGGGGCCACGACCCCCTGAAGTAGCCGGCGCAGCCCGACGACCCTGATCCACCACCCCGGCGGCCGCGACCAGGACGACCCGGTCAGGGGTTCCGGGGCAGCCCCGGAACCCCCACACCGCAACCAAGATCAGTGATCGGCGCTGTTCCAGTCCCGGCCCAGACCGACCGACACCTCCAGCGGCACCGACAGCGGGTAGGCCCCGCCCATCTCCCCCCGGACCAGGGCCTCCAACGACTCCCGCTCACCCGGGGCGACCTCGAAGACCAACTCGTCGTGCACCTGCAACAGCATCCGTGAGCGCAGCCCGGCCTCGCGCAGCGCGGTGTCGACGTGCAGCATCGCCACCTTGATGATGTCGGCGGCGGAGCCCTGGATGGGCGCGTTGAGCGCCATCCGCTCCGCGATGTCACGGCGCTGCCGGTTGTCGCTGACCAGGTCGGGCAGGTAGCGGCGCCGGCCGAGGATGGTGGAGGTGTAACCGTCCTGGCGGGCGCGGGCGACCACCTGCTGGAGGTAGTCGCGCACCCCACCGAAGCCGGCGAAGTAGTTCTCCATCAGCCCGCGCGCCTCTTCGGTGCTGATGCTGAGCTGTTGGGACAGGCCGAAGGCGCTCAGGCCGTACGCCAGGCCGTAGTTCATGGCCTTGATCTTGCGGCGCTGGTCGGGGGTGACCTCGTCGAGCGGCACCCCGAAGACCGACGAGGCGGTGGCGGCGTGGAAGTCGGCGCCGGAGTTGAACGCGTCGATCAGCGCGTCGTCCGAGCTGAGGTGCGCCATGATGCGCATCTCGATCTGGCTGTAGTCGGCGGTGAGCAGACACTCGTAGCCGTCTCCCACCACGAAGGCCCGACGGATCCGACGGCCCTCCTCGGTGCGGATCGGGATGTTCTGCAGGTTGGGCTCGGTGGAGGAGAGCCGACCGGTGGCCGCCACGGTCTGGTTGAAGGTGGTGTGGATCCGACCGTCGTCGGAGACCGACTTCAGCAGCCCGTCGACTGTCGACTTGAGCTTGGCCACGTCCCGGTGACGCAGCAGGTGGGCCAGCACCGGGTGCGGCTGCTGCGCGTAGAGCCACTGCAGGGCGTCGGCGTCGGTGGTGTAGCCCGTCTTGATCTTCTTGGTCTTGGGCAGACCCAGCTCGGTGAAGAGGATCTCCTGCAACTGCTTGGGCGAGCCGAGATTGAACTCCCTACCCACCGCCTCGTACGCGCCCTGCGCGGCGGCCTTCACCTCGGCGGCGAAGTGGGCCTCCAGCTCGGAGAGATAGTGGGTGTCGGCGGCGATACCGGTGCTCTCCATGGTGGCCAGCACCCGCATCAGCGGCAGCTCCACGCCGGCCATCAGCCGGGCGGACTGCTCGCCGTCGCGGGACAGCTCGGCGTCGATCGCGTCGGCCAGGTCGAGGGTGGCCCGGGCCTGGAGCATCAGGTTCTGCTCGACCACCCCTTCGTCGCCGAGACCGTCGAGGGTGAGCTGACCGGACTCCGGGACGTCCACCCGCAGCTCCCGGTGCAGGTAGCGCAGCGCCAGGTCGGTCAGGTCGTAGGAACGCTGGTCGGGGCGGGCCAGGTACGCGGCGATCTGGGTGTCCCGGACGATGCCGGCGAGCTGCCAGCCGTGCGCGGCGCAGGCCAGCACGGCCGGCTTGCTGTCGTGCAGCACCTTGGGGCGCTGCTCGTCGGCCAACCAGCTGGCCAGGGCGCCCTCGTCGGTCGGGTCGAGCCTTGCCGGGTCGACCCAGGCCGCCGCGCCGCCGGCGGTGGCCAGCGCGAGACCGGTGATCGAGGCGGTGTGCCGGCGGTTGGGGCCGGTGTCGAGTTTGACCGCCAACCCGACCGGGGTGCCGGTCGGAACGTGCGTGGTCAGCCACCCGGCCAGCGCGCCGGGCTCGGTGAGCACCTCGCCGGTGAGGTCGAAGCCGGACTCGGCCTCCGGCTCGACCGCCTCCAGGTACTGGTAGAGACGGTCGCGCAGGATGCGGAACTCCAGGGTGTCGAAGACCTGGTGCACCGCCTCCCGGTCCCAACCCGTCCAGCGGCTGTCCTCCGGGCGCAGCGGCAGCTCCAGGTCGGAGACGAGGCAGTTGATCTCGTAGTTGCGGATCACGTCGGCGAGCCGCTCCCGCAGGCTGTCGCCGGCCTTGCCCTTGATCTCGTCGGCCCGGGCGATCACGCCCTCCACCCCGCCGTACGTGGTGATCCACTTGGCCGCGGTCTTCGGGCCGACGCCCGGGATGCCGGGCAGGTTGTCACTGGTCTCGCCGACCAGCGCGGCGAGGTCCCGGTACTGCTGTGGCGGCACGCCGTACTTCGCCTCGATCGCCGCCGGGTCCATCCGGGCCAGGTCGGAGACGCCCTTACGTGGGTAGAGGACGGTGATCTGATCGTCGACCAGCTGGAACGCGTCGCGGTCACCGCTGCTGATCAGCACCGACATGCCCTGGTCGCGGGCCTGGCAGGCGAGCGTGGCGATGACGTCGTCGGCCTCGAAGCCCTCTTTCTCCACCACCGGGATCTGCAGCGCGGCCAGGACTTCCTTGACCAGGCTGACCTGGCCCTTGAAGTCGGTCGGGGTCTCGCTGCGGCCGGCCTTGTACTCCGCGTACTTGTCGGTGCGGAAGGAGTGGCGGGAGACGTCGAAGGCCACGACGATGTGGGTGGGCTGCTCGTCGCGCAGCACGTTGATCAGCATCGAGGTGAAGCCGTACACCGCGTTGGTCGGCTGCCCCGTCGTGGTGGAGAAGTTTTCCACAGGCAGGGCGAAGAACGCCCGGTATGCCATGGAATGTCCGTCAACGAGAAGCAGGCGCGGTGTCGTAGCTGTCACGGCAGCGACTCTAGCCCGCCGCTACGACAGGACGGGACACCGGCACGACGCCCGGCGCGGCCGTTCCGAACGGCCGCGCCGGGTACCGGCTCAGAGCACCTTGGCCAGGAACGCCTTCGTCCGGTCGTGCCGGGGATTGGCGATCACCTCGCGCGGCGCGCCGGACTCCACCACCACGCCGTCGTCCATGAAGACCAGCGAGTCGCCGACCTCCCGGGCGAAGCCGATCTCATGGGTCACCACGATCATCGTCATGCCGTCGCGGGCCAGGTCCTTCATCACGTCGAGCACCTCGCCGACCAGCTCCGGGTCCAGCGCACTGGTGGGCTCGTCGAAGAGCATCAGCTTCGGCTGCATCGCCAACGCCCGGGCGATGGCCACCCGCTGCTGCTGCCCGCCGGAGAGCTGCCCAGGGTAGTTGCCCAGCTTGTCGCCGAGCCCGACCCGCTCGAGCAGCGCGGCGGCCCTTTCCCGGGCGGCGGCCTTGCGCTCCCGGCCCACCAGCACCGGCGCCTCGGCGACGTTCTGCAGGGCGGTCATGTGCGGAAAGAGGTTGAACCGCTGGAACACCATGCCGATCGCGCGGCGCTGGGCGGCGATCTCCTTCTCCCGCATCTCGTGCAGCTTGCCGCCGCGTTCCCGGTAGCCGATCAGGTCGCCGTCCACCCGGATCCGGCCGGCGTTGATCTTCTCCAGGTGGTTGATGCAGCGCAGGAACGTCGACTTGCCCGAGCCGGAGGGCCCGAGCAGACAGCAGACCTCGCCGCTGCGTACCTCGAGGTCGATGCCCTTGAGCACCTCCACCGACCCGAACGACTTGTGCACCTGCTCGGCGCGGACCATCACGCCGTCGCCGGCCGTTCCCGCGGCCCCCGCCGGTGTCGTCACCTGCGTCATCACCGACCCGCCTCGCTCGCGCTACCGCCGGCCTCAGCGGTGATCCCGCGCAGTCTGATCTTCGCTTGGCCGCTCTTGCCGAACCCCTTGGAGAAGTGCCGCTCCAGGTAGTACTGCCCGACGAGCAGCACGCTGGTCAGCAGCAAGTACCACAGGCAGGCCGCCACGTACATCGGGAACACCTGGAAGGTCCGGTTACCCACGGCCTTGAGCTGGAAGAACAGCTCGGTGGAGACCGGCACGAAGGCCACCAGCGAGGTGTCCTTGAGCATCGCGATGGTCTCGTTGCCGGTCGGCGGGATGATCACCCGCATCGCCTGCGGCAGCACGATGCGGCGCAGGATCTGGGTACGGCTCAGGCCCAACGCCTGCGCCGCCTCGGTCTGCCCCTCGTCCACCGACTGGATCCCGGCCCGAACGATCTCGGCCATGTACGCCGCCTCGGAGAGCCCGAGCGCCAGCATGCCGGCGACGAATCCCGTGAGGATCTCCAGCGCGGAGAAGCCGAACAGACGTGCCTCGAAGTCGTCGACACCGAAGAGCGCGCCGATCTGGCGATCGAACGGGAGCCCGAACTCGATCCGGGCCCAGAGGATGCCGAGGTTGCCGAAGAGGATCGCCAGCACCAGCCGGGGCACCGCCCGGAAGAACCAGGTGTACGCCCAGGAGACGCCCCGCAGGATCGGGTTCTCCGACAACCGCATGATGGCGACGACAACGCCGAGACTGACGCCGATCAGCATCGCGAGCACTGTCAGCGCGAGCGTGCCGCGCAGACCCTCCATGATCGGCGGCCGGAACATCTCGTCGACCATGAACGCCCAGTTGAACGCCTTGTTCGTCACCAGCAGGTGGACGAACATGGCCACCAGCACCCCGATCACGGCGACCGCGACCCAACGCCCGGGATGCCGGACGGGCACGGCCTGGATGGGTTCCGGCCGTGCCCGTTCGGTTGTGTCCGTTTCCGACGACATGCGTCAGCTGGCGGGGTTCAGCGCCGAGGAGGTGATGGCGCCGCCCTCGACGCCCCACTTCTTCAACGCGGTCTGGTACGAGCCGTCAGCGATGACCGCCTGGACGGCCTCCTTGAGCACCTCGGCGAAGGCGCTCTGGTCCTTCTTCACGGCGTAGCCGTACGGGGCGGACTCGTAGATCTCGCCGACCAGCTCCAGCGAGCCGTTGCTCTGCTTCACCGCGTACGCCCCGACCGGCGAGTCGGCCAGCATGGCGTCGTTCTTGCCGCTGAACACGGCGGCCGTGGCGTCGCTCTGCGACTGGTACTGGTCGATGCTGATCGCCGGCTTGCCGCCGGTGGTGCACTTCTTCGACCGGGCGGTGATGTCGTCGACCTGCACGGTGCCGGTCTGCACGGCGATCTTCTTGCCGCAGGCGTTCTCAGTGTCGATCTTGGCCGCGTTGCCGGCCTTGGTCACCCACTGGGTGCCGGCGGAGAAGTAGCTCACCATGTTGACGCTCTTGAGCCGCTCGGCGTTGATCGTGAACGACGACACGCCGACCTCGTACTTGGCGGAGTCGACACCGGGCAGGATCGCGTCGAAGGGCGCCGACTCGTACTCGGCCTTGAGACCGAGCTTCTGCGCCACCGCGTTGAACAGCTCGACGTCGAAACCGACCACCGTCTTGCCGTCGGCGTCGAGGAACTCCGCCGGGGCGTACGTCGAGTCGGTGCCGACCTTGATCACACCGTCGGCCTTGATGGCGTCGGGCACCTTCCCGGCCAGCGCCGAGTCGGCCGCCGCCGTGACGGTCGGACCGGCACCGGGCGAGCCGCTGTTCTCCTTCTCCCCACACGCCGTCAGCGAGAGGGCGATCAGCGCCGCACTGGCGGCACCGAGCGCCGCCCGGCGGGCACCGTTGGTATTGAACATGTCTCTGCACTCCTTGCGTGAGGGGTGTGACGGCCGCTCAGGCCACGCCGAGGTATGCCTCTTTGACCGCCGGGTCGTGCAGCAGCTCGGCGCCGGTTCCGGTCTTGACGATCTTGCCGGTCTCGAGCACGTACGCCCGGTGCGCTCGGGCCAGCGCCTGCTGCGCGTTCTGCTCCACCAGCAGGACCGTGGTGCCCTGCTCGTTGATCTCCTTGATGATGTCGAAGATCTGCTGGATCAGCATCGGCGCCAACCCCATCGAGGGCTCGTCGAGCAACAGCAGCTTGGGCCGGCTCATCAACGCCCTACCGACCGCCAGCATCTGCTGCTCGCCGCCGGAAAGGGTACCTCCGGCCTGCTTACGTCGCTCCGCCAGCCTGGGGAAGAGGTCGAGCACCCGGGCCAGGTCCTCGGCGATCCCGGCGCGGTCGCGCCGGGTGTACGCCCCCATGTCCAGATTCTCGAGCACCGACATGCCGGGGAAGATCCCCCGACCCTCGGGCGCCTGGCAGAGCCCCCGCCGGACCCGCAGATCCGCCCGGAGCTTGGAGATGTCCTCACCCTCGAAGCGGATGCTGCCGGTCGCGATCGGCCGAATCCCGGAGATCGCCCGCATGGTGGTCGACTTCCCGGCGCCGTTGGCGCCGATCAGTGCGACGATCTCACCCTCGGCCACGGTCAGGCTGATGCCGTGCAACGCCTGGATCCGCCCGTAGAGCAGGCTCACATCGTCGATCTCAAGCAACATCGTCCGGCACCCCCAGGTACGCCGCGACCACCTTCGGGTTGTCCCGCACCTCGGCGGGAAGCCCTTCGGCGATCTTCTTTCCGAACTCCAGCACGACGATCCGGTCAGTGACGCCCATGACCAGGCGCATGTCGTGCTCGATCAGCAGCACGGTCACGCCGGTGTCCCGGACCTGCCGGATGAGCTGGAGCAGCTCCTCCTTCTCCGCCGGGTTGAAGCCGGCGGCCGGCTCGTCCAGGCAGAGCAGCACCGGATCGGTGGCCAGCGCCCGGGCGATCTCCAACCGCCGCTGCTCCCCGTAGGAGAGGTTGCGGGCGAACTCGTGCAGCCGGTGCCGGATGCCGACGAACTCCAGCAGCCGCTCGGCCTTCTCCCGTCCCTCACGCTCCTCGCGCCGGTGCCGAGGCAACCGGAACAGAGCGGAGACCACGCTGGTCTTGTGGTGCGCGTCCGCGCCGACCTGGACGTTCTCCAGGGCGGTCATCTCCGGGAACAGGCGGATGTTCTGGAACGTCCGGGCCATACCCATCTGGGTGATCTGGTGGCGCTTCTTCCCGCTGATCTTGCCGCCACGGAACCGGATCTCACCGCTGGTGGGCTGGTAGATGCCGGTCATCGCGTTGAAGCAGGTGGTCTTGCCAGCGCCGTTCGGGCCGATCAGCCCGAGAATCTCCCCCTTGTAGAGGGTGAAGTTGACGTTGTCGAGCGCGACCACGCCGCCGAAGCGCAGCGTGACGTTGTCGACCTCCAGCAGCGGCTCCCGGTTGGGGACCGCCTCCATCGCCGGCGCGCCGGCCTGCGCCGGAACAGCCGGCGTCTGATCGGTGTCACTCACCGACGATCACCTCCTTGCGACGGTCTTTGAACTCCGCCGCCCGTCGTCGGTTCGGAATCAGGCCCTCCGGCCGGAAGATCATCATCACCACGAGGACCAGACCGAAGATCAGGAACCGGTACTCGTACAGCTCCACGCCGAACAACTCGATGCCGCGGAACCGCTCGATCATGTACGCCACCAGGCCACCACCGACGATCGCGCCGACGATGTTGCCCGAACCACCGAAGATCACCGCCGCCAGGATGATGATCGAGTTGAGCAGCTCGAAGTTCTGCGAGTTGACGAAGTTCTGCTTACCCGCGAAGAGCGCGCCGGCCAGACCGGCGATCGCGGCACCCGAGGCGAACGCCCAGAGCTTGAACTTGAACGTCGGCACACCCATCAGCTGCGCGGCGTCCTCGTCCTCCCGGATCGAGATCCAGGCCCGACCGACCCGACTGTGCGTCAGGTTCCGCACACCGATCACCACCAGGATGATCAGCGTGAGCACCAGCCAGTAGTACGGCCGGGCGTCCAGCACGCCGAAGAACGGCTTGCCGTCGGCGTACTTGCCGGGCGGGTGCGGGATCTGGTTGAAACCCCGCTGGCCCTTGAGGAACTCCGAGCTGACCGCGGCGATCCGGATCATCTCGGCGAAGCCGAGCGTCACGATCGCCAGGTAGTCACCGCGCAGACGCAGCGTCGGCGTACCGAGCATCACACCCGAGAGCATGGTCAACCCGATCGCCAGCGGCACCACGAGCAGCCACGGCCAGAGCGTCTTGAGGTTGCTGCTCGGCGAGGTCAACACCGCGACGGTGTACGCGCCGACGGCGAAGAACCCGAAGTAGCCCAGGTCGAGCAGGCCGGCGAAACCGACCACGATGTTCAACCCGACGGCCAGCAGCACGTAGATCGAGACGGTGAACAGCACCTGCGTGAAGTTCGCACCAGGGGTCGGGATCGGCCCGAGATACTGGTAGAACTCCCTGTTCGGCAGCGCGTAGAAGAACGCGATCACCGCGACCAGCAACGCCCAACGCACCCAGCGCGGCGCGCCGCGCCACCGTTCTCCGGCCGCCTCGCGGCCAGAGCGCACCCTCTCCAGGACGGTCGTCATGCCCGTGCCCTCCCCAGCGATTCGCCCAGCAGACCGGTCGGCCGGAACATCAGCAGCACCACCAACACCGCGAAGGCAGCGAAGTCCTTCCACTGACTGCCGAACAGACCGGCGGCGTAGTTCTCCACCACGCCCAGCAGCAGGCCACCGATCAGCGCCCCGCGCAGGTTGCCGATACCACCCAGCACCGCGGCGGTGAAGGCCTTGAGCCCCAGCAGGAAGCCGACGCTGTAGGTCAGGGTCTGGATCCGCACGTCGTAGAGCAGACCGGCCACACCGGCCATGGCACCACCGGTGATGAAGACCATCAGGATGATCCGGTCCTTGTTCACGCCCATCAGCGCGGCGGTGTTGGCGTCCTGGGCCACGGCCCGGATGCCCCGGCCGGTACGGCTGCGGTTGATGAACAGGTCCAGCAGGACCATCATCAGCAGCGCCGCGCCAATCGTCAGCAGCTGGATCGAGTCGATCGGCACGCCGAAGAGGTGGAACAGCGGCTTGCTGCTCACCAGACTGGGCGCGCCCTCCGGCAGTCGGCGGGTCCAGATGCCGAAGGCCTCGGAGATCGCGATCGAGGCGCCGATCGCGGTGATCAGGAAGGCCAGCGGCGGGGCGTTGCGCTTACGCAACGGCCGGTACGCCACCCGCTCGATCACCGTCGCGGTGCCCGCCGAGGCGATGGCGGCGACGATCATCGCCACCAGCAGGTAGAACAGGATCGATCCAACCCCGCTGACCTGTGAGTTCTGGTCGAGTCCAAAGCCGTTCCAGGTCCAGATCGCCGCGAACGCGCCGGCGATGAAGACCTCGGAGTGAGCGAAGTTGATGAGTCTCAGCACGCCGTAGACCAGCGTGTAGCCGAGCGCGACCAGGGCGTAGATCGCGCCCTGGGTCAGGCCGGTCGTGGTGAGTTCCCCGAAGTTGGAGAACAGTCCATTGAAGTCCAAGGGAGGGACGCTCCATCACGTCTGGAGAGAAAATTGGGGTGCGGCCGGGAGCGAGCAGCTCCCGGCCGCACCCGCGATCACAACTCAATCGCCGAAGCAGCGACCAACATCAGGACTTCGGGATCTCCTGGTCCGGGACAACCTTGCCGCCGGTGACCTTGAAGGCCCAGACCTTGACCTGAGCCGGGTCCAGCTCGCCGGTCTCGGTGAACTTGTAGCTCGCCGCGACACCCTCGCCGCTGTAGCCCTTCACGAACTCCAGCAGGCCCTCACGGGTGGTCTTGCCAGCCTTGATACCGGCCAGCAGGATGTTCGCCGCGTCGTAGGCGGTGTCGCTGTAGGTGCCCGGGTCGGTGCCGGTGAGCGCCTTGAACTCCTGCACGAAGGTGCCACGGGCCTCAGCGGCCGGCTGGCACGGGCAGGTGAGGATGGTGCCCTCGGCCGCCGCCTGACCAGCGGAGGTGATGTACGCACCGTCGTTGACGCCGTCGCCGGCGACCAGCGGCGCGGTGACCCCGGCAGCGGTGAGCTGCTTACGGATCAGGCCGGCCTCCTGGTAGTAACCGCCGTAGAAGATCGCCTTCACGTTGGCGGCCTTGACCTTGGTGATCACGCCGGAGAACTCGGTCTGCTTGCCCTCGCCCTGGACCTTGTCCGAGCCGACAACCGCCGAGCCGAGCACCTTCTTGACCTCGTCGGCCAGGCCGGCGCCGTACGCGGACTGGTCGTCGATGACGTAGACCTTGTCGGCCTTCATCACGTTCTTCATGTAGTTGCCGGCCGCCGGGCCCTGGCTGAAGTCGTTGCCGACCGCGCGGAAGAAGGTCTTCCACTTCTGGTCGGCCAGGCTCGGCCGGGTCGCGGACGGGGTGATGGTCACCAGGCCAGCCTCGTTGAACAGCGGGCCGGCAGCCTCGGACTCACCCGAGTAGGCCGGGCCGACGACGCCGAGGATCTTGGTGTCGTCGATCGCCTTCTGCGCCAGACCAGGCGCCTGGTCGGGGCTGCCCTGCGAGTCCAGGGAGGCCAGCTCGACCTTGCAGTCGGCGTTTTCCTTGTTGTACTTGTCGACGGCGAGCTTGACACCGTTGTTCTCGTTGATGCCGAGCGCGGCCGAGCTGCCGGTCAGCGCGCCGAAGAATGCGATCTTGCTGCCGCAGGCGTCACCGCCCCCGCCTGCCGCATCGTCGCCACTGGAGCATGCGGTTCCGCCGGCGACGAGCGCCACCATGGCGACCCCACCGATAACGCGCGCGAGCTTTTGCCTCAAGGCCCGAACCCTCCTCGTCCCATGGTCCGAACCACCCGCTGGCTATTGGCCCTTGCGGGGGCGGACGAACCAGACCGTCGTCGCCGGTCTGGGGCCGGACGTTATCCCACCGTGGAGCTGTGACGTAAGCCCCAAGCGAGCGGGTTGACCGAACCGTTACACGCCGTGGCGGATTCGAAACGATCCCTGTAAGAACCTTCGGTCGTGAAGCCTTTTCACCTTTGTTTCGTCGGCACCGGCCAGCAGGCCTCCGTCAGCTACCGATCGAGGTCTGACACCCCCGCCCACCAGGCACGCGACGTCTTCCCATCGTCGGTCACCAGCAGCAGTCGATCTCCCGTCGAGGTCACCGCGACCGCAGTGTCTCCGCTGTCCGGTACCGGCCGCGGCATGATCATCGCCCGCCACGACTCGCCCATATCGACCGAGAGCCACAGTGCGTGACGGTCCCCGTCCCTCGTCACCGCCACCAACCTCCGCCCGACGGCCACCAGCCCGACCACCGACGCCACACCTGGTCCGGCCGCCCCGAACCCGCCCGCCGGCAGCCAGCCCTGCGTCGTCAGCCGCCAACTGCCGAATCCAGCCCGCACCGGCCCGACCGCCACCGGCACGTCACCAAGCACCGCCACCCGTTGCGCCTGCCCCCGCCCGTCCACCACCGGCAGGGCGGCCCGCCGCCAACTCCGGCCGTCCGCCGAGGACCAGGCCAGCGGCACCAACGCGGTACCCCCCGGCGGCAGCAACGCACCCACCAGCAGCCAGCCCGACGGCACGGCGACCGCGTCGTACGCCGCCGTCCGCCCCCGCTCGTCACCGGCCAACTCTGGTGCGCCCTCCACCAGCGCGAACCCGGCCGCGTCCGGGGAGATCCAGACCGCCGCACCGTCGATCCGACTACCCGCGATCAACCAGCCCCGCGGCCCCGCCGCCAACCGGGCCACATTGACCGCGCGCGGCCCGCCGTACCGCTCGAAGGGCGCATCCACCTCGCGCAACGTGCCGTCCGACGCCTGCCTCCAGGTGCCGGTGCGGGGATTGCCGTGCGCGCCCCCACTCTTCGCCCCGACCACCGCCAGCCGCCCGTCCCGGCAGGCCGCCGCGGAAAGCACGTGCTGCTGGCCGTAGAACGTCACCGGCGCCGTCGGCACCGGCCCCCAGGAACTGGCGTCCGGGCTGCTCCAGGCGGCCGGGCGGGTCTCCCCGGCCAGATCGACCACGCCGCCGACCACGTACCACCGGTCGGCACAGGCGGTGGCGTCGCGCAGCACCGGTCGACCCGGCAGACCCGGCGGGTCCGGCAGGACCACCGACTGCCAGGCCGGCCGGACCGGTGGCGGCTGCTCACAGTCGGGACAGGCCGAGGACTCACAGGCGGCCGCCAGCACGGCGAGAACGCCGAGCACTGCCGTCATCCGCCTCGACACGGGTCGATGCCGATCAGGGAGCCGGCAGAGTCACCTCGCCGCCGGCAGTCTCCGCGAGGATCCGCTCGGCAACCTCTTTCATGGTCATCCGGTGGTCCATCGCCGTGCGCTGGATCCACTTGAACGCCTGCGGCTCGGTCATCCCGTACGTGGTCATCAGCGCGCCCTTGGCGCGCTCCACCGACTTACGGATCTCCAGGCGGTCGGTCAGGCTCGCGACCTCCGCCTCCAGGGCCGCGACCTCCGAGTAACGCGACAGCGCGATCTCCACCGCCGGGACCAGGTCGCTCTTCTGGAAGGGCTTCACCAGGTACGCCATCGCGCCCGCCGCCCGCGCCCGCTCCACCAGGTCACGCTGGCTGAACGCGGTCAGAATGATCACCGGGGCGATCCGGGCACCGGCGATGCGCTCGGCGGCCGCCAGCCCGTCCATGATCGGCATCTTGATGTCGAGGATGACGAGGTCGGGCTTCAGCTCCTCGGCGAGGCGTACGGCTGTCTCGCCGTCACCGGCCTCCCCCACCACCTCGTAACCCTCTTCGACCAGCATCTCGGCGAGGTCCAGCCGGATCAGCGCCTCGTCCTCGGCGATCAGTACGCGCCTACGCTCGGCATCCGTCGGCATCTCAGCCACCAGCCCTACCCCCACCAGTCATAAGCCGACACCAACCCGACCGGGTGTCGCCGCCCTCAGCGTAGTAGGTAACCTATGGGAGGCCACCAGAGCATTCGGCCAAGCGTCCCCGTATTCCAACCGGCAGAGAAGCGGAGCTCAAACCTCCGACAGTGTGGGTTCGAATCCCACCGGGGGCACCAAAATTGTCGTACGGCTGTTCCAAAATCGTGCTGTGCACCCACCTGAACTGCGCCTACGAGCACGGCGGCAGCACCTCGCCGGCAGCACGGTCGCTGAGGTCGCCCGACGACTGAGACTTCCCTATCCAACCGTTCGCGGCTGGTGCAGGGGGCAGGCTGAGCCACAACAGCAGTGCACCGAGTCTCGCTGCTTCCGCTGCCGGCCCAACGTCAACATTCAGACAGACCCGTCGTCATACCTATACCTGCTTGGCCTCTACCTGGGCGACGGTCATCTCGTCACGTCCACCCGGGTCCCGGTGCTTCGCATCGCCTGCAGCGACAGGTGGCCAGGCCTGATCGAGGCCTGTGACGCCGCTATGCGAGCAGTGCTCGCCGCGAGGGTGCAGCGCGTCCAGCAGGTCGGCTGCGTCAGCGTGCAAAGTTCCGGCAAGCACTGGCCGTGCCTGCTCCCTCAGCATGGCCCTGGCAAAAAACACGAACGCCCGATCATCTTGGCCGGCTGGCAGCGCGATCTCGTGACGGCACACCCGGGCGACTTCCTGCGTGGGCTGTTCCACTCCGACGGCTGCCGGTTCGCCAACCGGGTGACGGTGCGTGGCAAGGCGTACGTCTACCCGCGCTACATGTTCGTCAACGAGTCGGCCGACATCATGGGGCTCTGCCAGTGGAGCCTCGACCTGCTCGGCGTCGCCTGGCGGATGAACCGACGCAACTCGTTGTCGGTGGCGCGACGCGACGCCGTCGCCACGCTGGACCGGCACGTCGGCCCCAAGTCCTGACCGGTACCGCGCGGATCACGCCGACCGTGGCAGCCTGGCTGACGCGCGGCCGGATGGCCGGTGGCGGTGGCGGCGACAGGGGTGCGATCTGATGCGGGTGGTTGTCTTCGGTGCGACCGGGATGGTCGGTCAGGGCGTGTTGCGCGAGTGCCTGCTCGCCGATGACGTGCGGGAGGTGCTGACTGTCGGTCGGCGGCCGACTGGTGTGCGGGATCCGAAGCTGCGGGAGCTGACGGTCGCGGACGTGGGCGAGCTGGACGCGGTGCGGGCCGAGTTGACCGGTGTCGACGCGTGTTTCTACTGCCTGGGGGTGTCCTCGTTGGGTCTGGATGAGGCCGCGTACACGCGGGTCAGCTACGACTACCCGATGGCGGCGGCGCGGTTGTTCGCGCAGGTGAGCCCGCAGGTCACCTTCGTCTACGTCTCGGGTCAGGGGACCGATTCGTCGGGTCGGGGTCGGGTGATGTGGGCGCGGGTCAAGGGGCGTGCCGAGAACGCGATCCTGGATCTGCTGCCCAACGGTTTCGCGGCGCGGCCGGGGTTCATCCAGCCGACGTACGGGGCGGTGTCGAAGACGCTGTGGTACCGGTTCGGGTACGCGGTCACCCGTCCACTGTTTCCGGTGCTGCGTCGGTTGCTGCCGAACCAGGTCACCACCACCGACGGGATCGGTCGGGCGATGTTGCGGGTGGCTCGGCAGGGTTCGCCGGTGCGGGTGTTGGGCAACCGCGAGCTGCGCTGAGGGTCAGGTGATCGTGTCGAGGGCGTGGGCGAGGTCGGCGCGGAGGTCTTCGGGGTCTTCGAGGCCGACCGAGAGTCGCAGCAGGGCGGCGGCGGGTTTGGCGTCGCCCTCGACCGGCCGGTGGGTGAGCGAGGCGGGGTGCTGGATGAGGGTGTCGACGCCGCCGAGGGACACCGCGTGGGTGATGAGGCGGCAGGCGCCGGCGACGGCGGCCGCGGCGGGCGCGCCGCCGTGTACCTCGAAGGCGAGCAGGCTGCCGGGTCCGGACATCTGCCGCCCGACCAGCGCCGCCGGGTCGTGCACCGAGGGGTGGTGCACCCGGTGTACGGCGGGGTGGTCGGCGAGCCAGCCGGCGAGTTTTTCGGCGGTGGCCTGTTGGGCACGGACCCGCAGCGGCAGGGTTTGCAGGCCGCGGTGCAGCAGGTAGCCGCCGAGGGGGTGCAGGATCGCGCCGGTGACCGCGCGGACCTGGCGTAGCCGTATGGCCCAGGTGTCGTCGCAGGCGACGACGCCGGCGAGGACGTCGCCGTGTCCGCCGATGCTCTTGGTGGCGCTGTGCAGGACGAGGGTGGCGCCGTGGCGGGCGGGTTGTTGCAGGACGGGGGTGGCGACGGTGTTGTCGACCAGCAGTGGGATGTCGCCGGCCGCGGCGGCGAGGGCGGCGATGTCGACCAGGTCGAGGGTGGGGTTGGCGGGTGTCTCGATGATGACCAGTGCGGTGTCGGGGCGGATGGCGGCGGCGACGTCGTCGGGGCGCGTCCAGGTGACTGTGGTGCCGAGCAGGCCGGTGGCGAGGACGTGGTCGGTGCCGCCGTAGAGGGGTCGGACGGCGACGACGTGCCGGCGGTCGTCGCGGGTGGCGGCGAGCAGTGTGGCGGTGAGGGCTGCCATTCCGCTGGCGAAGGCGACGGCTTGGGCGGTGCCTTCCAGTTCGGCGAGGGCGGTTTCGAAGCGGGCGACGGTGGGGTTCCAGAGCCGTTGGTAGACGGCGCCGCCGTCGGTGGGGAGCGTGCCGCCGGTGGCGAGTTGCTCGTACGCGGCGCCGCCGTCGTCGACGGAGGGCAGTGGGTTGGTGGTCGACAGGTCGATGGGTGGTACGTGCACGCCGAGGGTGCGCAGGTCGTCGCGGCCGGCGTGGACGGCCCGGGTGTCCATCGTTGTCATGGCGGTAGCGTCGAACATCTGGCGACTGATGGGCAATGGTTCGGCAGATGATTCTGTGAGTGGGGTTGGTTTCCGTGTTGGGTTCGGGCGAGGATGGCGCAATGCCCTCTGAGCCGAATGATCTGCGGCCGTATTCGGCCCTGGACGAGGTGGATCGCGCGATCCTGACCGAGCTGGCGGCGGACGGCCGGTTGCCGAACAACGCTCTCGCCGAGCGGGTGGGTGTGGCGCCGTCGACGTGCCTGACGCGTACCCGGGCGCTGCGCGAGCGTGGTGCGATCCGTGGTTTTCACGCCGAGGTGGATCCGGCGGCGCTCGGTCTGCCGTTGCAGGCGTTGGTGTCGGTGCGGTTGACAGCGCACGAGCGGGCGGCGGTGGACGCGTTCCGGGCCCGGTCGGTGCGGCTGCCGGGGGTGGTGTCGGTGTTCCACGTGGCCGGTGCGGAGGACTACGTGCTGCACGTGCGGGCGGCGTCCGGCGACGCGTTGCGGGACTTCGTGCTGGACCATCTGGCGGTGGATCCGGTGGTGCAGCACACGCAGACCAGTCTGATCTTCGAGCAGGCGCGTGGGATGGGGTGAGCGGCGGGTGAGGTGGCCGACGAAAACCCGCATGCTGGAACAAAGCCGGTCGGTGACGGGTTGGCTGACCGTGTGATCACCGTACCGTTGTCTGTTCTTGATCTTGCCCCGGTCGCCAAGGGCACCACCGCCGGCGCGGCGCTGCAGGCCACCACCGAGCTGGCCCGGCGCACCGAGGAGTTGGGCTACCACCGGTTCTGGGTGGCCGAGCACCACAACATGCCGGCGATCGCCAGCTCCGCCCCCGCGGTGCTGCTGGCGCACCTGGCGGCGAACACCTCGACGATCCGGCTGGGGTCGGGCGGGGTGATGTTGCCCAACCACGCGCCGCTGGTGGTGGCCGAGCAGTTCGGCACCCTGGAGGCGCTGCACCCGGGTCGGATCGACCTGGGCATCGGGCGGGCGCCGGGCACCGACCAGGTGACCGCGCTGGCGTTGCGGCGCACCATGGAGGGCCTGTCGGCGGAGGGTTTCCCGCGCGAGCTGACGGACCTGATGAACTACTTCAGCGGGGAGAAGCCGGGGCAGATCATCGCGACGCCGGGCCGCGGTGAGCAGCCGGCCGTGTGGCTGTTGGGCTCCAGCGGTTTCAGCGCCCAGCTCGCCGGTCTGCTCGGTCTGCCGTTCTCCTTCGCGCACCACTTCAGCTCGCAGAACACCCTGCCGGCGTTGGCCCTGTACCGGCAGAACTTCCGGCCGTCGCAGTGGTTGGACAAGCCGTACGCGATGGTGGCGGTCAACGCGGTGTGCGCGGAGACCGACGAGCGGGCCGAATGGTTGGCCGGGCCGAGTGCCCTGTCGTTCCTGAAGTTGCGCTCCGGGCGGCCGGAGCCGCTGTCCACGCCCGACGAGGCGGCGGCCTACCCGTATTCGGAGATCGAGCGGGAGTTCGTCGTGGCGCGCCGTGACGGGCAGGCGATGGGCTCGCCGGAGACGGTGCGTCGGCAGCTGACCGACCTGGTGGAGCGCACCGGCGCGGACGAGCTGATGCTGACCACGCTGGTGTACGACGTGCAGGACCGGGTGCGGTCGTACGAGTTGATCGCCGAGCAGGTGGCGGGCGGTCTGCGCCGGAGCGCGTGAAACACGATCTTCACGTCAGCGTCACCCCGCCGACCCGGACGGTGCCTAATGTTGGTGCCGGTGGTGGTACGGCATTCCCGGTCGGGACGGGTTGGGAATGCCGCGGTGTGGCGCACCGGGCCGGAGCTGAGCGGATTCCGCGGCTGCGGCCCGGTGCCTGCCACCCTAGGCGACCCCGCTCGGGACCGCCAGGGGTTGCATCAACGTAGGTGGATGTCCGGTGTGGGTGGGGTGCCCATTCCGTTGCCGATGAAGAACCCCGGGTGCGGCGGCTGGTTGTAGGCGGTGTTCTGCCACGCGATCGCCACCCGATACTGCGGGTCGTGCATCAGGGTGTAGATCCGGGTGCTGGTCGGGGTGGGTGTGCTGTAGATGCGCAGCGCCCGGCTGTCGGTGGTCCGCCAGATCACCTCCTCGCGCCAGTCGCCCAGGATGTCGCCGGAGAGCGTCGGCGTGGACTTGGTGCCGTTGTTGGACGCCACCTGACTGCCGTCGAGCAGCCGGGTCTCACCGCCGGTGCCGTACTTGTCGATCTTCGTGCCGTCGAGCAGTTCCCGCACCGGGTCGCCGTCCCACCAGGCGAGGAAGTTGGCCGAGGACGGTTTGCGTCCGACGTTCTGCCCCCTGGTGTTGGCCAGCCCGGCGACCGCTGACGACCACGACTCCGCGCCGGGGCTGCCCGCCCAGATGTCTGCGGAGACGCCCCGGCCGTTGTCGCCGGACGCCGGCGTGGACCAGAGGACCTGACCGGTACGGGCGTCGGCGAAGTAGGAACTGGGCTTGCTGGCGTCCTCGTCGACCTTGAACACCTCCAGGCCGGCGCGGCCCGGGTCCAGGTCCCCCACGTGCATGGCGTCGCCGTGGCCGTTGCCAGTCGAGTGGAGCAGGCGGCCGTTGTCGTCGATGGTGGCGGCCCCGTACACGATCTCCTGGCGACCGTCGGCGTCGACGTCGGCCACGGAGAGTTGGTGGTTGCCCTGACCGGCGGCGGCGCCGTTGCCGGAGGAGTTCGAGTCGAACGTCCAGCGCTTGGTCAGAGTGCCGTTGCGGAAGTCCCAGGCGGCGATGACCGCGCGGGTGTAGTAACCCCGGGCCATGATCAGCGAGGGGCGCTGCCCGTCCAGGTACGCGGTGCCGGCGAGGAAACGGTCCACCCGATTGCCGTACGAGTCGCCCCAGGACGACACGGTGCCGCGCGGCGGATCGTAGTTGACTGTGGAGACGATCGCGCCGGTCTGCCCGTTGAACATGGTCAGGTACTCCGGGCCGGAGAGCACGTAACCGCTGGAGTTGCGGTGGTCCGCCGACGACGAGCCGATGAGCTGACCGGTGCCGGAGCGGGTGCCGTCGGCGGTCTTCATCGCCACCTCGGCGCGGCCGTCGCCGTCGTAGTCGTACACCTGGAACTGGGTGTAGTGGGCGCCGGCCCGGATGTTGCGGCCCAGGTCGATCCGCCACAACCGGGTGCCGGTGAGTGTGTACGCGTCGACGTAGACGTTGCCGGTGTAGCCGGACTGGGAGTTGTCCTTGGCGTTCGACGGTTCCCACTTGAGCACGATCTCGTAGTTGCCGTCGCCGTTGAGGTCACCGACGGAGGCGTCGCTGGCGCTGTACGAGTAGCTCTCGCCGCTGGGGGTGCTCCCCCCGGCCGGGACCTGCAACGGCACGTCCAGGTAGCCCGCGCCGAACTGCAACGCCGACGCCGACGCCGCCTGCTCGGTGTCGCCCACCACGGCCCGCACGGTGTACGCCGAGCCGGCCGCCGCGCCGCTGTCGAGGTAGTTGGTGGCGCCGGTGATCGGGCTGGCGTTGACCTTGGTGGATCCCCGGTAGAGGTTGAACGCGACCCCGGAGGTTTCGGTGCCGAGCAGGCGCCAGGAGACCAGGTTGCCGTTGCCGGAGCGGACGCTGATCAGCCCTCGGTCCAGCTTTTCCATCTGTACCACGCCGGTCGACGGCGGCGGCGTGGTCGGAGGTGGCGTGGTGGGTGGCGGGGTGGTGGGTGGCGGGGTGGTCGGCTCGTCGGTGGGTGGCGCTCCGGTGCAGGTGGTGCCGTTGAGCGCGAAGCTGCCCGGCACCGGGTTGCTGCCGGTCCACGAACCGTTGAAGCCGAACGACGCGCTGCCGTTCGTGGCGATGGCGGTGTTGTGGTCGACGTTGCGCGCGGTCACCTGCGCGCCGGTCTGGGTGACGGTGGCGTTCCACGCCTGGGTGACCTGTTGGCCTGCGGCGTACGACCAGGTGACGGTCCACCCGTTGACCGGGTCGCCGAGGTTGGTGACTGTGACGTTGGCGCCGAAGCCGCCCTGCCACTGGTTGGTGATCTGATAGTCGATCCGGCAGCCGACGGCGGCGGCCGAGGCGACGACCGTGCCGAGGGTGCCGGCCACGACGGTGGCCGCCGTCGTGGCGGCGAGCAGGATCAGCCGATGTCTGGACGGGTGCATGCACTGCCTCCGGGGATCCGGTGATGATCGCTTCGACCCACCGGCCCTGCCCGGGAAGCACAGTGGACCCGACCCACCGCGACGGCGGCGGACGGCGATCTGATCGGGGTGAAACGCCCTGGAACTCACGGATCCGACTCACCGCGCATCGTAAGGCAAGCGCTTTCCGCCATGCAACATCGATGGTTGTTACTTCCTTCGGGTCTTGCCCTAGCGATCGATGCCTGATCAACTCGTCGGGGTGAGCGCTCACCACATGGACCCTGACGAGTTCCGTCGAGCAGGCCACGCCGTCGTCGACTGGATCGCCGACTACTGGGCGACAGTGGAGCAACGACCGGTCGCCCCGGCCGACCCCCCGGGCACGGTGGCCGCCGCCCTGCCCCGCGAGCCACCCACCACCGGCGGCGAACCGGTCGAGGCGATCCTCGCCGACCTGGACTCGATCGTCGTACCGGGGCTGACCCACTGGCAGCACCCCGGCTTCTTCGGCTACTTCCCCGGCAACACCTCCGGCCCGAGTGTGCTCGGCGACCTGGTCAGCTCCGGGCTCGGCGTCCAAGGGATGCTCTGGGCCTCCAGTCCGGCCTGCACCGAGCTGGAGACGGTGATGATGGACTGGCTGGCCCACCTGATGGACCTGCCACAGCGGTTCCGCTCCACCGGCGCCGGCGGTGGGGTCATCCAGGACTCGGCCTCCTCGGCGACGCTCGTGGCCACCCTGACCGCACTGCACCGGGCCAGCGGCGGCCGCTGGCGGCACACCGGCATCGACCGGCGTTACCGCGCGTACACCTCCGTCCACGGGCACTCGTCCATCGAGAAGGCGGTACGGATCGCCGGGCTGGGCAGCGACGGAATCCGGTCGATCGAGGTGAGCCCGGACACCCAGGCGATGCTGCCGGGCGCGCTGCGGGCCGCCATCGAGGCCGACCTGGCCGCCGGTGACGTGCCGGCCATCGTGGTGGCGACCATCGGCACCACCTCCACCACCGCCGTCGACCCGCTGCCGGAGATCGGGGCCATCTGCGCCGAGTACGGGATCTGGCTGCACGTGGACGCCGCGTACGCGGGCGCCGCCGCCGTCTGCCCCGAACTGCGCTGGACGCACGCCGGCCTGGAGTACGCCGACTCCTACTGCTTCGACCCGCACAAGTGGCTGCTCACCGGCTTCGACTGCGACGCGTTCTGGGTGGCCGACCGGGCCGAACTGATCGAGGCGCTGACCGTACTGCCGGAGTTCCTGCGCAACGCGGCCTCCGAATCCGGCGCGGTGATCGACTACCGGGACTGGCAGGTGCCGCTGGGCCGGCGGTTCCGGTCCCTCAAGCTGTGGTTCGTGCTGCGCTGGTACGGCGCCGAAGGGCTGCGGGCACACATCCGCTCCGGGGTGGCGCTGGCCGAACGGTTCGCCGAGCGGGTCCGCGCCGACGACCGGTTCGAGTTGGCAGCGGCACACCCGTTCTCACTGGTCTGCTTCCGACTGTGCGCCGACGACGACACCAACGCGGCGTTGCTGGCCTCGGTGAACGCCACCGGACGGGTGCACCTCACGCACACCCGGGTCGCCGGCCGCTACACGCTGCGGCTGGCGGTCGGCTCACCCCAGAGCACCGAAGCGCACATCGACGAAGCCTGGAGCCTGCTCTCCGAGGTGGCCGACACCCTGCTCACGCCCTAACCCGGCATCGGCGGGTGGGCGCAACCGGGGTTCAGCGTGGGGTGGCCGTACCGGTGGTGGCCAGATCGGCCGGCACCTCGCCGGCGGACGCGGCGTCGGACGCCTCGGCGGGCACACCGGCAGCGGCGGCGGGAGCAGCGGCGGCTTCGGCGGCCTCGGCGCGGGCGCGGCGGGTACGGCGTAGGGCGCGTACGGCAAACACCAGGGCGGCCAGCCAGCCGGCGGCGAGCAGGGCGTACAGGGCGGGGCGGGCCGGACCGTCCAGTTCGGCGGAGCGGATCAGGGTGCGGGCGTTGGTCAGCACGATCACGCCGCCGACTGCCGCGCCGAGCAGTTGGGCGGGCACGATTCGGACCAGCCAGGCGGCCAGCGGGGCGGCGATGAGCCCGCCGATGAGCAGTGCGGCGACGGTGGGGAGCAGGAATCCCTCCGAGCCCAGCCCGATCAGGAAGCCGATGCTGGCCGCGCCGGCCACGACGAACTCGGAGGTGTCGACCGAGCCGATCACCTTGCGGGGTTCCATGCGGCCGGAGACCAGCAGCGCGGGGGTGGCCACCGGGCCCCATCCGCCGCCACCGGTCGCGTCGACGAAGCCGGCGACCAGGCCCAGGGGGCCGAGGAAACGACTGCGGAGCCGTCCGCCGACCCGGTCGGTGCGCAGTGGCCTGGCGAAGCGGATCAGGAGGTACGCGCCGAGCGTGAAGAGAATGCCGGCCATCCACGGTGCGGCGGCCTCGGTGGAGATCGAGCTGAGCAGTGTGGCGCCGGCGAAGGCGCCGACAGCGCCGGGTAGGGCGATGCGGGTCACCACCCGCCAGTCGACGTTGCCGAACCGCCAGTGCGCGACCCCGGCGGCGAGCGTGGTGCCGATCTCGGCCAGGTGCACCGATGCCGAGGCGGCGGCCGGGGCGACTCCGGCGACCAGCAGCAGAGTGGACGAGGTCAAGCCGTATGCCATGCCGAGCGAACCATCGATCAGTTGCGCGACGAGCCCGACCAGAGCGAGGACCAACAGCTTGCGCACGAGCGCCCCCAGACTTTTCGGCATCTCCTATCGACTTGGTCGACAATGCGGGATGGGGCAGCCGGGGTCAAGCCCCCGATCGGTGGATGGGACGCGCCGGGCGGTGCGCCGGGTCGGCGGCCCGTGGCGCGAGGCCGGGAACCGAGCGGCGGAACCTAGCCGGCGTGCAGATCCAGGCGAAGAAGGCAGCGACCAGGTGACGTGGAGCCGGGAGGCGAGCCGGCGCTCAGATCCAGGCGCGTGGGTCGGCGGCCAGCTCGGTGACCCGTGCGGGCAGGGTGCCGGCGGCCACGTCGGCGACGCTGACCAGCTCCAGGATCTCCCGCTCGCTTGCCCGTAGCGCGATCCAGACCTCCTGGAGGGCGTGGGCCGGGCCGTGGTAGCCGAGCTGCTCGGGGCGTTGCCCGCGTACGTGGGCGAGAGGCCCGTCGATCACCCGGATGACCTCGGCGAGGGAGATCTCCCCGGCGGGGCGGGCCAGCCAGTAGCCGCCCTCCGGGCCACGCTGAGCGTGCACGATGCCGCCCCGGCGCAGCTGCAGAAGGATGCTCTCCAGGAACTTCGGCGGGATCTCCTGGGCGCGGGCGATCTGGTCGGCCGTCACCGGCCGGCCGCGCCCGGGGCCGCTGGCCGTCGCGGCAAGCTCGGCGGCCGCGCGGAGGGCATAGTCGACCCGAGCGGAGAGGCGCATGTCGGCAAGGTTAGTCGCTGGTCAGCCGGGCGGGCGGGCGACCCTCGGCCGATCGGCCACGCATCGATGGGAAGTAGCGCCGCTGACGCCCGTCCGGGTCGCCAGCCGGGACCGATGAACGGCCGCCGGCAGGGAATGGTGAAGTACGTCATGATCCACCGTACGGTGGCGGCCGAAATGCCGGTCCGGAGCGTCCCTATGCTGGGCGGGAGTACGAATGTCCGGCCGTTTACCCGGCCGCGAGCAACATATTGATAAACACCCGGGTGTGCTCGGGGGGAAGGCAACACGATGACCGATATCGCCACACGCACCTGGGACGGCATGACCATCCCGGTGGCCGGCTCCTATCTTCTCGATCAGGCGCACAAGCGGATCGGTTTCCTGTCCCGGCACATGATGGTGAGCCCGGTGCGCGGCGAGTTCGCCGAGGCCACGGCGGAGATTTTCGTGGCGGAGGACCCGCTGCTGTCCTCGGTGACGGCCACCATCATGTCGGCCAGCATCACCACCGGAAGTGTCGACCGGGACACGCATCTGAAGAGTGCCGACTTCCTCGACGTCGAGCGTTTTCCCACCCTCGAATATCGAAGCACGGGCATTAGGTGGCAGGGCAACGAGGACCCCATATTCCAGTGGGCGCGTCTGCGCAACCACCGGTTGGGCGGACGAGGCCGAAGTCACATTGTTCCGCCGCAGTCCGACGGTATTCCCGGGCGATTCGTTCTTACCGGTGAGTTGACCGTGAAGGGGATCACCCGGGCCGTCGACCTGGAGGTGAATTTTGGTGGCGCTCGTCAGGATCCGTACGGGCAGAACATCTTCGGATTCAGCGCGACGGCCGAGATGAACCGTGAGGACTACGGCCTGCTCTGGAATGTCGTCCTGGAGAGCGGCGGGGTGCTGGTCGGCAAGACGGTGCAGATCGAGATCGCCGGCGAAGCCATCTACCAGCCCTGAACCACGTCATCCCCGCCAGTTGCCTGGCGGGGACGAGCGGCAACGTCAGGCGCCGACGCGGCGCAGCAGACCTTCCTGGACGGCGCTGGCGATCTGCTGGCCGTCAGTGGTGAACATCCGGCCGGTGGCCAGCCCACGCGCGCCGGACGCCGACGGGCTGAGGCAGTCGTAGAGGAACCACTCGTCGGCCCGGAACGGCCTGTGGAACCACAGCGCGTGGTCCAGGCTCGCGCCGACCAACCCGCCCGGCCCCCACACCTCGCCGTGCGCGGAGAGCACCGAGTCCAGCAGGGTGAGGTCCGAGGCGTAGGTGAGCGCGCAGGCGTGCAGCAGGGGGTCGTCGGGCAGTTTGCCGTCGATGCGCATCCAGACGCGCTGGTGCGGGTCGGCGGGCCGGTCGCCGGGGCGGACCCAGCCGGGCTCGCCCACGTAGCGCACGTCGATCGGTCGTGGGATCTGGCCCCAGATGCCCAGCCGCTCCGGGTAGCGGGAGAGCCGGTCGGTCATCGTCGGCACCTCCTGCGGCGGGGGCACGTCCAGCGGGGCCGGGGCCTGGTGGTCCAGCCCCTCCTCGGCCCGCTGGAACGACGCCGACATGAAGAAGATCGGCTTGCCGTGCTGGAGGGCGACCGCGCGGCGGACCGAGAAGGACCGGCCGTCGCGGATGTTCTCCACCTCGTACGCGATCGGTTCGACCGGGTCGCCGGGGCGGACGAAGTAGCCGTGCAGCGAGTGCACGAACCGCTCCGGGTCGACGGTGCGGCCGGCGGCGACCAGGGCCTGACCGGCGACCTGGCCGCCGTACACCCGTTGTGGACCGACCGGGGGGCTCATCCCCCGGAAGGTCATCTCCCCGGTCGGGTCGAGGTCCAGCACTTCCAGCAGCTGGTCCACCGCCGCCTGGCCGACCGCGACCCGACCGTCGCTCACTGCAGGGCCCGCGCCGACGCGGCGTCGACCAGCGAGCCGAGCTGGTGTACGCGCAGCGTGTTGGTCGAGCCGGGGGTGCCGGGCGGGCTACCCGCGACGATCACCACGTAGTCACCGGGGTTGGCCCGGTCGAGGCCGAGCAGCGCCTGGTCGACCTGGCGGAACATGTCGTCGGTGTGCTGCACGAACGGCATCAGGAAGGTCTCCACGCCCCAGGTGAGGGCGAGCTGGTCGCGCACCTCGGGGACCGGCGTGAAGGCCAGCAGCGGCAGGTCGCAGTGCAGGCGGGACAGCCGTCGCACGGTGTCGCCGGTCTGCGAGAAGGCGACGAGCGCCTTGGCGTTGATGGCCCGGGCGATCGACGAGGCGGCGACGGTGAGGGCGCCACCGTGGGTACGCGGGTCGTGCTGCAACCGCGGCACGCCGATGGAACCGGCCTCGGTGGTCGTCACGATCTTGGCCATGGTGCTGACGGTGAGCACCGGGTACTTGCCGACGCTGGTCTCGCCGGAGAGCATCACCGCGTCCGCGCCGTCGAGCACCGCGTTGGCGACGTCGGAGGCCTCCGCCCGGGTGGGGCGGGAGTTCTCGATCATGGAGTCGAGCATCTGGGTGGCCACGATGACGGGCTTGGCGTTCTCCCGGCACAGCTGCACGGCGCGCTTCTGCACCAGCGGGACCTCGTCCAGCGGCATCTCGACGCCGAGGTCGCCGCGGGCGACCATGACGCCGTCGAAGGCCAGCACGATGGCCTCCAGGTGCTCCACCGCCTCCGGCTTCTCGACCTTGGCGAGCACCGGCCGGAACACGCCCTCCTCGGCCATGATGTTGTGGACGAGCTTGATGTCCTCGGCGGAGCGGACGAAGGAGAGCGCGACCAGGTCGACGCCGAGACCCAGGGAGAAGCGCAGGTCCTCGGCGTCCTTGTCCGACATGGCGGGCACGCTGACCGCCACGTTGGGCAGCGACACGCCCTTGTTGTTGGAGACCGGGCCACCCTCGGTGACGAGGCAGCGGATGTCGTTGCCGGTGACGTCGGTGACCTCGACGGCGACCCGGCCGTCGTCGATCAGCAGCCGGTCGCCGGGCTTCACCTCGTGGGGCAGCTTCGTGTAGGTGCAGGAGACCCGCTCCTTGGTGCCGATCACGTCGTCGCCGGTGATCACGACCGAGTCACCGGTGCGCCACTCGTGCGGGCCGTCGGCGAACCGACCGAGCCGGATCTTGGGGCCTTGCAGGTCGGCGAGGACGGCGACCGGCTTACCCGTCGCCTCCGACGCCTCCCGGACCAGTCGGTAGACCGCCTCGTGGTCGGCGTGGCTGCCGTGGCTGAAGTTGAGCCTCGCCACGTTCATGCCGGCCTCGACGAGACCCCGGATGCGCTCCGGGGACGAGGTGGCGGGACCAAGAGTGCAGACGATCTTCGCGCGGCGTGTCACGCCCATCAGGCTAGTCTCTCCTTCAGGTCGGACTCGGGGCCGACCCCTTGCAGGCAGTGGAACAGGTGTCCAACGACGCGCGGTGCGCGTCGGGCCGGCGGGCGGAACCGCACCGGGAACGTTGTGGCGACGGGCATCAGCGACCGCGCGCCGGGAATCGTACGCCTCTGTTGGCGTGCGCTGTCGGGGTGCTCCCGGCGGCGGCTCACCGCGGGCGCTCCGGGGGTGGCAGGGTGGGCACCGCGTGCAGCAGGTAGCGGGGGTCGTAGCGGCGCTTGGCGTGGCGCAGCCGCGCCCAGTTCGCGCCGTAGGCGAGCCGGACCCGGTCGGTCTCCTCCGGGGCGAGCAGGTTGGGGTAACCACCGGGCAGGGCCTGCGGGGCGAGCGCCGCAGAGGTCCGCTCGGCCCACTCGCGGTGCGGACCGGCCTGGTCGCCGGGCGCCCACACCGCGATGATCTCGGCCATCAGGTGATCGGTGCGCAGCCCGAACGCCGTGTCGGCGGGTCGGACCCGGGTGGCCGCGCCGTGGAAGTGGTGCACGGCCAGCGCGGAGAACGGTGAGGTGACCTGCCGGGCCGCGTCGACGAGCGTGTCCACCGCGCCGTCGGTGAGCGTGGGCAACCACCGGGTCCGCAGCAGATAGTGGTTGCCGTCGACCATCCCACCGTCGAACATCCGCAGCGCGTCCGCGTACGGCATCGGGCCGATCTGGTCGACCAGCGGGGTGCCCAGCGCGCGCAGCCGGTCCATCCACGGCGACCCGGCGTCCAGGTCGGGACCGCTGTAGAACGGGCAGACGAAAATCACCGGCTCGCCGGCCGGGCCGGGCAGGAAGCCGGCCATCACGGTCAGCTCGTCCGGCGCCTCGGCGACCAGTGCGCCGTAGCCGCGCAGCACGGCCGGTGCCTCGGAGAGCGCGAACATGATCATGCCGGCCAGCACGCCGGGCAGCCGGTGCGCGCGGAAGCGCAGCTCGGTGACGATGCCGAGGTTGCCACCGCCGCCGCGCAGCGCCCAGTACAGCTCGGCGTCGTGCCGGGGGTCGGCGGTGACCCGGCGGCCGTCGGCGAGAACCACCTCCGCGCCGAGCAGACTGTCCACTGCCAGACCGAACCGGCCGCACAGCGGGCCGTACCCGCCGGCGAGGGTGAGCCCGGCCATCCCCACGGCGCCGACCACGCCGGTGGGGACCACCAGGTCGTACGGGCGGGCGGCGGCGAGCAGCTCGGCCGCCGTGGTGCCGCCGCCGATGGTCACCGAGGCCGCGTCCGGATCGACCCGAACGGCGCGCAGCCCGGTCAGGTCGAGCGCCAGAGCGCCGTCGCGCAGCGCCCGACCGGCCCAGTCGTGCCCTCCGGAGCGGACCGAGAGGGGCAGGTGGCACCGGTTGGCGATGCGGACCGCCTCGGCCACCTCGTCGGAATCCTGGCACCTGGCGACCAGCGCGGGCGTGCGCGCCACAGCGCCGTTCCAGAGCCGGGTGGTGGTGGCGTAACCCGGATCGCCCGGCTCGTGCAGCCGGTCGCCGAGCAGGGCACGCAGTCGGGCGGCGGCGGAGGCGACATCGGGGGTGGCGGCGGAGAGCATGGCGACTCCTCGACCGGGGCCGACCCACGACACCGGGTACGCCCCGGCGGCGGCCCGCGCTGGGCGCGACCGTAACACCGGCAGGCGGGCGAGCGCCGTCATCATCACGACAGCCACCGATGGACCGGCGGCTCAGCTGCCCGCCTTGACCAGCGGGAACTCCAGGGAACCGGCCGGGCAGAGGAAGGTCAGCACCTCCACCCGGTAGAGCCCGGCCTGCACCGCCGGGTCGGCCTCCAGGACGCTGCGGACATCGTCGACGCTGCCGGTGCGGGCCAGCCCGAAGCCGATCGGCGGATCCGGCTCGCGCGCCGGCCCGTCCACCGAGCCGGCGACCAGGACGATGCGGCGTCGCTGCAACGCCTGCATGTGTTCGGCGTGCTCGGCCTGCAACCGCTGCACGGTCTCCGCGGGCAGGGCCCGCCCGGCCGCGCCGGGATAGATCACGATGCACTCGTACGTGTCGAGCGCGAAGTTGACCTGTGGCACTCCCATGGGTGCTCCCTCCGCCGTCGCGCCGGAACGCACCGGCTCCGGCCAGCGTCGCACGGACACCCCGGTCGTACCGGGCGCTTCCCGGCAACTCGGTTCGGCGCGCTGACGGCGTGTCCGCGCCCACACTCGGCCGACCGGCGGCATGGCGGCGAGGTTCCGGGGGATGATCCATCGGTGGCGGGTGGGCTCTTCACGCCCGCGCTGTCCACGCTCGCCACGACGAGACGATTGGGGATCGGGCAATGGCGACAAATATCAGTGAGCAGCCCGCGAAGGCGTCCGGCACGTACCGGATCGGCGGCGACGTCACGGTCAACCGGCTCGGCTACGGGGCAATGCAGATCACCGGCCCGGGTGTCTGGGGTGACCCGAAGGACCCGGCCGAGGCGGTTCGCGTGCTGCGCCGTGCGGTCGAGCTGGGCGTGACGTTCATCGACACGGCCGACTCGTACGGGCCGTTCGTGTCGGAGTTGCTGATCCGGGAGGCGCTGCACCCGTACGCCGACGACCTGGTGATCGCGACCAAGGCCGGGCTGAGCCGCTCCGGCCCCGGCGACTGGCGGGCGCTGGGCCGCCCGGAGTACCTGCGCCAGCAGTGCGAGCTGAGCCTGCGTCACCTCGGCCTGGACAGCATCCCGCTGTACCAGCTGCACCGGATCGACCCGTTGGTGCCGCTCGCCGACCAGCTCGGTGAGCTGGCCCTGCTGCGGGAGGAAGGCAAGATCCAGCACATCGGGCTGTCCGAGGTGAGCGTCGCGCAGATCGGGGAGTCCCGGGCGATCACCACGATCGCGTCGGTGCAGAACCTGTACAACCTCGCCAACCGCAGCGCCGAGGACGTGCTGGAGTTCTGCGAGCGCAACGACCTCGCGTTCATCCCGTGGTTCCCGATCGCCACCGGTGAGCTGGCCCGCCCGGGTGGCCCGCTGGACGCCATCTCCACCGCGCACGGCGCGTCACCCGCGCAGCTCGCGTTGGCCTGGCTGCTGCGCCGCTCGCCGGTGATGCTGCCGATCCCTGGCACGTCCTCGGTGGCGCACCTGGAGGAGAACGTCGGCGCGGCCGACGTGCGGCTCACCGACGACGAGTTCGAGGCGCTCGCCAAGGCGAGCTGACCCACCGCTCCGGACGCCGTCGGGTCATCCGGCGGCGTCCGGGCCGGGCTCCGAACCCCGCTCCGGACCGGGCTCCCGGGCGGCGCGTAGCGCCTCGGTCGCCTGGGCCAGCAGGCGAGCGGAGTCGGTCCGACCGCTCACCTGCAACTCCACCTCGGTGTCCCCGGTCTGGATCCGGATGCTGGCCTCGGTGCGCTGTTGGTCCACCCAGGACTGCAAGAGGTTGAACAGCCCCGGGAGCAGCCCCTGGGCCAGCACCGCGATGATCACTGCGTCGCTGAAGCCCGGCCGGCCACCGCCGCCGCCGGCCGGACGGACTCCCGGCCGGTACTCGGGGCGGCGGTGGATCCAGGTCAGCAGGTCGACCGACGGAGGCTGCCGCTGCCGGGGGTTGATGGTCAGCCGGACGGGCAGCCGGGCTGCGGTGTCGCTGTCGGTCACTGTCTGTCTCCCGGTCAGTCGGCGGCGGGTCGGAAGGTCACGTTGTCCCCGTCGGCGGTGGCGACGCCCGTGACGGTGAACGCGTTGTCGTCCTTGAACGGTGAGCTGCCGCCGAAGTAGGTGGTAGTGCCACTGGCCTCCACCCTGCCCTGGGTCTCGGTCGGGGTGGAGACCTGGGCGCTGGCCGGGCCGGTGAGTTCGACGGCGAGTTTCGGGTACTCCAGGATCTTCCAGGTGATCTTCTGGGTGGAGCCGCCGTAGTAGCGGAACGGGCAGCCCGGCGGAGCGGCGACGGTCTGCTTGACGCACTCGTCCAACCAGGCGCGTACCTGCGCCTCGACGGCCTCGGTCGCCGCCGGCTTGAGCACCGGCGCCAGTTGCAGGACGGCGGCGGTCTCCCCCGGGCCGACCAGCATGGTCGTGCTCGGCGTCTCGCTGAGCGCACTGGACGGGCCGGTAGCGGTGTAGCCGCCGGGCAGCAGGACCAGCGGGGCACCCTCGGTGGCGACCGGCAGCTCCACCCCGTTGAGCCGTACCCCGGGGTCGGCGATCGCGGCGTTGAGCGGGGTCGGCCCGCCGCTCAACCGCCAGCCGTGGAACAGCCCGGCGGTGGTCTCGTCCTCGCGGCGCAGGGTGAGGGTGGTGGTCTCCCGCGTGTCACCCAGCCGGTACGCCACTGTGGCGGTGGCGCTGTCGCCGTCGCGCTCCAGCGAGCTGATCTCGACGTCGGTCGGTGGTTGGTAGCCCTTGCCGCGCAGCAGTTGAGCGAGCAGCTTGGTGTCGGTGTCGCTGCCCTGGTCGGTCAGGTAGCCGAGGGCGGCGTCGCTGTCCCGGTCGGCGAGCGCGGAGAAGTAGCCGTCGATCGCCGCCTCGGGCCGGAAGAACGCCCACTGCACCACGCCGAGTCCGCTGGTGCCGAGGCAGGCGGCCACTGTGAGGGCGCCGACCAGCAGCCAGGTGCGGCGGGTGCCGACCGGACCGGCGGAGTTGAACAGCCGGTCGACGGTGACGAGGTCGGGCGCACCGGCCAGCGACGCCCGCTCCAGCGCGTCGAGCCGCAGCTCGTGCGGCGGGTGGGTGGCGCAGACCGCCTCGTCCCAGCCGCTGCGGCCGGTCTCGAAGGACAGCCGCCGTTCCAGGATGCGCCGCAACCCGTCGACGTGCCCGGTGAGCACGGCGCCGAGGTCGGCCCGGTACTCGGCCGCCCGCACGTCACGGGCGTGCAGCGGCAGCACCACGTACCGCATGGTGAGCAGCACCGGCCAGAAGAACACGAAGACCACGAAGTTGGTGCCCGGGTGTGGGAACGTCCGCATCAGCCAGGTCGGCAGGGCGTGCGTGAGGGTCAGCGGCAGGCCGACACCGCGGACGAAGGCGCTGGTGATCTCGTCCCCGGTGCGCCAGTGCACCAGCTCGTGGCTGAGCAGCGCGGCCACCTCGTCGTCCGGTTCGGTCAGCACTGCGGTGGTGACCACCACGTGTCGGGCGTACGTGCGGGCGTTGCTCAGGACCGGGTCGTCCTCCATGAGCAGCCGGGGCACGCTGGGCAGACCGAGTCGTCGGGCGCAGTCGTCGAGGATGGGGCGCAGCCGCGCGTACTCGCGGCGGCTGGGCTGGCGCGCGCCTGAGACGACAAGCAGGCGGGGTTCGAGCAGCACCCGGTAGAGCGTGTAGAGGACCCCGATCAGCGCCGCCGCGACGACGGTGCCGATCAGGCCGGTGAGCAGCGCGAAGGGCTCGTCGGCGACGCCCATCCAGGGCAGGGCCAGCACGGCGAGGAAGCCGACCAGGAAGCCGATGGCGAAGCCGGCGACGCCGCCGAGCAACCCGCCGGAGCGGGTCAGGAACGCCTCGACCAGGGAGCCGATCAGCGGGGCGTCGCGCAGCACCTGGGGCACCTGGTCGTCGGCGCCGGTCCCGACGGCGAAGAGCCCGACGATGCCGAACGTGAGACCGCCCCAGACCGCCAGGAGCAGCGCGACCGGCAGGTAGAACCAGGTGGCGAGGAACGCGCCGAGCACGCCGCGCCAGTCCCGCAGGATCCCGGCGCGCAGCCAGACCAGCGCGCTGGGGTAGCCCGGTGGGCGGTCGGCGAACCCGCCGGTGGGCGGCGGGGTGTCGGCCGACGGCGGTTGGGCGGCCCGGACGTCGAGCTGCGGCACGGTCGGCGGGGTGTTCTCCGGCGGCACTGTGGGCGGCTCGGTCATGAGCGCTGCTCCTTCTCGGAGGATGGCGTCCACTGTCGGGGATGGACAGCCGGAGCAGGCTATCGAGGACGTCTGATGTCTGCCACACCGTTTGGCGGGATCGTCGCGCACCCGACACTCAGCGTCGCGGGTGCGGTGCGGCGGTCCCCTCCGGGACCACCGCACCGCACCGGGTCAGAGCGCGAGGCAGTTGGGTCGCACCGGGCCGTCGACCAGGGCGCCGCGCACGATGGTGTACGCCGTGCCGTCGAGCACCAGGCCGAGGTGCCCCACCACCCGCAGCGGGCAGTACGCCTGGACCAGCACGTTCGTCGCACCGTCGTTGACGGCGGCGTTCCCGGTCGGCCGGACCAACTCGTCCTGCAGGGTGCGGATGGTGGTGTAGCGCACCGCGCCCGGGGTGTCGTCGCCGGCGTTGAGGTCGGCGAGGAACGCCGAGCCGATGGTCATCTGTTGGCAGGCCACGACGCCGGCGCAGCTGCCCAGACCCAGGAACGCCACGATGTTGGCGACGTACGTGCCGTACTGCGGTGTGCCCAGGCTCACGTACCGACCGACGGTGGCGGTGCCGCCGAGCCGCTTGAGGTAGTACCGGCTGACCAGGCCCCCTTCGGAGTGGGCGACGACGTCCACGCTCGCCGCGCCGGTGCTGGCGCGGACCTGGTTGACGTAGCCGGCGAACGCGCGGGCCGAGGTGGGGATGTCACCGAGGCCCAGCCCGGGCAGCTGGTAGATGAAGGCGCGGTAGCCGTCGGCGCGCAGGCGGGCGGCGATCGGCTCGTACGCGACGGCGATGCCGCTGAGCCCGCCGACCACGATGACGGGGTTGGCCCCCGAGGCGGCGAAGGGTGTCGTGGGGGCGGCGGTGGCCGGGGCGGGTTCGGCGGGGGCGGCGGTCGCTGTGGTGGTGGACGCGAGCAGCGCGGCGGTGGCGAGGGCCAGGACGAGGGCGGTCTTTCGGAGCAGCATCGCTGCACCTCCGGGGGGAGGCACCCGGCGAACCGGGCAGGTGGGTGGGGGTGTCCGGTCGACCGTGCGACGATCATCCCCGCAACAATTCAGAAACGTCAATGACTTGTTACGCGCCGGTAACCCGTTGTTCCGACGGAGGCGTAAACGGGCATACCGCCACGCTCCATATCGGACACCGACGGTGGCTGGCATGCTGTGGCCGTGGCCGTCGACGAACCCACCGAGCGCGAGCTGCGGGTGATGCCGTGGTGGCTGGTCCTGGTCGGCCTGCTGGTCGCCATCGCCCTGGGCTGGCTGGTGCTGGACCTGCTACTCACCGAAGCCGACCGGGCCAGCCAACCGGACACCCGCGCCACGCTGCGCATCGACGCGATCCGCACCGGCCTGACCGTCGTCGCCGGCACTGGCGGCGGGCTCGCGCTGCTGCTCGCCGCCCGCCGCCAGTGGATCACCGAACGCGCGCAGCGGCACCAGGAGAGCGTCGCCGCACGGGACCAGGTGCACCGGGACCGGGTGCAGGCGCACGCCGAGGCGGTGGCCGAGGCCGCACAGCGCCACCAGGACCGGCAGTCCGGGGCCGCCGAGCACGACGCGGCGGAGCGTCGACTGACCGAGCTCTACACCCGGGCTGTCGAGCTGCTCGGCAACGACAGCGCGGCGGTACGCCTCGGCGGCCTGCACGCGCTGGAGCGCCTCGGTCAGGACAACCCGGGGCAGCGCCCGACGATCGCGGCGGTGCTCTGCGCGTACCTGCGGATGCCGGCGCCCGACGGCGAGCCGCGCGAGACGGAGGTCCGGCGCAGCGCGCAGCGGGTGCTGACCCGACACCTGCGCGCGGACGACGCGGCGCACTGGCCGGAGCTGAGGCTCGACCTGGCCGGCGCCGCGCTCATCGACTTCGACGCCGCCGGCTGCACGCTCGTCGACGCGAACTTCACCGAGGCGGTGTTCACCGGTACGACCACCTTCGCGGGCGCGACGGCGCGGGGGCGTCTGCTACTCGGGGCGGCGACCCTCGACGAGGTGGTCTTCGAGGGGCTCGCGGCCGACGGCGAGGTCATCCTCGACGACGTTCGCGTCGGCGGTGGGGCCAGCTTCGACGGCGCCGCCCTTCCCGGCGGCCTGTCCTGCCGGCGAGCCAGCTTCACCGGCCCGACCTCGTTTCGCCGGGTGACCTTCGGCCAGCCGACCAGCTTCGACGCCACCCGCTTCGAGGACGCCGCCACCTTCCGGGGGGCCGTCTTCGACGGCGCCCTGTCGATGGAGCACACCGAGTTCGGCCGGTCGGCCACCTTTCACTCGGTCCGTTTCACGAACATGGCGCTGTTCCGCTGGACGGCGTTCGGCGCGGAGGCGCTGTTCGACCGGGCCCGCTTCGTCGACGCCGCGAACTTCGGCCGGGCCCGGTTCCACGGCATGGTCAGCTTCCGTGACACACAGTTCAGCCGGCCACCGCAGGTCGAGCAGGCCCGGGCGGTGGCCGACAGTGGTCACCGCTGGCCGGCGGGCACGACTGTGGAACGCCTCGACGACGAGTGGCTGCTGCTGGTCGACCGCTGACCGGGTCGGACGGGGCGTCAGCGCGGCGTGGCCGGCGGGCGCAGGCCGTCCAGGGCCACGCCGAGCACCCGGTCGCGCTGCTCGGGTGAGGGGAACTGGGCCATGGTGAGGCCACTGATCAGCCGCACCACGTCGTCGAAGCCGATGTCGTCACGGACCACACCGGCGGCCTGTCCGCGACGCATCAGCGGCTCACCGGCGGAGAAGATCTCCGTGCGGCAGCTGGCGAAGATCTCGGAGTCGTGCAACAACTGCTCGGCGAGCGCCCGCTTGGTGGCGACGTACGCGACGAAGCGGTGCAGCCAGGCGACGAACGCGTCCCAGGGTGGCAGCTCGGCCAGGCCCTCGGCGGAGTGGCAGAGAGCCCGGACCTCCTCGACGTAGACGGCCTCGAACAGGTGCCGGCGGGTCGGGAAGTTGCGGTAGAGCGTGCCGATGCCCACGCCGGCCCGACGGGCCACGTCCTCCAGGGAGGCGGCGGCGCCGTGCTCGGCGAACGCCTCGCGGGCCGCCGCGATCAGGGCGTCGTAGTTACGCCGCGCGTCGGCCCGCTTGGGCCGCTGGGCGAAGACCTCGGGCGCCTGCCCCGCACCGGTCATGACGTGCGTCACCTCACCCTGGTTGCATCCGGAGGAGACCCTCCGCTAGCTTAGTGGAGGCACCCCTCCGGAATCCCGGAGGCCTGCCTCCGGTTACCTTACCTCGGGACCCGCCCGATCGCCGCCTGGCCACCCCGATCGCCCGGACCCCGACAGACCACCCCGTCGTAGACGACGGGCGACAAGCCTTCATTCCCGTACGTAATCAGGGAGTTCTCTCTCGTGGCAGTGACCTCCCGACGCGGCTCGCGTCGGCTCACCTTCACCGTGCTCGCGGCCGGCGCCGGGTTCTTCGCGATGCTCCAGTCGCTGATCACCCCGGTGCTGCCGACCATCCAACAGGACCTGCACACCTCCCAGAACACAGTGACCTGGGTCCTGACCGCCTACCTGCTCAGCGCGTCGATCTTCACGCCGATCCTCGGACGCGTCGGCGACATGGTCGGCAAGGAGCGGATGCTCGTCGTCTCGCTCGCCGCCCTCGCCCTCGGCTGCCTGCTGGCCGCCATCGCGCCGAACATCGGCGTGCTCATCCTCGCCCGGGTCGTCCAGGGCATCGGCGGAGCGGTCTTCCCGCTGTCGTTCGGCATCATCCGCGACGAGTTCCCGGCCGCACGGGTCTCCACCGCGGTGGCCGCCATCTCGGCCATCGTCGCCGTCGGCGGTGGCCTGGGCATCGTGCTGGCCGGCCCGATCGTCAGCACGCTGGACTACCGCTGGCTGTTCTGGATCCCGATGGTCGTGGTCGGGCTGACCGCCGTGGCCGCGCACCTGTTCGTGCCCGAGTCGCCGGTCCGTACCCCCGGTCGCATCGACTGGCGCGCCACACTGCTGCTCTCCGGCTGGCTGGTCGCGCTGCTGCTGCCGATCAGCCAGGGCGCCACCTGGGGCTGGACCTCCACCCGGGTGCTCGGTCTGCTGGCGCTGGCAGTGGTGCTGCTGGCCGGTTGGCTGGTCGCCGAGGTGCGCTCGGCCAACCCGCTGATCGACATGCGGATGATGCGCCTGCCCGGCGTCTGGACCACCAACCTGGTCGCCCTGCTCTACGGCGCGTCGATGTTCTCCGTGTACGCGTTCCTTCCCCAGTTCCTGCAGACCCCGACCATCGCCGGCTACGGCTTCGGCGCCAGCATCAGCCAGGCCGGTCTGCTCATGCTGCCGATGCTCGTCGCGATGTTCGTCGCCGGCCTCGTCGCCGGGCGGCTCCAGGCCGTCTTCAGCGCCAAGGCGCAGCTCGCCACCGGTGCCACCTTCAACGTGGCCGCCTCCGCGATGCTCGCCACCGCGCACGACACCCGCTGGGAGGTCGCCATCGCCGGTGGCCTGGTCGGCCTCGGCATCGGCCTGGCCTTCGCGTCGATGGCCAACCTGATCGTCGCCAGCGTGCCCGCCAGCCAGACCGGCGTGGCGACCGGCATGAACGCCAACATCCGCACCATCGGCGGCGCGATCGGCGCCGCCGTGGTCAGCGGCGTGATCACCGCCAACCCGCAGGCCAACGGCCTGCCCCGGGAGGCCGGCTTCACCATGGGGTTTCTCGTCCTCACGGCGATCGCCCTGGCCGCCGCGCTCGCGGCCCTCGCCGTCCCGTCCGCCCGGCGGCCGTCGGCCGGTCGCCGGCCGTCCGCCACGACGATCGTCGAGTCGGAGCTAGCCGGCGAGTTCGCCACCATGCCGGCGACCCGCTGAAAGTTCGCGTCGCAGCCCGGGCGGTTCGCCGCCCGGGCTGCTCCCTGTCCAGGAGTACGCTGGCCGCTCCCCCACCCACCGACCGTCGTCTTTCAGGATGCGCCCATGTCCGAGTTGCTTACCGCCGACCGCATCGAAGAGATCGGCTCCCTGGGCCTCAAGAGCTTCGACCCGGCCGCGCTCGTCGCCGAACTGGTGGGCGCCGTCGACGAGGGGCGCGTCGCGGACCCCCACGACACCGGGTACGCCCTGCTGGTCGCCGTGGACATCCTGGAACAGGCCGGTGACCTGGCCGACGCGCTCGCCCTGGCCACCCGCGCCATCGCCGAGCAGCCGGACGACAACGCGTACCCGCGAGCGGTGCGTGGCGGCCTGCTGCTGCGCCTCGGGCGCACCGACGAGGGCATGGCCGACCTGACCGCACTGCGTCCGCTGTTGGAGACCGACCCCGCGGCCACGTACCTGATCGACGAGCTGGCCGAGTCCGGCCACGCCGACACGGCGTTGGCATGGCTCACCGAGGCGCTGGACGCCATCCTGGAACGGACCCGGACCCAGCAGTACGCGTCCGAGGACGCCCAGGACGAGGCTGCCGCCATGCTCTACGGCCTGGCCCAGCAGCGGCACGACCTGCGCGAAGAGCAGGGCCTACCCCACGACGAGTACGACAACCTCGCCGACCGGCTGCGCGCCGCGAGCACCCACGCGCTCGACGCCCTCGACGACGGCCCGGCGACGCTGCTGTTCTGGCCGAAGGCGGAGTTCACCGCGCTGCTGCTGCGCTGGCCCACCCTCGTCGACAGCTTCCCCGCCACCTGGGACGAGCACCGCGCCCAGCTCGAACGCGCCCTCGTCGACGCCTCCGGGATGGGCGGCATCGACCTGGGGGTGGTCGTCGGCACGGCCGCCGGCCTGGCCGCCTTCGCCGAACGCACCGGAAGCGACCCCACCAGCGAGGAAACGCTCGACGAGTACGCCGACAGCCTCGACGAGGCCGGCGTAACCGCCTGGCCGCCCGGCCGCAACGACACCTGCTGGTGCGGGTCCGGCGCCAAGTACAAGAAGTGCTGCCTGCCGCGCTCACGCGGCTGATCGTCCCGAGCGCGCTGACCCCGACGTATGGTCGATGCGTCCGTTCGACTCGACGATGAAGGCGATGGCGTGACCACACACGAGCAGCACGAGACGGTCGAGGACAGCCCGGTCGGCTGGGTCGCCAGCCACATCCGGCGCTACGTGCGGACCGACGGCGCCGACGGGGGCACCTTCCACGGCGTACCCTCGCTGCTGCTCACCACCCGCGGACGCCGGTCGGGCACGCTGCGCCGCACGGCCCTGATGTACGGGCGCGACGGCGACAACTACCTGCTGGTGGCGTCCAACGGCGGCGCGGCCACGCACCCCGCCTGGTACCTGAACCTGAGCGCCGACCCGGCGGTGGAGATCCAGGTCGGCGCGGAGCGGATCACGGGTCGAGCCCGGACCGCGACCGGCGAGGAGCGCGTCCGGCTGTGGCCGGTGATGACGAAGGTCTTCCCGACGTACGCCCGCTACGCGAAGGAGACCGACCGCGAGATCCCGGTCGTCGTCATCGAGTGTGATTGATGCGCCTCATGGCTGGTGAGGGCTAGGGTGACGGCAGGTAAGCACCCCACTCCGGCAAGGAGGACCGTCGTGCGCCGCATCATCACCGCCATTGCACTACTCGGGCTGTCACTCTCCATCATGCTGGCGCCGACGCCGGCAAGCGCGGCGAGCAGCGTCGACGTCACCTCCGCGACCCTTGTCGCACGAGGCGTCGCCGTGGACATCACCCTCACCGTGACCTGCCCAGCCGGCCTGTCCGGCGCCACCGAGCTGATCGTCCGGCAGCGGTCGGGCGACAGGGTCGCCTACGCGTCCGGCTGGGCGCCCCTCAACAGCTGCACCGGCGAGCCGCAAGCCGTGACCGGGCGAGCGTGGGTGGAAGGCGGCGGACTGGTCCTGCACAGGGGTGTCGCGCTGATCAGCGGTGGCTTCGAACTGTGCAACCAGGACGTCTGCGACTACCCGACCTTCGAGCAGACGTTCCGCATCACTCGCTGAACCGTCGAAAACTCTAGCCAGGAAAGCGGATGACCGGAAGGTCGCCGCCATCGCCGTACGCCTTGCCCTCGCTGGTCAACACCGAGGCGTCGTGCTCCAGGACAGCCATCACGGCGGCGGCGAGGTCAACCCGACCGGTAACGAGGCGCCAGTACGCCAACTCCTGCCAGTCCTCACCCCAGGTGGGCAACACCGCGCAGGCGGGACGTTCGAGCAGTCGGCGCAGCAGCTCGCGATCGCCCGGATCGTCCACCACCGCCAGCACCTCGGCCGCTACCACCGCCGGCACACCGAACCGGACCCCGTCGTGGGCAACCTCGTGGATGGGTTCGGCGACATCCATGGACCCGGCCACGTAGGCGAGCAGCGCGGACCGGTCCAGTATCAGCCGGACCGACGGCGCTTCGGGACTCGTCACGCCGCCGGAGCCTGGCTGCCCGAGCCGTCGAGCATCTCCGCTGCCGCTCGGCGGGAACGGTCCCGCAGCGCGGCGCGTCGACCAGGTGACCATTCCTGCTCGACCTGAGCGCGCTGGGCCCGTGCGCGAGCCTGTCCCTCCGCTGTCACGGTCATGCCCCGGCGAGCGAGCTCGGCGTCGAGATCCTCAGCCCGCATCCGCGCCCGGATCGTGTCGACTACGTACGCGCTGGCGTTGGGCTCACGCTCCAGGCGCTCCGCAACGTCCTGCGGAAGCGAGAACGACTTCTTGCTCACCGATCCGGTCATACCACGGAGCCTATCGGATCGCACCACCCATCCACAGCGACACGCGGCCGGCAGGTCCTCCCACTCAGGCGTGAAGTGCTCGGTCACCCGTGTTCAGTTTCCCAGCGCTCGAACCTTGGCGATCGTCTCCTGCACGTGCTGCTTGGCCGGGTCACCACCCTGGGACGCCTGAGCGAGCGCCTGACGGTACGAGTCGATCATGCCGACGAGCGGACCAGCAGCCACACCCTCCAGCGCACCGGCAACGAGTGCTCGCGCCTCGGCCGCGTCCTGTGCTGCCGCTGCGGTCTTGGCCCTCGCCTCGTCCAGCTTCTGCGACGCCGCCGCCAACCTCGCGATGATCTGTGCTGCGCTCACGCAAACCTCCCCGTGATCGACCATCGCCTCCACCACCGCACCGGCGGAGACCACATGGGAGCGTACGAGATCCGCGCACCCAGCGCGACCGGCCGCTCGCTCCCGCGTCAATCCGTGGGAAGTGGATGCCCCAAGCGAGCGACTCGGACGGAGTTTGTCCACGAGACCTCAACCGGGCCGGAAGGCGACCTAGATCTTGGACACTTTCCGTTACGCGCGAACGGAAAGTGTCCAAGATTGGAGCAACGCGGGACCAAGAGGCGCCCGGGGCGGTCGGACGTTCAGCGTTCGGCAACGAAGACCCCGACTTCAATGAAACCGAGTGGATCATGACCGCCGGCGGGTCAGGACGGGCCGGCCAGACCGGCGGGCCAGGCAGCGCGTTACGGCGACGGCGGGCCGTTCTGGGCCCGGGTGATGAGATCGTGCAACGGCTTGGTGCCGCTGCCGACCATCACACCGGTCACGACGGCGTCGACCCAGACTGCCACGCCGTTCCAGTCGGCTCCGGCCACCGCGTGCAGAACGTAGAACCCGCCGGCGCTGGACGCCACTGTGGCCAACCCGCTGGCGAGGCCCCACGCGACGATGGTGCGGTTCGCCTTCGCCCGCGCGACCTTGGCGGTGGCCACGGCGACCGCCTCGAGATCGGCCTCGGTGGGGCCGCCGACCCGGCTGGTCACGTCGGTCACCGTCCGGGACAACGCGGTCTCGGCGGCGCGTCCTGGCAGCCACCGTGAGAACGGTTCCAGGATCCGCTCGACCGCTGCGGCGAAGACCAACAGGGTGAGGAAGACACCTGTGGTGTCCTCGGGCTGGATCTTCGCCGCGGACGCGCCGCTGCGCCAGAGCAGCCAACCGCCGGCCGCGCCGACGGCAATCAGCCCGAAACCCGCGACCACCGCGCCCGGGCCGGCCTGCTGGGAGGCGGCGATGACCGACGACCCTGGCTCGGAGCGAGGCGTCGCCGTGCCGGCGGCAGCATCGGCGTTGACGGGCGAAGCGGCAAGCCCGCCCTCTGCCGGCATCGGCTCAACCTGGGTGGACGTGTATCCCTGCAATTCCCTGACCAACCTTTCGACCTGCCGCTCCCAGAGACGTCGGGGCGTGACGGTCCAGACCCTCGGCAAGCGGTTTGCGCACCGACTGCGCACGGGGCGCGAGACTACGGCACCGAGGCGAACACAGTGGACCCGCAGGGACAAGCGGTCTTCGGCAAGATCGACACGGGTCTCAGGATGTCGGGGTATCCCACCGGTCCGGACACCCCGGTTTCCGAGTGGATCTGACGACCGGCTGCGCGGCGCAGCGCAGACCGGATGCCAGATCGGTCATCAGCGCAGGCCGCGGACCATCAGCAGGTACGCGCAGTAGGCCATCGGCACCACCAGGAAACAGATCAGGAACCCGAGCGGCAGGTACCGCGGCGGGGTGCCGGCGACCATGGCCGGCCGCCCCCAGCGGCCCAGCACCAGGTACCCGCCGAAGAACGCCACCGCCGGCAACCCCGCGCAGATCCACGCGCCGAGGGTGAACCCGTCCACCAGGCCCACCCCGGAGGCGAGCACCAGCATCAGCACGAGCACCCCGGCCGCCGCGCCGCACCCGGCGTAGACGGCTACCGCCCGGGCCAGCGGCGACCACGTCGGCAACAGCGCCGGCCGCTGGGCCAGCAACTCCGCCTGCTGCCCGTGCCGGTCGGCCTCGTCGGCCATCCGCCGGGCCATCTCCAGCTCCACCGCCGGGTCGGCCGTGGCCACGCGCTGCGCGGGCACCCCGCCGCCCACCGGGCTCACCGCCGTCGGCAGCGCCAGCCGCGCCTCCCCCGCCGGCAGCTGGGGGTACGCCCCGACCCCCGCCCGCCCCGGCGCGCCGGCTGCGCCGGCGGATCCCCCGTCCCCGGTTCCCGGCACTGTGGGAGCGCCGGCAGCGAAGGGCGGGCCGGAGCTGGGAGCGGTGGGCGCCCCGACGCCGGACGGCGGGCCGGGCCAGGCGGCGGTCTCGCCTGGCGTCCGGGTTCCCTGTCCCGCACCTGGGCCTGGGCCCGCCCCATGGCCCGCACTAGGGGCAGGGGCGGCGGATGGCTGGTCGATGCCGATGGCGCGGCCGAGCTGGTCGAGGCGCTGCCCCTGGGCGGTCAGCCGTTGCTGGAGGTAGTCGACGGCGGCGTGCAGGTCGCGGCGGCGCGCGGAATCGGCGGCGGCGTGCTGTTCCCCCGCGCGGTGCTGGGCGGAGAGTTGCCGGGCCAGCGCCGCGTACTCCTCGAAGGACACTGTCACCGCTCCCCGTCGGGGTCGTGCCCGTCGCCGACGAACGGCACGATCAGCCGGGTGCGCTGGTCGTGCCGGTCGATCAGCAGCGCCCGGTCGGGGCGGGGCGTGTAGGCCAGGTCGTGCGCTCCGAGGTGCAGGGCCAGTTCGGCGCCGGGCACGTTGAGCGCGACCAGGCAGGCGACATCGTCGCGGTTCTGGGTGCCGCCGAGGTCGTCGGCGAGTCGGCGCAGCCCTCGCCACCAGCCGAGCAGGTGCACCCCGTGCCCGGGGCCCTGGCGCAGGACGGTACGCAGGTCGTCCAGGCCGGAACGGAAGGTGCCGGGGTCGGTGGCTCCGAGGACGGGCGCGGCGGCGTCCATGCCGAACACCACAAGGTATTCGTGGCCGGTGGGCTCGGCGGCCAGCGCGGCGACCCGGTCGCGCAGCCCTGCCGCGTCGAGGCGCTGCACCGGGTGGCCGGCGGCCCGCAGCAGTGTTTCGGTGTCGTCGGCGACCGGGTCGGCGACGGTGACCAGGCAGGCCAGTTGGAAGCGGGCGTCGCCGGGGGTGTGCTGGCGGGCCAGGCTGAGCGTAGCGGCCCGCAGCACGTCCGCGCCGGTCGGTGCGGTGCCCACCACGGCGAGGTGCCGGCCGGGGGTGGTGTCCATCAGGAACAGCGCGGTGGTGCCGTGCACGTCGACGGTTCGGCCGACCAGGGCCATCGGCCGTCGACCACCGGGGCGCAACCCGGTGAACGTGCTGTCGTCCTCGATCCGCGCGGCTTCGTACCCCTTGAAGACCGCCGGTGCCCGCGAGCCCGGCGGGCGGGCCTGCCACAGGTCGTGGCGCAACGCGGCGAGGTCCGCCGCGGCGGCGTGCGCGTCGGGGAAGCGCAACACGGTGTCGGCGCCGACCGCGCCGGCGGCGGTGTTGACCACGGCGGAGCCGATCGGCAGGGCCGCGGCGGCGTCGTTGAGCTGGTCGAGCACCCCACTGCCGCCGGGCAACGCCACCCGCAACGCGAACTGCCCGAAGATCGCCTCGGCCCGCCCGTAGAGGGCTTCGATGCCGGTCATGCTCTGGCTGGCGAGCACCAGGTGGATGCCGTACGAGCGACCCTTGCGGGCCAACTCCTCCAGCAGGTCGACCGACTCGCGGGCCAGCGCGTCGTTGCCGGCGAGCAGCACGTGGAACTCGTCGATGACCGTCACGATGCGCGGCAGCGGATTGTCAGGGGGCAGGTCGGCGAGCTTGGTGACGCCGTGCCGTTTGAGTGCGGTGGCCCGGCGCTGCGCCTCCCGGCGCAGCTCGCGCAGCACGGCGAGACCGTACTCGCGGTCGGATTCGATGCCGACGGCGCGGGCGTGCGGCAGCCAGGACGGATCCCGGCCGGTGGGCACGAACTCGGTGAAGCTCACGCCCTCCTTGAAGTCGAGCAGGTAGAGCTGCAACTCGGCCGGCGAGTAGCGGGCGGCCAGCCCGTAGAGGACGTCGAGCAGGAACACGGTCTTGCCGGCGCCGGTGCGCCCGCCGACCAGCCAGTGCGGGGTGGCGTCGTCGAACGCGAGCGTCAGCGCGGTGTCGAAGGCGGCACCGCCGCCGGCCCGGCCGATCACCGTCCGCAACCCGTTGCCGGCGGACTCGGCCCAGCGCCGTTCGGGCAGCAGGTCGGTGAAGGGCAACGCGTCGGCGCGGCGGGTGGCGGTGCCGAGGTGCTCGGCGAGCGCGCGAACCGAGGCCGGCGGCGGGTCGCCGTCGAGCAGGACGGGTACGGCGAGCCCGCTGCCGTCGGCGCTGAACGGGTTGCCGGGCGGGTCGCCGACGTGCGCGTACCCCTGGTTGAGCCGCACCGCTGTGGTGCCGCCCAGCGGCGGCACGGTCTCGCCGGGCAGCCGGGACGGGTGGCCGGCGAGCAGCACGCACACGGCGGCGGCCGGGCCGGCGTGGGTGAGCGCGGCGAGCCGGGCCAGCTCGCGCGGCGGCGGCGCGGCGGTGGCGACCACCACCAACAGGCGACGGGCGGCGGGCTGACCGTGCTGGGCGGCACGGGCGTGCTGCTCGGCGGCGTCCAGCAGCGCGGCCACCTCGGCCTCACCGGTGGCCGGCGGGTCGAGCACTCCGGCGTCGAGCAGCGGACGCAGCGGGCCGAAGGTCGCGCCGAGCGCTGCGGTGTCGATGCCGGCGACACGGACCTGACCGGGTGGCGCGGTGGCGACCAGCCGCAGCACCAGCGCCCGCAGCAGCCCGGCGACCTGCGGGTCCCGGGCGTCGGTGTCCAGGGCCAGGTGGTGGCCGCCGCCGAGCGGGACCAGCACCGGAAAACCGCCGTCCGCTGTGGACGCCTCGCCGATCCGCACCGCGGCCGGCTCGTCGGTCAGCGGGGTGACGCCCGGGGCGGGGGTGGCCAGGGCACCGCCGAGGCGGGCGAGGTGGGTCACCAGGTCGTCCGCGCCGACCGGCGCGACGGTGGTCGGTGCCGCCCCCAGTGCGCTGCGGGCGGTCTCCAGATGCGCGCGAGCCGCCCGGTGGGAGTTGACCGCCTGCCCGTACGCCGACGCGAGCCTGCCCACCCTCTGCCCCCAACGCCACGGTCGCCTGGTCCCAGGAACCCTAACGGACACCGGCGGCACCCGGACAGTCCTGCGAGGACGTGTCACGCCGGACCGGTCAGGCGGGGCCGCACGCCGCCGGGCCGGACGAGTCGGCCGCCCCGCAGCGGAACACCTCCACCGGCGCCCTCGCCACGTCGGGCACCTGCTCCACCCGCATCAGGGCCAGCCGCTTGTCGACCGGCTCCCCCGAGTCGGGCGTGAACCGGATCAGCCCGGCCACCCCCGGGTAGCCCTGCCCGGCGTTCTGCCGGAGCACCTCCGCGTGCACGCCCACCGGGTTGACCGAATCCGGCTCCCAGCGTTGCCGGGGGTCGGCGTGGTGCAGCCGGGCGGCGAGGCTCTCCACCGCCCGGACCAGCATCATCGACGCGTCGTAGGCGAGGCTGACCCGCTCCCCGACCTGCTCCTCGGAGCCGGGCCGGCAGCGCGGCGGGTCGAGCAGGTCGTCGGCCTGGATCCAGGACAGGAAGCTGGCCCGGGCGTCGTCGCGCCGGTCCTCGGCGGCCCGCAGCGCCGCGCAGGTGGCCAGGGCCGCCTTGGAGACGTACGTGACGGGCAGGTTGCCGGGCGCGGCGGCGCGCAGCCCCGGGTTGGCCATGTACCGGTTGGCCGAGTCGTCGGCGACGAGGTGTCGGGGCGGGTTGCCGCCGCACTCGCGCAACGCCCGCAGGAAACCGTCGAACTCCGACCATCGGCCCGCGTAGAAGAGCAGCCCGGCGTAGCCGCACTCGTCGGTCAGCCGCTGGCCGGTGCGCCACTCGTCGAGGCGGGTGATCCGGGGGCCGAACTGTTGCCGGAGCCCGTCGACGAGGGTGCCCACGTAGAGGTCCTCGGTGAGCGAACTGCCCTCCAGTGTGGTGTAGAAGACGTGCGCCTCGTTGACCTTCAACACCTGTTTGGCGTACGCGTCGACCAGCTTCACCTGGTCCTTGTTCGGCGCGGAGATCTGGAGGTAGAGCCGGGAGTTGGCGTCCATCTTGTCGGCGGAGAGGGTGGGCGCCAGCACCGGCAGCCCGACCTGGTTCAGCTCGCGCAGCGCCCGGGCGGTGCTGGTGCGGCTCTCCACCAGCCCGACCACCCCGAGCACCGTGGGGTCGTCCCGGGCCAGCTCGGCAAGCATCGCCACCGCCCGGTCGGCGTAGATCATCTGCCGGCCGCCGTTGGCCACCACGATCCGCAGCAACGCGGCGCCGTCGGCGCCGGCCGACTCCTTCAGCAACGCGTACTGGGCGGTGGCCATCCCTTCGAGCTCCTCGCGCTCGGAGACGTACGACTCCTCGTCCGCGCGGGTCCGGTTGCCGGTGAGGGTGCCGAGGTAGACCAGGGTGAGGAAGGGCCGTCGTCGGTCGCTACGCTGCCAGACCTCCTCGGCGGCGCGGTTCTGCGCGAAGATGCGCTCCTGAACTGTGCGCAGCCGGTCCTGGCCGGGGTCGTTGTTGAACACCTGGGCGGCGCTGTCGCTGTAGCCGACACACTCGCCGCTGCCGACCACCTCGACCGATACCTGGCCGGTGAGCGAGGGGTGACAGCCCGGCCCCCACCGGCTGGCCGCCCACAGGTCGAGCACCGCCACCAGCACCAGGCAGAGCGCCGCCGGCAGGAAGCGCCGCGACCACCACGGCGGGTCGGGCGCGGAGAAGGGCCGCAGCCCGCCACGTGACGGTGGGCCGGTGTCGGTCTCATCGGGACGCAGCGCCACCAGCCAGGTGGCCGGGCGGCGCAGCCGTCGCATCTCCGGCAGCGCCCCGGCCCACTCGTCGTACGCCTCGTCGGCCTCGGTCAACGGGTGCGGTTCGGGCAGGTCCGGTGGGGGTTGCCCACCGGACGCGACGATCAGCAGCGGGTCGTTGCGGCCGGTCTCGGTGCGGACGTCGCCGATCAGGCGGACCAGTTCCCCGCCGACGTTGCCGGGGGCGACGGAATCGATCAGCAGAGCCGGGTACGCGGTGCGCCGCCAGTCCGACGGGCGCCACGGCCGACGCCGGTACGCCTGCCGCAGGTCCTCCAGGAACGCGTGCAGCAGAAGCTTGTTGACCTGGTCGGGTTGCTCCCCGTCGCGCCAGCCCGCGGTGAGGCGCTCGGCGAAGCCGAGGAAGGTGACCGACTGCCGGGGCGCCAGGTACTGCTGGCGCATGAACCAGTTGTAGTGCCGCCCGAGCACCGGCACCCGACCGGAGACGGCAGCCCGGAAGACCACCCCCGGCACGGCGCGACGGACCAGCCAGAGCAGCACCTGCGAGACGATGCTGACCGCGTCGCCGCCGGACGGCAGCGCCTCCGGCGTACGCGGGCCCCTGCGGTCGCGCAGCCGGCGGACCAGGGCCGCGCGGCTGTCGTCGGCGTCGATGCCCAGGCTGAGGCTCTGCTGCATCAGCCAGTCGGCCAGCGGATAGTGCCGGAAGCGCAGTCGGGCGGCGCCGAATGCCTCCAGGGAGAGCTGACGGTGCAGCTCGCGCAGCAGCGCCGGCACGTCCCCGGCGCCGGGCGGCGCGTCGGCGTCCAGCACGGCGTGCGGGACCCGCCGCCGGGGGCCCTGGCCGAGGAAGCGGCGCAGCGGCATCATCAGATCCGCTGTGTCGGAGCGGACCAGCCACAGCAGCGGCAGCCGGCGGTCGCCGCGACGGGGTCGCCGCAGCAGCCGGGCGAGCAGCGCGAACAACTCCAACCCGCCGGCCGGCAGCCGTTCCCGGCCCGCTGTCGACTGCCGTTGGCCGATCAATTCCCGTCTGGGCAACTCCGAGCGTCGCACGTGTCACCTCCGATCAACACAGTGTGACCTTGCGGTGCAAGGCACGCCAGGGGGGCGACGACCGACGATGGGTGTGGCGGGCCGGCGACGTTCACAGTTGTCGATTAGGTTGACCTGGCGAACACCCGATGGAGGGAGTCCACCCCGTGCGACGAGTCCTCACGGCGGCCACCACCGCCCTGACCCTCACCACCGCCGGCACCATGCTCGCCGGCACCCCCGGCCAGGCCGCCCCGACGGGCTGGGGCCGTCCGGTCGTCTCCGCGGCGCCGCAACCCGGCGCGCCCGGAGTGGGCGACAGCTACTTCCCCGACTACGGCAACGGGGGCTACGACGTCGAGCACTACGACGTCCGGCTGCGCTACGAACCGGCCAGTGACCTGCTCACCGGCACCACCACCATCCTCGCCACCGCCACTGCGGACCTTTCGACGTTCAATCTGGACTTCCTGCTCGACGTCGAGTCGGTCCGGGTCAACGGTTGGGCGGCGAGCACCAGCACCGCCGGGGTGCACGAGTTGGTGGTCACCCCGGCCCGCACGGTGACCCGGGGCCAGCAGCTCACCATCGTCGTGCGCTACTCCGGTGTCCCGTCGGAGGCCCTGGTCAACGGCTACACCGGTTGGACGCGTACCGACGACGGCGCCCTCGCCGTCAACGAGCCCGAGTCGGCGTGGTGGTGGTTCCCGAGCAACGACCACCCGCTGGACAAGGCCACCTACGACATCTCGGTGTCGGTGCCCACCGGCGTCGAGGTGATCAGCAACGGCGTGCAGCCGAGGCCGCCGCTGGCCGAGGCCGGCAACCGCACCCGGTGGATCTGGCGGACCACCTCCCCCACCGCCACCTACCTGGCCTTCATGGCCATCGGCCAGTACGACATCGTCACCGACACCACCCCGAGCGGCCAGCCGGTGATCAACGCGTACAGCACCTCGCTGGGCGCACTCGGGCCGGCCGCGCGGGCCAGCATCGAGCGGACCGCCGAGATCGTCGACTGGGAGAGCGGGATCTTCGGCCCGTACCCCTTCGAGGCGCAGGGCGGCGTGGCCGGGCCGATCGACGGCATCAGCTTCGCGCTGGAGACGCAGACCCGACCGGTGTACGGGCCGGGCTTCTGGCGACGCGGCGCCAACACCTACGTGGTGACGCACGAACTGGCCCACCAGTGGTTCGGCGACTCGGTCTCGGTGGCCGACTGGCGCAACATCTGGCTCAACGAGGGCTTCGCCTCGTACGCCGAGTGGCTCTGGTCGGAGGAGCAGGGCGAGGGCACCGCACAGGAGGTCTTCGACTTCACCTACGCCAGCTACCCGGCCGACGACGGGTTCTGGCAGGTGCTGCCCGGCGACCCGGGTGCCGCTCGGGTCTTCGACAACGCCGTCTACGACCGGGGTGCGATGACCCTGCACCAGCTGCGGCTGGCCGTCGGCGACGACGCGTTCTTCGAGATCCTGCCGACCTGGACCGCCGAGCGCCGGTACGGCAACGGCACCATCGAGCAGTTCCAGGCCCTGGCCGAGCGGATCTCCGGACTGGACCTGGACGACCTGTTCACCACCTGGCTGTTCACCGCCGGCCGGCCCGAGGTGGCCAGCGCCGCCCGCAAGGCGGCACCGCCGACCGAGCCCAAGTCCTGGGCCAAGATCCGCGAGTCGCACCACCTGATGTCGCACTGACCGCACCAACCCGGCCCCCGCCCAGGTCGATCATGGAGTTGTGGTGCCTCGCGTATCCGGCACTGGTGAGCATTCCGCCCACCACAACTCCATGATCGACGGGGCAGGGGTGCAGCAGCCCCGTCCGACGAAGGCGTGCGGCGTGCGGGTGGAGTTTTACGGGGTCAGGGCCGGCCGGGCGTTTGTCGCCTCGGCCGTGCTCGCCTCGACGGCGCGGATGTGCCGGTACGCGAACCAGAGCGGCGGGAACGCCCCGACCGCGAAGGACAGGTCGACGAGCGTCCAGAACCAGGGTTGCCCTGTCCCGGAAGGGGCCGGCGAGGGGTGACCGCTGTCTCAGCGGTTCGTCACCGGCCCGGCGGTGGCCAACTCCCGGAGCCGGACCCCGCCCGACCGCACCGCACCGGCTTCGGCGGGCACGATGACGCAGACCGCGCCGGTGGGCCGGACGATGCGAGCGGCCCGGAACGCCGCTCGTCGTACCGGATGGCGGGGTCGCGGAACGACAAGCGCGAGGGTCTCCGCGCGGCCGCGCTGCCGGTCCAGGGCGACGCCCGCCGCCGTCGTGGCGATCGCCGCGGCGGCTCCGGCGAGGACCAGCGTCTGCCGGGGCCCGGCGTGTTCGGCGAGCCAGCCGAGCAGCGGGGCGCCGACCGCGGCGGAGACCGAGCCCGTGACCGCCAGGGCGGCGAGCACCCGGCCCCGCATCGCGCCGTCGGTGTCGAGCTGGGCGCGGGTGCCGACGGTGGTGTCGATGACCACCGCGGCGGCGGCGATCGGCAGGATCACCGCGGCGAAGCTCCAGGTGCCCGGTGCGAGGCCGGCGACGATCTGCAGCCCGCTGGCGAGCAGGCCCGCGACGACGAGCGTCCGGTAGCCCAGGGAACGCCGCCGGGCCGCGACGAGCGCACCCACCACCGTTCCGACAGCGAACACCGTCGACAGCAGGCCGTACCCGGAGGCGCCGGCGTCCAGCGGCCCGTCGCTCATCGCGGCCATTGTCACCTGGTAGTTGCGGCCCAGGCTGCCGAGCACGAACGACAGGGCGAGCGCGAGGAGCAGCACCGGCTGCCCACGCAGGTAGGCGAACCCGGCGCGAACACCGCCCCGTGCCCGGCCGGCGTCCGGGACCGGGAGGCCGGGCACGGCTCCCGGGCGTACGGCGAACAGCGCCACCACCACGGCGGCGAAGCTGGCCGCGTTGATGCCGAACAGCGGGGCGGGTCCGACGGCGGCCACCACCACGGCGCCGAGGCTCATGCCGAGGATGCGGCCGGCGGAGTTGGTGAGCGAGCCGAGCGCCAGCGCGTTGCCCAGCGTCTCCCGGTCGACGAGGCTGGCGGCCCAGCGCCCCATCACCGGGCCTTCGATCGCCGAGACGGCACCGGTGGCCAGCGAGATCGCGAAGATCAGCGGCAGGCCGCCGACCCCGGTCAGGGCGACCGCCGCCAGTCCGGCGGCGAGCACCGCGTGGGCGCCCTGGGCGGCGATCAGCAGCGGGCGGGCGGGCAGCCGGTCGGCCAGCACGCCACCCCAGACGCTGAGCAGCAGCGTGGGCGCCGCCTGGAGCAGCACGGCGAAGCCCATGGACGTCGCCGAGCCGGTTTCCTTCAGGACGTACCAGTTGACTCCGAGGACCTGCATCCAGGTGCCGATGACGGAGACGAAGCCGGCGAGCGCCCAGATCCGGTAGTTGCGGTGGCGCAACGCGGCGAAGGTGGCACCTCGGGCCACGACGAACCTCCAGCGATCGGCAGGATGATCATTCACACCGATCGCAGCGCGGTTCGGCAGCCGGCAAGTCTTGCCGGCTTAAACCTTTTTGCCCACAGTTGTGAGCGGCTTCACCAGCGGGAATGTCCGGTCGGTGCGGTGGCGGACCTGCCGCACCGACCGGACACCCGCACCTCAGCGAGCGGCGAGAGCCTGCGCGGCCGGGCCCACCGGGGCCGGCAGCGTACCGACACCGCCCAGATAGTCGTGGATGGCGGCGGCGACCGCCCGCCCCTCGGCGATGGCCCAGACGATCAACGAGGCGCCCCGGTGCATGTCACCGGCCACGAACACCCCGTCGGCGTCGGTCTGCCAGTCGTCGCGGGCGTCGATGGAGCCCCGAGGGTTGCGCTCCACGCCGAACTGGGCCAGCAGCGGCTGCTGCTCGGTGCCCTCGAAGCCGATCGCCAGCAGCACCAGATCGGCCGGCAACTCCCGCTCGGAGCCCGGCACCACTGTGACGACCCGCCGGCCGTCGCGCTTCTCCACTGTCACCTCGGCGACCCGCACCGCCCGCACCTGGCCGGTGCCGTCGTCCACGAACTCCTGCACCGCCACGGCGAAGACCCGCTCGCCACCCTCCTCGTGCGCCGGGTAGCTGCGCAGCACCCACGGCCAGGTCGGCCACGGATCCCGTGCCTCGTCGCGCTCCTGCGGCGGCTGCGGGTACAGGTCGAGTTGGTGCACGCCCGCGGCGCCCTGGCGGTGCGCGACGCCGAGACAGTCGGCCGCCGTGTCACCGCCACCGATGATCACCACGTGCTTGCCGGCCGCGTCGATCGGCGTGCCGTCCGGCAACACCGCCCGCGCCAGCCGACGCTCGGCGGTGGCCACCACGCCGGCCTGGTCGGTGGCCGCCGTGGCAACCGCGCGATTCGCCGCGACCAGGTGCGCCATCGCCTGGTGTACGCCCCGAAGCGCCCGCCCCGGGGTCTCCGGGGTGTCCCGGCCCTGCAACGCCCCACAGGCCAGCAGCACCGCGTCGTGCTCGGCGCGCAACTGCTCGGCGGTCACGTCCACCCCGACGTTCACGCCGGTGCGGAAGCGCACCCCCTCGGCGGTGAGTTGGGCCAGCCGGGCATCGATGTGCCGCTTCTCCAACTTGAAGTCGGGAATGCCGTACCGGAGCAGGCCACCGATCGCGTCGTCGCGTTCGTACACGGTCACCGCGTGACCGGCGCGGGCCAACTGCTGGGCGGCGGCGAGGCCGGCGGGCCCGGAGCCGACGACGGCGACCGACCGGCCCGACGGCGCCGGCACCGGACGGGGGGTGAACCCGCGCGCCGCGGCGGCGTCGGCGATCTCCACCTCGACCTGCTTGATGGTCACCGGTTGACCGCCGGAAATGCCGAGCACGCAGGCCGCCTCGCAGGGCGCCGGGCAGAGCCGGCCGGTGAACTCCGGGAAGTTGTTCGTGGCGTGCAGCGACTCCACAGCGGCGTCCCAGGTGCCGGTACGCACCAGGTCGTTCCAGTCCGGGATGCGATTGCCCAGCGGGCAGCCGTCGTGGCAGAACGGGATGCCGCAGTCCATGCATCGGGTGGCCTGCTCACGGACCAACTCCTCGCCGGCCGGCGGGTACACCTCCCGCCAGTCGCTGATCCGCACCGGCACCGGGCGGCGGGCCGGCAGCCGCCGGTCGTAGCGCAGGAAACCGTTCGGGTCAGGCACGTGCCACCTCCTGGGCAGCCACCCGCGGGGCGGGCGGCACCGGCATCGCCGGCACAGCGGGCGCGGTCAGTTCTGTCATGACCGCGTCGTCGACGTCGCGGCCGGCTGCTTCGGCGGCCCGCATGATCTCCAGCACCCGGCGGTAGTCGCGGGGTACCACGGCGGTGAACTCGGCCACCGCCTCCGGCCACCGCTTGAGCAGATCCTCGGCGACCGCCGACCCGGTCTCGGCGACGTGCCGTTGGATCAGCTCGTGCAGGAGTGACTGCTCCTGCTCGCCCAGCGGCAACAGGTCGACCAGCTCCGCGTTGACCCGGGCCCGGTCCAGATGGTGCACGTACGCCGTGCCGCCGGACATGCCCGCCGCGAAGTTCCGGCCGGTCGCACCGAGCACCACCACGGTGCCGCCGGTCATGTACTCGCAGCCATGGTCGCCGACGCCCTCGACCACGGCGATCGCGCCGGAGTTGCGCACCGCGAACCGCTCCCCCACCCGGCCGCGCAGGAAGACCTCGCCGGCCGTGGCCCCGTACAGGATGGTGTTGCCGGCGATGATCTGATCCTCGGCCCGCTGCCCCGGCCCGGCGTCCGGGTCGAGGAACGGCGCGGCGGCGTCCGGACGGACGACGAGCCGACCCCCGGAGAGGCCCTTGCCCACGTAGTCGTTGGCGTCGCCGTGCAGGCGCAGGGTCACCCCGCGCGGCAGGAAGGCGCCGAACGACTGCCCAGCCGTGCCGTGCAGCACGAACTCGATGGTGTCCTCGGGAAGGCCGGCGCCGCCGAAGCGACGGGTCACCTCACCGCCGAGCATCGCGCCGACGCTGCGATGCTCGTTGCGCACCGCCACCTCGACCCGCACCGGCGCCCCGTCCGTCAGAGCCGGACGGGCCAGCGCGATCAGCTCGTTGTCGAGCGCCTGATCCAGGCCGTGATCCTGCGCGCGGATCCCGCGTCGGGCCGCGCCGGCGGGCAGCTCCGGCAGGTGCAGGACGGGCGCCAGGTCCAACCCGTGCGCCTTCCAGTGCGTCACCGCCGGGGCCACGTCGAGCAGCTCGGACTGCCCGATCGCCTCCTCGATCGACCGGAAACCCAGCTCGGCCAGGTACCCCCGGACCTCCTCGGCGAGGAAGAGGAAGAAGCTCTCCACGAACTCCGGCTTGCCGGTGAAACGCTCCCGCAGCACCGGATTCTGGGTGGCGATGCCGACCGGGCAGGTGTCCAGGTGGCAGACCCGCATCATCACGCAACCCTCGACGATCAGCGGTGCGGTCGCGAAGCCGAACTCCTCCGCGCCGAGCAGCGCCGCGATCAGCACGTCCCGGCCGGTCTTGAGCTGGCCGTCGACCTGCACCGTGACCCGGTCGCGCAGCTTGTTGAGCAACAGCGTCTGCTGGGCCTCGGCCAACCCCAGCTCCCACGGGGTGCCGGCGTGCTTGAGCGAGTTCAGCGGAGAGGCGCCCGTGCCGCCGTCGTGGCCGGAGATCAGGATGACGTCCGCCTTGAGCTTCGCCACCCCGGCGGCGACGGTGCCGACGCCGACCTCGCTGACCAGCTTGACGTGCACCCGGGCCGCCGGGTTGACGCACTTCAGGTCGTGCACCAACTGGGCGAGGTCCTCGATGGAGTAGATGTCGTGGTGCGGCGGCGGGGAGATCAGACCCACGCCGGGGGTGGCGTGCCGGGTGCGGGCGATCCACGGCCAGACCTTGTTGCCGGGCAGCTGACCGCCCTCGCCCGGCTTGGCGCCCTGGGCCATCTTGATCTGGAGGTCGTCGGCGTTGACCAGGTATTCGCTGGTCACACCGAAGCGGCCGCTGGCGATCTGCTTGACCGCCGAACGCCGGGCCGGGTCGTGCAGCCGCTCGACGTCCTCGCCGCCCTCACCGGTGTTGGACTTGCCGCCGAGCCGGTTCATGGCGATGGCCAGCGTCTCGTGCGCCTCCGCCGAGATCGACCCGTACGACATGGCGCCGGTGGCGAACCGCTTCACGATCTCGGTGGCCGGCTCGACCTGCTCGATCGGCACCGCCGGACGGACCCCGGTGCGCAGCGTGAACAGCCCGCGCAGCGAGCCGGCCTGCGCGGCGAGCGCGTCGACCTTGGCGGTGTACTGCCGGAAGACGTCGTACTGCCGGCTGCGGGTGGCGTGCTGCAGCAGGAACACCGTCTCCGGGTTGAACAGGTGCAACTCACCCTCGCGGCGCCACTGGTACTCGCCACCGACCTCCAACCGGTCGGAGCTGGCGGTGCCGGCCGGCGGCCAGGCCAGCGCGTGCCGGGCGGCCACCTCGGTGTGCACGCCCGCGAGACCCACCCCGCCGATGCGGCTCGGGGTGCCCCGGAAGTAGCGCTCGACCAGCCGGCTGTCCAGGCCGACCGCCTCGAAGACCTGCGCACCGCAGTACGAGGAGACAGTCGAGATGCCCATCTTGGACATGATCTTCAGGACGCCCTTGCCGAGCGCCTTCGCGTAGTTGCGCACCGCTGCGGCGGGCTCCACCCCGGCCAACGCGCCGGTGTGGATCAGGTCCTCCACCGACTCGAACGCCAGGTACGGGTTGACCGCCGCCGCGCCGTAGCCGATCAGCACCGCCGCGTGGTGCACCTCCCGGCAGTCGCCGGACTCCACGATCAGCGCCGCCTGCGTACGGGTCTGCTCGCGCACCAGGTGCTGGTGCACGGCGGCGGTGAGCAGCAGCGACGGGATCGGCGCCAGGTCGGCGTTGGAGTCCCGGTCGGAGAGCACCAGGATGCGCACGCCGTCCTCGATCGCCTCGGAGACGTGCCGGCAGATCTCGGTCAGCCGCGCCTTGATCCCGGCGGCGCCCTCCCGGATCCGGTACAGCCCGGAGACCCGGACCGCCTTGAAGCCGGGCAGGTCGCCGTCCTCGTCGATGGAGAGGATCTTCGCCAGCTCGTCGTTGTCGATGATCGGGTGCGGGAGCACGATCTGCCGGCAGCTCGCGGCGCCCGGGTCGAGCAGGTTGCCCTCCGGCCCGATGGTCGACGCCAGGCTGGTCACCAACTCCTCGCGGATGGCGTCCAGCGGCGGGTTGGTGACCTGGGCGAAGAGCTGGTGGAAGTAGTCGTAGAGCAGCCGCGGCCGGGTGGACAGCGGCGCGATCGGGGTGTCCGTACCCATCGAACCGAGCGGCTCGGCGCCGGTGCGGGCCATCGGCCCGAGCAGGATCTTCAGCTCCTCCACCGTGTAGCCGAAGGTCTGCTGCCGGCGGCGCACCGAGTCGTGCGTGTAGACGGTGTGCTCGCGGGCCGGCAGGTCGTTCAGCTCGATCAGCCCGGCGTGCAGCCACTCGCCGTACGGCTGGGCGGCGGCCAACTCGGACTTGATCTCCTCGTCGTGCACGATCCGCCCGGCCACCGTGTCGACCAGGAACATCCGGCCCGGCTGGAGTCGCCCCTTGGCGACCACGTGGGCCGGGTCGAGGTCGAGGACACCCGCCTCGGAGCCGAGCACCACGAGCCCGTCGTCGGTCTGCCACCAGCGCCCCGGGCGCAGCCCGTTGCGGTCCAGCACCGCGCCGACGATCTCGCCGTCGGTGAAGGCCACCGACGCCGGACCGTCCCACGGCTCCATCAGGCTGGCGTGGAAGCGGTAGAAGGCGCGCTTGGCCGGGTCCATCCCCGGGTCGTTCTCCCAGGCCTCGGGGATCATCATGAGCACCGCGTGCGGCAGGCTTCGCCCGGCCAGGTGCAGCAGCTCCAGGACCTCATCGAAGTTCGCCGAGTCGGAGGCGGCGGGGGTGCAGACCGGGAAGACCCGCCGGATGTTGCCCGGCACGTTCGGCGAGCGCAGGAGCGCCTCGCGGGCCTGCATCCAGTTGCGGTTGCCCCGGATCGTGTTGATCTCGCCGTTGTGGGCGATGAACCGGTACGGGTGCGCCAGCGGCCAGGACGGGAAGGTGTTCGTGGAGAAGCGGGAGTGCACCAGCGCGATGGCGCTGTCCACCCGCTCGTCGCGCAGGTCCGGGTAGAACGCCGGCAACTGGTCGGGCGTGAGCATGCCCTTGTAGACCATGGTGCGGCTGGACAGCGACGGGAAGTACGCCGGAACGCCGCGCTCGGCGGTCTCCCGTTCGGCCTGCTTGCGCAGACAGAACGCCACCCGGTCCAGCTCGATGCCGCGCAGCGGGGAGCCGGCCGGCCCGCCGGGCGTGTCGGTGAGGCGGTGCGCGGCCAGGAAGAGCTGCCGGACCCGGGGCATCGCCGCCAGGGCGGTCTCGCCCAGGTCACTCGGGTCGATCGGCACGTCCCGCCAACCGAGCAGGTCGGCGCCCTCGACCAACGCGTACTTCTCGACCACCCGGCGGGCACGCGCCTCGGCGGCATCGTCGTCGGGAAGGAAGACCAGCCCCGTGGCGTACTCGCCCGCCGGGGGAAGCGCGACGTCGGCCACCGCGCGCAGGAACGCGTCCGGCACCTGGATCATGATGCCTGCACCGTCGCCGGTGTTCGGCTCCGCGCCACGGGCGCCCCGGTGGTCCAGCCGACAGAGCGCGCCGAGCCCGTTGGCGACGACCGAGTGTGAACGCCGGCCGTGCAGGTCCGCCACGAAGGCCACGCCGCAGGCATCGTGCTCCTGCGCTGGGTCGTAGAGGCCCTGGGCGGACGGACGGGGATGGGGCGTCGGGGACGCCTGCGGGCTGTGCGGGTGCGGCTGTTCTGTGTCCGCGTACGGCTGAGCCACCGGGCCTCCTGTCGTCACTCAGGTTGGATCATGGTGGGGACGACGTCGGCCCGTGGGTCTATTGAGTCTACGTTAGGGCCGGGGTCGCACGGCCACCCGAGATTGATCACACCGTCCACTGGCTGGGACATGTAGTCTCGCGCGGTGGATCCGCGACACAAGAACGTCTTCGACCGGTTGGAACGCTTCTACGACGCGGTGCCCCGCGACGTCGCCGGTGCGGAGGATCATGGCGGACTGGTGCTGTTCGTCCGCGAAGGTGCCGGCTGGCCGTTCTACGCCCGCCCCCGGATCGACGCCACCGAGCCGCCGTCGCTGGCCGACGTTACCTCGGTCCGCGAGCGCCAGCGGAAGTTGGGCCTGCCAGAAGCCTTCGAGTGGGTGCACGAGACGACCCCGGAGCTGCTGGCGGTGGCCCGCTCGGCGGGGCTCAGCGTGCTGGAGGCGCCGCTGATGGTGCTCGACCCGAGCGCGCTGCCCGACCCGGCGACGCTCTCCGACGCGGCGGTGCGGGTGCTGGCGGCGGACTCCCCCGGCTTCGCCGCCGACGTCGCCGCCCGGCGTGCGGTGGCAGCGGTGGCGTTCGCCGCCGCCGGCACCGCCCCCGGCGAGGCCGGCCCGGCCGAACGCGACGCCGCCGTCACCGAACTCGAACTGGCCGCGCTCGACGAGGAGCGCGTCCGGATCGCCGACGGGCGACGGATCTCCGCGCTGGCCGGCACGCCGACCGAGGGGGCGCTGGCCAGCGGCATGGCTATGCGGGTGGACGACGTCGCGGAGATCGCCGGGGTGGCCACCCTGCCGTCCGCCCGACGACGCGGGCTGGGCGCCGCGCTCACCGCCACCCTGGCCCGGGAGCTGCTGGCGGCCGGTACCGAGCTGGTCTTCCTCTCCGCGGGCAGCGAGGAGATCGCACGGGTCTACCTGCGGGTCGGCTTCCGCCGAATCGGCACCGCGTGCATCGCCGAACCCGCCGCGCTCATCCCCTGACCTGCCTCGCTCCGCTAGCTGCCTCGCGGCCGAGGTCAGGTCGGTGGGCGCCACTGGGCGGCGGAGGCGGCGGCGCTGGAGAGCAGTCGGGAGTTGATCGTGCCCAGTGCGGCGTCCCGGGCACGCAGCGCCAACCGGCCCCGGGTCTGGAGCACCGCCGACATCCGCCGGGTCTGCCGGACCACTGTCGCGGCCCGAGGGCGGCGCACCCGGTCGTACGCCTGGACGGCGTCGGGCAGCCGGGCCTCCCGCAGCAACGACGCGAGCGTGGCGGCGTCCTCGAACGCGAGGCAGGCGCCCTGCCCGAGGTGGGGCGGCATGGCGTGCGCCGCGTCGCCGAGCAGCACCACCCCACCGGGCCCGACCGGAAAGCCGTACGCCCGGGGCAGCGGGCGCAGCTCGCGAACCTCCTGTTGGACCAGGTCGGCCGGGTCGGTGGCGTCGAGCAGCGCGCCGACCGGCGCGGGCCAGCCCGCGTACCAGCGGCGCAGCAGGGCGAGCTGGGTCTCCGGTGGTTCCGGGCGGGGCGCGCCGGCGGCGGTGGCCACCCAGTAGATGCCGCCCCGGGTGGACCCGCCCGAGGAACCGCGCTCGCCCAGCGACGCGGCCACGAACCGGTAACCCGCGCCGAGGATCTCGCCGGCCAGCGGCTGATCGTCGGGAAGTCGAGGTGCCTGGTACCAGGGGATGACGGCCCGCCAGGCTGCGCACCCGGAGCTGACCACCCGGGACTCGGGCGCGAGTTGGCGGCGGATGCCGCTGTCCGTGCCGTCGGCGGCCACCACCAGATCGGCCTCGATGGTGTGCCGCCCGTCGCTGACTCCCGGTCGCTCGCCCGGCTCGACGCGGACGTGGCGCACTGTCACCCCGGTCCGCAACTCGACCCGCTCGCCGAGGCCGGCGATCAGCGCATCATGCAGATCCTCCCGGTGCACCACCACCGGCATCCGGTCGGCCGGGATGGGCCGGGGCTGCACGAGCCAGTGCCCGTCCGGGCGACGGACCCCGCCGTCGGGCAACGGGGTGGCGATGGCGGCCAGGCCGGCGCCGAGGCCGAGGGCCTGGAGCGCGCGGACGCCGTTGGGCCAGAGCACCACCGCGGTCGGCTCGGGGCGGACCCGTTCGGCGCGTTCCAAGACTGTGACCTGCCAGCCGGAACGGGCCAGCGCGCCGGCCACCGCGAGGCCACCGACCCCTGCGCCGACCACCACCGCGCTTCGCATCGGTGCCGCTCAGCTGTCCCGGTCGGCGGGACGCGCGCCCGTGGCGTCGGCCCGGTCGGTGCGAGCGGCGGACGGATCGTCCACCGGCTCGTCGTCGCTCGGCGTGAGGTCGGCGGCTGCCGTGTCGTCGGACGGCCGGCCATCATCCGGCCGGGAGTCGTCGTCGTTCGCCGGCGGTACGACACCGGTGTCCTGCCAGGCGGCGTACTGCTCCTCGCTCACCACCCGGTAGCCCTCCGGCGCGGCAGCCCGCGTCGGGGTCTCCCGCTCGGAGAGGTCGACCTGGGACAGGTCGGACGTGGGAGGCGGGGTCGTCGTCGCTGCCGGGCCGAGCGGGATCAGGTAGTCCCGAGGGCCACGCACCCGTACGAAGTAGATGAGGGCGCCGAGGAAGACCAGGGCGGCGGTCCAGACGTTGAGCCGGACGCCGAGGATCTGGTTGGCCTCGTCGGTGCGCATCAGCTCGATCCAGAACCGCCCGACGGTGTACCCCATCACGTAGAGCGCGAAGGCCCGGCCCCGGCCCAGCTTCAGCCGGCGGTCGAGGAGGAGGACCAGAGCTACGACGCCGAGGTTCCACAGCGCCTCGTAGAGGAAGGTCGGCTGGTAGAGGCCCGGTTCGAGGATCGGCTGCCCGGCGTCGTCGCGGAGGGCGTGCCCGGGGTTGTCCGGGTCCATCCGGTGGATCTCCAGACCCCACGGCAGGGTCGTCCGGCCACCGAAGAGCTCGTTGTTGAACCAGTTGCCGATCCGGCCGACGGCCTGGGCCAGCGGCAGCCCGGGGGCCAGCGCGTCGGCCACCACGCCGAACGGAATGCCGAGCTGTCGGGCCGCGATCCAGGCGCCGAGCGCGCCACCGGCGACCGCGCCCCAGATGCCGAGACCGCCCTCCCAGATGGCGAACGCCTTCATCGGGTCACCACCGGCCCCGAAGTACTTCTCGGGTGAGGTGACCACGTGGTAGATCCGGGCGCCGATGATGCCGGCGGGCACCGCCCAGACGGCAATGTCGAGCACCGCGCCGGGCGCGACGCCGCGCTGCCGCAGCCGGCGCTCCGTCAGCCAGCAGGCCAGCACGATGCCGGCGATGATGCAGAGCGCGTAGGCCCGGATCGGCACCGGCCCGAGCTGCCAGACCGCGGTGCTGGGGCTGGGCAGGGCCGCCTGGGGGGAGAGCGAGGCGAGGGTCACGGGTGCACACGCTACCGCTGGACACCCCCGCAGCGGCACCCCGGGCCGCCGGAGGGCGCATCCCGGTGACTTCTGGTTTGCGCCGCCGTAGGCTCTTTGTCCATGAGCGCGCTCACCTGGGCGGTCGCCGCGGTCGTCACCGACGACACCGGTCGGGTGCTGCTCTGCCGGCAGGGTCGGGGAGAACGCCGCTACGCGTTGCCCGGCGGGCGGCTGCGCCCGGCCGAGGGCCCGGTGCGGGCGGCGCTACGGGACATTCGCGCGGAGACCGGCTGGGACATCGAGCTGACCGACCTGGTCGGCATCTACCAGGTGAGCGGCCCTTCGGGGGAGGGCGCGGCCGGACGCGCCGGCCCGCTGCCGGACGTCCTCGTGCACGTGTTCCGGGCCCGCGCGGCCGGGGTCCGACCCGCCACCGACCCACCGCCGGGCTGCCGACTGTCCTGGCACTCCCCCGACGGGCTGCCCGAGGCGGTCACCCCACTCACCCGGGCCGCCGTCACCGACGCGACCGCCGGCCGCTCCGGCGTGCTCCGCGACGTCCCCTGCGCGCCCGGCACCGTCGCCTCCGCGCCGCTGCCGGCGGCCCGCCCAGCCGAGGACGGCCGCCCGACACGGTCCCTGCACCCCTGACGAGCCGCAACCCGTCCCGAGGTCCGCCGCGGGGTCGCGGACAGCCCCACCTGCCGGACACATCCGATGAGGCGAGGCCGGGCTCAGCGGGTGGGGTTACGGACGCCCTCGGCGAGTTCGGCGCTGAGCGTGCGCAGGGCGGCCAGCCCGTCGGCCTCGGTGGGCGCGTCGAGCACACACCGGACCAGCGCGCTGCCCACGATCACCCCGTCGGCGTAACCGGCGACGGTGCCGGCCTGCGCGCCGGTACCCACACCCAGCCCGACACCGATCGGCAGGTCGGTGACCGCGCGGGCCCGGGAGACCAGCGTCGGGGCGGCGTCGGAGGTACGCGCCCGGGCGCCGGTCACCCCCATCACGGCGGTCGCGTAGACGAAGCCACGGCAGTGCTGCACCGTCATCGCCAGCCGGGCGTCGGTGGACGACGGCGAGACCAGGAACGTGCGGTCCAGCCCGTGGGCGTCCGAGGCGGCCAGCCACTCGTCGGCCTCGTCAGGGATGAGGTCCGGGGTGATCAGACCGGTGCCGCCGGCGGAGGCCAGGTCACGGGCGAAGACGTCCACGCCGTACCGCTCGACCGGGTTCCAGTAGGTCATGGTGACCACCGGAGCGCCGGTGGCCGCCACCGCCTCGATGATGCGCATCGTGTCCGCGGTGCGTACGCCCCCGGCCAGCGCGATGTCGCTGGCCCGCTGGATCACCGGCCCGTCCATCACCGGGTCGGAGTAGGGGATCTCCACCTCGATCACGTCGACGCCGGCCTCGACCATGGCGGTCATCGCGGCGATGCTGCCCTCGACGGTGGGGAACCCGGCCGGCATGCAGCCGACCAGCAGTGCCCGTCCGTCGGCGCGGGCCTTGTCGAAGGCCACCCCGATCCGGCTCATCTCACCGCTCCTTGTCGAGGATGCCGAAGTAGTCGCCGGCGGTGTGCACGTCCTTGTCGCCCCGCCCGGAGAGGTTGACCACGATGGTGGGCTCCCGGCCCAGCTCCGCGGCGAGCTTCGGAGCCAGCGCGACGGTGCCGGCGAGCGCGTGTGCGCTCTCGATCGCCGGGATGATGCCCTCGGTACGGCAGAGCAGCTCGAACGCGGCCATCGCCTCGTCGTCGGTGACCGGCAGGTAGTTCGCCCGGCCGGTGTCGTGCAGCCACGCGTGCTCGGGCCCGACGCCCGGGTAGTCCAGGCCGGCGGAGATCGAGTGCGACTCCAGGGTCTGCCCGTCGGCGTCCTGGAGCACGAAGGTGCGGGTGCCGTGCAGCACCCCGGCGGACCCGCCGGTGATACTCGCCGCGTGCCGCCCGGTGGCCACCCCGTCGCCACCGGCTTCGAAGCCGTACAGCCGCACGGCCTCGTCGCCAACGAACGCGTGGAAGATGCCCAGCGCGTTGGAGCCGCCGCCGACGCAGGCGGTGACGGCGTCCGGCAGCCCGCCGGTGAGGTCCAGGCACTGCTGGCGGGCCTCGTCACCGATGCCCCGGACGAAGTCGCGCACCATCGCCGGGAACGGGTGCGGGCCCGCGGCGGTGCCGATCAGGTAGTGCGTCTCGTCGACGTTGGCCACCCAGTCGCGCATCGCCTCGTTCATCGCGTCCTTGAGGGTGCGCGAGCCGTTGGTGACCGGGACGACGGTCGCGCCGAGCATCCGCATCCGGGCCACGTTGAGCGCCTGCCGCTCGGTGTCGACCTGGCCCATGTAGACCACGCACTCCAGGTCGAACAGGGCCGCGGCGGTCGCGGTGGCGACACCGTGCTGGCCGGCGCCGGTCTCGGCGATCACCCGGGTCTTGCCCATCCGCTTGGTGAGCAGCGCCTGGCCGAGCACGTTGCGCACCTTGTGCGCACCCGTGTGGTTGAGGTCCTCGCGCTTGAGCAGCACCCGCGCGCCGACCTTCGCGGAGAACCGCCGGGCCTCGTAGAGCAGCGAAGGCGTGCCCGCGTAGTCGCGCAACAGCGCGCCGAACTCCGCCCGGAAGGACTCGTCCGCCACCGCCGTACGCCACGCCCCGTCGAGCTCGTCCAGCGCGGCCACCAGGGCCTCGGGAACGAACCGACCGCCGAAGCGGCCGAAGTGGCCGGCGGAGTCGGGCTGCGGGCCGGCCACCGGGGCCAGCGCGTCGGCGCTCATCGGGAATCCTCTCGGTGGGACGTCGGACCGGCGCGGGGTCAGCGCACCGGCCGGGGCGTTGCCGGGTGGTTGCCGGCGTTGACCAACTCGGCGACCGCCTCGCGGGGGCTCTTCTGGGTGACCAGGCCCTCGCCCACGAGGACCGCGTCGGCGCCCGCGGAGGCGTACCGGATCAGGTCGTGCGGGCCTCGAACGCCGGATTCGGCGATCTTGACGACGCTGCTGGGCAGGCCGGGCGCGATCCGCTCGAACACCGACCGGTCGACCTCCAGGGTACGCAGGTCACGGGCGTTGACGCCGATCACCTGCGCGCCGGCCTCCAGCGCACGGTCGGCCTCTTCCTCGTCGTGCACCTCGACCAGGGCGGTCATGCCCAGCGACTCGATCCGCTCCAGCAGGCCCATCAGGACGTTCTGCTCGAGGGCGGCGACGATCAGCAGAACCAGGTCGGCGCCGTGCGCGCGGGCCTCGTGGATCTGATAGCTGGAGACCACGAAGTCCTTACGCAGCACCGGCACGGTGACCGCGGCACGCACGGCCGCGAGGTCGTCCAGCGAACCGCCGAACCAGCGGCCCTCGGTCAGCACGCTGATCGCCCGCGCCCCACCGGCCGCGTAGTCGACAGCGAGGTCGGCCGGATCGGCGATCTCGGCCAACCGACCCTTGGACGGTGACGAACGCTTCACCTCGGCGATCACGGCCACGCCGGGCTTGCGCAGCGCCGCGTACGCGTCCATGGGCGGCGGCGCCGCCGCTGCCAGTTCACGGATCCGCTCCAGCGGAACCTGCTCCTGGCGTCGGGCGACGTCTTCACGCACGCCGGCCAGAATCTCGTCGAGCACGCTAACGGACGCTGCCTGGCCGGCCTCGTCCCCCTCCGCGTGCGCATGCTCAGCAGTCACGAACGGACTCCCCTCTCCGGGCGTCATGGGCCGATGCTAGGGGCAGCCGACCGACGCCGAATGCCGGGGGTATGGCGCTACTCACGAAAAGGGCTGCGGCATAATGGCCGACTTGTCGTGAAGGGGTTGTCACGCAGCGCCACCTCCGGTATCGACCACCGTCACGCGGTATGGAGCCTGGCGGCCGCAGTCAGACCGGGCCGATCCATCGATCATGCCACCAGTTTCCGCTCGCCGCCTGACTGCAGCGATGCCAATCGATGCTGTGAGCAAGCTCAAGGCCGAACGGACGGTGCCTGGTCACGGCCGAGGCGAGACAGTTGACCGGGCGGTCACCGCGGCGAAACGTCGACGGGCGAGCATCGTCCTCGGGCAGACTCGATGGCGCGCCTGCCCCGACCGCAGCAACTCCTCGTGCGAGGTGACCATGAGCATTTCCGAGCCGACCCCGACCATCGGACTGACCACCATCTCGCGGACGGTGGCATCGCTCGCCGTCGGGGTGGTACACAGCGTGGAACGGGCCGTGGTGGGCGAGGGACGGATGCGGACGGCACGGGGCAACGCCTGGGAGGCGGTCTGCGCCGACCGGGCCCGCGCCGACCAACGGGCCGAGCTGAACCGCCTGGTCGCCGAACTGACCGCCGCCCGCGCCGCCAGTAGCCGCGCCCAGTGGGAGCGCCAGCCGGTCGGCTGACCGCCCGCCGGCCGCCGCGTCAGTCAGCCACACGTCAGCCGGCCGCCGCGTCAGTCGGCCGTCGGGTCCTCGCCCCGGTCCAGCGCGTCCCACGCCTCGGTGGTCCGCCGCCCCGCCAACGGCGTCGGCGGCACGGCCGGGTCGCTCTGCGCCGGCGTGGCCTGCGGCGCGGTCCGCGCCGGACGTTCGTACCGGGCGCCCATCGCCGGCCAGGCACCGCCACGCATCGCCGTCCAGCAGCCGCCCCCGGCGGCCAGCAGGCCGCCGAGCAGGCAGAGCGCCGGCCACTGCCGGCTCACGGCGCCGCCCACGTCGGCTACCAGCCCATACCCGCCGCCGGCCGCCACGGCCAGACCGAGCACGCCGAGCAGTGCCCCGAGCACCCGACGCAGGCGGCCCCGGGTGGCCAGCACCGCGCCACCCCCGGCCAAGGTGACCAGGGCCAACGCCGGCAGCCAGGGCAGCAGGCTCGCACCGCTGCGGGTGTCACGCACCGGCGGCAGCGGCGCCGGACGTACCGTCAGCTCGACCGACCAGCTGCGCGTCGCGGCCCACAGCGCCAGGCCCGCGCCGGCCAGGCAGAGCAGCACGGCGTACGTCAACGCGCGCCGGCCCAGGACGGCCCGCTCCCCGCCGCTCACGAACTCATCCCGTCGTTCGCGACTGCGGGACTCCGCTTCGCCGCACCCCTCGCGCTCACCGTGCCGGCCGGAGGGTTTCGGCGGCCGCGATCGCGGCCAGCACGGCCGCTGCCTTGTTCCGCGTCTCCTGGTCCTCGGCGGCCGGGTCCGAGTCGGCGACCACCCCCGCCCCGGCCTGGACGTAGGCGCGGCCGTCGCGGATGAGCGCCGTCCGGATGGCGATCGCCATGTCCAGGTCGCCGCCGAAGCCGAAGTAGCCGACGGTGCCGCCGTAGAGGCCACGACGGACCGGTTCCAACTCCTCGATGATCTCCATGGCGCGCACCTTGGGCGCCCCGGAGAGCGTGCCGGCCGGGAAGGTCGCGGCCAGCGCGTCGAAGGCGCTCTGGTCGTCACGCAGCGTTCCGGTGACTGTGGAGACGATGTGCATGACGTGGCTGTACCGCTCGATGGTCGCGAACTCGGGCACCTCCACGCTGCCGGGCTGACAGACCCGTCCCAGGTCGTTGCGGCCGAGGTCGACCAGCATCACGTGCTCGGCTCGTTCCTTCGGGTCGGCGAGCAGCTCGGCGGCGAGCGCGGCGTCGCCGGCGGGGGTGCCGCCCCGGGGCCGGGTGCCGGCGATCGGGTGCAACAACGCCCGGCGCCGCCCGTTCGCGGCCCCGGTGACCTTCAGGTGCGCCTCGGGAGACGAGCCGACGATGTCGAACCCGTCGAAGCGCAGCAGGTACATGTACGGGCTCGGGTTGCTGGTGCGCAGCACCCGGTAGACGTCCAGCGGGTCGGCGTGGGTCGTCCGCTCGAAGCGCTGGGAGAGCACGATCTGGAAGCACTCACCGGCCCTGATCGCTTCCTTGGCCGCCTCCACCGCCTTCGGGTAACCGCCGTCGGGCGTACGGCAGAGCACCTCGCCGGCCGGCGGACGCTCGACCGTGGAGATCATCGGCGGGATGGGCCGGGACAGCGCCGTGGTCATCGCGTCCAACCTGCCCACCGCGTGGTGGTAGGCGGCGGCGACCTGCGGGGCGCGGTCCGGGGCGTCCAACGGCGGCAGCACCGCGTTGGCGACCAGAATCGCGGAGCCGTCGTAGTGGTCGAGCACCACCAGGTCGGTGGCGAGCATCATGCCCAGCTCCGGGACGCCCAGGTCGTCCTCGGTCAGCTCGGGCAACCGCTCGAAGCGCCGGATCAGGTCGTAGCCGAGGTAGCCGACCATGCCCCCGGTCAGCGGCGGCAGACCGTCGGTCGGGTCCCCGACCGGGCCGGCCAGCGCCGCCACCGTCTCCCGGAGCATCCGCACCGGGTCACCCTCGGTGCTCAGCCCGGCCGGCGGCTGGCCGAGCCAGGTCGCCACGCCGTCGCGCTCGATCAGTGTCGCGCTGCTGCGTACGCCGATGAACGAGTACCGCGACCAGGCCATGCCGGCTGAGCCGACGCCCTGCTCGGCCGATTCCAACAGGAACGTGCCCGGTCCACCGGCCAGCTTCCGGTAAACCCCGACCGGGGTCTCCGCGTCGGCCAGCAGCCGCCGGGTGACCGGCACCACCCGCCAGTCGGCGGCCAGCGCGGTGAAGGTGGCCTGGTCGGGGCTGAGGGTGCCGTCGGTCATCAGCCGACCCGCCTTTCGGTAGCGACTGCGGTGCCTCGCCGCGCTGCACTCCGCGTGCTCACGGTGCCTCCGTCCCGGTGACGGGCAGCTCGGTGAAGAAGCAGGTCCGGTGCCCGGTGTGGCAGGCCGCGCCGACCTGGTCCACGCTCACCAGCAGCGCGTCGCCGTCGCAGTCCAGGGCGACCGACCGCACGTACTGGTGGTGCCCGGAGGTGGCGCCCTTGACCCAGTATTCGCGGCGGCTGCGCGACCAGTAGGTGGCCCGGCCGGTGGTGAGGGTGCGGTGCAACGCCTCGTCGTCCATCCAGGCGACCATCAGCACCTCACCGGAGTCGTGCGCGCGCACCACGGCGGCGACCAGACCGTCGGCGGTACGGCGCAGCTGGGCCGCGATGGCCGGGTCGAGCCGGGACGGGCGCGCCGGCGCGGGCGCGGCCAGCTCGTTCGGATCGCTGGGGACGCCGGTCACCGGCGAGTCAGGTACGGGCACAGTCACCAATTCTCCCGCACGCGGCGCGGGCACCGCCGACCGCTCCCGCCAGGGCTGCGACGGAAGCCCCGAGAGCCACGGCTGCGACGAGAGCCGAGGCTGCGACGCGGGCCCGGACTGCGGCGAGAGCCAGGGCTGCGACGCGGGCCCGGCCGGCCGGGCCAGCTGGGCGACGTAGCGGTCCAGCCGGCCGTCGACCAGGGCGGCGGCCAGGTCCGCGCCGGCCGTGTCGGCGATCTCCTCGGCGTACGGCCGGATCAACGGCAGTGTGCCGGCGACCAGCCGTACGGCGGCGGCCCAGAGCTGCCCGGTGGCGCCCGGGCGCAGCCCGAGGCAGAGCAGCATGTCCGTCCGGTAGCCGGGTGGTGCCACCGGCAGTTCCAGGGCCGCCGCGAAGGCCGCCCGGCGGGAGTGGACCCTTACGGACGGGTTGGCCGGCCGCAGCACCGAGGGGCACAGCCGCGCCAGGTCGGCGACGGCGAGCCGGACCCCGAGGCGGTCGCTGGCCGCGCGGGCGGCGGCGGCCTTACCCAGAGTGGCGATCATCTCTTCCAGCCGGGGTGGCTCGGCGGGTTGGCAGAGCACCGGCAGATCGATCCGGGGCCGCCAGTGCGGGTCGGCCCAGAGCAGCCGCGCCGGCGCGGTGACCGGCAGCCCGAACGCCCAGTCGGCCGGTTCGCCCAGTCGGTCCACCCAGGACCGGATGTCCCGGGCGGCCACCGAGACGTGAGTCACCTGGCCTGCGGACTCGTCCAGGTAGGCCCGGCGGGCCGCGTACGGGGCGCCGCCGACCAACACGTCGAGGTCGACGTCGCTGTGCGCGGTGGCGGCACGGCGGGCGTGGCTGCCGCGCAACAGGATGCCGACCACCGGCCGCTCGGCGGCCTGCCGCAACCGCGCGGCCCAATCCTCAAGAAAACCGCTATCCGGTAACGGAGCGTGACCCACCGCGCCATCGTGCCGTACGTCCGATCGGCGCGCAATGCCCGTTGGCGGACTTCGTGTCCGGTCCGGAGCCTACTGCCCGTTCTCGCGCTTCGCGCGACGGTCGGCCAGTCGGACACCGGTGCGGGCGTTGCGCCCGGCGCGGTATTTCATCTAGCGTTGAGTTCAACAGGTGATGAGTTTCTGTGGAGGTGTGTGATGGACGATGCGATAGCCGTCCGAGACCTGGTCGTGGACCGGGGTGGGCGGCGGGTGCTGGACGGCATCAGCTGCCGGGTCCCGCGCGGCGCGGTCACCGGGCTGCTCGGCCCCAGCGGCAGTGGCAAGACCACGTTCATGCGCGCGGTGGTCGGGGTGCAGGTGGTCAGTGGCGGGACGGTCACCGTGCTCGGTCAACCGGCGGGCACCCCCGCGCTGCGGCACCGGGTGGGCTACCTGACCCAGGCGCCGAGCGTCTACGCCGACCTGACCGTCCGGGAGAACGCCCGCTACTTCGCGGCCCTGTACGGGCGTGGGCGCGTCGAGGCCGACCGGGCGATCAGCGACGTCGGGCTCGCCGAGGCCGCCGGTCAGCTGGTCGGCACCCTCTCCGGCGGTCAACGCAGCCGAGCCTCACTGGCGTGCGCCCTGGTCGGGGAGCCGGAGCTGGTCATCCTCGACGAGCCGACAGTCGGTCAGGACCCGGTGCTGCGGGCCGACCTGTGGGCCCGGTTCCACGCGATGGCCGCCGCCGGCACCACGCTGTTGGTGTCCAGCCACGTGATGGACGAGGCGGCGCGCTGCGACCAACTGCTGCTGATCCGCCAGGGGCGGTTGATCGCCGACGACAGCCCCGCCGCGATCCGCGCCGCCGCCGGTGTGGACGACCTCGACGAGGCGTTCCTGCGGCTCATCCGGGCCGGCGAGGCCGCTTCCACCAGCACCGACGCGACAGCCGCACGGGAGACAGCATGAACGCGCGAATTCTCGCCGCCACCACCGGGCGCATCCTGCGTCAGCTCCGGCACGACCGGCGGACCATCGCGCTGCTCGTGGTGGTGCCGGCCGTCCTGCTCACCCTCGTCTACTTCATGTACGCCGACCAACCGACCCCGCCCGGCCAGCCGACAACCTTCGACCGGATCGCGCTGGTGATGCTCGGCATCTTCCCCTTCGTGATCATGTTTCTGGTGACCAGCATCGCCATGCTGCGGGAACGCACCTCGGGCACGCTGGAGCGGCTGCTCACCACCCCGCTGGGCAAGCTCGATCTGCTCTTCGGGTACGGCATCGCGTTCGGGCTGGCCGCCGCCGTGCAGGCAGCCGTCGCCGCCGTGGTGGCGTACTGGATCTTCGATCTGGACACCGCCGGCAGCATCGGGCTGGTGCTCGGGATCGCCGTGCTCGACGCCGTGCTCGGCGTCGCCCTCGGGCTGCTGTGCAGTGCCTTCGCGCGCACCGAGTTCCAGGCAGTACAGTTTCTGCCAGTCGTGGTGATCCCCCAACTGCTGCTCTGTGGGCTGTTCGTGGCCCGCGATCAGATGGCCGGCTGGCTCCAGGTGCTCAGTGACGCCTTCCCCCTGTCGTACGCCATCGAGGCGTTGCAGGAGGTCGGCGCTCACGCCGAACCGACCGGCCGGATGTGGCGCGACGTCGCGGTGGTGTTCGGCGCGGTGGTGCTGGCGCTGGTGCTCGCGGCGGCCACCCTGCGCCGACGCAGCGGCTGACCGCCGGCGCCGGGGGCGGCGGCCAGCGCGGCAGCCGACCCCGGCGTGAGCCGGGCCGGCCCACGACCGGCCGAGGCGGACGAACGAAGGGCGGCGATGACGCGGCGGACCGGCCGGCGACCCGGCAACCCGGGCACCCGGGAGGCGATTCTCGACGCGGCGCGGACGGCGTTCGCCGAACGTGGTTACGACGCCGCCTCGATCCGGGGCATCGCCGGTACGGCGCAGGTCGACCCGGCGCTCGTGCACCACTACTTCGGCAGCAAGGACCAGCTCTTCCTGGCCGCGATGAACTTTCCGGTCGACCCCGGTCAACTGGTGCCGAAGGTGCTCGCCGGCGACCGGGACGGCGTCGGTGAGCGGATGGTGCGCATCTTCCTCGCTGTGTGGGACTCCCCGACCGGCAGCGCCGCACAGGCACTGCTGCGCTCGGCGGTGAGCAACGAGTGGACCGCTCGGCTGCTGCGTGAGTTCGTCACCACCCAGGTGCTGCGCCGGGTGCTGGAAAACCTCGACGTCGACCCGGTCGAGCTACCGCTGCGGGGCTCCCTGGTGGCCACCCAGATGATCGGCCTGGCCATGATGCGGCACGTGGTTCGCCTTGAGCCGGTCGCCTCGGCGGACCCGGAAACCCTGGTGGCCGCGATCGGCCCCACGATCCAGCGTTACCTGACCGGCCCGCTGCCAAGCTGACCCGACAGCGCCCGCCCGACCTCGCTGTCCCGGACACCTCCGCGATCTTGCACTTTCTGCCCCGACTAAAGGGACAAACCACGCGTATCGACGACAGAAAGTGCAAGATCGGCAGGGTGGGGCGGGGGCGGGACGGTCAGTGTGGGGGGTGGGCTTCGGCCTTCAGTCGCAGCGGCGGCAGCAGTTGGGGCAGCTCGGCCGGGTCGGCCACCGGGCCCGGGAAGGCCAGCCGGACCCGACGCCGGGCACCGGGTTGGCCGAGGGCCACCACCAGCCCGTAGCGGTCGATGCGCACCACCCGGGGCGGCCCGCCGGGGGTCTGCTCGGTCAACCCGAGCTGCCGGCGCAGATACTCCGTCACCTGGGCGCCATGGCACTCGGCGAGGTCGGCGAGCAGGCGGGCCTCGACCGGGTGCACCGGGTCCGGCTCGGCCTCGGCGTACTCCACCGGGTCGATCCGGTGCACGACGCCGGCCCGCTCCCAACGGACCTCGACCACCTCGAAGCGGAACAGCCGGAACCGGGTGCCCAGGTCGAGCAGGTCGCCGGTCGGTTCCACAGCGGCGAACTCGACCGCCGCGTGGCGGGACTCGTCGCCGCGCAGCTCGGCCGCCCAGCCGGACACCCAGGCGCGGCCGAGGCCGGGCGCGCCGGCGGCGGGCGGCAGGTCGAGCACGTCGAGCACCACAGCGACGTCACTGCCTCCGGCGGCCGGTTGCAGGGCGGCGGCAAGGTGGCTGGCCACCGGCACCAGCAGCAGCACCCGCCCGTCCGAGTCGGTGACGTGCCGGGCGTGGTGCGGGCCCGGCCGGTGGGCCAGGTGCACCAGGCCGGGCAGGCGGCCGGCAACGAGGGTACGGACGATCTCGGCGGAGTTGGGCCGCATGGGCGCGACCTCCTTCAGAGGTTAGGCTTACCTAACTCGGAGCCTAGAGCACCCGCTCGTCGGCGTCCACCACACCGCCGCACCTCACCGGGTCTGCTCCAACCAGGAGGCGTAGAGCAGGCCGTACACCGAGTCGGCGTCACGAACCAGCTCGTCGTGCGGGCCGCGCTGCACCACCCGACCCCGGTCCACCACTATCACCTCGTCGGCGGCCTGCGCCGTGGAGAGCCGGTGCGCGATGGCGAGGGTGGTCCGACCCCGGGTGACAGCGTCCAACGTGCGTTGCAACCGCACCTCCGTCGCCGGGTCCACCGCGCTGGTCGCCTCGTCGAGCACCAGCAGGTCCGGGTCGGCCACGTACGCGCGGGCCAACGCGACAAGCTGCCGCTCCCCGACGCTGAGCGCCTCGCCGCGCTCCCCGACCGGAGTGTCCAGGCCCGCCGGCAGACCCTCCAGCCAGTCCGACAGGCCCAGCTCGGTGAAGGCGGCGCTCAACTGCTCGTCGGTCAGCTCCGGCCGGGCGAACCGGACGTTGTCCCCCACCGTCGCGTCGAACAGGAACCCGTCCTGCGGCACCATCACCACACGGGAGCGCAGCGAGCCGAACCGGACGTCGGTCAGCGGCACCCCGGACAGCAGCACCGCCCCGGCCGACGGGTCCATCAGCCGGGTCAGCAACTTGGCGAACGTGGTCTTGCCGCTGCCGGTCTCACCGACCACCGCCACCCGGCTCTTCGCCGGGATCTCCAGGTCGATGTCGTGCAGCACCGGCGGACCACCCGGATAGGCGAACCGCACACCGGAGAACCGGATGTCCAACGGCCCGCCCGGCAACTCCCGCCCCTGCTCCCCCGGGTCGGCCACGTCCGGGGCGACGTCCAGCACGTCCAGCACCCGACGCCAGCCGGCGATCGCGTTCTGCGCCTCGTTGAGCACCTCGGTGGCGATCTGCACCGGCTGGATGAAGAGCGTCACCAGGAAGAGGAACGCGGTCAGCTGACCGATCGACAGCGTGCCGTCCACCCCCAACAGCACGCCGAGCACCACCACGCCGGCCAGCGCCAGCCCCGCCGCCAACTCACCGACCGAGCTGCCCACGATGCTGATCCGGATCGCCCGCTGCTGCGCCAGCCGCTGCCTGTCGATCGCCTCGTCCAGCCGCCGCTCGGTGCGCCCGGCGATCCCGTACGCCCGGATCACCGGCGCGCCCACCACGCTCTCGCCGATCGCGCCGAGCAACGTCCCGGTGCGTTGACGCACCGTCGCGTACGCGCTGCCGAGACGACGTTGCAACTGCCGGATGACGAACACCGCCGGCAGGAACGCGGCCAACACCACAAGGGTCAACTGCCAGGAGTACGCCAGCATGACGGCGGTGGTGACCACCAGCTGACCGAGGTTGACCAGCAGGATCACCCCGCCCCACTGAAGGAACTGGGTGATCTGGTCCACGTCGCTGGTGACCCGCGAGACCAGCGAACCACGCCGCTCCGACTGCTGGTGCAACATCGACAGGTCGTGCACGTGGCGGAACGCGCGGGTGCGGACGTTGGCCAGCGCCGTCTCGCTCACCGTGAACAGCCGGCGCATCATCAGGTAGCCGCAGATCGTGGTGATCGTCAGGATCGCCGCGGTGATCGCCACCACCGTCCAGACCACGTTCAGGTTCAGACCACCGACGAGGCCCCGGTCGATGCCCTGCTGCACGGCGACCGGCACGGCGACCCGCCCGACCATGTAGACCAACGCCAGGGCCAACGTGCCGGCCAGACCGATCCGTAGCTCCGGCGAGAGCGCCAGGCCACGCCGCAGGGTCTGCCAGGTCGTCTCCTGCCGGGCCTCCTGCTCGTCAGTCCCCAAAGTCGTCGTACTCACCGGGCCCGCCTTTCGTTCGCGACTGCGGGGCTCCGCTGCGCTGCACTCCTCGCGCTCACCGATCCACCTCGATCTCCAGGCCCGACGGCAGCGGCGCCACGTCGTCGCCGTAGGAACTTTCCTGCGCCCGCTCCACCTCGGCCTGCTCGTAGGCGGTGACCAGGTCGACGTAGCCGGGCACGGTGGCCAACAACTCGCTGTGGGTGCCCCGGGCGACCACCCGTCCCTGCTCGACGTAGATGACCTCGTCGGCGAGCGCGATGGTGGCCCGGCGGTACGCCACCACCAGGATCGACGCGGCGGGAACTCCGGCCTGCGTGGTCGACGACCGCAGCCCCGCCAGGATGGCCGCCTCCACTCGAGGATCGACAGCGCTCGTCGCGTCGTCGAGCACCAGCAGGCGCGGTCGACCGGCCAGCGCGCGGGCCAGGGTGAGCCGCTGCCGCTGACCGCCGGAGAGCGAGGTGCCCCGCTCCCCGACCATGGTGTCCAGACCGTCGGGCAGCGCGGCGACGAAGCCGTCCGCCTCGGCCAGCCGCAGCGCCGCCCAGACCACCTCGTCGTCGACACCGGGCCGGTCGAGGGCGATGTTGGCGCGGACCGTGTCGTCGAAGATGAAGGGCACCTGGGCGACCAGGGCCACAGTGCCGGCCAACGACGCGGAGGTCAGCTCGCGCACGTCCACGCCGTCCAGGCTCACCGTGCCGGAGTCCGGGTCGACGAGGCGCACCGCCAGCGAGGCGATGGTGGACTTGCCGGCGCCGGTCGGCCCCACCAGGGCCACCGTCCGACCGGCGGGCACCGTGAAGCCGACCTCGCCGAGGACCTGCGCGCCGGGCGGGTGGGCTTCGGCCGGCGGGTAGGAGTAGTGCACGTCGGTGAAGGTGAGGGTGGCCGGGCCGGCGCCGGCCGGGTCGAGCACCCGCTGCCCGTACGGCATCTCGCCGGTGGCGTCGAGCACCCGGCGCACCCGGTCCCAGCCGGCGACGCTGCGCGGCAGCTCGGCCAGCACCCAACCGATGGCCCGCACCGGGAAGGCCAGCACTGTGAAGAGGAAGGCCACGCTGACCAGCTCGGTCACGCTGATCGCGCCCTGGCGCAGCCGGAACGCCCCGACCACCAGTACGGCCAGGGTGCCGAGGCTGGGCAGCGTCTCCAGCAGCGGATCGAAGATGCCGCGCAGTCGGCCGACAGCGATCAGTGAGTCGCGCAGCTCACCGGCGCGCCCCGCGAACCGGGCGGTCTCCTGGGCCTCGCGACCCATCGTCTTGACCACCAGGGCGCCGTCGAAGCTCTCGTGGGCGATGCCGCTGACCTCGGCGCGCAGGCGCTGCGCCCGGGCCTGCCGGGGGGCCATCCGGCGGGAGTAGACGACGTTGAGCGCGAACAGCGCGGGAAAGACCGCGAGCCCGACCAGGGCGAGCGCCCAGTCGGTGGCGAAGAGCGACACGATCGCGCCGACCAGCATCACCAACGTGCCGACGGCGAACGGCAGCGGCGCGATCGGGTACCAGGCCGCCTCCACGTCGGAGTTGGCGTTGGACAGCAGGGTGCCGGTGGAGTTGCGGTGGTGCCAGGACAGCGGCAGCTCCAGGTACCGACGGGTCACCCTGCGACGGTAGGAGGCCTGGAGGCGGTACTGCATGTAGCCGGCGCCGAGCCGGCGGCCGAAGATGCCCGCCACCCGCAGCACGCTGATCCCGAACAACGCGGCCGCGGCCAGCGCCAGGGTGCCGGCGCCCACCTCGCCGCGTTCGATGGCCGGAAGCGCCACCTCACCGATGACCGACCCGACGACCCGGGCGCTGACAATGATCATCCCGCCGAAGAGCACGCTGCCGACGACCGCCACCGAGAAGATCCGCGGTTGCTCACGGATCGCCTGCCGCAGGACCCCCAGCCCTCGACTGAGAACGTCCCGACTTGTCTTGCTCGCCACGCTCTCCCCCGCCGTAAGCCGCAATTATCTCCCTCATCCTTACCGGTCGGGGCCAGTGCCGCCGACCCTGACCGGATATGTCGACCATCACGTACCGGACGGCGGCGTGCCGCAGGCGCCGACCGGCGTCCGCTGTCGCGCGCCGACGGGCCGCCCGGCCTACGATCGGGCCATGCCGCGGTACGCCCGAGCCGAGCGCGAGGCGCTGGCCGATCTTCTCCTGGCCCTCGGGCCGGACGCCCCGACCATCAACGAGGGCTGGGCGACCCGCGACCTCGCCGCGCATCTGGTGCTGCGGGAGCGTCGTCCGGACGCGGCGGGTGGGATCGTGCTGTCGCCGCTGCGCGGTTATTCCGAGCGGGTCCGGCGGCGACTCGCCGCGCGGCCCTACCCCGAGCTGGTGGCCCAGGTACGCCGACCGCCGGTGTGGAGCCCGGTCAGCAACCCGCTGACCGACGAGCTGGCCAACACGATGGAGTTCTTCATCCATCACGAGGACGTCCGGCGGGCAAGCTCCGGGTGGCAGCCACGCGATCTGCCGGCCGGCCTGCAGAGCGCGCTCTGGAAACGCGCGGCCCCGATGGCTCGGCTGGCGCTGCGCCGCTTCCCGGCGGACCTCTACGTGCAGGCGCCCGGCCACGGTGAGGTCTCCCTGGGTCGCGGTGGTGAGCCACTGCGCCTGGTCGGCGCCCCGGCCGAGCTGGTGCTGTTCTTCTCCGGCCGGCAACGGGTGGCCCGGGTCCAACTGAACGGCTCGGCGGAAGCGGCTCAGCGGCTACGCGCCGCCAACCTGGGCATGTGACTACCTGTACGTAAACGGTCACCGAACGACTGTGGAATTTCCCACACCCAGCGAAACACGCTGATACCTCCTCCCGTACGCTTCACCGCGCCGCTCCGCGCCGAGCGGCACGGAGTGGGGGCACATTGTGCGGGACTTCGCGATTTCGGCGCTGCGGGAACCCCCGTTTCCCACGGGCCGTCACGGGGCCACGGACCAGGTGGCGAGTGAGAGCATCGATTGGGCGCGCACGTTCGGGCTGGTCGATTCCAGCCAACGCGTGCACCGCCTGGAACGGGCCGACGCCGCCGGACTGGCCGGTCGCGCCTGCCCGGACGGCTCGGTCGAGGGCCTGCGGCTGCTCACCGACCTGATCAGCTGGCTCTTCGTGATGGATGACGCCTGCGACGAGGACGGCCTCGGCGCCGACCCGGTCCGACTGGGCCCGGCGGTCAGCACCCTGCTCGACGTGTTGGACCGGTGCGGTGACCCGTACGTCGTACCGCCCGCCGTCGGGCCGCTGGGTGACGCGCTGCACGACCTCTGCCGCCGGACCCGACTGCACGATCACGCCGGACTGCTGCTGCGGTTCGTCAGCCAGATGCGCGAGTACCTGTTGGCGCTGCTCTGGGAGGCGGGCAACCGGGAACGTCGGCGCGTACCCGAGGTGGCGGAGTACGTGCAGCTACGCCGGCACATCGGCGGCGTGCACCCCTGCCTCACCCTGACCGACCTGGCGTCGACGCGGCCCTCCGGGCCAACCCAGCGCGCCAACCCGGGGCTGGTCGCCCTGGACCTGCTGGCGGTGGACCTGGTCTGCTGGTGCAACGACCTCTTCTCCTACGGCAAGGAGAGCCAGGGCGACCCGGACGCGCACAACCTCGTCACGGTGCTCGCCCAGGACAGCGAGGCGGACGAGGTGACGGCGCTCCGGAGTGCGGCACACCGGTTCAACCAGGGGTTGGCGACGTACCTGGACGCGGAGGAGGCGCTGCGCGCCGCCGGCGACGACGGGATCCGCGACGCCCTGGCCGCCCGGCGCAACTGGGTCCGGGCCACCTACGACTGGTCAGTGGTGGCTGCCCGGTACGCCTGATCGGCCGTACCGGTTGATGGGATGGGCCGGCCGGACGATCACCAGGGCTAGCCGATGCACGGCAACAGGCAATACTCTTCGGTAACCATTATGACGTGACAACCGTCACGCCACCACCCCCGAAGGCGGCTACAGCGATGGCTCTCGATGTACCGTACCGCTCCATCCCGGACATGTTCCTCAAGCGCGTGGCGGCCACCCCCGACCGGTTCGCGTTCGCGTCCCCGAACCCCGACGACTCGGGGCCCGTCTGGCTGACCTGGGCGCAGGTCGGCCAGCGCGCCAAGGCGGTCGCCGCCGGCCTGCACGGCCTGGGCGTCGGCCAGGAGGACCCGGTGGCGATCCTCGCCAACACCCGGCTGGAATGGGTGATCGCCGACCTCGGCATCATGTGCGCCGGCGGCGCGACCACCACCGTCTACCCGACCACCGAGCCGGCCGACGCGACGTACATCATCGCCGACTCCGGGTCGAAGGTGCTGTTCGCGGAGAACCCGGCCCAGGCCGCGAAGATCGCGGGGGCGTCCCTGCCCGCGCTCACCCACGTGGTGCTCCTGGACGGCGCCGTCGACCCGAACGCCGCGATCGCGCAGTTGACGCTCACCGACCTGGAGGAGCGCGGCACCCAGGCGCTGGCCGCCGAGCCGGAGCTGATCGACATGCTGGTGGCCGGCATCGGCCCGGACCACCTGGCCACCCTGATCTACACCTCCGGCACCACCGGCCAGCCCAAGGGCGTCGAGCTGCTGCACGGCGGCTGGTGCTGGGAGGCAGTGGCGCAGGCCGACGTCGGGCTGCTGCGCGACGACGACCTTCAGTACCTGTGGCTGCCGCTGGCCCACTCGTTCGGCAAGACCCTGCTCTGCGGCGCCATCCACGTCGGCCTGCCCACCTACGTCGACGGGCGGGTGGACAAGCTGGTCGACCTTCTCTCGGTCATCCGTCCGACGCTGATGTGCGGCGCTCCCCGGGTGTTCGAGAAGGTCTACAACAAGGCCGTGACCACCGCGCAGGGCGCCGGCGGCGCGAAGGCGAAGATCTTCGGCTGGGCCGTCGGCGTCGGCAAGGAGAAGGTCACCCTGGAGCAGGCCGGCAAGCCGGTGCCGGCCGGGCTGAAGCTGCGCTATGGGCTGGCCGAGAAGCTGGTGTTCAGCAAGCTCCAGGCCCGCCTGGGCGGCCGGATGCGGGTGCTGGTGTCCGGCGCCGCGCCGCTCAGCCCGGAGATCGCCACCTTCTTCGCCGCCGCGAACCTGCCGATCTCCGAGGGCTACGGCCTGACCGAGACCAGCGCCGGCAACTTCGTCAACCCCCCGGCCGGGCTGCGGATCGGCACGGTGGGCCGGGCGATGGGCGACCTGGAGTGCAAGATCGACACCGACGGGGAGATCCTGGTGCGGGGTCGGCCGGTGATGCGCGGTTACCACAATCTGCCGGAGGAGACCGCCGCCTCGTTCACCGAGGACGGCTTCTTCCGTACCGGTGATATCGGCACCCTGGACGAGCAGGGCTACCTCCGCATCACCGACCGCAAGAAGGACCTGGTCAAGACCTCGGGCGGCAAGTACATCGCGCCGTCGCACATCGAGGGCATGTTCAAGGCCATCTGCCCGTACACCTCGCAGGCGGTCGTCGTCGGTCAGGCCCGCAACTTCTGCACGATGCTGGTCACTCTGGACCCGGACGCCATCCGGGGCTGGGTCGCCGGCGGCCCGCTCGAAGGACGCAGCTACACCGAGATCGTCGCGTCGGCTGAGGCCCAGACGATGGTCGAGGAGTACGTCGCCCAGCTCAACGCCAAGCTCAACCGCTGGGAGACGATCAAGAAGGTGGCCATCCTGCCTCGCGACCTGACGATCGAGGACGGCGAGATCACCCCGTCGTTGAAGATCAAGCGGCGTGGGGTGGAGAGCAACTTCTCCGCCGAGATCGACAAGATGTACGCCGGCACCCTCGCCGAACTCTGAGCCCGCCGAGGGTCCCGTGCCGGCGAGGAAGCCGGCACGGGGCCCTCACAGGTGGTGACCCCGCCACCTCGTGTGTTCCTCTTCCGCGGCGAGCTGCTCCTCGAGCGCCATCTGCCGGACCCCGGCCCGACGCCGCGAGTCGACGACCGTCTGCCCGGCCACGGCCAGCGTCGTGGCCAGGGCCAACATGCCCAACGCGATCAGCTCGGGTAGCGACCCGGCAACCGGCACCAGCGCAATCAGCAGCAGGATCCCGCCGATGGTGGGCCAGCGGGGGACGCCGAGCATCAACCGGCCGAGCACGATGAGCGCGAGCAGGTAGAGCGCGACCCCACCGTGGAGCGCCAGCAGGTCGAAGCTCGGCAGCGGAACGCCCCAGGTCGGTGTGCTGGGATCGGCGCCTTCGTGGATCAGCTCCTTGAGCCCGAGCGCGAACAGGATGACGCCGGCGATGACCGGCAGGTGCAGGTAGCTGTAGGCGTTGCGGGCCAGGACGGCGCGCGCGCCCGGGTCGCGGGTGCGGTGCAGGGTCTGTTCCATGCCGAGCGCCAGGGTGTCGAAGTACGCCCACCACATCGCGGCGGCCACCGCGATGCCGAGCACCGCCGCGAACAGCACCGGCCAGGTCAGCGGCAGACCCGCGGTCGCGTTGGGGCTGAACCCGAGCGCGATGATCGCCTCGCCGAGGGCGACCAGGACGATCTGACCGTGCCGCTCCGCCCAGTGCCCGGCGGAGAGCACAGTCCACCCGGTGCCCCGCAGCGCCAGTCCGGCCCCGTACTCCACGCCAATGGCCGCGAGCCAGCACAACAGGCGGGCCACCGACTCGGCTGTTCCGTCGAAGAGCCGCTGTGGCAGCAGCCCGGCGACCACGATGAGGCCCGTGGCCACGAACGCCGGCAGGGCGAGCAGCTGCCAGCGTCGACGCACGTCGCGGTTGCGGCGGCCGATCCACAGGAAGATCACACTCTCGCTCACCCGGACCAGAAAGTAACAGGTCGCGAAGACCAGCGGACCGAACACTCCACCGGGGCGGTCGACGAACGCCTTCGGCAGACTCAGCGCCAGCACGAAGGCGGCGGCGATGGTGACGAAGCCGACCGCCGGGACGATCCCCTGGTCGGTACGGATCAGATTGCCCAGCACGGCGAACCCCGACCAGCACCACCAGAGCAGGGCCAGCAGCACCAGGCACCGGACCAGGCCACGGGCGGTCGGATTGCCGGCGGTGGCCGTGGTGACGTGCAGGAACGCGAAGACGAAGACCAGGTCGTAGAAGAGTTCCAGCGGGGTCGCCCGCGAGCCCGGCGCACTCCGGCGGACCCCACGAGTACCGCCACCCTGGCCCACCAGGAGAGTGTGGCAGCCGGGCTCGCGCAAATGGCACATTCCCGTCATTGTCGCGCCGGTGGTGCCGGCGGATCCGCGACGATGCCGATGGTTGCTTCGGCGCCGGCTCAGGCGATGACGGCCGGCTCGCGCCACCGCTGACGGCCGGCGCGGTCCAGGTCGTAGCGGATCGCCGCGATCCGCCCGACGGCCTCCACGAGGTCCGCCGCGGGCAGGGTGAAGGGCAGCCGCAGGAAACGCTCCAGAGTGCCGTCCAGGCCGAACCGGGGGCCGGGGGCCAGCCGTACGCCGACCTCCTCCGCGGCCCGGGCCAGCGCGCTCGAGACCGGGCCGTCCAACTCGGCCCAGAGCGTCACGCCACCCCGTGGCACTGTGACCCGCCACTCCGGCAGTTGGTGCGCCAGCGCGCCGAGCAGGGCGTCCCGTTGGACGGCCAACTGGACGCGGCGGTCGGCGACGATGGCTTCGGCGTCGGCGAGCAGGTGCACCGCTACCAGTTGGTCGAGCACCGGGCTGGCCATGTCGACCCCTACCCGCACGGCGGCCAGCCGCTGCACCTGCGGCGCGGACGCGCGCACCCAGCCGATCCGCAGGCCACCCCAGTAGGGCTTGCTCATCCCGCCGATGCTGACCACCCGGCTGTGCCGGTCGTAGGTGGCGACCGGGGGTGGCACCTCGGTGCCGTCCATCGACAGGTCCACGAAGGACTCGTCGATGATCAGATCGGTGCCGACCGCGTGCGCGGCGGCCACCACCCGCTCGCGCAGCGAGGCGGGCATCAGGTGCCCCGTCGGGTTCTGGAACTCCGGAATCAGGTAGGCCAGCTTGGGTCGGGTCTGTCGGAGACTGCCCAGCAGCAGGTCGGGCTCCCAGCCGGCGTCGGAGGCCAGCCCGTGGGTGCTGATCCGGGCCCGCCGGCCGGCCAGCGCGGCGAGGGCATTGGGGTAGGTCGGGGACTCGACCAGCACGGTGCCGCCCGGGGCGAGGGCGAGCCGCAGCACCAGATCCAGTGCGTGCTGGGTGCCGCTGGTGACCATGATCTGGTCGGCCGAGGTGGGCAGACCCCGGGCGGTGTACGCGTCGGCCACCGCCTCGCGCAGCTCGATGATGCCGGTCGGGTGGTAACCGGCCCCGCTCAGGTAGCGGGGCAGGTCCTCGGCGGCGGCCCGCGCGGCCGACAGCAGCTGCGGCGGGGCGGCCAGCGCGGCGACGCCGAGGTCGAGCATCTCCCGGTCGTCCAGCGGGGTCCACAGGCCGGTGCTGGCCACCCGGTGGTTGCCGGGCAGCATCGTCCAGCTACCGGCGCCCCGCCGGCTGGCCAGGTGCCCGCTCTCGCGTAGCTGCCGGTAGGCGGCGGTGACAGTGGTCCGGCTGATCCGCAGCGCCTCGGCCAGCTCCCGTTCGGCCGGGAGGCGGACGCCCAGCGGCAGCCGGCCGTCGGCGAGCAGCCCGCGTACCGAGCCGGCCAGCGCGGCGTAGTCGGGGCTGCGGCGGCGGCCCGGCAGAGCATGCCACTGCCCGAGCAGACGGGCCAATTGGACGCCGCGCACCTGCCCTGTCATAGCCACTCCTCGAATATTGGCTTCTTCCTCGACGAGGATTGGCACCTAGGGTGGCATGCATGGCACTGCTTGGCAATCTGCGGCACCGGCCGGTTCGACGGTTGGTCCAGCTCTACCTCGGGCTCACGCTCTACGGCGTCAGCATGGCCCTGATGATCCGCTCCGACCTGGGCCTCGACCCGTGGGACGTGTTCCACCAGGGGCTCTCCGAGCTGACCGGGCTCTCCTTCGGCACAGTCACCATCGCCGTCGGCGCACTGGTCCTGCTGCTCTGGATCCCGCTGCGGCAGCGGCCCGGCCTCGGCACTGTCAGCAACGTCGTGGTGATCGGCCTGGTCGTGGACGCCACATTGGCCCTGCTGCCCGCGGGTGGCCCGTTCAGCGTCCGGATCGCGATGCTGATCAGCGGGATCGTCGCCAACGGCGCGGCCACCGCTCTCTACCTCGGTGCCCGGTTGGGGCCCGGCCCCCGCGACGGCCTGATGACCGGGTACGTGGCCCGCCGGCCCGGCCGGTCGATCCGACTGGTGCGCACCGTCATCGAGGTCACCGTGCTGGCGCTGGGCGCGCTGCTCGGCGGCACTGTCGGCGTGGGAACCGTCGCATACGCGCTGGCCATCGGCCCGTTGGCCCAGTTCTTCATCCCGCTGTTCGCCGTGCCGGAGGACACCGCGCCGGACAGCGCCGCGCCCCCGCCGGGCAACCCCGCGCCGGTCACCCCGGCCGGCTGAACCCTCACCGACCGTCCGCGAACCGGTACGTGGTGGTGGTGCCGGGCACCGGTTCGTGGGTGGGTGTTCCCTTCCGCGACGCGCGCCGTCATCATCTCTGCATGGGGGAGAACGGTTGGCGCTGGAACGACGCCTGGATCTTCGTGTCGCTCGTCATCGCGAGCGGGGCCGGACGGCACCGTCGGTCGGCGACAAGCCGGCGGCCGGAGGGCGTCCGCCTGACCGACGTGCTCTCCACCGCCGACCACCTCAACCACGCGATCCCGCAGCGACACGAGGTGGAGGCCGCGGTCCAGCGGCTGGTCGGCGCCGGGCTGGTCAGCGTCGCCGACGGCTGGTTCCGGATCACCGCCGAGGGTGAGCAGCTGTGGCGTACCCGGCCGCGCGCGGGTGTGGCGACCATGGTGGACACCGTGCAGGGTGTGTTGACCCGCCGGCACGCGCCCGGCAGGGCGGACTGGATCCTGGACGAAGCCGACCACGCGGCTGCCGTTCAGGAGTACGCGGTCCGTTCGATTCCCACCCCGCGTCGGTCACCGGAGGGGCACTCCGGCGAGCGCTGAGCTGCTCAGCGCACCGGGTGGCCGCCGAGGCGCAGCGCGTCCTTGACCTCGGCGACGGTCAGCTCGCCGAAGTGGAAGACGCTGGCGGCGAGCACCGCGTCCGCGCCGGCGCCGATCGCTGGCGGGAAGTGGGCCACCTCGCCGGCACCCCCACTGGCCACCACCGGCACGTCCACCACCGCGCGCACCGCGGCGATCAGTTCCAGGTCGAAGCCCGCCTTGGTGCCGTCGGCGTCCATCGAGTTGAGCAGGATCTCCCCGGCGCCCAGCTCGGCCCCTCGGTGCGCCCACCACACGGCGTCGATGCCGGTGCCGCGCCGACCCCCGTGGGTGGTGACCTCGAACCCGCTGGGGGTGATGTCGGTCGGGGCCCGGCGCACGTCGAGGGAGAGCACGAGCACCTGCCGGCCGAACCGGTCGGCGATCTCGGCGATCAGCTCCGGACGGGCTATGGCGGCGGTGTTCACGCCGACCTTGTCCGCACCGGCGCGCAGCAGCGTGTCCACGTCGGCGACCTGCCGGACCCCGCCGCCGACGGTCAGCGGGATGAACACCGACTCGGCGGTGCGGCGCACCACGTCGAGCATGGTGCCCCGGTCGCTGGAGGACGCCGTGACGTCGAGGAAGGTCAACTCGTCAGCGCCGGCCCGGTCGTACGCGGCGGCCAGCTCCACCGGGTCGCCGGCGTCCCGCAGGTCGAGGAAGTTGACCCCCTTGACCACCCGCCCGGCGTCCACGTCCAGACAGGGGATCACCCGTACCGCCACCGTCATGCCGCGAGCCTATCCTCCGCACCCGGCACGGCGGTCGACCCGACCGGGTCGACCGCCGTGAGAGAGGTCTGCGTCACACCTTGACGAGCATCTTGCCGAGGTTGTCGCCGCGCAGCAGGCCGAGGAACGCGGCCGGGGCGTTCTCGATGCCGTCCACGATCGTCTCGTCGTAGGACAGTGTGCCGTCGTGCAGCCAGCCCGAGACGTCGCGCACGAACGCCGCCCGCACGTCGTTGTGGTCGTTGACCAGGAAGCCGCGCAGGGTGAGCCGCTTGCCGATGACCAGCGCCAGGTTGCGCGGGGCGGCCGGCGGCTCGGTGGCGTTGTACTGCGCGATCATGCCGCAGATGGCGGCCCGGCCGTGCAGGTTCATGGCCAAGATCGCGGCCTCCAGGTGGTCACCGCCGACGTTGTCGAAGTAGACGTCGACGCCGTCCGGGGCGGCCGCCCGCAGCGACTCACGGACCCCGTCGTGGTAGTCGAATGCGGCGTCGAAGCCCAGCGCCCGCAGCCGCTCGACCTTGGCCGGCGAGCCGGCACTGCCGATCACCCGGCCGGCGCCCTTGAGCTTGGCGATCTGGCCGACCAGGCTGCCCACCGCGCCGGCCGCGGCGGAGACGAAGACCGTCTCGCCGGGCTTCATCGCGGCCACCTCCAGCAGACCGGCGTACGCGGTCAACCCGGTCATGCCGAGCACGCTCAGGTACGCGCTGACCGGGGCGACGCTCGGGTCGACGGGGCGGGCCGCGGCGGCGTCGAGCAGCGCGTACTCCCGCCAGCCCAGCCCGTGCAGGACTGTGGTCCCGACGGCGATGTCCACCGCCTCGCTGGCCACCACCTCGCCGATCGCGGCACCGTCGAGCGGCGCGTCGAGCGCGAACGGCGGCACGTACGACTTGACGTCGTTCATCCGTCCGCGCATGTACGGGTCGACGGACATGTACTGGTTGCGGACCACGATCTGGCCCGGTCCGGGCGTCGGAACCTCGGTCTCGACGAGCCGGAAGGTGTCTTCGGTGGGCCAGCCCTGAGGGCGGCTGGCCAGGTGGATCTCGCGGTTGCTGGTCACGGCGTGGTCGTCCTCTCGTCCGCGGATGGGGGCCTGGGGCCGCGAGGTCACGCGGACAGGGTCTCGCGGACGGTCAGGGTGACGTCGACGTTGCCACGGGTGGCGTTGGAGTACGGGCAGACCTGGTGGGCCTGCTCGACGATCTGCTCGGCGACCTCGCGGGGCGCGGCGGGCAGGTCGACGACGAGCTGCACGGTGAGCCCGAAGCCGCCGCTGCCGTTCGGGCCGATGCCCACCTCGGCGCCGACCACGGAACCGGTCACGTCGGCCTTGGCCCGGCGGGCCACCAGCCGCAGGGCGCTGTGGAAGCAGGCCGCGTAACCGGCGGCGAAGAGCTGCTCGGGGTTGGCCGCGCCACCGGCGCCGCCCATCTCCTTCGGCACGGCCAGGTCGAGTGCGAACGTGCCGTCGGAGGTCTCGACGTGGCCGTCCCGGCCGTCGCCGGTGGCGGTCGCGGACGCGGTGTAGACAACCTGCATGGTGGTCACTGCTCCTTCTGTCGGTGAATGGTGTCGGTGACCCGGGTGAGGGTGTCGCGCAACGCGACGAGCTCGTCGAAGCTCAGCCCGGTGGCCTGCGCGATCCGCAGCGGGACGTCGCAGACCCGCTCGCGCAGCGCCCGGCCCTGTTCGGTGAGGCCCACCTCGACCCGCCGCTCGTCGCGGGCCGAGCGCCGCCGCACCACCAGGCCCGCACCCTCCAGCCGCTTGAGCAGCGGGGAGAGCGTGCCGGAGTCCAGCCGCAGCTCGGTGCCCAACTCGGACACCGTGGGGGCGTCGTCGGGACGCTCCCAGAGCACCAGCAGCGCCAGGTACTGCGGGTAGGTCAACCCGACCTCGTCGAGGATCGGCCGGTAGACGTCGGTCAGTGCGCGCGACGCGGCGTAGAGCGCGAAGCACACCTGCCGGCGCAGCACCAGGTCATCGGTCACCGCTGAACCGTAGCCCACAATTAAGTTGTGCACAATCTATCTGGCCACGGGACGGCCGGCAGGCCACCCGGGCGGGGACCTCAGCGATCGCCGAGGTACGCCTCCAACTCCACCTCGACCAGGTGCTCCGGGTCCACCAGACCGGCCACCACCACCAGGGTGGCCGCCGGCCGGACCGCGCCGAAGACCGCGTTATGCGCCCGGCCCACCTCGTCGGCGTGCAGCCGGTCCGTCACGTACATCCTGGTCCGGACCACATCGCCCGGCTCCGCACCCACCTCGGCGAGCGCGGCCAACCCGATCCGCAGCGCCTGCGCGGTCTGCGCTGCCGCGTCACCGACGTGCACCACCCGGCCGTCCACAGTCGCCGTGCAACCAGCCGTCCAGGCCCGCTCACCGGCCCGGACCACCCGGGAGTACCCGTAGCGCTGCTCCCACGGGCCGCCCGACCCCAGCCGGGTCGTCGTCACGCCTCAGCCAGCGTCCGCAGCGCCTCGGCCACCGTGAAGGCACCCGCGTAGAGCGCCTTGCCGGCGATCACGCCCTCCACCCCGGCCGACTCCAGGGTCGCCAACGCCCGCAGGTCGTCCAGGGTGGACACCCCACCCGAGGCGATCACCGGCCGGTCCGTACGGGCACACACCTCGCGCAGCAGATCCAGGTTCGGCCCGCGCATCGTGCCGTCCTTGGTGATGTCGGTGACCACGTACCGACTCGCGCCCGCCTTGTCCAGCCGCTCCAGCACCTCGTACAGGTCACCACCGTCACGGGTCCAACCCCGCGCCGACAGGGTGTGACCCCGTACGTCCAGCCCGATGGCCACCCGGTCGCCGTACTCCGCGACCACCCGGTCACACCAGACCGGGTCCTCCAGGGCGGCGGTCCCGATGTTCACCCGGGCCGCGCCGGTGCCCAGCGCCGCACGCAGCGACTCGTCGTCCCGGATGCCCCCGGAGAGCTCCACCTTCACGTCCAACTGCCGCACCACCTCCGCGAGCAGGTGCGCGTTGGTGCCCCGACCGAACGCGGCGTCCAGGTCGACCAGGTGGATCCACTCCGCGCCGTCCTGCTGCCAGGCCAGCGCCGCGTCCAACGGGTCGCCGTAGATGCTCTCGCTTCCGACGGCGCCCTGCACGAGCCGGACGGCCCGGCCGTCAGCGACATCCACGGCGGGTAACAGGGTGAGGCTCAAGGTCTTCTCCTCGATCAGGTACGACGGTCCAGGGCGATCACCACGATCGCCGGCAGTACGAGCAGCAAGAGCACGATCAGCGCGATACGCAACGCCAGGTTGTCGACGAACGTCCAGATCAGGAGCAACGCCGCGCCGGTGAGCAGCACGATCGCGGCCCGCTCGCCCCGAGTGTGCCGGGCCAGCCGCCCGGAGCGACCCCGCCGCAGCCGCGGCGTCAAGTTGCGGACCACAGCGCGACGGCGTTGCCGCCGGGCGACCTGGCGCTGCCGGACCGCCCGTTCCCGGGCCTGCTCCGCCTCCCGCTCCGCCCGCCGGCGGGCACGCTCCCGGCTCACCGCGACGCCCGCCGCTCGGGCACCGCGCGACGGCGCTCAGTCACCGCTGGGCAACGTGGCGAGCCAGTTGCGCAGCAGCGCGGCACCGGTGTCGGCGGACTTCTCCGGGTGGAACTGGGCCGCCGACAACGAGCCCCGCTCCACAGCCGCGACGAAATCCGAGTCGTGGTGGGCGGTGGTCACCGTGGCACCGGCAGCGGCCAGCGCCGCCGGCTCGCCCATCGCGTACGAGTGGACGAAGTAGAACCGGCTCTGCTCCGCCAACCCGGCGAACAGCACCGACTCCCGCGGAGCGCGGACCGTGTTCCAGCCCATGTGCGGCAACCGGGTGGCGGCCAGCCGGGTCACCCCGCCGGGCAGCAGCCCCAGCCCCTTGGTCACCACTCCGTGCTCGTCACCGTGCTCGAAGAGCACCTGCATGCCCACGCAGATGCCGAGCACCGGCCGTCCGGCTGCCACCCGTTCGGCGATCACCGGGCCCGCGCCCAGCGCCTCGATCCCCGCCATGCACGCCGCGTACGCGCCCACACCCGGCACCACCAGACCATCGGCGGCAGCCGCCGCGGCCAGGTCGTCGGTCACCCGGACGTCCGCTCCGGCGGCGGCCAGCGCCCGCTCCGCCGAGCGCAGGTTGCCCGAGCCGTAGTCGAGCACCACCACGTCACTCATGTCGTCACCCCGATCACCCGTTCTCCGGCAGCAGCCGCAGCACCCCGGCGGCGGTGGCGAGCACCGCGAGCGCCGCGGTGATCAGCACGGCGGCCTTCGGCGCGCCCTGCCGGTAGAGCGACCAGGTGCCGCCAACCAGCACCCCGGCCAGGATCAGCAACAACGTCGGCAACGCGGCACCCATCAGAGCTGCCTTTCATTCGCGGCTGCGGGGCTCCGCTGCGCCGCACTCCTCGCGCTCATCAGAGCGCGCCCTTCGTGCTCGGGATCGCTCCGGCGGAACGCGGGTCGATCGAGGTGGCCTCGCGCAACGCGCGGGAGACCGCCTTGAACTGCGCCTCCACCACGTGGTGCGCGTCCGGGTGGCCACCCGGTCGGGCCGCCCGCAGCACGTCGACGTGCAGCGTGACCCGGGCCGCCTGGCCGAAGGACTCCCAGATGTGCCGGGTCATGCTGGTCGCGTACACCGGCCCGATGTACGGGGCGAGCACCGGCTCGTCGTGCACCACGTACGGCCGGCCGGAGAGGTCCACCGCGGCCCGGACCAGCACCTCGTCCATCGGCACTGTCGCCGAGCCGTACCGTCGGATGCCGGCCTTGTCGCCCAGCGCCTGGTCGAACGCCGCACCCAGGGCGAGCGCGGTGTCCTCGATCGTGTGGTGCGCGTCGATCTCCAGGTCACCCACTGTGCGCACGGTCAGGTCGAAGCCGCCGTGCCGGGCGATCTGGTGCAGCATGTGGTCGTAGAAGCCGACGCCGGTGCTGATCTCGGCGGCACCGGTGCCGTCGAGATCGATCTCGACGAGGACCTTGGTCTCCTTGGTGATCCGTTCCACCCGGGCGGTCCGACTCATTGCGAAGTCTCCATTGCAGAAAGAAAGGCGTCGGTCTCGGCGGCGGTGCCGGCGGTCACCCGCAGCCAGCCGGGCAGGCCGACGTCACGGACCAGCACACCCTGCGCCAGCAGGGCGTTCCAGACGATGGTCTGGTCGCCGCCCACCTCGAAGAGCACGAAGTTGGCGTCGCTGTCGGCGACCCGCAACCCCCGCTCGCGCAGCGTCGCCACGATCCGGTCCCGCTGCGCCATGATCGCGCTCACCGTACCGAGAAGGGCGTCGCGGTGGGCCACCGCCGCGCGTGCGGCGGCCTGGGTGAGCGCGGAGAGATGGTACGGCAAACGGACGAGCTGCACCGCCCGCACGACCGCCGGGTCGGCGGCCAGGTAACCCAGCCGGCCACCCGCGAAGCCGAACGCCTTGCTCATCGTCCGGGTGACCACCAGCCGCGGGTGGCCGGGCAGCACCGCGAGGGCGCTGATCGTCCCGGGTCGGGCGAACTCGGCGTACGCCTCGTCGACGACCACCATGCCGGGCGCGACGTCGAGCACCGCGGCGATCACCGCCGGGTCCAGTGCCGTGCCGGTGGGGTTGTTCGGCGAGCAGAGGAAGACCACGTCCGGCCGGTGCTCGCGGACCTGGGCGACCGCCTCCTCGGCGGTCAACCCGAAGTCGACGCCGCGCGCGGCGGGCACCCACCGGGTGCTGGTGCCGAGGGCCAGCAGCGGGTGCATCGAGTACGCCGGAACGAAGCCGAGCGCGGTGCGCCCCGGCCCGCCGAACGCCTGGAGCAGCTGCTGCTGGATCTCGTTGGAGCCGTTGGCAGCCCACACCTGGTCGACGGTGAGCCCGTGCCCGAGATATTCGGCGAGGTCGGCGCGGAGCGCCACAGCGTCCCGGTCCGGGTAGCGGTTCAGCTCGCGCAGCTCGGCCGCGAGCGCCTTGCCGATCGCCTCGACCACCGGCTCCGGCACCGGGTGGGAATTCTCGTTGGTGTTGAGCCGCACCGGCACGTCCAACTGCGGCGCCCCGTACGGCGACAGCCCCCGCAGGTCGGCCCGGATCGGCAGATCGTCCAGGCTGGTCACGCCGCCCCTCCCGGGAAACGGGCCTGGACCGCCTGGCCGTGCGCCGGCAGGTCCTCCACGTTGGCCAGGGTGACCACGTGCGGGGCCACGTCACGCAGCGCGGCCTCGGTGTATTCGATCAGGTGCACGCCGCGCAGGAACGACTGCACGGACAGGCCGGAGGAGTGCCGGGCACAGCCGCCGGTGGGCAGCACGTGGTTGGAGCCCGCGCAGTAGTCGCCGAGCGACACCGGCGACCAGGCGCCCACGAAGATCGCCCCGGCGTTGCGGACCCGCAGCGCCCACTCCCGGGCGTCGACCGTCTGGATCTCCAGGTGCTCGGCCGCGTACGCGTCGACCACCCGAAGCCCGGCCTCGAGGTCGTCGACCAGGACCACGCCACTCTGCTCACCGGTCAGCGCCGTGGTGACCCGCTCGGTGTGCTTGGTCGCCGGCACCTGCCGGGCCAACTCCGCCTCGACCGCCTCGACCAGCGCCACCGACGGGGTGACCAGCACGCTCGCGGCGAGCGGGTCGTGCTCGGCCTGACTGATCAGGTCGGCGGCCACGTGCGCCGCGTCGGCGGTGTCGTCGGCCAGGATGGCGATCTCGGTCGGCCCGGCCTCGGCGTCGATGCCGACAACGCCGCGCAGCAGCCGCTTGGCGGCGGTCACCCAGATGTTGCCGGGGCCGGTGATCAGGTCGACGGGGTCGCACCGCAGCTCACCCGCCGGGTCCACCGCCGCGCCGTACGCCAGCATCGCCACCGCGTGGGCCCCGCCCACGGCGTACACCTCGTCGACGCCGAGCAGCGCGCACGCGGCGAGCACCCGGGCATCGGGCAGGCCGCCGTTGTCCTTCTGCGGCGGGCTGACCACCACCAGCGAGCGCACCCCGGCCGCCTGGGCGGGCACCACGTTCATCACCACTGTCGACGGGTACATCGCCAGGCCACCGGGCACGTAGAGGCCGACCCGGTCGACCGGCAGCCACCGCTCGGTGACGGTGCCGCCGGGCACCACCTTCGTGGTGTGGTCGGTGCGCCGCTGGTCGGCGTGCACCCGGCGGGCCCGGGCGATGGACTCCAGCAGCGCGGCACGCACCGCCGGGTCGAGCACCCCCTCCGCCTCGGTGATCGCCTCGACCGGCACCCGCAGCACCTCCGGGGAGATGCCGTCGAACCGTTCGCTTGCCTCCCGGATCGCTGGGTACCCATGCTCACGGACCGCCTCCACCAGGGGCCGGATGCGCTCGACGGCGACGGACACGTCGAGCTGGGCACGGGGCAGCAGGCGGCGCGGGTCACCGAGACCGTCGCGCAGGTCGATCCGATTCAGCACCCTTGCGAGTCTAGGCGGCCGGCCCGACGTCCACCCGGGCCGCCCGTCCGCCGGGACGGTGAGCCGGGCCACGCCCCCGGTGCCGAGATTGGTTAGGCTCGACCATGTGACCGCACGGCTGCCGGTTTTCCCGCTCGCAACGGTGCTCTTTCCCGGGTTGGTGCTGCCGCTGCACATCTTCGAGGAGCGCTACCGGGCGCTGGTCCGGCACCTGGTCGGCCTGCCCGACGGCGCCCCGCGCGAGTTCGGCGTGGTGGCCATCCAGGCCGGCTGGGAGGTCGCGCCCGCCGGTCCCGCCGGCGCCCCGGCCAGGTCGAGCGTCGGCGAGGTGACGCTGCACGAGGTGGGCTGCACCGCCGAGCTGCGCCAGGTGACCGAGTTGACCGACGGTGGCTTCGACATCGTCACGGTCGGCCGCCGCCGGTTCCGCATCGCCGAGGTCGACGACAGCGCCGAGCCCTACCTGACCGCCGACGTCGAGTGGCTGCCCGACCCGGGCGGCCCGGACGAGGTGGCCGATCTGCTGGCCGCCCGGGTGATCGCGGTGTTCCGGCAGTACCTCGGCCTGATCCGCTCCGACCCGGAGGAGATCTCCGAGCAGTTGCCGGAGGACCCGACTGTGCTCTCGCACCTGGTGGCGGCGACCGCGGCGCTCACCGTCGACGACCGGCAACGGCTGCTGGCGATCGACGACACCGCCTCCCGGCTCCGCGCCGAGCTGCGGTTGCTCAACCGCGAGGCGGCTCTGCTGCGTCAGGTGCGGGCGGTTCCGGTGCCGTTGTCGGAGCTGGCGTCCCCGCCGACACCCAACTGAACTCCCCCGGCTCGGGCTCCGGGCGTAGCCCCGGCCACCGCGACCAGCCGGCCAGCAGGGTGTACATGACCGCGGCCCCGAACGCCGGCAGCAGCAGGTTGCCGTGCGGCACCGGCAGCACGCCGAGCAGCCAGTCCACTCCACCGGCCCGCAGGTCGGCGGGTTTACTGAATGCCTGCCCGGCCGGGGCGGTCGCCAGCAGCCGGTCGAAGGTGGCCAGACCGATCCGCCGTCCCACCTGCCAGGCCACCGGCGCGGCGACCAGGGTGCCGAGCACCGCGGCGAGCAACCCGACCGGGCCGCGCCGTCGACGCAGCACGAACCACAGGGTGAGTGCCACGAGCAGCCCGAAGGCGAGCCCGAGCAGGCTGAACCAGCCGTCGGCGGCGATCGGCTGCTCCGGTTGCGGCTCGGCGTAGATCGCCCCCTCGGCGGTCTTGAGCACCGGGGTGTCCGGCGCGAGCGCGGCCCAGAGCAGCCCGAGGGGAACACCCAGTGCGGCGAGCGCGAGCACGGCGCCCAGGACCGTCGCCAGGGCACGCATCGGACGACGCGGTTCGTCGAACCGAAGCTCCAACGAGCTCTGGTACGCCGCCGAGGCCGGCAGGTGGCCCGGACCGAACTCGTCCGGCGCGGTCCCGGCCGACGGGTCGACCTCCGGCGGTTTCGCCTCCGGCGTACGGGGTGGCGCGGGTTGGTCGGGCTCGTCGACTGGCCGCTCACGGTCGGGGTTGTCCGGGCTCACCCGATGATCCTCTCAGGCCCGGTGCGTGGCCGGGGCTCCGGTGGCGGCAGACCAGCTCACCGGGCGAACGGCTCCACCATCATCGCCGCGGCCCGCAACCATGCCTGCCGGGTCTCCGGTTGGAGCTGGTGGTACTCGATCGACGACCCGGTCTCCAGAGCCGGGTCGTACGGCACGACGGCCACGCCCCGGGTACGGGTGGCGAAGTGCCGCTCCAGGTCGTCCTGGAGCGTCGAGCGACCCGGGGTCGGGCAGGAGATGAGGGTGATCGCGTTGTCCGCCAACTCGCCCATGCCCTCCTCGTGCAGCAGGTCGAGCATCCAGTCCGCGCTGAACGCCGCGTCCTCCCGGGGCACTGTGGTCACCACCAGCTGGTCGGCGGCCTGCATCACAGTGCGCCAGTTGGGGCTCTCCACGTTGTTGCCGGTGTCCACGCAGACCACGTCGTGGGTGCGGCGCAGCAGCTCCAGCACCCGGCGGACGGTGAACTGGTCCAGGCGCTGGGCGAAGCGCGGGCTCTCCTCGCCGGCCAGCACGTCGTACGAGCCGTCGGAGGCGTGCCGCAGGTAGTCGTCCAGCCGGTCCAGCAGGGTCGCGCCCTCCAGGATCTCGATCTGGGCCAGGTCGCTGATCAGGTGCCGGATCGTCCGGGCGTGCCGGGCGCTGCCGGCGCGTAGGCCGAGGGTGCCACGCAGCTCGTTGTCGTCCCAGGCCAGCACACCCTTGCCGCGGACGCTGCCGACCGTCGCGGCGGCGAGCACTGTGGCTGTCGTCTTGTGCACCCCGCCCTTGGGGTTGGCGAAGGCGAACACCCGGGGCGTGCCCAGGTCCCGTTGGAGCACACCGTTGGCGCGCTCCTGCTCCTGGTCGACGGCCGGTGGGCGCCATTCGATCCGGGCCGGGTAGGCACGTTCGGCGACCGCCGAGCCGACCGCCGGGGCGGGTGGCGGCGGGACGGGCGGCGTGACTGGCACGACGACCGGCGGCGCGGGCGGTGGGGCGACCGGCGCGGGCGGTGGCGGGGCGGCCGGGTAGCCGGTCTCCGGCTGGTAGCCGGTCTCCAGCAGGGCGTACCGCGACTCCGCCGGCGGGTCGCCCGGTCGGTAGCCGTTGTCCAGCAACGCGTAGCGCGACGGAACCGGGTCGGGGCCGCGTGCCGGCGGCTCGGGCTCGGCCCGGTACGTCGGCTCGGCGCGGTAGTCCGGCTCGGCCCGATAACCGGGGTCGGCCCGGTAGTCCGGCTCGGCCCGGTAGCCGGGAGTGGCGAGGTAGTCCGGCTCAGCGCGGTAGCCCGGCTCGGCACGGTAACCGGGGTCGGCCCGGTAGCCCGGCTCGGCGCGGTGGTCCGGCTGCTCGGTCCGGTACGCCGGCTCCGCTCGATAGTCCGGCTCGGCCCGATAACCCGGCTCGGTCCGGTACGCGGGCTCGGCCCGGTAGTCCGGCTCGGCCCGGTACGCGGGGTCGGCCCGGTACGCGGGGTCGACCCGGTAGGTCGCCTCGGCCCGGTAACCAGGCTCCGCGCCGTACGACAGGTCGGCCGGATGCCCGATGGCGGGTGCCCGCCCGGCGTAGCCGTTGGGGGCCGCACGCCGGGGCAGTGGGTCCGGCGGCGGTTCCTCGCCGCGCCGCTCCGGCTCGGTCTGCTCCGCGCCGCGACCGCCCAGCCGGGCACGGTCCAACAGCGCGCGCCACCGCGGCGCTGGTTCGGCCGGCCGGCCCCAGCCGGTCTCACTGCCCTCCACGGCCCGCCCTCCCAGCGCCATCGATCTCTGTCTGACAGGCTACGAACCCAACCCTATTCGGACCACACCTCAGAGCGCACACCAGCCGGCGCAGATCACGACGACGGCGATGGCGGCGACGGCTCGACGAGGGTGGCGTCCGGCGAGGTGGTGACACTCGGCGGCGCCGACTCGGTGGGCTCCGGCTTCGACGGTTCCGGTGACGGAATCGTCACGACTGGTGCGGGTTCCGACGATTCGCCCACGGGGGCCGACGACGCCGGTGCGCTGATCATCGGCGCCGGCCGCTCGGACTGGGTCGGTGCCGGGCTCGGCCCGGTGTCGGCCGGCGGGCGCACCACGTCACGCTGCTCGGGCAGCGGCGGCGTGAAGACCGTCCGGTCCAGCCGGTACACCTCGGGGGCGGGGTCGACCGCCCGTACATCCGGCCGGGCCGCGACACCGCGCAGCGCCACCGGCGTCGCGCGAACCACCGCCGCGTAGACGCAGGCGCAGCCGGTGCGGTACGCGGTCGCCTCGGCGGCGGCCACCTCGGCGCCGCTGGCGTACTGCTCCCGCAACTCCCGCTCGCCCGGCCCGTCGCCGTCGACCGCGGCGGCCCTGGCCCGATAGTCTGCGGCCTCGGTCTCCTTGCGGGCCGCCACCTGTTCCATCCCGGCGACCACGTCGTCCGGCACCCGCAGCGCGGGGATCTTGACGATCTCGGTCTGCCGGCCGGGCAGCGGAACCCGCCCGAAGACTGTCGAGACCCCGACGTCGCCGAGCACCGTCGCCAGCCGCTGCGGAGGCAGGTACGCGTCGAGCGTGACCAGCGCGTACGTCCCGCCCTCGGGGGCCGGGGCGGACCCGGGCAGCGCGGCCAGGTCGGCCGCGGCGGACCGCAGGTAGCCGGGGACGGAGTCGCCGTCGGCAACGCCGACCCGGGTCACCTCGCCGACCGTCCGGTCGCCGACCGGAGTGTCGTCGACGGCCCACACGGCGGTGCCCAACACCGCCGCCGCGGAGAGCACCGCGGCCCAACTGAGCACGCCGGAGCGCGCCGACCGGTCGCCCAGCCGGGCCACGGCCCGGGTCAGCGGCGGCAGCAACCGCTGGTCCAACTGCCGCAGCAGGTTGCCGGCGCGCACGGGCGGGATCCCCTCTGTGGAACGGTGTCGGGCGGTCGCCGCTCAGTCACGCAGGATCTGAAGCGCACGGTCCAGGTCGTCAGGGTAGTCGCTGACGAACCGGACCTCGTCCCCCGTTCGGGGGTGCAAAAAGCTCAGTTCGCGGGCGTGCAGCCACTGTCGGGACAGGCCGAGACGGGCCGAGAGGGTGGGATCGGCGCCGTAGGTGAGGTCACCCACACAGGGGTGCCGCAGGGTGGAGAAGTGCACCCGGATCTGGTGGGTCCGGCCGGTCTCCAGCCGGACGTCGACCAGACTCGCCGCCGGGAACGCCTCCAGGGTGTCGTAGTGGGTGATGCTCGGCTTGCCGCCGGACACCACCGCCCAGCGGTAGTCGTGGGTGGGGTGCCTGTCGATCGGCGCGTCGACGGTGCCCCGCAGCGGGTCCAGGTGACCCTGCACCACAGCGTGGTAGCCCTTGTCGACCTCGCGGTACTTGAAGGCCCGCTTCAACGCCGTGTACGCCTGCTCGCTCTTGGCCACCACCATGATCCCGGTGGTGCCCACGTCGAGCCGGTGCACCACGCCCTGGCGCTCGGCGGCGCCACTGGTGGAGATGCGGTGCCCGATCGCGGCGAGCGCGCCGATCACCGTCGGCCCGGTCCACCCGGGGCTCGGGTGCGCGGCCACCCCGACCGGCTTGTCGACCACGACGATGTCGTCGTCGGCGTAGACGACCCGCAGGCCGGGCACCGCCTGCGGCACCACGGTCGGCGGTGCCACCGGCGCGGGCAGCGTGACGTCCAGCCAGGAGCCGGCCTTGACCTTGTGCGAATTGGGCCGGGCGGAACCGTCGACCAGCGCGTCCCCGGCGTCGACAAGGGCCGCGGCGGCGGTGCGGGAGAGCCCGAACAGTCGGGACACGGCCTGGTCCAGGCGCATGCCGTCGAGGCCGTCGGGAACCGGAAGGGAACGGTGGTCGCCGCCAGCGGCGAACGCGGAGGTCATGCCCGCTCCCGCTGCTCGGCGCCCGGCGCGGCGGCGTCCGTCGTGGCCGGGTCGCCGTCGCGTCCCGCCCGCCGGCCGTCACGCTGGCGGCCGGTCAGCTCCAACAGGACGGCCAGCAGCACGCCACAGACCAGCGAACTGTCGGCCAGGTTGAACACCGGCCAGACCTGACCGTACGGGTCGAAGAGGCTGATCATGTCGACGACGTGCCCGTGGAACGGGGACGGCGCCCGGAAGATCCGGTCGACGAGGTTGCCCAACGCGCCACCGAGCACCAGGCCGAGCGAGACCGCCCAGGGCAGCGAGCGCAGCCGCAACGCCATCCAGACGATCCAGCCGACCACACCGATGGTGATCAGTGGGAAGACCCAGGTGTGGTCCGCGCCGATGCTCCAGGCCGCGCCGCTGTTGCGGGTCAGGCTCAGGTAGACGAACCCGCCGAGCAGCCGGACCGGCTCCCGGTCGGTCAGCGCGGCCAGCGCGAGGTGCTTGGTGACCAGGTCGGCCAACAGGGCCACCAGGGCGACTCCGGCGAGAATCGCGACGGCCCGGGGCCGGCGGCTGCCGCCGCCCGGATCGGTGCGGCCGGGTTCGGCGGACGGTACTGCGGTCATGCGCTCCCCATCGACAGTCTTGGCGGTGATCGCTCACCGTCTCATCGCCGCCGGGGAACGGACCTCAGCGCCGCTCCTCCAGCTGCTTGCACGTCACACACAGGGTGGCCGACGGGAAGGCGGCGAGGCGCTCGACCGGGATCGGGTTGCCGCACCGCTCGCACCAGCCGTAACCACCCTCGTCGAGGCGCTCCAGAGCGCGCTCCACCTGCGTGATCCGTTCCAGAATGCTGTTGGCGAGAGAGATCTCCTGCTCCCGCTCGAGCGTCTTGGTGCCCGTGTCGGCCTGGTCGTCCCCGGCCGAGTCGGTCAGCCGATCGCGCTGCAGCTCGGTGATCTCACTCAGCGTCTGATCGTACTCGGCACGAAGCTCGTCCCGCCGCGCCGCCAGCGCCGCCCGGATCTTCTCGGTCTCCGCCGTGCTGCGGGTGGCCTTCGCCACCGGCTTGCGCCCGGCGGTCCTGGTGTCGGATGGCTTCGCCATGGGTCGCTCCCTCGGCCGGGGAACCGCGCGGTCCGCGGCGCCTGGTCAGGGGGCGCCGAGCAGGGCGTCCCCTATGTACGAAAAGGGGCGCACGGCGACGATCGCCGCGCACTCCGGAGGTTGGCAAGAATACGGAACGTACAGGCGTCCGACAACGTGCCGCACCGTCGCACCGTCTAACAGCCCCTAGCCCTGCCTAACTGGGGCAAAGGGAACGCTAGCAGATCAACTGGGCACCTCATCCCCGTACTCACCAAACCATCGGGCCAGACGACCCCGCCGACTGACCGCCCGCAACCGCCGTTCCGCCGCGTCCCGCACCCCTGCGGTCGCCACGATCAGCAGACTGTCACCGGTCTTGAACCGGGTTTCCGGGGCGGGCACGAAACCCACGCCGTCGCGCAGCACCAGGGTCACCGACGCGCCCAACGGAAGCCGCAGCTCGTCGACGTGCACGCCGGCCAGTCGTGAGCCCGGTGGCACCTCCACCTGGAGCAGATCCGCCCGCATTCGCTCCAGCGGCGCGGTCTCCACGTGGATCTCGGCGGCCTCGGCCGGCGCGGTCACCCGCAACCGACGGGCGAACGACCCCAGCGTCCCGGTCTGCACCAACGTGAAGATCACCACCAGCACGAAGACCACGTCGAAGAGCCGCTCCGCCCCGGGCACCCGCTCGGAGAGCGGAATGGTGGCCAGCACGATCGGCACCGCCCCACGCAGCCCGGCCCAGGACAGGAACGCCTGTTCTCGAAGGCCCACCCGGAACGGCAACGCCGAGACGGCCACCGACAACGGCCGGGCCAGGAGCACCAGGGCCAGCCCGGCGACCACAGCGGGCAGCACCGCCGCGTCCAGCCGGCCCGGCGAGGCCAGCAACCCGAGCAGCACGAACAACCCGATCTGGGCGAGCCAGGCCAGCCCGTCCGCGAAACCGAGGATCGCCTGCCGGTGCGACAGGCGGGCATTGCCCAGCAATACCCCGGCCACATAGACGGCGAGGAAGCCCGAGGCGTGCAGAACGGCCCCCGCGGCGTACGCCAACACGGTGATGCCCACCGCGGCGATCGGGTAGAGCCCGGCCGAGGGCAGCGCCGCTCGGCGCAGCGCCCAGGTGCCGGCGACGCCAGCGGCGACGCCCACCGCCGCGCCGACGCCCAGCTCGTAACAGACCAGCGCGACCTCGTACCACCACGGGTGCGCAAAGCCCTGGTGGGACAGCAGCACCACCAGCAGCACCACCGGGGCGTCGTTCATCCCCGACTCTGCCTCCAGTGTCGCCACCAGCCGGGGCGGCAACCGCAGTCGGCGCAGGGTTGCGAAGACGGCCGCCGCGTCGGTGGACGAGAGCACCGCGCCGTAGAGCAGCGCCAACCGCCAGTCCAGCCCCAGCAGCAGGTGCACGGCCACGCCGACCACCACGATGCTGACGATCACGCCGACCGTGGAGAGCGCGGAGGCCAGCCCGAGCACCGGGCGCAGCGTGGTCCACCGGGCGGTGAGGCCACCCTCCGCGATGATCACGATCAGCGCGCAGAAGCCGAGGGTCCGGGTCAGCTCGACGTCGTCGAAACGGATGCCCAGCCCGTTCTCGCCGATCGCCACGCCCAGAGCCAGGTAGACCAGGAGGCTGGGCACACCGAGCCGGGTGGAGAGTCGCACCGCGCCGACAGCTACCAGCAGCACGGCCGCACCGAGCAGCAGCGCGATGTCCAACCCGGGCGTCACGGCTGCCTTGCCTGGGCTGTCCTCACTCGGCGGATCCGTCGCGCAGGCGGCGCAGCACCTCGGGCAACTCCGGGCCGGGCCGATCGACGAGGAAGAGCTTGTCCCGGCTGGCCGCGCCGGCACGCAGTGACACGGCGGCCGGTCGGACGCCCAACGCGCCGGCCAACGCCCGGCGGGCGGCCTCGGTGGCCCGACCGTCGACGGCCGGGTCGTGGACCGCGATAACGAGGGCGGGTCCGTGCGGGCCGTCGAAGCGGCCACCGACCCGGTCCCGGGAGGCGCCGGGCTTCACCCGTACCGCCACGGTGAGCGTGTCCTGCGCGGGCACCGGCGTCGCTTCAGATCGGCCGGGCGTCGGCGAGGAGAGCGGTCGCCGGCGCGCAGTGCGCGCACGGGGTGAAGCCGAGGTCCACGGCCTCGGCGACCGGCAACGTCTCGGGCTGCCAGCCGATCAGATGGGGGCAGCCGTCCAGGTGGTAACGGGGGCGGCCGTCGACGACCTCGACGGCGTCGAGCAGCCGGGCCACCCGGGCCGCCTCGGCGGCCGTGATCTGCTGGGCGGCCGGCTCGTCGACCGCCGCGACCGCCGGGTCGAACACGTCGTCGGTCGACGCCGCGAACGGCGACGCCGGGCTGACCGGCCGGGCCCGCGCGGGCGCCTCGTCCGCCGCACTCACCAACGGCGACGCGTCATCGACGTGCGGTGGGTCGACCGGCGACGCCTCGTCGACCGGCGGCGCATTGTCGACCGGCGGCTCGGGTGGTTGCCGCCACCCGGTGCCGCCGGTACCAAACGTCGTGGGCACGTGCTGGACGGGCACCTCCGGCTCGACCAGCGGCGGCCCGTACGCGACACCCGGTGTGGCCTGGCTGGCCGTGCGGGGGGCGTCGGCGTGCCGCCGGTCGGTCCGGTCGGAATCCGCCGTGGCGCGGTTGGCGGCTGCCTGGCGGGCGCCCACCACCAACGCCACGGCGGCCAGCAGACTGGCCGCGATGGAGATGACCAACAAGAAGCTGGAGCCACCGGCCAGACCGAGCACCAGTAGCACCACCGCGACGAGGATGAGCAGAAGACTTGCGACTATCACGGCTCACCCCCGCCGCGTCGAACCGTCCGGGCCGGACCGGCGACCGTCACCATTGGCGGACAGCGATCGCCGGCCGGTGCTCAGCGTCCGGCTTCGAGGGCGCCGGAGCGCCCGCCGCCGCCGTACGAACCAGCGAGACCCGCTGCGGCCAGCCCGTTGCCGCCAGCGACCCGGCCGGCTTCGGAGCGGGTCATCTCGGCCTCGAGGCCCTGGCCACGACCGTCGAGGTCACGCAGCTGGCTCTCCAGGTACGCCTTGAGCCGGGTGCGGTACTCGCGCTCGAACTGCTTGAGCTCCTCGATGTGCTTCTGCAGCGCCGTGCGCTTGGCGTCCAGGCCGCCCATGGCCTCCTGGTGCCGCTGGCGGGCGTCCCGCTCAAGGGCGTCAGCCTTGGCGCGCGCCTCCCGGGTCACCTCCTCGGCCTTGCTGCGAGCCTCGGACAACAGCTGGTCGGCCTCGCGGCGAGCGTCGGACACGTGGTCGTCGGCGGTGCGCTGGGCCATCATCAGCACGCGCAGGGCCTGCTGCTCACCGTCACCGGTGACGCCGCCGGCCGGACCGCCGGTCGCGCGGACCTGCTCCAGCTCGGCCTGCATCGCGCGGGCAGCCTGCTCGGCCGCCGACTTGTCGCGCTGCACCCGGTCCAGTTGGGCCTTGACATCGTTGAGCTCCGCCGCCAGTCGGGCGTCGCCGCCGGGGCCGGCGGGGGCACCGCCACGGCCGCCGCGCTCCACCTGGGCGCGCAGCTCGTTGTTCTCCTCGATGAGACGGGCGAGCTCGCGCTCGACCTCATCGAGGAAGGCGTCGACCTCCTCCTCGTCATACCCCCGTTTGCCGATCGGCGGCTTTTTGAAGGCGACGTTGTGGACGTCGGCCGGGGTCAGCGGCATCGAAACTCCTCGGGTCAGTTGCGGCCGCGAAAGCGCGTCGGTCATCAGGCAGATGCCCTGATCGACGGCCCTAACACGAACTCCATCAGCACGAACAGGATAACCAGGAGCACAAGGGAGGCCAGGTCGATGCTCACGGTACCAATTCGCAGCGGAGGGATCACACGCCTCAACGCGTTGAGAGGGGGATCAGTGACGCTCCACACGGATTCCAATCCTGCCGATGCTCCACGCCCCGGTTGCCAGCGACGGCCGTACTGCAGGACGGCGCTCAACACGAACCGGGACAGAAGAAGGAGCAGGAAGACATAAAGGATCAGGTACAACACTTGCAGTAAGATCGACAACACGGTCAGCGACGTCCCTCGGGTCGGGCGGGATCAACTCAGACTGAAAAAGCCGCCCTCAGCGATCTTGGCTTTGTCCTCTGCGGTGACCTGGACGTTAGCCGGTGAGAGCAGGAACACCCGATTGGTCACGCGCTCGATCGTACCGCGCAGGCCGAACGCCAGCCCGGCGGCGAAGTCAACCAGACGGCGGGCATCGGCCTCATCCATCTCGGTGAGATTGATGATCACCGGGACACCGTCACGGAAGTGCTCACCGATGGTGCGCGCCTCCCGGTAGGTGGTGGGGTGCAGCGTGGTGATCTGGTAACGCTGCTCCTCCTCGGGCAGGGCCCGCTCGCGCGACGTGACCTGCGGCGCGAGGGCCAGGTTGTCCCGAGTGTGGTAGGTCAGCGCACCGGAGGTCTCGCCCGCCGACGACCGGGTGATCGACCGGACGCTGGACCGCTCGATCCGCTCCGGCCGCTCACCGTCACCGCGCTCGGAGTCGCTCAACCGCCCGCTCGACCGCTCGGAGAGTCGACCCCGCCCACTGTCGCGCGGCCGGGGAGCCGGCGGCTCCTCGGCGTCGTCCTCGTCGTCGTCGGCGAACTCCTCGGCGTACCGGCTCTGCCGGTAACGCGAGTCGCGGTAGCCACCCTTTTCGTAGCCACCGTCGTCGTAGGCCCGCTCGTCGTCTTCTTCGACCAGACCGAGCCAGACCCCCGCCTTGCGCAGTGCACCCATCCCGCGCCCTTCCGTCCGCCGTGCGGCACGCGCCCCCGTGCCATGTCGCCCGTCGCGAGTGGACAACCATGCCCATCGGACCGGAACGGCAATCCCCCCGGCGCGCGATTCGCGTCGCGCACCACGACCCCCGACTAGGAGACGCCCGCCCCTGAAACAACACTGATGTAATTTGCTTGTCTCGCGGTCAGGCTACCGCAGCGTGGGACGCATTCCGAGCAACGCGCTACCGACGCGGACATGTGTCGCGCCGTAACGGATCGCGATTTCGAAATCTCCGCTCATACCGGCGGACAGCGCGGTGGCTCCCGGATGGACAGCCCGAAACGCGTCGGCGACCTCCGCGAGCCGGGCGAACGCCCGCTCGGGCTCCCACCCCAGCGGGGCGACCGCCATGAGACCGACCAGACGCATCCCCGGTGCGTCGGCCACCGCCTCGGCGACCGGCTCCAGACCGGCACCCAGATCCGCCGAGCCGGGCAGGGCTCCGCCCCGGGAGGCGTCGCCGTCGATGCTCACCTGGACCAGCGCGTCGAGCGGTTCCGGCCGGTCGGCGGTCGCGCTGGCCAACGCCCGGGCCAGCCGGACACTGTCGACGGAGTGCACCACGTCGGCGTAGCGGACCACCGAGCGGGCCTTGTTGCGCTGCAACTGGCCGATGAAGTGCCAGCGGGGACGCACCCCGGCGGCAGCCACCTCGGCGGCCTTGCCGGCCGCCTCCTGGTCGCGGTTCTCCCCCATGTCGGTCACCCCGAGCCCGGCCAGCGCCAACACGTCGCTGGCCGGGTAGGTCTTCGTCACCGCGATCATGGTCACCTCGGCGGGGTTCCGGCCGGCCTGCGCGCAGGCGTCGTCGACCCGGGACCGAACCTGGGCCAGACCGGCCGCTAGTTCGGCGTGCCGATCTGGTCGTACCGTGGCTGAGCTGTCGGTCATCGGCGGAGCTCAGGACCCGTTCTTGAGGAAGTCGGGAACGTCCACGTCGTCGAAGAGCACCCGACGCGGCGACTGGGCCGGAGCCGGGTTGGTGGCCGGCGCCGGCGCCGGGGTGCTCTGCGGTGCCGGCTGGTTGGTGTTGGACTTGCGGGTCGGCTCGGCCGCCTTGTACGCGGGCGTGCCGCCGTCGAAGCCCGCCGCGATGACAGTCACCCGCACCTCGTCACCGAGCGCGTCGTCGATGACCGCGCCGAAGATGATGTTGGCGTCCGGGTGGGCCGCGTCGGTGACCAGCTGGGCGGCGTCATTGATCTCGAACAGGCCCAGGTCGGAGCCGCCGGCGATGGAGAGCAGCACGCCCCGCGCGCCGTCCATGCTCTGCTCCAGCAGCGGGCTGGAGATGGCCGCCTCGGCCGCCTCGACCGCGCGGTTCTCGCCGCGGGCGCTGCCGATGCCCATCAACGCGCTGCCGGCGCCGCTCATCACGCTCTTGACGTCGGCGAAGTCCAGGTTGATCAGACCCGGGGTGGTGATCAGGTCGGTGATGCCCTGCACACCCGAGAGCAGCACCTGGTCGGCCGTGCGGAACGCGTCCATCATGCTGATGTTGCGGTCGCCCAGGGCCAGCAGCCGGTCGTTCGGGATGACGATAAGCGTGTCGCACTGGTTACGGAGTTCGTCTATCCCCGTCTCGGCCTGCACCTGGCGGCGCTTGCCCTCGAAGGAGAACGGCCGGGTCACCACGCCGATGGTCAGTGCGCCGAGCTTGCGGGCGATGTTGGCCACCACTGGCGCGCCGCCGGTGCCGGTGCCGCCGCCCTCGCCGCAGGTCACGAAGACCATGTCGGCGCCCTTGAGCACCTCCTCGATCTCGTCGCGGTGGTCCTCGGCGGCGTTCTTCCCGACGTCCGGGTTGGCCCCGGCCCCCAGGCCACGGGTCAGCTCCCGGCCGACGTCGAGCTTGACGTCGGCGTCGCTCATCAGCAGCGCCTGCGCATCGGTGTTGATCGCGATGAACTCGACGCCCTTGAGCCCAACCTCGATCATCCGGTTGACGGCGTTGACGCCGCCACCCCCGATGCCGACGACCTTGATGACCGCCAGGTAGTTGTGCGGAGGTGTCATCTCCGGTCCTTTCCTTCGAGATTGGCTTCGGCCGACCGGTTACGGCGTGGCCAGACCAGCGGCCGACGACAGCTGTCACCAACGAGGATCAGGGGTAAACCCTAACCCTCTACTAGAGGCTTACAGTTATGTCAACCACTGAAGCTCTTCGAGGCAACGTAAGCGCCACCGCGCGATGAGCCAAGGACCCGGGCGGCGTGTCGCCGCGCGGAGCGCCACGGGTCACGTCCCCGCACGCTCACCGGTCAACGAAAGGTCACCACATCCGGCGCGCTCACGTCGATCCGGTCGGTGTCCTCGTCGAGCAGCGCGGTCGCCACCCGAGCCTTGTCCGTACCCCGGGTCGCGTCGCCCCAGACCACCGTCCGGTCGCCGCGCAACCGCAGGCTGATCCGGGCCAGCCCCGCCACGTTCACGTCCACCAGCTCCGCGCGCAGCTGCGGCGTCAGCGCGACGAGCACCTCCAGCGCGGCCCGGGTGCCCGGGTCGTCGGCGGCCGGCCGGGCCACAGTCACCTGTGGCAGATCGGCGGGGCGTCGCTCCACCGTCCGGAACGCCACCCCGCTCCGATCGATCAGGGCGAACGCATCGCCCTGCGGCACCACCGCCACAGCGGTCCGCTCGGTCACCCGCACCACCAGCGCGCCGGGCCAGTCCCGGGAGACCGTGGCCCGCTCCACCGCCGGCAGCGCGCCGACCCGACGGGCGGCGGCGGTCAGGTCCACCCGGGCCAGCGGCACCCCGTCCGGCACCCCGACCGCGTCGTGCACCTGCACCGGCGTGACCAGGTCGGCGCCCTCCACGCGTACCTCCCGCACACCGAACAGCCCGGTGCCGAGCACCGTCCAGGCGACCAGCCCGGCCAGTGCGAGCACCCCGGCCGCCACCGCCCACGGCAGCGCCGCACGCATGCGACGCTGCCGGGCACGGGCCATGAACCGGCGGGTCGAGGGCGGTACCGCGTCGCGGCCCGCCCGGACCAACTGCCACCGCCGCGCCGGACCGCGGCGCGGTGCGCCACCGTCGGCGGCGCTGGTCCGCCCTCGGGCCGGGCCGGGACTCATCCGGCCGCGGGCGCCGAGCCGCCGGGCACGGCGGTGCCACCGAGAGCCGCGCCGTCGCCGCCGGACGTCGCCCCACCCGGCACCGGATCACCGATCGCCGGGGTGGTGGCCACCGGGTCGACGGTCGCGGTCGGCGCCGAGCCGCCGTTACGCTCACCCAGGGCGGCCAGCAGCTCGTCACCCATCAGCGAGATCGGCGGGGCACCCATGGTGACCACCACGTCCCCGGAGCGGGCGCGGCGGGCCACCTCGACCGGGGCCTGCTCCCACGACTCCACGAAGACCTTGCGGTCGGCAGGCAGATCCACCGCCGCGATCAATGCCGCCGAGCCCTCGCCGGGCTGACGCAACTCACCCGGCCCGAAGACCTCCAGGAGCACCACCTCGTCCGCGATGGCCAGCGCCTCTGCGATCTCCGCCTGGTTGTCGCGGGTGCGGTACAGCCGGTACGGCTGGAAGACGACGATCAGCCGGCCGTCCCCGGCGACCTCGCGCAACGTCTGGTTCGCCAACGTCATCGAGGTCGGGTGGTAGGCGTACTCGTCGTAGACCAGCACGCCGTCCGCGACACCCTTGCGCTCGAAGCGCCGTCGCACCCCGGGAAAGACCGCCAGCGCGGCCTCCGCCGCCTCCAGCGGCAGTTCCAGCAGGTACGCGGCCAGCACCGCGGCTGCGCTGTTCAGCCCCATGTGTCGCCCCGGCACCGGCAGCCGGAACTCGCCCAGCGACCGGCCGTCGATCGCGGCCAGGTAGCGCACCCCACGCGCCGAGGAGACCATCTCGGTCAATCGCAGGTCGGCGTCGGCGGCCTCGCCGTAGGTGAACACCCGTCGTCCCTCGGAGCGCAGGCTCTCGGCCAACCGCCGACCGCCCGGGTCGTCGGCGCAGGTGATGATGAACCCGTCCGGGTCGGTGAGGCGGGCGAACTCCACGAACGCCGCCTCCAGCGTCGCGTAGTCGCCGTAGGTGTTCAGGTGGTCCGCCTCGACGTTCGTGATGATCGAGACGTACGGGCGGTAGATGAGGAACGAGCGGTCGCTCTCGTCCGCCTCGACCACGAAGTGCTCGCCGGTGCCGTGGTGGGCGCCCGAGCCGACCTCGGAGATCTCCCCACCGATCACGAAGGACGGGTCCACACCGGCCTGCTGGAGCACCATCGTCACCATCGAGGTGGTGGTGGTCTTGCCGTGCGTGCCGGCGACGGCCACCGCCCGACGGCCGGTCATCGCCGCGGCGAGCGCCTCCGAACGGTGCAGGACCCGCAGGCCACGCCGACGCGCCTCGACCAACTCCAGGTGGTCCTGGGGAATGGCCGACGAGTAGACGACAGTGTCCACGCCGTCGAGGTTGGTCACCTCGTGGCTGAGGTGGATGGTGCCGCCGAGCGCCCGCAGGCCGGCCAGCGAGGGCCACTCCCGCAGGTCGCTGCCGGAGACCCGGATGCCGCGGGTGAGCAGCAGCCGGGCCACGCCGAGCATGCCCACCCCGCCCACTCCGATCAGGTGCACGGCGCCCAGGTCCTCGGCGGTCAGTGTGCCGGCCGGGGTGAACTGCGCGGTCATCGGGCCACCGCCGCCAGCACGAAGGAACGCAGCGCCTCGTCGCCGTCACGCCGGCCGTACGAACCGGCGGCGGCACCCATGTTGTAGAGCCGCTGCGGGTCGCGGATGAGGGGGATGACGGTGCGCTCCAGCCAGTCCGGGGTGAGCTCCGCGTCGTCGACCAGCAGTCCACCGCCGGCCTCCACCACGGGCAGCGCGTTGCGCCGCTGCTCCTGGTTGCTGTGCGGGTACGGCACGTAGATCGTGGGCATCCCGATAGCGGCCACCTCGGCGACGGTCATCGCCCCGCCCCGGGCCAGCATCAGGTCGGCGGCGGCGTAGCCCAGCTCCATCTCGGACAGGTACGGCAGCGTCACGTACGGCACCGGCAGGTCGGTGGGGATCGGCACCGGCTCGTTGCGGGCGCCCATCACGTGCAGCACCTGCACGCCGTTGCGGGCCAGCTCCTTGGCCGCCCCGGAGACCGCCAGGTTGATCGAGCGGGCGCCGGACGAGCCGCCGGACACGAAGAGCACCGGCAGGTCCGGGCGGAGCCCGAAGTGGGCGCGGGCGGCGTTGCGCAGCGCGTACCGGTCCAGACCGGCGATGCTGCGGCGCAGCGGCACACCGACGACCGTGGCGTCCCGCAGCGACTCGGCCTGGCTCGGCTGGTTCGGGAAGCCGACGGCCACGTTCTTGGTGAACTTCATGCCCAGCTTGTTGGCCACGCCCGGTGGCACGTTCACCTCGTGGATCACCATGGGCAGTTCGCGGCGCCACGCGGCCAGGTAGGCCGGCACCGAGACGTACCCGCCGAAGCCGACGACCACGTCGGCGCGCACCTCGTCGATCACCTTGCCCGCGGCGCGCGCCGCGGTCCACATCCGGCCCGGTGTGCGGACCAGGTTCATGTTGACCGACCGGGGCAGCTGGTACGCCGGGATCTGCCGCAGGTCGTAGCCCTTCGGCGGGATCAGGTCGTTCTCCATGCCCCGTGGTGTGCCGAGGCAGGTGATCCGGACGCCCGGGTCGTGTCGGCGCAGGCAGTCGGCGAAGGCGAGCAGCGGGTAGACGTGCCCCCCGGTGCCACCTCCCGCGAGCACCACCGAACGCAGCGGACCCATCAGCGTCTCCTCTCGCTCGCCGCACCCTTGCGGCTGCGGTCCTGTCGGACCCCGCGCGGCGCGGCCTGATCGTCATGGCGCCGCTCGCGGGACCGGGGTACGGACCCTCGGCCAGCGGGCGGCGTCGCCGGGCGGCGGCGCCGGCCGGGAAGCGGCGGCAACGGGGCCCAGAGTAGTCGGACCCACCGGGCCGGCGGACGGGCATGCAGTGCTCTGGCCGCATCGGGTTCGGCGCGGGCGAAGGACGCCAGCATGCCGATGCCGGCCAACGTCACCACCAGGGCACTTCCGCCGTCGGAGATGAACGGCAACGGCAGACCGGTGATCGGCAGCAGCCCCACCACCCCACCGATGTTGATCACGGCCTGGCTGACCAGCCAGGTGGTCACGGCGGTGGCGGCGAGCCGGCGGAACGGGTCGTCGACCCGCCGGGCGATCCGGAAACCGGTGTACGCGAGGACCGCGAAGAGGCTGAGCACCACGACGCACCCGATCACGCCCAGTTCCTCGGCGATGATCGCGAAGATGAAGTCGTTGTGCGCTTCGGGGAGCCAGTCCCACTTCAGGCTGCCCTTGCCCAGCCCGACACCGAACCAGCCGCCGTGCTCGATGGCCAGCCGCCCCTGGTAGAACTGGTAGCAGGGGTCGCCGCACTTGTCCGGCGGCGGTGGGTTGAGAAAGAGCGTCAGGCGCGCCAGGCGGTAGTTGTCCGCGCCCCGCTCGCCGGAGCCGGCGCCCAGCGACGCCACCGCGATGAGCAGACCGACGCCGAGCAGACCGACCACCGTCAGCGCGCCGAAGACCCGCATCCGGACGCCGGCGGCCCAGAGCAGGCCGATCACCAGGGCCAGCAGGCAGAGCATCGTGCCCACGTCGTTGTAGCCGACCAGCACGAAGAGCAGGCCCATCACCGGGAAGAGCGGGGTGGCCAGTTCCCTCCACCAACCCAGCGAGGCGCCCTTGCGGGCGATGAGGTGCGCGCCCCACAGCACCAGGGCGAACTTGGCCAGCTCGGAGGGCTGCACCTGGATCCCGCCGATGAACAGCCAGAGCAGCCGCGCCTCGATCGGGCCGATCCGGGCGGAATCCTGATCGGCCAGCCGGGCGTAGGCGAGCAGCAGGTTGAGTAGCAGCAACAGCCCGATCGAGGTGAACAGCAGCGGCCGGCCCAGCGACCGGTAGGTGCTGGCCGGCAGGCGCTGGCAGACCCAGAACGCGCCGATGCCGATCACCGCGAAGATTGCCTGCTTGGTCACCGAGGCCGAGGCGTTGCCGTCCTCGGCGTAGTCCTTGACGCTGGTCGCCGAGAAGACCATTGTCAGCCCGATCAGCAGCAGCAGGCCGGCGCAGGACAGCAGCAGGTAGTAGGAGGTCAGCGGCCGGTCCAGCAGGCCGCGCAGCGCGGCGAGCCCGCCGGCCGCGTCGATACCGCGCAGCGGGGTCGACGCCACGGCCTCCGGCTCGCGTCCCGCCGGCCCAGGCTCCCGCGCCCCCGGCCCGGATTCGCGGGCCGCCGCGCCAGGCTCCGGGCCACGTGCCCCGGCGGCCAACTGCGTACGCCCCGACGCGCCCGGCGACCGACGCGCCCGCCCGCCTGCCCTGCCCTCAGTGCCGATGTCCTCCCCCACCCCGACATCATCACCGCTGAACACGCCCCACCGCCCCACAACGCCCCACCGGGCGTGTCGAACCCGTCCCCACGCCGCCCTCCCGCGTCGATCTTGCACTTTCTGTGCCGGCAAAACACCCATGAAGGGACGTTCCGCCATCCGAAAGTGCAAGATCGACGGATGAGGGGGTGGGCGCGGGGCGCGGGCCCCGCGGATCAGGTCATGTTGGCGAGGAACTCGCTGTAGAACAGGCCCAGGGCGATGGCCACGCCGATGCCGGCGATGATCCAGAAACGCACCACGATGTTGACCTCGCTCCAGCCGGCCAGCTCGAAGTGGTGCTGGAGCGGAGACATTCGGAACACCCGTTTACCGGTGGTCTTGAAGGAGATGATCTGGATCACCACGGACATCGTGATGATCACGAAGAGCCCGCCGATGATCGGCAGCAGCAGGATGGTGCGGGTGGACATCGCCATGCCGGCGATCAGACCGCCCAGCCCCAGTGCCCCGGTGTCGCCCATGAAGATCCGCGCCGGGGAGGTGTTCCACCAGAGGAAGCCCACACAGGCCCCGGCCGCCGCCCCGGCGATCAGCGCGATCTCCAACGGGTCGCGGACCTCGTAGCAGTACGGCTGGGTGTAGTTCGGGTCGGCGCACCAGTGGCGGTACTGCCAGAACGCGATCAGCGCGTACGCGGCGAGCACCATCACCGACGCGCCGGTGGCCAGACCGTCCAGGCCGTCGGTGAGGTTGACGCCGTTCGTCGCGGCCATCACCACGAAGATGAAGATGATCACCGCGCCGACCTTGCTGACCTCCAGGAAGTCGATGTCCCGGATGAAGCTCAGCGTGGTGCTGCCCACCGTCTCGGTGTTTGTCGCCAGGCCCGAACCGTTTGTCATAGTGCTCGGGAACCACAGCGCGATCACCCCGAAGACCGCACCGACCAGGATCTGGCCGAGCAACTTGCCGCGCTTGTTCAGCCCGGCGCTGTTGCGCTTGCGCACCTTGAGGAAGTCGTCGAGGAAACCCACAGCGCCGGAGAAGACCATCAGCCCCAGCAGCACCAGCGCGGTGATGGTCGGCTCCACCTGGGCGATCTGCTGGTCCGGCAGGGTGGTCAGGGCCAGGTGCCCGGCCACGTACGCGATCACCGTGGCCAGGATGAAGACCACGCCACCCATCGTGGGCGTGCCCTTCTTGCCCTGGTGCATGGCGGGGCCGTCGGACCGGATCGGCTGACCGGCCTTGAGCCGGGTGAACACCTTGATCGCGATCGGGGTGCAGAAGAGCGATACGAGGAAGGCCACCCCGATGGCGACGATGACCGCCCTCATCGGGTCGACTCCCCACCGGCGTCGGCGCGCAGGGCGTCGGCCACCTCCCAGGTCCGGTACCGGGAACCCTTGACCAGGACGACGTCACCCGGTCGTAGCTCGCTCCGCAGCACCTCGACGGCCGCCGCCTGATCGGTGAGCAGCACCGACTCTCCTCCCCAGTTCGCTACCGCTGTCGCGCCTTCGTGGATCGGCGCGGCCGGCTCACCCACCACGAGCAGCCGGTCGACACCCAGCTCGGCCGCGAGTCGGCCGACCTCGGCGTGGCCGTCGTACTCGAACGGGCCCAGCTCGGCCATGTAACCAAGCACCGCGACGGTACGCCGCCCCTGGCCCATGCTGGCCAGCGCCCGCACCGCGACCGCCATCGAGGCCGGGTTGGCGTTGTACGAGTCGTCGATCACTGTCACCCCGTCGGGGCGGTCGAAGACGTCCATCCGTCGGGTCGAGACCAGCCCCAGCTCGCCGAGGGCCGTGGCCAGCTCGGTCAGCGGCATGCCCAGCTCCCGGGCGACCGCCGCCGCCGCGAGGGTGTTCCAGACCTGGTGGCGGCCGGCCAGCCGCAGCCGCACCGGCGCACGCCCCTCCGGGGTGACCAGGGTGTACGACGGGTGACCCCGCTCGTCGAGCGTGACGTCCTCGGCGCGCACGTCGGCATCCGGTGCCTCGCCGTAGCGGACCACCCGGGCCTGCGTGCGGCTCGCCATCGCGTCCACCCGGGGATCGTCGGCGTTCAGCACGGCCAGCCCGTCCGGCGGCAGCGCCTCGACCAGCTCGCCCTTGGCCACGGCGATGGTGTCCTGCGAGCCGAACTCGCCGATGTGCGAGGTGCCGACGTTGAGCACCACGGAGATCCTTGGCGGCACCAGCTCGCACAGGTACCGCACGTGCCCGACCCCGCGCGCGCCCTTCTCCATCACCAGGTAGCGGGTGCCCGGGTCGGCCTGCAGCGCGGTGTACGGGTGCCCCAGCTCGTTGTTGAACGAGCCGGGCGGCGCCACAGTGGCCCCGAGTCGGGCGGTGAGCTGACCGATCAGGTCCTTCGTGGTGGTCTTGCCGGACGAGCCGGTCACGCCGATCACGGTCAGCCCGGTCAGCCGGTCCACCGCCGCGCGGGCCAGTCGGCCCATCGCGGTCAGGGCGTCGTCGACCAGCACCATCGGCACCCCGGGCACCTCTCGGCTGCCGAGCACCGCCACCGCGCCGGCCTGGATCGCCGTCGCCGCGTAGTCGTGCCCGTCGACCTTCTCCCCCGGGAAGGCCACGAAGAGCGAACCGGGCCCCACCTTGCGCGAGTCGAACTCCACCGATCCGGTGACGGTGGCGGCCGGGTCGGCGGCCACCAGCCGCCCGTCGACCGCCGCGGCCACCTCGGCCAGGCTCAGCGTGATCACCGCTGACCCGCCAGGTCCCCGAAGCGGGCCCGCAGCGCCTCGGCCAACTCGACGCTGTCGTCGAACGGGAGCACCTGGCCCGCCACCTCCTGGCCGCGCTCGTGGCCCTTGCCGAGCAGCGCGATCACGTCGCCCGGCTCGGCCAGCCGCACCGCCTCGTCGATCGCGGCACGGCGGCCCGCCACCTCGATGATCCGAGCGGCAGTGCCGGCCCGGTACGCCCCGGCCAGCACCTCGGCGCGAATCTCCCCCGGGTCCTCGGTGCGCGGGTTGTCGTCGGTCACCAGCACCACGTCGGCTCCCTCCGCCGCGGCGGCGCCCATCACCGGCCGCTTGCCCCGATCCCGGTCCCCGCCGGCGCCGATCACACAGATCAGTCGGCCGGCGCTGAACTCTCGCAGCGCGGCAAGCGCTGCCACTATCGCGTCAGACTTGTGGGCGTAGTCGACCACCCCGCGCACCGGCGCGGCCACGTCGACCAACTCCAGCCGGCCCGGGACGCCCCCGCAGGCGGCCACACCGGTCGCCGCGGTCACCGGGTCCACCCCGGCACCGACCAGTGCGGCGATGGCCAGCAGCGCGTTGGCCACGTTGTGCCGGCCGGGCAGCGCGACACCGGCGGACACCGCCACGCCGTTCGGGCCGTGCGCGGTGAACCGCTGCGCGTACCCCTCGCCGCCCACACCGTCGGCCCACCAGGTCGCGCCCTGCTCACCGGCCGCCGAGTAGGTGACAGTGCTCGGCTTGAGCAGCGGCTTCAACGCCGGGTCGTCGTGGTTGAGCACCTCGACCGCGCAGCGCCCGTCGAAGAGCTGGGCCTTCGCCGCGAAGTAGTCGTCGCTGTCGGCGTGGAAGTCCAGGTGGTCGGAGCCGAAGTTGGTGTAACCACCGACGGCGAACCGCACACCACCCACCCGGCCCATGGCCAGCGCGTGGCTGGAGACCTCCATGACCACGGCGGTGACCCCACGCTCGCGAGCGGTGGCCAACATGCCGTGCAGGTCGGTCGCCTCGGGAGTGGTGCGGACACTGTCGATCACCAGATCACCGAGCCGGGTCTCCACAGTCCCGACCAGCCCGGTGGTGTGCCCGGCGGCCCGCAGCCCCGACTCGATCAGGTACGCGGTGGACGTCTTGCCCGCGGTGCCGGTCACCCCGATCACTGTGAGGTCGGCGGTCGGGTCGCCGTACACGGCCGAGGCCAGCTCGCCGAGCACGGCGCGCGGGTCGGGCACCACCAGGGCGGGCAGGCCGGTTCCCGCCGCCAACTCCGCGCCGGCCCTGTCGGTCAGCAGCGCCACGGCACCCGCCTCGACGGCGGCGGCGGCGAACTCCGCGCCGTGCCGACGGGCACCGGGCAGCGCCGCGTACAGGTCGCCGGGGCGAACCTCCTGGCTGGCGTGGGTGACCCCGGAGACGACCACCGCGGCGGCGTCCGCCGGAAGGTCGACGGCGAGCCGGACGGCGAGATCACCGAGCCGGACTCCGGTCACGGTACGTGGACGTGGATTGCCGGGCACGGCGTCAGACCCTACCCGGTCGTCCGGTTCCGGCCGCACAGCCGCCCCGGTGGTTCGTCGGCACTCACCGATGATGTCCCGCCGTTGCTGCTCAGCGCGGATAGACCACGAACTTGGGCGCGGATCCGCCGGTGGAGGGCGGTACCCGGTAGTGACGCAGAGTGAACTGCATCATGTCCCGGAACGCCGGCCCGGCGATCGCCGCGCCCCCGCCGTTGGGCGCATACACGAACACCGCGATCACGTACCGGGGGTTCTCGGCGGGAGCCATCCCGATGAACGAGGACACCTCGCCGGGCTGCTTCTTGCCGTTCACCAGCCGCCAGCCGGTGCCGGTCTTGCCGGCGACCCGGTAACCGGGAACCGCGGCGGTGACGCCGGTGGCGCCGTCGACGGTGGTGACCGCCTCCAGCATGGTGCGCAGGGCCGCCGCGTTCTGCGGGCTGAGCACCGAGCGGGTCACCGGTGCCGGCGCGGGGGTGCGCTTGCCGTCCGGGCCGATCACCTCCTTGACGAGGTGCGGCTGCACGTACGTGCCGTTGTTGGCGATGGCGGCGTACGCGGCGGCCATCTGCAGTGGGGTGGCGTCGACGCTGTGCCCGATCGGCACCGACCCCTGCGAGGACTCGCTCCACTCGTCGGCCGGCAGCAGTCGACCGCTGGCCTCCCCGGGCATCCCCTCGCCGGTGGGCTTGCCCAGCCCGAACCGCTTCTGGTAGTCGATCAGCCGATCCGGACCGAGTTCGTCGGCGATGGTGATCGTGCCGACGTTCGACGAGAAGGCGAGCATCCCCGGCACGCTCATCCGCTTGCCGTTGGCCGGATGGGTGTCGGAGAACCAGGTGTCGCCCTTCTTGATGCTGTTGGCGATCGGCAGCGTGGTGTCCGGCGTGATCACTCCCTCCTGCAACGCCGCGCCGTAGGTGATCGCCTTGTGCACCGAGCCGGGGTCCACCACGAAGCTGGTCGCGGCGTCCTCCCGGGCGACCGGGTCGCTGGGCGTCGGCTTCGCCGCGTCGTAGGTGGGGTTGCTGGCCTGGGCCAGCACCGCGCCGGAGGGAATCTCGATGACCACGGCGGCACCGGTGCCGCCCGGCGCCTGGGCCATGCCCGCGCTGAGAATTTGCTGCGTCCGGAACTGCAGGTCACGGTTGAGGGTGAGGGCGAGCGAGCTGCCCGGCTTGGCGGGAGTGGTCCGGCTGTAGCCACCGGGTATGGGCGCGGCGAGGTCGCCGAGGCCGGCCTCGTACACCCGTTTGCCGTCCTGACCGGCGAGCACGTCGTCGTAGCGGGCCTCCAGCCCCTCCAACCCGACCATGTCCTGGCTGGTGAAGCCGATCAGGTTGGCCGCCAGGTCACCGCCGGGCACCTCGCGACGCTCGTCGCGGTGCACCCCGATGCCGGACAGCTCCAGCGCCTGCACGCGCTTGGCGGTCGAGATCTCCACCCCCCGCGCCAGGTACACGAATCGGGACGCCTTACCGTCCTCCAGCTTGCGGGGCTTCATCAGCTCCATCAGCTTCGACACCGGGATACCGAGCAGCGGGGAGAGCGCCTTGGCGACGGCGGCCGAGTCCTCCACCTCGGTCGGATCGGCGTACACGTACCGCGCCTCGACACTGCGGGCCAGCGGCGCGCCGGTGCTGTCGTAGATCGCACCCCGCGGCGCCGGCAGCTCGACGGTGCGGAGCCGGTCGACGATGCCGCCCCCGGCGTACGCCGGAGCGTCGACAGTCTGGAGGAAGATCAGCCGGATCCCGATGGTGGCGAAGAGCGTCAGGGCGAGCACGGTGCCCAGCCGCAGCCGCAGTCGCGAGTCGGCAAGCTTCGGCGGGCGTCGTGGCTTGCGCGACGGCCGCCGGGCCGCCGGTCGGTCGGTGCGCCGCGGCGCGCGTGGCGTGGTCCGGCGGCGCGGCGGCGGCTCGTCCCCACCCGGGCCACCGGGGGTTCGCGGCGCGACGGTGCGCACCACCCCACCGCGTCCGGCCGCCGGAGCGTCGCGCCGGCCGGCCCGGGCGGCGGCCCGACCGCCGTCGAGCACCTGCAACGCCGGCCGGAACGGGTCACCGGACCGGGTGCTGCGCGGCGTACGCCGCTGCTCGGCGCCCTGACCGCGCGCCGGCGTGCCGTGCTCCTCGCGGACGGTCCGACCCCTCGGGGTGTACGCCCGGGCGCCGGAGATGCCCCCGATGCCCGGCTCGCCGGTGCGCGGCTCGCCGTCGGCGGGCCCGGCATCACGTGCAGAACCGCGGCGGGGGCCCCGAGGGGGGCGGGGGGGCGGGGGCGGCCGGTGTGGGTCCCGGCACCCGCCAGCCCCCAGGGGGGTGGCCCCCCG
>NZ_JBEYUF010000016.1:0-141137 GCF_040643355.1 Micromonospora sp. NPDC047187
GCGAGGGCCGGGTGGCGGGCCAGCAGGGCGCGGCGGGTCCACTCGCTGGTGGTGACGACAGCCCGAGCGGCGGCCAGGGCGCGGGCCTCCGGCTCGTCGTCCAGCGGCAGGTGCACCAGGAGTACCAGGCGCAGCCGACGGGCGTGCGGGGCGAGCAGGTCCGGCACGGCCGAGGCGATCAGGCCGTCGATCAGCACCACGGCGTCGTCGGGCGTGGCGGCGAGCACCTTGCCCAACGTCGCCCGGTCGGCCGGGTCGGGGTGCGGCCACCCGCCGGGCACCGGATGCTCGTGCACCGACCAGCCGCGCTCGCCCAGCCCGGCGCAGATCCGGCGGTCGTAGGAGTTGCCGCCGCTGGGCGTGGCCGGATCGTCGATGTCACCGGGCAGGACGACGTGCACCGCCCGGCCCGCTTCGGTCACAACGACCGCTCGTAGCTCGCCCAGGCGATGTGCGACTCGTGCAGGGTGACGGTGATGCCGGTCAGGTCGCGCGCCCCCGCGCCCAGCTCGCCGGCGTGCACCCGCTCGACCAGCCGGTCCGCGATCGTACGGGCCAGCACCTCGGTGGTGGTGTTCACCCCGGCGAAGGCGGCCTCGTCGTCGAGGTTGCGGTAGGTCAGCTCGCTCAGCACTGCCCGCAGCTGCTCGGTGGCCAGGCCGATGTCCACCACGATCCCGTCGGCGTCCAGGTCCGGCCGGCGGAACGTCGCGTCCACCACGAACGTCGCGCCGTGCAGCCGTTGGGCGGGCCCGAACACCTCGCCTCGGAAACTGTGGGCGATCATCATGTGATCCCGAACGGTCACGCTGAACACTGTCACTCTCCGTCTTCGTAGGTGATGAGGTGGCAGAGCGCGGGCAGGTCGCCCGAGGCCAGTCTGGCGAGCACGTCGGGCAGCTCCGCGAAGCGCGACGCGCCGGTGATCAACGCGTCGAAGGCCGGGTCGTCGAGCAGGTCCAGGGCGAGCGCCAGTCGGTCGGCGTAACTGCGCCGCCCCCGTCGGGCGGGTGCCACCATGCCGACCTGGCTGCTGCGCACGCTGAGTCGACCGGAGTGGAACGCGCCGCCCAGTGACACCTGCACCGGGCGGTCGCCGTACCAGCTCAGCTCGATGACGGTGCCCTCCGGGGCGAGCAGGTCCAGCGACTGTTGCAGGCCGGCGGCGGTGGCGCTGGCGTGCACGACCAGGTCACGGTCACCACGGGCGTCGGCCGGGCTGGCGAAGTCGACGCCGAGGGCCCCGGCGACGCCGGCCCTGCGCGCGTCGGTGTCAACCAACTCGACGTGCACGCCGGGGAACCGGGCCAGCAGCGCCGCGACGCAGCAGCCCACCATGCCCGCACCGATCACGGTGACCCGGTCGCCGACCAGCGGCGCCGCGTCCCACAGCGCGTTGACTGCGGTCTCCACAGTGCCGGCGAGCACCGCTCGGGCGGCCGGCACCCCCTCCGGCACCGGCACCACGGCACTCACCGGCACGACGTACGCGCTCTGGTGCGGGTGCAGGCAGAACACCGTTCGCCCGAGCAGCTCCGCCGGGCCCTGCTCGACCACGCCGACGCTGAGGTAGCCGTACTTCACCGGGCCGGGGAACTCGCCCTCCTGAAACGGCGCGCGCATCGAGGCGTACTGGTCGGCGGGCACCCGGCCGGCGAAGACCAGCGTCTCGGTGCCCCGGCTGACCCCGGAGTAGCGGGTCCGGACCAGCACCTCGTCGGGGCCCGGGGCGGTCAGTGACACCGGCTGGATCTCGGCCACGCCGGGTTCGCGCACCCAGCAGGCGTACGCCTCGCGGATCACCGTCGCGCACCTCAGCTCTGCTCCGGGCCGAATCGATCGGCCGCGTCGGGTCCCCGGTCGGGGGTTGTCGATCATAAACACGGATGTTCGGTGCGCACAGTTCGAAGCGTCGTCGAACGCCCACCTCGGCCCGATCACCTGCGGTCACCGCCACCGCGTGGCGCCCGGTCTGCCTCGCTCCGAGGTCATCCGACCGGCCACAGTGCGGCGGACCGCCCCTGGGATGCTCCGGGCGGGAATCCATCGGATAGCTACCTCATTGATACCTTGGGTCACGAAGGACGGGCCGCTGTGGCTGCCCGTCGATGTGCGTCGGCTTGCGCCGTGCCGGCGTCCGGAGGTCCGCTCCCCCCGGTGACCGGCCTCGGTGACCGGCAGGTGACAGGGGTCCGAGCCGGTGCGAGCCTTGGCGTCGTCCGCCGCTGAGTTTCGGGGGCCAGGACCGGGCCGAGATGAGAAGGATGGAGCAGTACATGATCGTTCCGCAGGGGTTCCGCGCGGTGGTCGCGAACGCCGGGCTCAAGGATGACGAGGACGACTTCACCGCCCTGGTCTCGGAGGTGCCCGCGGTCAGCGCCGCCGTGTTCACCCGCTCCCGGTTCGCCGGGCCCAGCGTCGTCCTGAGCCGTTCGGCGGCGTCGACATCGTCCGCCCGCGGCGTCGTGGTGCTCTCCCGCAACGCGAACGTGGCCACCGGCAAGGAAGGGCTGGAGAACGCCCGCGAGGTGCGGTCCACAGTGGCTCGCGCCGCCGGGCTGGACGACGACGAACTGCTCATCGCCTCGACCGGGGTGATCGGGAAGCAGTATCCGATGCCCAGGGTGCGACAGCGCCTGGCCGAGCTTCGGTGGCCCTTTCCGCCTGCCGATTTCGACCGGGTCGCCCGGGCGATCATGACCACCGACACCACGCCCAAGGTGGTGCGGGCCAGCTGCGCAGCGGCGAGCATCGTCGGCGTCGCGAAGGGCGTCGGCATGATCGAACCGAACATGGCGACCCTGTTGACGTTCTTCTGTACCGATGCCCGCATCGAGCCGGCCGACCTGGACCGGGTGTTCCGGTCGGTCATCGCTCGCACCTTCAACGCGGTCAGCATTGACACGGACACCTCCACAAGTGACACCGCGGCCGTCTTCGCCAACGGCCTGGCCGGGCCGGTCGATCTGGACGAGTTCGAGCAGGCGTTGTACACCGTCGCGCTGGATTTGGTGCGGATGGTCGCCCGCGACGGCGAGGGCGCCAGCAAACTCATCGAGGTACGGGTCAGCGGCGCCCGGGACGGCGAGCAGGCCAAGCGGGTCGGCAAGGCCATCGTCAACTCGCCGCTGGTGAAGACAGCCGTGCACGGGGCGGACCCGAACTGGGGCCGGGTTGCGATGGCGGTCGGCAAGTGCGAGGACGACGAAGACATCGATCAGCAACGGGTCCGGATCGGCTTCGGCGGTATCGAGGTCTATCCGGCACAGGCCACTGAGGAGACGCTGGTTCGGCTGCGGCGCCACCTCGAAGGCGACGACGTGGTGATCGAGGTCGACCTCGGCATCGGCGCCGGCGCCTTCACCGTGTACGGGTGCGACCTGACCGACGGATACATCCGGATCAACGCTGACTACACCACCTGAGCGACGACGCGTCCGGGCGGTACCGTGCTAGGTACCGCCCGGACGTTCGTAGCCGAGCCGCGCAGGTCAGCGGGATGCCAACAGAAACACCCCGACCAACGCCAGGACGACGCCAGCCCACTGCACCCGGGTGGCGCGTTCGCGCAACACCACCCGCGCGAGCAGGAGCGTGCTGACCGGGTAGAGCGATGCGAGCAGGCCCACCACGGACAGGTAGCCCTCCCGGACGGCCAGCAGATACAGCACGCTCGACAGCATGTCGAGACCACCGGAGAGCAGGGCCAGCAACACTGTGTTACGGGGAGCTCTGATCGGCCACCGACCGATCGGCCAGGCGAGCACGAGCAGGGTCAACGAGGCACATCTGGCGGCCACCAGTGGCCACAGCCCCGACCCGTCGCCGGTACGGGCCAACAGCACGAAGAACAGGCCGAAGCCCGCGCCGGCCGCCAACGCCCCGGCCACAGTCCGCAGGTGCGACTGTCGACCCGGCCGGTCACCGCCCGAGGTGACCGAGACGCAGGGGATGGCGATCAGGCCGCAGGCCAGGCCGGCCGCACCGATCACTGACACGGTGTCCCCACCGGCCAGGCCGACAAGGACGGGCAGGATCGCGGCCATGGCGGCGGTGGTGGGGGCCACAACGCTCATCACTCCGTGGGCGAGGGAGTGATAGAGCAACATGGCACCGACGCTGCCGGCCAACCCGGCGAGTGCTCCCCAGCCGGCGTCGGCGGCCCTGATGGTTCCGCCGCCAACAGTTCCGACGAACACCACGGCGGTCGCCAGCCCCGCCATGTTCGACCAGAGCACGACGGTCACTGCCGCCGCGCGTTTGGTGGCGAAGCCGCCGACGAAGTCGGCCGCTCCCAGAACCGTTGCCGAGGCCAGCGACATCAGAATGCTGAACATGTTCCGCCTTGGATTGTCGATGGCCGGATCAGTGAGACGTCAGATAACCCCCCATGGAGGTGAAGTAGGCCCGCGCCGGCATCTGCGCGCCATCCTCCGTGCGCACCTGCAGGATTCTCAGCCCCTGTTCACGTCCGGTGTGGGCCTCCGGTCCGCACACCACGACCACGCCGTCATCCTCGGGGCAGAAGATCCGGCCCGGCGTCCCCCCGTAGCGCTTGGACGACACCGCGGCGGCGGTCACTCGCAGCCGGACGCCGTTGTGGTAGGCAAAGGCGTTGGGGTAGGGATCGCTCTGTGCGCGGATCAGATTGGCCAGCCGGTCGGCCGGCCACGTCCAATGGATTCGGCTGTCCTCCACCGACCTCTTGTGGAAGAACGTCGCCTGGGCCGGATCCTGGCTGATCCACTGCCCGGTGCCACTCTCGATGAGGTCCAGCGCCGACAGGGTGATCTCCGGGAATATCTCGATGGTTCGCTCGAACAGGTCCGTCACAGTGTCCTTGTCGCCCACCTCGACCCGACGCTGCAACACGATCTCGCCAAGGTCGAAATCGTCGTTCATGAAGTGCACGGTGACTCCGACCTCGCGTTCACCGTTGATCATTGCCCAGTTGAGTGGGGCGAAGCCGCCGTAGCGGGGCAGCAGGGCGTCGTGCACGTTGATCGCCCCGTGCCGCGCCAGGCCGTACACGGCCGGCGCCAGCCAGGTCCGCCAGTCCGACGACACGATGATGTCCGGGGCCAACTCTCGCAGCCGCGCGGCGACCTCGTCGTCATTGGCGTACTGACGCACCAGGATCGGCAAGTCGTGCTTCTCGGCCAGGCCGACCACCGAGTCGTTCCAGATGGTTTCGTACTCGTGACCGCTGTCGGGATGGGTGATGACCTGCACCACCTCGTGGCGGGAGTCCATCAGCGCCTGCAGCACTCGATGCCCCCACGTCTGGTAGCCCATGAACACTACTCGCACGGGTGTCGCTCCTCTCTGCTTCTCAGGCCCGGTGACCGGCGGTCAGCGGCAACGACCACACGTAGGCGAAGCCGGCACCCGCCTGGTGGTCGAACTGGTCTCCGGCTTCGTAGGTGGCCATCGCCCGGCTGTAGCGGGAGCGCGGCGACGACCGGCTGACCACTGTGCAGTTCCCCTTGAACAGGTCCACGGCAATCTCGCCGGTCACCGCCGGCTGAAGCGTCGCCACGAATCCGTCGAGCGCCCGCCGCAGGTCGCTGAACCAGTACCCGTAGTAGACGAGTTCGGCGTACCGCAGGGCGATGGACTGCTTGTGGTGCAGGGTCTCGCGGTCAAGTACCAGCGACTCCAACTCCGCGTGCGCGGCCATCAGCACGGTTGCCGCCGGCGCCTCATAGATGCCCCGAGTCTTGAATCCGACGATCCGGCTCTCGGTGATGTCGATCCGGCCGATTCCGTGCGGCGCCGCGAGCGCGTTGAGGCGTCCGACCAGAGCGCTCAGACCGAGCGACTCACCGTCGAGGCTGACCGGAACGCCCTCGGCGAAGCCGATCCGTACCCGGGTCGGCTCGTCCGGGGCCTGGCGAGGATCACCGGTCAGCTGCCACGCGTCAGCCGGTGGTGGCTGGGTGACGTCATCGAGCTCGCCACACTCGATACTGGTCCCCCACACGTTGGTGTCGATGCTGTAGGGCTTCTCCTTGCCGACCGGCACCGGGATACCGTGCTTGTCGGCGTAGGCCAGCTCGTCCTCGCGGGTCTTCAACTCCCAGTCGATCACCGGTGCCAGCACCTTCAGCGACGGGTCGAGCGCCGCCACACTGGTGAAGAAGCGCACCTGGTCGTTGCCCTTGCCCGTGGCGCCGTGCGCGACCGCGTCCGCGCCGACCGCGTGCGCTATCTCGACCATCCGCTGTGCGATCAGGGGTCGGGACAGCGGTGCGGCCAGCAGGTACTTGTTCTCGTACCGGGCGTGTGCCTGAAGGGCGGGCAACGCGAAGTCGGTCAGAAACCGATCGGTCAGCGGCTCTGCCCGTACCTCGGACGCGCCGGTCCGCAGGGCGCGCTCACGCACGTCCGGTACGGATTCGAGCTGCCCGATGTCGGCGCAGAAGGCGATCACCTCGGCGTCGTACCGCTCGCGCAGCCAATGCAGCGCCACCGAGGTGTCCAGGCCGCCGGAGTAGGCGAGAACGATCTTCATGACTGCTCCTGTCCAGGGTGGTCGTGCGCGAGGTCGTCGAGAACGGCGGCGAGGGCCTTGTCGATCGGGGCACCGCCCGCCACCTCGTCCGCGCCGCGCAGCGTGCCGGCGCGGGCTGCGGCAAGGCCGTCGCGACGGGTGCGGATCCAGCCACGGTGTGCGGCGGAACTGGTGCGCAGCTCCGCCGCGACGTCCGTCACGCTGGCGGTGGACGTGCCACCACCACTGGTGTAGCCGTTCATGGCGTTCAGCGGCGCGAGCAGCTCACGGAGCACGTCCACGGCGACCGGATGACCCTCGTCGGCCAGCATCGACGAGACCAGTTCGAGGTCACGCAGCGTCGCCTGCCGGCTGATCAGCTGACCGACCACCTTGCCGACGATGTGATGCGACTGGCGGAACGACACCCCGGCCGCGGATACGAGATAGTTTGCCAGTTCGGTGGCGGTCGAGAAGTTGTCCCAGCACAGCTCTTCGCCGCGCTGCGGGTCGAAGCGAAGAGTACGTGTCTGGCTCTCCACCACGCGCAGGGTGGACAGGTACGAGTCGATGCTCTGCCACAGGAACGGCTTGTCCTCCTGCAGGTCGCAGCTGTACCCGAGGGTGACACCCTTGACCGCTGTCAGCAGTTGCACCAGCACTCCGGTGGCCCGGCCGGACCGCCCGCGTACCAGCTCGGCGACCACCGGGTTCTTCTTCTGCGGCATGATGGAGCTGCCGGTGGTGAAGGCGTCCCCCACCTCGCAGAGCCGGTATTCGTGACCGCTCCACATGACGATCTCCTCCGCCATGCGTGACAGGTTGTTGCTGCCGATGGCGAAGGCCGCGGCAGCCTCGATCATGTGGTCACGGGCGCTGGTGGCGTCCAGGGCGTGGCTGAGCACCCGATCGAAACCGAGGAGCTGTGCGGTCGCGTCGCGGTCGAGCGGGAACGAGGTGCCGGCGAGCGCGCAGGCGCCCAGCGGCGACTCGTTGACCCGACCGAAGGCGTCCCTCAGGCGGCGCACATCACGCAGCAGCGCGCTGGCGTGTGCGGTCCGCCAGAAGGCGACGCTGATCGGCTGAGCGGCCTGGCTGTGGGTGTACCCCGGCAGCACAGTGCGGAAATCCTGGTCGGTGAGCTGCGTCAACCGATCGATCAGGTCGAGGTTGGCGTCGATCGCCTCGAGCAGGACGTCGCGAAGGTACATCCGGGCGTCGGTGGACACCTGGTCGTTGCGGGATCGGGCGGTGTGCATCCGGCCACCGACGTCCAGCCCCAACGCCTCGATGACCATCTGCTCGATGTTGAGGTGGACATCCTCGTACTCGGCGCGCAGCGTGAGCGCGCCGGCGCGATGTTGCTGGTCCAGCTCGACCAGCGTCGTGACGATGGATCGCGCCGCGTCCTGCGCGATGATGCCCTGCCGCGCCAGCAGCAGGACGTGCGCGATGTTCTGCCACAGGTCGTGCGGGATCAGCCGGACGTCGATGTCAACGGTGAGCGTGTAGTCGAGTACCTCGGGTGTGATGTCTTCCTCGAAGCGACCGCCCCAGAGCTTCTGGGTCATCGGACACGCCTTTCCGGGCCCGTCGGGACCACATGTCGCAACGCCATGACAATTGTTTTTGCGCAGGCGTCGTCCATTCCGCGGCCATTTGAGCGCAGAATTGTCGAGCAGTGATGTCTTGTTCTGGTGACGCAGCCGGCTCACCGGCCCGTGCGAGATTGGGGCATCGATGCCACGGGTCGACGACGCAGGCGACCGGGAAATGCCCCGAATACCGGGAGGAGGGTCGCGTCGGATGCTCGTCACATCACGGCGACCGCTGCTTTCTGCTTGTCACAACCCCGACATCTGGCGGGCCAACCCTCCACGGAGTCGACTAACACCCCGGGAGCGAGTGATGACCCATGCGGGCAATTGCGCCGACGAAGGCGGCGCTTTCGTCGAGCTGAGCACTTTTCGTCTGATTTTCAACACCCCGTGTGTCGTTCACGTCGCTGACCTGCTGGTTTGCCCAAGCCTCGGTCCGAGACGTGGGCACTGACCGTTCACCGTGCGACCACCGTATGTCAGGAGGCGTTGGGGCGGTTGCCCCTTCTCGCCATCTGGGAGCGGTTTTCTGTGCGGCGATCACGGCATCCCCGCCGTTCAGCATAAATTGACCGAATCATGAGCCGAAGGTCAGCGGGAGCCGGCTTTGACGAACAGGCGTATGGTCGAAATTGCGTCTGTTGACAATGAGCGCGATGATGCCCAAGATGAGGGCTATCTGAGCAAGTCGGCGTCGTGAATGCCCGTCGGTGTCACCAGTCGCGCTCCTGTCGTACCGTGCTTGACGATCCCGCCGTTCTTCGCCGTACGTCGGCGCGTCTTGAGCTGCCCGGGCCGGCCTCGCGGTACCGATACGCCGGGGGGCGACACCAACCAGTCGGAAGAGCGGAAGCGAATGTCAGCGGAATTGAGCACGCAGACCTATTTCAGCCTCGACGTCTCCGAGGGCGTGGCCGTCGTGGAGTTCTCCGAGGGCCACCGGCACAACATGTGGTCGATGCCCCGGATGCGGGCGCTGACCGAGACGGTTCGCGACCTTGACGACCCGGGCATCCGTGCGGTCGTGCTGTTCAGCGGCGTCGACAGGTCCTTCGGCGTGGGGGGTGACTTCCACGAGACGTCGACGTTCCGGGGCGGCGACGAGGTTGACGAGTGGATCGATCACATCACCGACCTGTACGTCGCCTGTCTACAGCTCAACCGCCCGTTGGTGGTGGCGATCGACGGCTTCGCGATCGGTATCGGCCTGCAGATCGCGCTCACCGCGGACTACCGGGTGGGCAGCGACCGGTGCGTGCTGAAGATGCCGGAATTCCAGGTAGGCATCGCCTGCACCTTCGGTGGATACATGCTCGAGCGGTCCGTGGGCCGCAGTGTCATGCAGCAGATGCTGATGTCCAGCGAAGACTGGCCGGCCGCGCGGGGCCTGCAGGACAAGTTGCTCCACGACGTGGTCCCGGTGGACCGACTGCTCTCCACCGCCGTGCAGCGGGCCCGGTCCTTCGCGGCGTACCCGGCGGCCGGCTTCCGAAGCACCAAGCCGTACCTCAACAGCGGATTCGTCGACGGGCTCGAACAGCTTCGAGTCATCGGCAAGCAGGCGCACCGGACGGCGTTCGCCGCCGGTGAGGCGCAGCGCAACATGCGACAGGTCATCGACAGCAGTCGGTGACGTCGCAGACCATTCACGCGGAAGGAACACCATCATGGCGGCCAGCAGGTGGGCGGCGGTCGGGAACTGCGATCTGACCCTTTTGGAGCGGATAAGGCCCGCTGTCCACGTCGGTGACCTGAGAGTTCACACCAGCGGGTTGGCGGGTGACAACCCTCGCACCACGCCGTTGGAGATCAATGTGCGGACGATGTCGGTCCAGCCCGCGAACGGCGACGCTCCGACCGGCACCACCGGTTCCGACACGGCACGGATCGTCGTGGACGAGGACCGCGTCGTGGTGCGGACCTCGGCGCTGAACGAGGATGCCATTTACCTGGCGTTCAACCGATCTCAGGGCAAGCTGGCATTCTTCACCGACCTGTTTCTGGCCCCGCTGATCCTGCCCGCGCTCGGTCTGCCCGTCGAGGTCCGCCCAGAGCGACCTCAGCCGCGAAGCGACGAGACCGCCCTGCTGCACGTCAGCCGGGTGCCGTTCGGCGCGGTGCAGGAGGGCCGGCGGCTGCGCGACGGGTGGACCCTGCGCACCACCCTGGCCGACGATCCCCTGCGGCGCCTGCGTCGTCCCCGGCTGACCGACGCGCTGGAAGCAGGAGAGGCGCAGGTCAGCGCCGTGCAGGCGCAGATCCGGGCGGTAGCCCGGAACCGGCCCCTCGACCGGTTCGCAACGCTCCTGTCAGGCGGCATCGACTCCGGCACCGTCACCTTGCTCGCCGCCTCGGAGGGACTCGCCGTGACGCCGTACAGCGCCGGCACTCCCTGGGGCGACGAGTTCGACGACGCCGCGGAGTTGGGCGATCACCTCGGTCTCTCGGTACGCCGGATCGAGCTGTCCGAGGAACGCATCATGGCCGCCGTCCCGCAGGCCATCCGAGGGCTGGGTGTGACGGAACCCGAGGTGGTGGAGGTCGCGCTGACCGCCACGGCGCTCTACGACGGGACCGAGATTCCGCGCGACGAGGTGCTGCTGACCGGGTACGGAAGCGATCTCATCAACGCCGGCATCTACCGTCCGTTCAGCGCCCCGGAGGAACTGATCGACCAGACGATCGCGGCCATCCACCAGACCCGGTTCACCAACGAGTTGTCCAGCCGGTTGCCGTTGGCGCACGGCCGGGAAGTCCATCACCCGTTCTGGGCGTGGCCGGTGATCCAGGTCGCCCTGGACACCGCGCCGGACTGCAAGGTGCGTGGCGGGAGGGAGAAGTTCCACCTCCGCCAGGCCATGAGCCGACGGGTGTCGCACGACATCGCCTGGCGTCGCAAGATCGCCGTTCATCACGGCGGCGGTCTGCAGCGAGGAGTCGTGAAGCGACTCGAGACGGATGCCCCCGGCGTCGACCGGGCCGCGATCTACCTGGCCTGCTTTCGGGAACTGTTGAACCTGGCACAGGAAGGCTCGATCGACGACTGGGACCCACGGCAGGTGTACGAGCGCAGCATCGCCAACGCCAGGCGCTGACCACCCCGAACCCGGCTCACCGCGGCCGCCCCACCCACCATCCCATCGCCACATCTCAGGAGATGACCTTGAGTCTCACCCCGTCAGGTCTCGGGCTAGTACTCGACCCCGCCCCTACGGACAATCTGGCGAGCGCCTGCCGCACCGCCGCGACCCGTACCGGCGCCGCGCTCGTACGAGGGCTCGATCTCGACGAACCAGCCTTTCAACGCTTGGTGCACGAGCTCGGCGACACCGTGCGGCACAAGTTCGGCGAGGGCCGGGCCGACCTGCTCAAGTTGAACGCCTCGGCAGACGAGGGAAAGGTGGTCACCGGGCGCGGCCCACTCCCGCTGCACACCGACGGCATCCTGGTAGGAGAGCAGACGGATCTGATCGTCCTGTACGCCAGCGAGTTCCGCGACGAACCCGGATCCGGCGAGACGACCGTCTGTGACCAGTTGGCGGCGTGGGCCGAGATGCCCGACGACCTGCGGCAGACGATCGAGACCGTAGGGCTGGAGTATCTGGTCGAGGATCGGGGTTACTTCCCGACCGTCCCTGACGACTGGTACGAGATCCCCACTGTCCGCGACTACGGTCGGGTTCGGTCCCTGAACCTGACGTTGCCGTTCCCCGCCGGCACCAACCACGGCTGGCAGGTACGGGTCAAAGGTGGCGACCGAGCCACCACGGACAATTTCTTCACCCAGCTCAGTGACTTCCTACACCGCCCCCGATTCCTTTACCAGCACCGCTGGCAGGTCGGCGACCTTCTCGTGATCGACAACCAGCGCACCCTGCACGGCCGCACCGCGATCGGTGCCGACGGGGTACGGCTGCTCCTGCGCGGACAGGTCACCCTCAACACGGCACGCCAGGACGATCCGCATGCTGCATGAGGCGTTCCAGGAGGTGGTTCGGACCCGCAGGGCAGCGGTGGCCGTTCAAGCCGTCGACGGAGAGGAGTTCACGTATGCCCAGCTGAGCGACCTGGTCGAGCGGGCGTCCGCCGGCCTGCTCGGCGTCGGGGTGCAGCCTGGTCACCACGTCGCCACCCGGCTGCACAACGGCCCCGCATACATCGCGATCATCCTCGCCCTGGCTCGGCTCGGCGCGGTGCACCTGCCGATCAGCGTGCAGGCGGACCGGGATCGTCTTCGCTGGTCGCTGGCCCAGGTCCCGGTCCAACTCCTGATCCACGAGCAGCACGACGACCTGCTCAACACCCCGGTCGACAGTCTCGGTGTCGACGCCCTCTTCGCCGGGTCCGCCCCGCGCGCCGTCGAGTCGCTGCCGGTCGGCTCTCGGTCCGGCGTCTTCCGGTTGCTGGAGACCACCGGATCCACCGGGGTCCCCAAGCTTGTCGCCTGGCGTCAGGAAGACCTGCTGGCCGATCGGCGGCAATGGCTGTCCTATCTGAAGGTGACCTCCGAGGACGTCTTCCTGACCATGCATCCGTTGGATGTGGCCCACGGTGTCGATGTGCACATGTTTCCGGCGCTCCTGGCCGGAGCCCGACTCGTGCTCTCCGACCCTGCCGCGCCTCCGGACCGGCTACTGAGCACTCTCGCCGAATCGGGCACGACCATCTTCAGTGCCTTGCCACGCCACTACCAACTGCTGGCCGACACCGGATCAACCGCGCTGCCGTCGCTACGGCTGCCGCTCTGCGGCGGGGCCTATCTCAGCCCGGAGGTGATCACGCAGGCGCGCCGACACCTCGGAATCCAGATCCGTCGCATCTACGGGTCCACGGAGTTCGGCATCGTCCTGGGCAACCTGGACGACGTCGCGCAGGAGTCCCGCGGCATGCATCCGCTGCCGGCAGTCGAGGTGACGCTGGAACCGCTCTCGGCGCAGATGCCGGCACTCGGTGAGATCCTGGCCCGTTCACCCCACACCAGCATCGGGTACGAAGGCAACCCGGTCGAGACGGCACGGGCCTTCCGGGCCGGCTGGTACCGGACCGGCGACGTGGGCGAGCAGACCGAATCCGGCGAGTACCGCGTCCTGGGCCGAGTCGCCGACGTCTTGACCACCACGTCGGGACGACTGATCTTCGCACCCCAGCTCGAAGGCACGCTTCAAGCCGACGCCGCAGTCAGTGAGGCCGCGGTCCTACCCTCATCGACGGGTGACGGGTCAGCCCCGCTGGTGGTGGTGACGCCGGCCGACGGAGCCTCGGTGCTGAACGTCGCCGCCGCGGTGCGCCGCCTCCTGGGCGAGCACGGTCTGGCTGACCGCGTACAGGTGGTCGACGAGCTTCCGCACACCCCGGTCGGAAAGCTCGACAAACCAGCCATCCTGCGCAGGTGGGGCTGAGCCGGATGGCTGGGCACTCCACCGCCGAAGATTCGTGTGGATCACAGCTGCTTGTCGGGCGTGGCCGGGCGGGCCCGGACGTGCAACCGCTCCCCCTGCGGCCCGAAGAGACTGAGGGCTTCGGCGGTGCCCGGGCCAGGGTTGAAGAAAAGGTGCGGGATGCGGGTGTCGAACTCGGCCACCTCCCCCGGGGTCAGCGTCAGATCACGGTCACCGAGCAGCAGGCGTAGCCGCCCGGAGAGCACGTAGAGCCACTCGTACCCCTCGTGGGCCTGCGGGATTCGGCCCCCGGCGGACGGGTCCGGCGGGAAGATCTGCTTGAACGCCTGGACACCGCCCGGTCGGCGGGTCAGCGGCAGGTACGTCACGCCGTGGATGACGATCGGTTTGGGGCGTACCCGGGGGTCGCCGGTGGCGGGGGCGTCGACCAGTTCGTCCAGCGCCACCTGGTAGGCCCTCGCCAGCGGGAGCAGTAACTCCAGCGTGGGGCGACGGCTACCGGACTCCAGCCGGGACAGGGTGCTCACCGAGATGCCGGTCAGGTCGGCGAGCTGGGTCAGCGTGGTCCCGCGTTGGTGACGCAGGGCACGCAGCCGGGGGCCGACGGCCGCCAGCGCGGCGCTGTCCTCGTTTGCCATAACGGCAAGGATAGTTGCCACCTTGCCGACGGCGACGGATGGTGGGCGCATCCGACGAAGCAAGAGGGAGATACCGGTGGACGAGACATACGACGTGGTGGTGGTGGGTGCCGGCGCCGCAGGGCTCAGCGGAGCCCTGGCGCTGAGCCGGGCCCGACGGTCGGTGCTGGTGATCGACTCCGGTGAGCCGCGCAACGCGCCGGCCGATCGGGTGCACAACTACCTGGGCCGGGAGGGGACGCCGCCGGGCGAGCTGCTCGCGATCGGACGGGCCGAGGTGGCCGGGTACGGCGGGCAGTTCCGCACCGGACGCGTGCAGGCGGCGACCCGGGACGACGACGGGTTCCGGCTGGGCCTGGACGGCGGGGAGGCGGTGCGGGCCCGCCGGCTGCTGGTGACCACGGGACTGACCGACGAACTGCCCGACGTGCCCGGCCTGGCCCAGCGGTGGGGTCGCGACGTGCTGCACTGCCCGTACTGCCACGGCTGGGAGGTTCAGGACCGCCGGATCGGCGTTCTGGCGACCAGCCCGCTGAGCGTGCACCAGGCCGAGATGTGGCGACAGTGGAGCCCCAGCGTGCTGCTCCTCCTGCACGACTCCCCCGCACCCGACGCGGAGACCGCCGAGCGGCTCGCCGCCCGCAGCATCGCTGTGGTGCCCGGCCCGGTCGCCGCGGTGGAGGTGACCGACGACGCGCTCACCGGTGTACGGCTCGCCGACGGCCGGGTCGTGGCGCTCGACGCGATCGTGGTGGCGACGCGGCTGACCCCCCGCGCCGATGTGCTGGTGGGGTTGGGTCTGGCCCCGGAGGAAGTGACGATGGGTGAGCACGTCATCGGTGCCCAGATCCCGACCGACGCCACCGGCGCGACGACCGTCCCGGGTGTCTGGGTGGCGGGCAACGTGGCCGACATCCGCGGTCAGGTGATCACGTCCGCCGGGGCCGGCCTGACCGCGGCGGCGGCGATCAACGCCGATCTCATCGCCGAGGAGACCCGGCACGCGGTGGCCGCGTACCGGCAGTTGGTGGCGACGACGTTCGAGGAGCCGGCGTGGGAGGAGCGCTACCAGTCCCGCCCCTCGATCTGGAGTGGCCGGCCGAACCCGCAGCTGGTCGCCGAGGTCACCGACCTGGCCCCGGGGCGCGCCCTGGACGTGGGCAGCGGCGAGGGCGGCGACGCGGTGTGGTTGGCCGAGCGCGGCTGGCAGGTGACGGCGGTGGACATCTCCAGCACGGCGTTGAGCCGGGCCGCCGCGCACGCCGAGGCCGCCGGAGTGGGCGACCGGATCGAGTTCACCCACGCCGACCTACGGGACAAGCCGCCCACCGAGAAGGCGTACGACCTGGTGTCAGCGCAGTTCATGCACCTGCCACCGGCGGAGCGGCGGGAGTTGTTCGGCCGGCTGGCCGCGGCGGTGGCACCCGGCGGCGTCCTGCTGATCGTCGGGCACCACCCGTCGGATCTGTGGGGGTCGGCGCACCGGATGCACATGCCGGACGCGATGTACACCGCGCAGGACGTGGCAGCCGATCTGGAGCCGGCCCACTGGGAGGTGTTGGCGGCTGAGGAACGCTCCCGCCTCGCCACCAACCAGAACGGTGAGGACATCACCCACCACGACGCGGTCCTGGTCGCCCGCCGACGCTGACCTCGCGTCGAGGTGACCTGCGTCGATCATGGAGTGGTGCTGGATGACAAAGGTGGTGGAGCATCACCTTTCCGGCACCACGGGTCCATGATCGGCGCGGGATCGGGGGGACGCGGGACGCCAACGTGAGAGGTGGTGGGGCAGGACTTCGCATGAGGTCCGGTCGGCGGTAGCGTTGCGCCACACTGACGGCCCGTGGGGCAGGCGACCGCCGACCCTGACGCCCCGATCGTACGGAGGATGGTGCATGTCCATCGGCGCTGAGCCGCACGCAGCACGCGACGATGCGGCCTCCCGGCCGAGCTTCGAGCTCGCCCTGCGCGGATACGACAAACGCCAGGTGGACCGGCACCTGGAACAGCTCGACGGCCAGATAGCAATGCTGAGCGGAGAGCACGGGCGCTCCGCGGTCCGCGTCCGTGAACTGACCGCCGAGGTGCAGCGGCTGCGCGCCGAACTGGCCGAGCTTCAGGAGCAACCCGTGCAGGTGGACCGCGCTTCGTTCCACGATCTGGGCCCGATGGTCGGCGAGATCATGGCGCTCGCCGAGAAGCAGGCCGGCATCATCACCGAGTCGGCCACCGACCGGGCCAACGAGCTGCGCAGCGAGTCCGAACGGATCCTCGCCGACACCCGTGAGCGGGCCGCCCAGGCACGCCAGGATCTGGCCGAGGAACTGGCCGCCCGGCGGGCCGAGCAGGAGCAGGCGCACGAGGAACGGCGCACCCACGCCGAAGCTGAACTGACAGCGATCCGCGAGCACGCCGAGCAGTTGCGGGCCGACGGTGAGGCCGCGCACGAGCGCGCCCAGCACGAGGCCAAGCGGATCACCGAGCAGAGCGCGCAGCAGCTCAACCAGACCCGGGTCGCCGCCGACGCGCTGATGAAGTCGGCCCGTACCCAGATCCAGCAGGAACTCCAGTCGACCCGCTCCAAGCACCAGCAGGAAATGGCCCAGTGGCAGGCCAACGTGGAGCGAGAGGTCAACGAACGGCGCACCGCCGCCGAGCAGGACATCGCCGAACAGCAGGCCGCCGCCGAGCAGGAGCTGGCCGAGCAGCGCAGCGCGACCGAGCAGCAGATCGCCGCGCTGCTGGCCGAGGCGCAGCAGCACGTGACCGAGCTGCGCAACCGCGCCGACGAGCAGGCCGCCAGCCATCAGCAGCAGCTCGCCGCCCTGCAGAAGGAGCTCGAGGAGCGCCGGCAGGAGGCCGCCGAGCTGAACGCCGAGCTGGACACCGGCCGCCAGCAGCTCGCCGAGATCCGCCAGGAGGGCGAGACGCTGGAGAACGAGCTGTCCCGGATGCAGCAGCGACTCAGTGAGGTCCGTCGGGACCTGACCGCCGAAAGTGCCCGGTTGGACGAGGCCCGGCGGGCCGGGGACTCCGCCGAGCGGCACGCCAAGGAGGTCCGCGCCCGCGTGCAGCGGGAGGCGAAGCGGGTGGCCGACCTCGCCGCCGCCGCGGTCATGGCCGCGGCAGCCGGCGGTACGGAGACCGCTGAGTACCCGATGGTGGGTTCCCGCTCCAGCGCCGACCGGCCCGCCCCCGAGCGGGTAGGCGTCGAGCGGCTCACCGTCGACCGCGTCGGCGTCGACCGGTACTCCGCGGAGCGACCCACAGTGGACGACGCGGACGCCGACCGCGCCACTGCCGAGCGCGCCCCGCTCAACCCCGCACCTGCCGACCGGAGCCCGGTCCAGAGCGGCTACGCCGACCTGACCCCGGTAGGACAGGCCACTGGCGACCGGGCCCCGGCGGAGCAGGCGAATGACGAGCAGGCGGACGCACCGGCGGTGGCGGACGAGCCGACGACGTCCGAACCTACGGCTGCCCGGGAGGTTGGCGCCGACGACACCGAGCCGACCTTCCCTCGGCACATCGGCACGGACGCACCGACGCCCGTGCCGTTCCTGGCCTTCGGGCAGCCGGTCAGCGAGAACGGCGCCGCCCGGCACTAACCTCAGCCACCGTTGCACCCCACCCCACCCCACCCCCGCCGATCTTGCAGTTTCGGTCGCCGAGATGCGCGGAATGCCCCCTACGTCGGGACAGTTAGTGCAAGATCGCGGAACGGGGGCGGGCCCGGGCGGATTCTGCGCGGAACCGGGTCGCCGCGTCCGGTCGAGCTGGCAGGCTGGGCTGGCCGCCGCGCACCAGCGGTGGCCGCCGGCCTGGCCGGTGACCGAGAGGAGCGCCCGGTGACCGACCAACCGGAGGAGTTCGACCTGCTCGTCGTCGGTGGCGGCAAGGCCGGCAAGACGTTGAGCATGGACGTCGCCCGATCCGGTCAGCGGGTCGCCATGGTCGAGCGCGGCATGATCGGCGGCAGCTGCATCAACGTCGCGTGCATCCCGACGAAGGCACTGGTGACCAGCGCGCGGGCCGCCCGCCAGCTGCGGGACGCGTCGGCGCTCGGCCTGACGGTGGAGGGCGGCCGGGTCGACATCGACCTGTTGCGCGCGCACAAGCAGGACGTGGTCGAGGGGATGGTCGCCGCCAACCGGCAGCAGTTCCTCGACTCCGGCCTGCACCTGGTGATCGGCGAGGCCCGGTTCGTCGGCCCACGAACCGTACGGGTGGCACTCGCCGACGGCGGCGAGCGAGTGCTGCGCGGCAGCGACGTGGTGATCAACACGGGCACCCGCCCCCATCTGCCGTCGGTGCCCGGGATGGCCGAGGCCGGGGTGCTCACCAGCGACGAGTTGCTGCACCTGGATCGGCTGCCGGCCCGGCTGGTGGTGCTCGGCGGCGGCACCGTCGGGGTGGAGTTCGCGCAGATGTTCGCGTTGTTCGGCAGCGCGGTGACAGTGGTCGAGGGTGGTCCACGGCTGCTCACCCGCGAGGACCCCGACATCAGCGACGCGGTGATGCGCGTCTTCCTCGATGATGGCATCGACGTACGGGTGGGTGTGGCGGTCGCGCGGGTCGACCGGGAGGCCGACGGCTCGCTCCGGGTGACGCTGGACGACGGCAGCGTGGTGATCGGGGACGACGTGCTGGTGGCGGCCGGGCGGGAACCGGTCACCGACGGGCTCGGCCTGGACGTGGCCGGCGTACGGCTCAGCGACCGGGGCTTCGTGGAGGTCGACGAGCACCTGCGCACCAGCGCCGAGCGCACCTGGGCGGCCGGGGACGTCGCCGGCAGCCCGCAGTTCACCCACGTCTCGTTGGACGACTACCGGATCATCCGGGCGAACCTCGCGGGGGGCCAGCGCAGCACCGCCGACCGGCTGATCCCGTACACCGTCTTCACCACCCCGGAACTGGCACGGATCGGGCTGACCGAGACCGGGGCGCGCCGCGCCGGGTACGACATCCAGGTCGCCCACCTGCCGGTCGCCGCCATCCCCCGGGCGCGCACCCTGCGCCAGACCCAGGGCATGTGGAAGGCGGTCATCGACACCAGCACCGACCGGATCCTCGGTGCGGCGCTACTCGGCGCCGAGGCCGGTGAGGTGATCACCTCGGTGCAGCTGGCCATGCTCGCCGGAATGCCGTGGACCGCCCTGCGGGATGCGGTCATCACCCACCCGACCATGACCGAGGGTCTCAACCTGCTCTTCGCCTCGCTGGAGTCCAGCCCGGTCCGCTGAGCCCCGCGAGGCCCGCTCCCGCAGCGGCGAAACGGCTACCCGGCGATCTCGTCGCGTACCCGTTGTTGGAAGGCGCGGGCCTGTGCCCCGGTGGGCGGCGGCCCGCCGTGCCGTGCGGCGACCGCCTGAGGGATCACCTCGGCCCGGTCGCCGGCGTCGATCAGCCGCTGGCCGGCGGCCACCTTCGCCAACCAGACGCCGTCGCGGTGGCGTACCAGTGACCGGCAGGCGCCGAGTACGGCGTCCTCGGTGCCGGGCGCGGGTTGGTCGGCCGGCGGTGTGGGCAGGGCGAGCCACCAGGACAGCGCCTCGATGAGCAGCCGGCGCAGGTCGGCCGGGGCGAGGTCGGCGAAGGCCTCTCCGGCCGGCGGGCCGAGCAGTGGGAGTCCACTCTGGTGCAGGATGCTGCGATCGAGGCCGTACCAGAATCGGCCGTCGGTGACCGGGCGGTCGGCGGGGTCGAGGGTGCGCCGGAACGGCATGCCGGCCCCGGTGTTCAGTTCGACCTCGAAGCCGGGCTCCGGGGTGCCGGAGGCGGCCACCGCCCGGTCGTAGACGACCAGCTCCAGTCCGCGTGCGGGGCAGGGCAGCGCCTCGTGCCGCAGCCGGGCGACCAACGTCCGCTTGGCGGTGTCGGTGAGCGGCCCGGCGCTGAGCAGCGCCACGTCCACGTCGCTGCGGCCGGGTTGGTACGCCCCGAGCCCCACCGAGCCGGCCGCGTACGCGCCGACCAGGTCGGCGCCGAGCACGCCCCGGGCGGTGCTGACGAGGTCGTCGAGGTAACGCTGAAGATCGGAGTCCACGGGCCATCATGACGCACGGGTCGGAGCCCGCCGGGACTACCCCGCGTAGAGCAGCAGCAGACCGGCGACGGTGTAGGCGACCATCAGTGCCAGCAGGGGTAGTTGGCCGGCCACCGCCCGGGCCCGGGGGAACAGGTACAGGGCGCGGTCGTGGGCGAGCAGCGTGCCGAGCAGGTGCCCGAGGATGATGACGGTGATCTGGAGGGTCGCCACCCCGGAGGGCGTGATCAGCGCGGTCTGCGGCTCCCAGTCGCCGGTGCCGAGCCAGTTGGCGCCGGTGCCCAGGGGGTCGGAGAGCAGCGCGACGGTGCGCTGGCCCTCCAGGATCAGCAGCGAGTAGTAGTGCGCCACCACGTACCCCACCGCGATCGGCACGATGGAGTGGGCGATCTCGCCCGGCACCCCACGGGCCTCGGCCGCGTCGGCGCGACCGATGCGCGCCGCGGCGCCGGTGGCGGCGAGGTACGCGACCGCGACGGCGGCGATGACGAGGCTCAGACCGCCGCTGCCGGTGACGGCCGGGTGCAGGCCGTTCTCCTGGCCGAAGCGCAACCAGCCCGGCGCGTTGGAGAGGCTGTCGTACATGGTCGAGCCGAGCAGCACGATCACCACGGCGACCAGCCCGGGGCGGGGTCGCAGGCCGGCGATCCCGTCGAGCGGGTTGCGCCAGACCAGCACGCCGTCGGCGGCCCGGCCGAGCGGGGCGAGTTGACCGATCAGTGTGCTGTACGCCTCGAACGGGTCGGCGCTGTCGAACCAGCCGGCGCCGAACAGCACCGCGCCGGCCAGCAGGACCACCGCGTACCCGGCCAGCCAGGCGGTGATGACCGGCAGGGTGGCCCGGTCGGGGGCCACCAGTTCCAGCCAGACGAACCCGAACACTGTGGCGGCGGCCGGCCACCAGCCGACGCTGTCGGGCAGCTCACGGAGCCCACGGTTCGGGTCGCGCCGCGCCGCCAGCGCCGCGAGCAGGTGCACCGTGCGCAGCGGGTTGACCGCCCGCCAGATCGGGCCGAGCAGCAGCGACAGCGGGGCCAGCCCGACCCAGAGCAGCACGTAGAATGCGCCGGCGGTCGGGTTGTCAGCGGTGTCGGGGCCGCCCAGCAGACCGAGGCAGAACCAGGCGGCGGCGAGCAGGCCGAGCCCGCGCAGCGCCCACCGCAACGCGGGCGCGTCGACGAGTCGGGCGAGCCAGCGAGGCACCGGGCGACCGCCGGCGGCGTCCCGGTCGAGCCGGGGTTCGCGCCAGAGCAGGCCCAGCGCCACGAACGTGACGACGAGGGTCAGCGCGGCGGCGACGACGAGTTGCGGCAGCGTGATCGGCAGGTCCTGGCGGCCACCGACGCCATGTGCCAGCAGCGTGGGAACGGCCGTCATGTCGTTCAGCGGACGACGAGCTGGAAGAGCACCAGCTCGGAGTCGTGCGTCTCCACCTCGAACAGCCCGGTCTTGTCGGCGCGGAACTCCACCGAGCCGGGCGTGCCGGCCGGCAGCCGGGCGCCCAGGTCGTAGCCGTGCACGTGCAACTCGTCGGCCACGTCGGAGGTGACGGTGATCCGGACCAGCTGGCCCTTACTGACGGTGACCCGGCCGGTCGGCGGATCGACCCGCTTCTTGGCGATCGTGACGGTGATCTGTTGGTCCACCGCGACGGTGCTGGCGGAGGCGCTGGGCGTGCCGGTGGCCGTCGGGGTCGGCGCGGTGGGGGTGGCGCTCGACGGGGCGACGGACGTGGGCCCCGGCGAGGGGGTGGCCACCGAGGGGTCGTCGTCCTGCCCGCAACCGGCGAGAAGCAGGGCGCCGAGGGTGGCGGCGGCGAGGGTGGCGGCGGTCCGGGCGGCGGGGGTGCTGACGAACACGGGCGGACTCCGAATGACGCGAGGAGGACGGGTGTCGGGTTGATCGTCGGGGGAGGAGAACTCTACGTCTTGTTCGGTGTCGGGGAAATGACCATGATGAACGAATGCGATCGAAGCTGGTCACTGTGCGTAGGGTCCTGAGCCGTGTCGTGGCGGCGCTGGCGGCAACCCTTGTGGTGTCGTTGCTGCTGCCTGTCGCCCCGGCGTCCGCGCACGGCCAGCTGGCGACCTCCACCCCGCTGAAGGGCACTGTCGTACGCGAGCCGCTGACCCAGTTGGCGTTGTACTTCACCGAGAAGCCGGCTTCCAACGCGCACTTCGCCATCAGCGGTCCGGACGGGTCGCGGGTGGACAACGGTTGGTCCTACGGTGAGCCGAAGCGACTGGACAAGCCGGTCACCGAGTACTTCATTGTCAACGGTGTGTTCGAGCCACGGCTCTACCACACCGGCTTCCCGGCCATGGTTACCGTCGCGCACTGGCCGGCGAAGGGCCGCTACACCGCCAGCTACCTCTCGGTCGCCTCGGACGGCGAGGCGGTGCGGGGCGAGGTGACCTTCGACTACCAGGGCCCGGGCACGCCGGCCCCGGCCGGCTGGTCGGTGCCCACGGCGGGGCCGGATCCGGCGCTGCTCGCCCAGGCCGAGGGCGAGGGATCGACCAACCCGGGGGCCACCGGCAGCCCGGTCGCCCCTACCGGCGCTGCGGCGGACGACCCGGCCGGCGCCACGCCGGAGCAACGCGGGGACGGCTTTCCGGCCTGGTTGGTCCCGGCCCTGATCGTCGTCGTGGTCTCGGTGATCGTGCTGGTGGCCGCCCGTCGTCGGCCCGCGGCGCGCGGAGCCGCCACTGTGGATCGCCGACCCGTCGGCGGGGCGGGCCGGGGCGGAGCCGCAACCCGCACGTCTGCCAACCCGACCCGGAAGAGCGGCAATCGAGCCGGTGGTCCGGCGCGGCGTGGACGGCGTTAGACGGTCGCAATAGCCGGGCACTCTTCGCGTACCGTGGCGAACTTTCGCACGGACATAGGAAACTTTTGATGCATCGAAGCGAAGCCATGGACAGTCCAATCGAAACGCCTTAATGTTCCGAGCCATCCACCCGGTGTTTCCGCAACGTCACTCGTCGGCGTCGAGGACGTTACGGAGCCGGGCCGACGGCCATCCTCACCGCTGATCCACACCGGCCGTCGGACACTCCACTGCCTCCTGGAGGAACGATGGGCACACGCCTGCTACGCCGACTCCACCATCCCGTCCTGGGTGCGTTGGCACTCATCCTCGCCGCCGGTTTCTGGGCCGTCCCCGCCAACGCCGCTCCCGCACAGGAACCCGGTGTCACGCTGCGCGTCTTCGACGTGCAGGTGCCGCTGTCCGAGCTGTGCACGCTCAAGCCCGCCCAGACCCCGAACGTCGACAAGCTGATGTCCACCATCAACTGGACCTCGGCGGCCGACTTCGGCTTCGAGGACAACTTCGTCTCGCAGGTGCTCGGCAACATCACCACCACCCAGGCCGGCAGCCACACCTTCCGGCTCAGCAGCGACGACGGCTCCAAGCTGTCGATCGACAACGCCGTGGTGATCAACCATGACGGCCTGCACGGTGCGACCCCGCCGAAGGAGGGCACCGTCACCCTCACCGCCGGCCTTCACGCGCTGCGCATCGACCACTTCGAGCGTGGGGGCGGGCAGCAGATCACCCTCGAGTGGAAGACTCCCGGTTCGTCGACCTTCGTGGTCGTACCGAACTCGGCGCTGAGCACCGACGCCGGCGTGGTCCGGGTGACCGCACCCGGGCGCAAGGAGTGCGAGGGTGTCTCCGACACCCCCGGCGACGGCCTGCCGCTGACCGGCGTACACCCCGGCTACACAGTGACCAACCTGCGGCCCAGCGGCTTCCAGCCGAAGGTCACCGGCATGGACTGGCTGGCCGACGGCCGGCTGGTCGTCAGCACCTGGGGCGGCAGCGACCAGTCCGGCACCTCCCAGGACGGCGAGGTCTGGATCCTCGGCAACACCGGCGGGTCGACAACCCCGGGCAACGTGACCACCAAGAAGATCGCCGGCGGCCTCAAGGAACCGATGGGGCTCAAGGTCGTCGACGGGGTGGTCTACGTGACCGAGAAGCAGCGGTTGACCCGGCTGGTGAACACCGGCGGTGACGAGGTGGCCGAGCGCCTGGAGACCGTCGCCACCTGGCCGTACGGCGGCAACTTCCACGAGTTCGCGTTCGGCCTGCTCTACCAGGACGGGTTCTTCTATCTGAACCTGTCCGTGTCGATCAACTCCGGCGGCGCCACCACCAACCCGCAGCCCGCGACCAACCGGGGCACCACCCTCAAGGTCAACAAGGACACCGGCGCGGTCAGCTACGTCGCCGGTGGCCTGCGGACGCCACACGGCATCGGCTGGGGCCCGGAGGGCGGCATCTTCGTCACCGACAACCAGGGCGGCTGGCTGCCCTCGTCGAAGCTGGTGCACGTCAAGCAGGGCCGGTTCTTCAACCACTTCACGAACCCGGCGGGTCCGTTCGACACCGCTCCGGTCACGCAGCCGGTGCTGTGGATGCCGCAGAACGAGATCGCCAACTCGCCCAGCACGCCGCTCTACCTGACCAGCGGTCGCTACGCCGGCCAGTTCGTCATCGGTGACGTGACCTACGGCGGCCTGCAACGGGCGAATGTGGAGAAGGTAAACGGCGAGTACCAGGGTGCGCTGTTCCGGCTCACCCAGGGGCTGGAGGCGGGTGTCTCCGAGGTCAACGTCGGCCCGGACGGCGCGATCTACGTCGGTGGGCTCGGCGCGGGCGGCAACTGGGGGCAGACCGGCAAACTGTCGTACGGCCTGCAGAAGCTCACCCCGAACACCGCCACCACGTTCGAGATGCTCGCGATGCGCGCCACCACGACCGGCTTCGAGGTGGAGTACACCCAGCCGGTGTCGACGGCGACCGCCACCGACCTGGCCGCGCGCTACAAGCTCAAGCAGTGGCGGTACGTGGCGACGTCGAACTACGGCGGGCCGAAGATCGACGAGGAGACGCTGACCGTCACCTCGGCCACCCTCTCGGCGGACGGCAAGAAGGTCAGCCTCACGGTGCCCGGTCGCAAGGCCGGCCGCGTGGTGCACCTGCGCTCGCCGCGCCCGTTCACCTCCACCAGCGGCGAGTCCCTGTGGAGCACCGAGGCGTGGTACACGCTCAACTCGATCCCGGGCAGTCCCCCGCCGCCGACCGGCGGCACCATCACCGGCGTCGGTGGCAAGTGCCTGGACGTCGACAACGCTGGCACCGCCGACGGCACGAAGATCCAGCTCTGGACCTGCAACGGCACCACCGCGCAGTCGTGGACGAAGGTCGGCGACACCTACCGGGTGCTGGGCAAGTGTCTGGACGTGGACAACGGTGGCACCGCCAACGGCACGAAGGTTCAGCTCTGGACCTGCAACGGCACCGCCGCGCAGGTCTGGCAGCCGCAGGCCGACGGGTCGATCCGCAACCCGCAGTCCGGCAAGGTTCTGGAGGCCGCCGGCGGTAGCAGCGCCGACCGTACCCAGATCCAGCTCGGCACGTACGCGGGCGGCGCACATCAGAAGTGGGTGGTCAGTAGCGGGGTAACCGGCTGACCTCGGACGAAGGGACGCGGTCTGACCGGCGGGTCAGGCCGCGCCCCCACCCCGGGGCGCCGGCCGTGGGTCAGGGACCGTGCGGCAGCGGTTGCGCCAGCGCCCGCAGGTCCGCCGGGAGTTGGGCGAGGGCATCCTCGAACTCCCGGTGCCCGACCACGCGGTGCATCGTCTGGAGCACCGCGCGGGTGCCGCGCTCGGCGGCCGGACGGTCGATCCCGGCGCGGTCGGCCACCCGGCGCAGGAACTCGTCGTAGCCGAACGTTTCCGGCGGCTCGGCGGCCTTGACCAGCAGCGGGCTCAGCTCGTCGGCCAGGTGGGGGGCCAACGCGCCCGCCTCCCCGCCGCTGAGCCGCTCGGTGAGGGTCCGCAGGACCGCCTCGGTGAGCGGGCGCGCCTGCTCCGGCGGGAGACCCGCCCGTGCCGCAACCTTGTCGACGAACGCCAGCTCGGCCATGCCCCCGCCCTTCGCTTTCGGAAACGCGTGGCTACCCGGGCCCACCGGCAGCAAACCCGGCAACCGCAGCGGGATGGTTCTGCTGGTTGCTCCGCGCGGTGCCGTCGGCTTCTCGTACGGTGAGGTCGGACCGGGAACCCGACGGCTGCCCGACGGCGGCCCGTGCCGCAGGAGGAGCAGATGGCCCTCGACCTGCCCGACGTGATCGACCGGTACTTCCGGGCCGTCAACGACCGGGACCTGGACGCCTTCGTCGCCTGTTTCGCGGACACCGCGAGCGTCGCCGACGAGGACCGCCTGTACGACGGGCGGGCCTCGATCCGCGCCTGGCGACAGAAGACGATGGACGCCTACTCGTACACGGCGGAGCCGGTCCGGGTCACGGCGCAGGCCGGCGACTCGTACCTGGCCGTCACCCGGGTGTCCGGTGACTTCCCCGGCAGCCCGATCGAGCTGCGGTACCGGTTCACGCTGCGCGACGGGCTGATCGGCGCCCTGGACATCCGTCCCTGACGGCGAGTTCCACTGCCGAGGCCGCGAGCCTGGTCGGGACCCGCCCGCAGGTGATCAACCGCCGAACGGACGAGACAGTCAAGCGGGCGGTGGGTGACATGATGTGGCGACAACAGCTGTCGCTACGAGAAGGGTTCCGGCTGCCCGATGGCGCACTTCGAGGCTCGCACGACCACGACACCCGCGCGGAACGCGGTGCCGCTGGCCGGGCAGCCGCACCGGGCGGGCTGATGCGGGGCGAGCGACGGGAGACCGTGGCCGAGCAGAGTGTCTCCACCCACGCGGCGGACACCATGGCGTATCAGGTGGCGACCGACGTACGAGCGCTGCGCGCGTTCGTCAGCGCCGGGGCGCTGGCCCGTGGCCTGTCGGCCGAGCGGGTGGAGCTGTTGACGCTGGCGGTCAGCGAGCTGGCCACCAACACGTTGCAGCACACCACCGGCGGCGGCTGGGTACGGCTCTGGGCAGAGCCGGGTCAGCTGTTCTGCGACGTGGTCGACCAGGGGCCGACGCGGGCGTTCGGCCGGAGCATGCCGGCCGCCGACTCGGTACGGGGTCGCGGGCTGGCGATCGTGGAGCAGATCTGTGACGAGGTAGCGGTGCTCACCAGTCCCGGGGAGACCGTCGTACGGATTCGCCTGAGTCTGTGAACGTCGGCGGCGATCCCTACCCACCCGGGCCGGGTTGGCTGCCACAATGCGGACAGCCCGGGCCGACGGTGGCACCGGGTCGGACCAGAACGGGAGGACGCCACGATGCCGGACAGTGCACGCGAGGCTGAGCTGCTCGACGCCGAGCGCACCCTGCAGGCCGCCCAACGGGCCGGTGACGTCGCCGCCCTCGATCAGCTGCTGGTCGACCAGCTGATCGCCGTCGGACCAGACGGGCGTACCCATAGCAAGCAGGACGACCTGGCCTCCCACCGGGACCGCCGCTTGAGCGTCGAGGAGTTGGTGGAGGAGGAGCTGGACCTGCTCGTCGTCGGAGCGACGGGGGTGACGTTCTTCCTGGGCCGGGTGTCCGGCGTCTCCGAGGGGGTGCCGTTCGCTGCGCGGCTGCGCTACACCCGGACGTGGGTCCACGACGACCCGCACGGCTGGCGGGTCCTGGCCGCACACATCAGCCCGGTCTGACTCAACCGCCGTCCTCGTCGTCCTCGTCGAGCAGTCCCTGCTCGTCGAGGAACGCGAACCACCGGTCGTCGGCGGGGGTCAGGTCGGCGTAGCCCGGCCCCAGCAGGTAGTAGTCCACGAAGGATTCCACGTCGGGGGCGAGCTCCTCGAACGCGTCGGACATGAACCACTCGGTGCCGGTGGGTGGGAAGTACCAGATCGCTCCCGTGCCGCGATCCATGAAGATCGGCTCGTCGCTGCGGACGCCGACCACCAGCCAGCCCGCCCGGTCCTGCGGAATGGACGAGAAGTCCGGCGCGTAGTCCAGGTGGTACTGCATCCCCGCGAGGGTCGACGAGGACACCAGCTCGACCCGACCCGCCCGCAGCCCGTCGGCCACCAGCAGGAGGTCGCGCAGGCCGGCCGGGAGCCCCGCCGGTACGGCGTCGATGGCCGCCCCCTCGCCGAACTCGGCGTAGGCCAGGCTGTCCGGCACATCGGCCAGCTCAGCCCGCAGCTCCTCGATGAGCTGCCGCAGCTCGAGGTTCAACGCACCACCTCTGTTTCGGATGAGGTCCCGTCCGGCATCGCCCCCGGCTGCCCGGAGACCTGCGAGCCGCTGCGCGGTTTGGTTCTACCACGCACCGGCTCGCCGGGGCGTCACCTCGCCGAATCCGCCAGCCGGGCCGTCACCACCAGATCGTCGAGCTGCGCCGACCCGGCGGGTTGCTCCGGCAGTCGGCTGTCGTGCTGCGCCTCGTCGAGCCGCGACGCCAGCTCGGCGAGGTCCCGGCCGAGGACCGGGCCCGCGACCAGGCCGTCGAGCCCGCCGTGTTCGGCGGACCGCTTCGCCGCGATCAGCTCCGGAAGGTACGCCGGCGCGGCCTCGGCGACCAGCAGGCTCGGCAGGTGCGCCAGCATCCGACCGGTGCGCATCAGGTGGACGCCGGTGAGCAGCGCCCGGAAGGTGTAGAGCAGTGGTTTCAGCTCACCGGTCGTGTCGAACAGCCGCCGTTGGGTGGCGGCGAAGCCGCGGTAGTGGTGCGCGTGGTGCCGGGTCAGCACCAGCGGTGCCAGCTCGACCAACGCGGCGTGCACAGCGGTGGTGTGCACCACCAGGGGTGACAGCAGCTGTTCGAGCACGTAGCCGTTGCGCCGCAGCATCAGCCGGACGAACTTGCGCAGGTCGTGCGTGACCAGGTCCAGTTCCACGCCCTCGCGGTCGGTCATGACCGTGTGGGTCTCGGTCGGCTGCGCCAGCCCGATCAGATCCTCGACCGGAAGCAGGTGCGCGCCGCGCAGGTCGACGTCCGAGTCGGTGGACGGGAATCCGTACAGGTGGGCGCCGGAGACGGTGGCGAACACCAACGGGTACGCCTGCTCGGCGAGGATGCCCGTGAGGTCGACGCCGGCCGGCAGCCCCGCGGCCTCCCAGGCCGTCACGCCGAGCACCGCACGGAACGATCCCGGACGGAGATCAACCACTGTTCGACAATGACCTCGTCGGGCTTCTCGGGTAGCGGGCTGGTGTCCAGGCCCGCGGTCATCCGGCTCACCAGCCGGTCCCGCCAGGCGACGATCTCGGCCCAGGGCACCTCGCCGGCCTTGACCGCCAGCAGACGGTCCCGGTCGGCGCCCACGTCCAGCACCAGGCGGCCGGTGCGGACCAGGTCACTCCCGGCGGTCAGCAGTCGGATCAGGTGCATCACGTGCCGCCACGCCGGAACGCCGGTGCGGGCGATCCCCCGCTCGGCCTTGCCGAACTGGGCGGTGGCGTACCGCAGGTAGGTGTCGGCGACCCGCCGGGACAGGAAGGCCGGCGTGAGCGCCCGCAGTTCCGCACCCAGCGGGGTGCACGTCTCGACCAGCGGCGAGTGCAGCACCTCCAGGACCGTGGGATTCGCCGCCAACCCGAGCGTGCAGACGCGTTCCACTTCCCACCGCACCTGCTCGTCGAGCGGCCCGTCGTGATGGCGCGCGGGTTTTCGCAGCCCCCAGAACGCCGAGGCCGGCAGGGCGTACACCCCGCGTCGGTCGGTGTCCGAGGCCGCGCCGGACAGCCCGAACGCGCGGGAACCGACGACCACCTGCAGGATCGTGTGGTCGTCGACCAGCTGATCCGTCAGTGCGTGCTCCACTGCCGCCGCCTCCCCCGAGCGTTGCGCCGACCGCCGGTCGGCCGTTGTCCGGTTCACACCATGCCGGCCGGGAGGGTCGACGTCGAGCCCTTTCCTCAGTTCACTACGGCGTCGATCGCGCCGACGCGCAGGGTGCCGTCGTTGAGGGGCGTGCAGCGGATGCCGCCGGTGGTGCGCAGCGCCTTCCACGTGCCCGGGCCGACGGTGACGTCCATCCAGGCGCACGGCCGGGCCGCCCGGTTGACCCGCAGGCTGACCGGGCCGTCGCCGGAGTCCAGCACCAGCACCCTGCCGATCAGCTCGTCCACGGCGATCCCGGCGGTGAGGATGTTGCGCCGCACCTCGGCCAGGCCGATGCCGACCGGCAGCGACTCCTGGGCGATGACGGTGACGCTGGCGTCGCGGTGTGCCTGCTGGCCGAAGTACCGGTCGCCGACGATGCCGAGGCCGGCCCGGATCCGGACCACGTCGACCAGCTCGCCGGGCGGGGCCGGCGCCGGGCCGTCGGCGGGCCGGCCCAGGAAGCGGTGCACTGGCGAGGCCAGCAACTCGACGATCTCCGGCATGGCAGGAATTCTACGAACCGGACCGGGTCCTCCGGGGCAGGTCGACGGATGCTCGGTGGGGCGCCTGTTGCCAGGCGGGCCAGACTGTTCTATAACTGCTGTATGAGTTCTATAACAGTGCGGTCGGCAGTCGGTCCGGGGCGGTACGGGAGCTACGGCGGACGATACGTGCCGGAGTCCCTGATCCCCGCCTGCGAGGCGGTCGCCGATGCCTTCTCGCAGGCGTGGGCCGATCCCGGGTTCCGCGGCAGCCTCGCCGCGCTGCTGTCGGCGCACGTGGGACGGCCGACCCCGCTGACGCCGGCCGCGCGACTGTCGGCGGAACTCGGTGTGACGGTGCTGCTCAAGCGGGAGGATCTGACGCACACCGGATCACACAAGATCAACAATGTGCTGGGACAGGCGTTGCTGGCCCGGCGCATGGGGCGTACGCGCCTGATTGCCGAGACCGGGGCGGGCATGCACGGCGTCGCGACGGCGACGGCCGGTGCCCTGCTGGGCTTGCCGGTGAGAGTGTTCATGGGCGAACGCGACGTGGAACGCCAGGCGCACAACGTCTTCCGTATGCGGCTGCTGGGCGCCGAGGTCGTTCCGGTGACCACCGGTAGCCGGACGCTGAAGGACGCCACCAGCGAGGCCATGCGTCACTGGGTGACGGACGCCGACGAGGCGTACTACTGCGTGGGCTCCGTCATCGGTCCGCACCCCTATCCGATGATGGTCCGCGAGTTCCAGCGCGTCATCGGTGACGAGGCCCGGCGGCAGTGCGCGGCCGAGCTGCCCGCTGCCACCCCCGACTACGTGGTCGCCTGCGTCGGCGGCGGCAGCAACGCGGCGGGCACGTTCGCCGGGTTCGTCGAGACCTCGGCGAAGCTCGTCGGGGTGGAAGCCGAGGGCGGCTCCGGCGCGGCGAACGGGGAAATCGGTGTACTGCACGGCTTCCAGTCCCTGTTCCTCCAGGACGAACACGGGCAGATCAAGGAGGCGCACTCGATCGCGGCCGGGCTGGACTACCCCGGCGTCGGCCCCGAGCACGCGTACCTGCGCGATCTGGGGCGCGCCCGGTATGTCACCGCCTCCGACGGGGAGGCGATCGCGGCCGCAGTCCGGCTCGCGCGGGCGGAGGGCGTGCTGCCCGCCATCGAGTCGGCCCACGCACTCGCCTGGGTCGTACGCGCCGCCGGCACGCCCGAGCTGCCCAGAGGATCAACAGTGCTCGTCACCCTCTCGGGGCGCGGCGACAAGGACGTCACCACCCTGATCGCGGAGGCGGAGCTCGCATGAAGCTACTGATGCCCTACATCACGGGCGGGATCGTGCCGGGCTGGACGGCGTACCTGAGCGCCTTCGAGCACGCCGGAGCTGACTTGATCGAGGTCGGGCTGCCGTTCTCCGATCCCACCGTGGACGGTCCCACAATTCAGAAGTCCTCGGACGTGGCACTCGCCCGAGGCACGACGCCCGCCTCGGTCCTGGAAGACCTCGCCACAGCGCGGATAGGCGTCCCCCTCGTCGCCAGCACGTACGCCAACATCGCGCTACGGCCCGGGTTCGGCGACGCGCTGACGGCGGCCGGGGTGACCGGGCTGATCGTGCCCGACCTGCCCCTCGACGAGCTGGCTGGGCTGGACGTGCCGGGCGTCCAGGTGAGCCTGCTCGCCTCGCCCGCCACACCGGACGACCGGCTCGCCGAGATCGGCCGACGCAGTCAGAGTTTCGTGTACGCCATCTCGATCATGGGCACGACCGGCGAACGCGACCGGCTCGCACCGTCGGCCGCCACTCTGGCCGCCCGGCTCAAGCAGGTAACGGACCTACCCGTGCTGCTGGGCTTCGGCATCTCCACGCCGGAGCAGGCGGGCGAGGCGGCGTCGGTCGCCGACGGAGTCATCGTCGGCGCGGCCGTCATGCGGCGCATCCTCGACGGGGCGAGTCCCGCCGAGGTCGGCGCCTTCGTGGCGTCGCTGCGGGCCGCGCTGTCTCAGGTCGCCCCCGTGCGATGATCGACGGCGGCCGTCGATGACGGGAGCGGACAGTCGACGCATCGGGAGACAGAACAGTGGCACGCTATCGGGCCATCGCCGCCGACCTCGCCGCCAAGATCCGCGACGGTCACTACGTGCCGGGCGAGGCGTTGCCCGCGCAGCGCGAGCTGAGCACGGTGTACGGCGTCACTCTGATGACGCTGCGGCAGGCCCTGCGCGAACTGAGCGCCGAGGGGCTGATCGTCCAGCGGCCCGGCAAGGGCACCTTTGTGGCACCGTCTCATGCGGCGTACCAGCTGGGATCGTTGCGGAGCTTCGGCGACGACTTGCGCGAGCAGGGCCACGCGGTCCACACGACGGTGATCTCCCGCATGCAGCGCCGCGTGCCCTCGCGCGTCGCGGCCCGGCTGCGGGTCCGCGAGGCCGAGACGGGCCTGCGCCTGGAGCGGGTCCGCGCGTTCGCTGGCCGCCGCGCCATTCATCAGATTTCCTGGGTACGCGAGCCGCACGCGAACCGGTTGCACGACGTGGACTTCACCGCCACATCGTTGTACGCGGCCCTCGCCGACCTGGGGGTGGTGGTGGCCCGGGCGGCGGAGACGATCCGACCGGAGGTGCTGAACGCCGACGTGGCCCGGCATCTGGACGAGGCGGAGGGAGCGCCGGTGCTGGTCAGCGACCGAATCACGTACGCGCCGGACGGGACGGCCCTGGTGACGGACCGGGCGACGATGTTGGGAAGCATGATGCAGATAACCGCCGACCGGGCCGCCACTGGGCTGTCCCTCCATTACGGAGCGGTCTAGCCGGCCCTGGACGGCCTCGCCGTTGATCTCGCACGGCGCGACGGATGCTCGGTGGGGACGGCGGCGTGAGCCGTCGCCGTCCCCACCGTGACCCGGTTCAGGCCGGCGTGCCGGTGACGGTCAGGTTGCGCAGTCGGCCCACGTTGTCGAACGAGCCGAAGCCGACCCGGCCCGAGCCGAACGTGGTGTCCTTCGCGGTCAGCAGCGGGTCCCGGTGCCCGTCGACGTAGACGGCGATCTCACCGGTGGACGGCAGGTGCACCACCCGGACCCGGTGCCAGTCGGCGTCGGTGATCGCCGGGTTGGCGCCCCGGGAGCGGCCGTTCCACTGGTTGTCGATGCGTTCCCGGTCGGCGTTGTTCACTTTGAAGATGCCGTTGTGCGGATAGATCGTGTTGTCGGTGGAGAGGTGGGCGTAGTAGAACTCGGTGTCCGAGCGCCAGCCGAAGACGATGATCACGTCCCGGTTGGTGATTTCCACGGGGGTGTCGAGTCGTACCTGGGCGTCGACCCGCACCGCCGACCACGCCGGACCGTTGGTCAGCACGGCGTACTCGAAGGGCCGGCGCGGACCCGGCCGGCTCTCCCCGGCCTCGGCCAGGATGACCTGGTCGCCGGTGAACTGCCACTTCGCCGGCGTCACCGGCGCCCAGTTCGCGGCTCCCGTGGTACGACGGACTGTGACGTCCCCGACGTCACCGCTGGCGAACTCCTGGGTACCGGTCACCTTCCAGACCTTTCCGTTGGCCTTCGCGACGACGTAGAGCTCACCGGTGGCGTCGGTGCCGAAGCGCAGGTCCACCCGGTTGGGGTCACCGGGCGCGCCCGGTGCGGACAGGTCGCGCATCCGGACCGGGGTGCCCGCCGCGTCGAAGAGCGCGAGCTGGTGGATCGTGGCCAACCCTCGGCCCCGGCGCATCTCGTTGGCCTCGGTGTAGAGCACCCGGCCGTCGACCAGGTCGCCGAAGACGTACTTGCCGCGCAGCGCGGGCAGCGCCCGCCCCCGGTAGACGAAGCCGCCGGCCACCGCGACACCGACGTCGTCGGTGCAGTTCCAACCGGCGGCGGGGTCGTGGTCGTACGCGGCGACCGGGTAGGTGTAGCCGTACCTGTCGTCGTCGGCGGGCAGCGGGAGCAGCCGGTCGCAGGGGTTCGTGGCCGCCTTGTCGAAGACGAATGAACCCTCGCGCTCGCTCCAGCCGAAGTTGTCCCCGGCACGGACCTCGTAGATCGCCTCGACTGCGTGTTCACCGATGTGCCCGAGGTACATCCGGCCGGTCGCCCGGTCCCAGCTGAACCGGTGCGGGTCCCGGAAACCCACCGCGTAGAGCTCGCCGAGCGCGCCGGCCCGGCCGACGAACGGGTTTCCGGGCGGGATGCCGTAGCGCCCGTTCGCGGAGTTGGTGCCCCGGGGGTCGATCCGCAGCAGCTTGCCGTGCGGCAGGGCCAGGTTCTGCGGGTCGGTGTTGCGGGCACCCTGGCCACCGTCGCCGACGGCGAGGTACAGCAGGCCGTAGTCGCGGTCGTGGCGCTTGGCCGTGGGGTTGAAGTTGATCTCCTGGATGCCGTGCACCTGGCCGCCGAAGCCGATGCGCAGCACCTCCCGGTGCGTACCGGCGAAGGTCGGAGCCGCCGGATGCGTCGCCGTCCACTCGGTGATGACACCGTGGAAGAGCGTGTTGGGCTGGGCGTAGTCCGGGCTGACGGTCGTCGTCGAGGCCAACTCGGTGTGGATGGTGTAGAACCGGCCGTTCACCCCGAACTCCGGGTGGAACGCTACGTACCCGAAGCCCTGGCCGAGCCCGCGACCGGAGAAGAACCGCGGCGCGAACGTCGCGGCCACGTCCAGGTAGACGTGCGGCACCGCGCTCTCGACCAGGTAGAGGCTGCCGTTGAGGTCGGGCACCGCCCGCCGGCCGGAGCCGTCGGGCACCTCCATGATGGTGTTGATCCGCGCGGTACGCATGAGCCGCACGTCGGTCGGCGCCGGCGTGGGGTACGACTGCGGGAAGCTGGCGTACTCGCTGAGGACCAGCCCGAGTCGGGACTGGACCGGCATCTCGGGGATCGGGTCGTCGACCGCGTCGGCGGCTCGCGCGGGTGAGGCGACCAGTGTGGACAGGATCAGCACGAGGGCGGTGAGGCCGGCCCTCACTGTGGGCCGGCCGACGGTGCCGGCGCGGCGGTGCTGGGTGCGCACGCGTGTCTCCTTCTCGGTGGGACGGTGCCGAGGGTGGTCAGCGGGCAAGGTGGCGGTACTGCCTCCGTACGTCGTTCGCGAAGACCACACTGTCGAGGAACATCAGGCCGTCCATCCGGCAGTCGCACGGGTTGCGCTCAAGGGTGTCCTGGGGGAAGCTGCCGCCGATCTTGATGCCCCGGGGGTCGGACGCGGTGGTCACGTGCGGGCCCGGCCCGGACACCAGCCACGGGTCGTCGGTGCGGGTGTAGAAGCCGTCCACCGGTTCGCCGTTGCGGTAGAGGGCGAGCGCGCCGGGGGGTCTGCACCGCGTTGCGGCTGCCCCGGTAGGCGCGGTCCGGCACCCGCATGGCGGCACCGCCGTTGATCAGCTCGATCTCGGTGCCGGAACGCCCCTGGTCGCGTTCGAGGGCGGGGTCGCCGGGCACCGGGTGGTCGAAGTCGTACGCGGCGACCAGGTGCGCGCGCAGCTCCGGGTGGACGTCGGACGGGATGCTGCGATCCGCCTGCGCCGGTGGCGCGCCGGCGCCGGTCAGTGCGCCGATCGCCAGGAGGGAGACGGCCGCTCGTCGGGCCCTGGACATGGCTGTCACCTCGTTTCGCGGCATGCCGGATGCCGGTCACGTAAGCGCTTACGAAAGCGCTTACGTACCCTAGGCTTCGATCGATGTCGCTCGCAACAGATCGGGTGACATGAATGTTTCCGGAGGGTTGCCGATGCCCAGGGCCAGCCGGCGGCCGCGCCTTGTGGACGTCGCCGAACACGCCGCCGTCTCGCTGGCGACCGCCTCCCGCGCCCTCACCGGACGTGCGGGGGTCAGCACCGAGGTGGCCGACCGGATCCGGCAGATCGCCCGTGAACTGGGCTACGTGGCCAACCCGTACGCCCGCACCCTGGCCGGCGGGGCCACCTCCACTGTGGGGTTGATCGTCCATCAGGTCGACGACCCGTACTTCGCCGAGATCGCCGCCGGGGTCATCCAGCTCGCCGCCGAGCAGGGGCTGCTGGTGCAGATCTGCCAGTCCGGCCGCGACCCCGACTACGAGCTGCAACAGCTGCGCCACCTGATCGCCCAGCGGGTCGGCATCGTCCTGATCAGTGGCTCCGGCTACGACGACCCGCGGGTGGAGAGCGCGGCCCGCGCCGAGCTGGCCGCGTTCCAGGACCACGGCGGGCGGGCCGCCGCCATCGGACGGCACGCGCTCGGCGTCGACACCGTACTGCCGGACAACGAAGCCGGCGGCCACGCGCTCGCCCAGCACCTGATGGATCTCGGCCACCGGCGGATCGCTGTCGCCGCGGGCAGCGCCGGCCTCACCACGGTCGCCGACCGGCTGGACGGAGTGTCGTCGGCCCTGCGGCAGCGCGGGCGCTCCCCCGCCGACCTCGTCGTCGTGCACAGCGACTTCACCCGCGGCGGGGGGCGTGCCGCCGCCGAGCGGATCCTCAACGAGCATCCCGAGACGACGGCGATCGTCGCGCTCAACGACGTGATGGCCATGGGCGTGCTGTCGACGTTGCGGTCCCGCCGCGTGCCGGTGCCCGCGCGAATGTCAGTGGTCGGCTTCGACGACGTCTCCGTGGCGGCCGACCTCGCGCCCAGCCTCACCACCATCCGCCTGCCGATGACCGAGATGGGCCGCACGGCACTCACCCTCGCGCTCAAGCCGCGCACGACACGACCCCGCCGCCGTCCCACCGGGCACCTGCTGGTCGTCCGCGACTCGACCGGGCCCGCACCGAGGACCTGACCGACGCCACCCCGATCACACCGCCAGGGCCGCCCGGACCTCCCGTTCGGCCGTGACGCCCCCGTCGCCGTGCGAGGTGACCCGACCGGACTCCAGCACGTGGTATCGGTCCGCCACCCGCAGCGCGAAGCCCAGGTGCTGCTCGACGAGGAGCACACTGAACCCGGACTGCCGGGTCAACTCGACGATCCGCTCCTGGATCTCCGCGACCACCGACGGCTGGATGCCCTCGGTCGGTTCGTCGAGCATCAGCAGCCGCGGCCGGGTGATCAGGGCACGGGCGATGGCCAGCTGCTGGCGCTGACCGCCGGAGAGCAGGCCGGCACGACGCCGCAGCAACGGGCGCAACGCCGGAAACAGATCCAGCACCTCCGCCGTGGCCACCGCCCCGTCGCGCCGGCCGTCGGCGACCAGCCGCAGGTTCTCCGCCGCGGTCAGGTGCGGAAAGCACTGCTGACCCTGCGGGACGTACGCCATCCCCCGCGCCACCCGCTCGTGCGGCCCGGCGCGGGTGACGTCCTCGCCGTCCAGCTCGACGGTGCCGGCACTCGGGCGCAGCAGCCCGGCCGCGACCCGCAGCAGGGTGCTCTTGCCGGCACCGTTGTGCCCGAGCACGGTGGCCACCCCGTCGGGCGGGACCGCCAGATCGACCCCGTGCAGCACCCGGGAGCGCCCGTACCCGGCGTGCACCCCGCGCAGCGTCAACATCATGCCTCCAGGCCGGTGCGGGCCGACCCGGCGTCGACCGGGTGGCCAAGGTAGACCTCCTGCACGCGCGGGTCCGCCTGGACCTGCGCGACAGTGCCCTCGCTGAGCACCCGGCCGGCGTGCAGCACTGTGACGCTGCGCGCGAACCGACGCAGGAAGTCCATGTCGTGCTCGATCACGACGACGGTGCGATCCCGACTCACCAACTCCAGCAGAGCGCCGGTGGCGTCGCGTTCCTCGTGGCTCATCCCGGCGACCGGCTCGTCCAGCAGCAACAGCCGCGCGTCCTGCACCAGCAACATGCCGATCTCCAGCCACTGCTTCTGGCCGTGCGCCAGCGTCCCGGCGAGGTCCGCGGCGCGCCCGGCCAGACCGATGGTCTCCAGCGCGGCGGCCACCTCGTCGGGCACACCCCGGCGACGGCGGGCCAGGGTCGCCCAGCTACGCCGGGCGCCCGCCGCGATGTCGAGGTTCTGCAACACCGACAGCTCCTCGAAGACCGTCGAGGTCTGGAAGGTCCGCCCGATGCCGAGCCGGCTGATCCGGTGCACCGGCCGGCCGAGCAGTTCCTCGTCACCGAACCGGACCGAGCCGGTGGCCCGGACCAGACCGGTGATCGCGTCGACCAGTGTGGTCTTGCCGGCGCCGTTCGGCCCGATCAGGAACCGGATGTCACCGGCGGGCACCTCCAACGAGACGCCGTCCACCGCGGTGAAGCCGTCGAAGCTGACCCGCACGTCACGGACGGACAACCCGTCCAACCGCTCGCCGCTCATGCCGCCGGCACCTCCGTCCGCTCGGCGCGTCGTCGGCCCAGCGACAACCGCCCGCGCCGCAACGGCTGCGCGGCGACGTCGCGGCGGCGGGCCAACGCCCACAGCGACGCCAGACCGCCGGGAAGGAACGCCACCACGACCACGAAGAGCAACCCCTGAAGGTACGTCCAGGTGCCCGGGAAACGCTCGGAGAGGGCGGTACGCGCCCAGGCCACCGCCACCGCGCCGAGCACCGGCCCGAGCAGTGTCGCTCGGCCGCCCACGGCGACGCCGATGACGAACTCGATCGACGGGACGATGCCGATCAGCGCGGGCGAGATGATGCCCACCGCCGGCACGAACAGCGCCCCGGCCAGCCCGGCCATGCCCGCCGCCACCACATACGCCACCAGCTTGACCGACGCCGGGTCGTAGCCCAGGAAGCGGACCCGTTCCTCACCGTCGCGGACCGCCACCAGCAGCTCGCCGTAGCGGCTGTGAATGAGCTGACGGGTGAGCGCGAGCAACGCCAGCAGCGTCCCGGCGATGATGAAGTACACCATCCGCTGGTTGACCGGGTCGTCCAGGTCGTAGCCGAAGAAGCCCTTGATGTCGGTGAGCCCGTTGGTGCCACCCGTGGTGCCCTGCTGGCCGATCAGCAGGATCACCATCGCGGCGGCGAGCGCCTGACTGAGGATGGCGAAGTAGGCGCCGCGGACCCGGCGACGGAAGACCAGCGAGCCGAGCCCGAAGGCGACCGCCATCGGCAGCAGCACCGTGGCGGGCAGCGCGAACCACGGGCTGGCGAACGGCCGCCACCACAGCGGCAGCTCGTCGAGTTGCCCGTACAGCTGCATGAAGTCGGGCATCCCACCCGGACCCGCGTCGGCGAGCTTGAGGTGCATGGCCATCGCGTAGCCGCCGAGGCCGAAGAAGACGCCCTGGCCGAGGGTGAGCATCCCGCCCCGGCCCCAGGCGATCCCGATGCCGACCGCGACCATGGCGACGCAGAGGTACTTGGCGAGCAACGCCAGCCGGAAGTCCGACAACACCAGTGGGGCGACGGCGAACAGCAGCGCCGCGCCGAAGGCGAAGCCGGCCAGCGTCCGTAGCCGCGAGCGGCCGGCGGGCCGGCCCGGTGGTACGGCGCCGGCAGGTGCCGGGCGGACGGCGGTGCTGGGTGGCGCGGGGGTGACGGCGGTCATGCGAGGCTCCTGGTCCGCAGGGTGAACAGGCCCTGTGGCCGCCACTGGAGGAACGCGACGATCGCCACGAACACGATCACCTTGGCGACGCTGAGGGTGGTGAGGTACTCCCCGGTGGCCTGGAGCACGCCGAGGGCGAAGGCGACGATCACACTGCCCTTGAGCTGGCCGATCCCGCCGACCACGACGACCAGGAAGGCGTCGATGATCAGGTTGGTGCCCATGGTCGGGCCGATCGGGCCGAGCAGGGTGAGGGCCACCCCGGCGAGCCCGGCCAGGCCGGAGCCGAGGAAGAAGGTCGTCCGGTCGACCCGGGAGGTGGCGATACCGGAAACGGCGGCGAGGTCGCGGTTCTGCACCACCGCGCGGATACGACGCCCGAGTGGGGTGAGTCGCAGCGCCAGGGTGAGCGCCGCGACGGCGGCCAGCGCCAGGGCCAGGATGAACAGCCGGTTGTTGGCGATGGTCAGCCCGCCGGGCAGCGCCACGTTGCCGGTGAGCAGCTCGGGCGCGCGGGTCTGCACGTTCGGGCTGCCGAAGATGTCCCGGGCCAGCTGTTGCAGGATCAGTGACACACCCCAGGTGACCAGCAGGGTGTCCAGTGGCCGGGCGTAGAGCCGGCGGATGAGCAGCACCTCCAGCAGGACACCCATGGTGCCGGCGACCACGAACGCCACCGGCAGCGCGACAGCCAGCGACAGGCCGGCGCCGGTGATGCTCTGTTGCAGAACGTAGGTGGTGTACGCGCCGGCCATGATGAACTCACCGTGCGCCATGTTGATCACGTTCATCTGGCCGAAGGTCAGCGCGAGGCCGAGCGCGATGAGCAGCAGCACCGCGCCGATGCTGATGCCGGTGAAGAGTTGACCGAAGAGGACTGTCACTGTGGGTACTCCGAACTGCTGGTCGGGTGGCCCGGGCGGAGCGCGCGGCAACGCGTTCCGCCCGGGCCGGCGTCGTCAGCTCAGGCCGCTCGCCCACGGGTAGGTCTTGAGGTACGGGTCCGGCGCGACCGGCTTGCCGGAGTTCCACACCTCGGTGATCAGGCCGTCCGCGCCGATCTTGCCGATCCGGGCGGTCTTGGCGATGTGCTGGGTCTTGCCGTCGACGGTGACCAGGCCCTCCGGCGCGTCGAAGGTGATCCCGTCCGAGGCGGAGCGGACCTTCTCCACGTCGAAGGCGCCGGCCTTCTCGACCATCGCCTTCCACAGGTGCACGGCGACGTACGCCGCCTCCATCGGATCGCTGGTCGGCTTGTCCGCGCCGTACTTCGCCTTGTACGCGGCCACGAACTTCGAGTTCGCCGCGCCCGGGGTGGTCTGGTAGTAGTTCCAGGCCGTCAGCTGGCCCTCCAGGTACTGGGTGCCGATGCCCTTGACCTCTTCCTCGGCGATCGACACCGACACCACCGGCATCGCGGCGGCGCTCAGGCCGGCGGACTTGTACTCCTTGAAGAAGGCCACGTTGCTGTCACCGTTGAGCGTGTTGAACACCGCGTCCGCGCCGGACGATTTGACCTTGTTGACGATGGTGCCGAACTCGGTGGAGCCCAGCGGCGCGTAATCCTCACCCAGCACTGTCATCCCGTTCGCGGCCGCGTACGCCTTGATGATTTTGTTGGCGGTCCGCGGAAAGACGTAGTCGCTACCCACCAGATAGACCGACTTCGCGCCCTGCGACTTGAGATAGTCCAGCCCGGGAACGATCTGCTGGTTGGTCGTCGCCCCGGTGTAGAAGATGTAGGGCGACTGCTCAAGTCCCTCGTACTGCACCGGGTAGAACAGCAACGCCTTGTTCTTCTCGAACACCGGCTTGACCGCCTTGCGGCTGGCCGAGGTCCAACAGCCGAAGACGGCGGCCACCCGGTCCTCGGAGATGAGCTTCTCGGCCTTCTCCGCGAAGGTGGGCCAGTCCGAGGCGCCGTCCTCACCGACCGGCTGGATCTTCTTGCCGAGGACTCCGCCGGCCGCGTTGATCTCTTCGACGGCGAGCATGATGGAGTCGCGGACGGTGACCTCGCTGATCGCCATGGTCCCGGAGAGCGAGTTGAGCAGGCCCACCTTGACGGTGTCGCCGGACACGTCGGCGGTGACGCCGGTAGCGCCGCCCTCGTCGGTGGTCTTGCTGCCGCACGCGGTCATCGCGGCCGCGGCGACCAGGGTCATGGCACCCGCCAGGATGCGGCGGCCCCGGAATAATGACATCTACTCTCCCTGCGGTGCACTCAAGTGGCGAAAGGACGGTCGGTGCGGTCCGATGGAGCTGACGTGGGCGATGCCAAGGTCGACGGGTGGACGCCGCGCGGGGCACCGGATCGGATATGGGCACCGAAAGCGTCGACCGGCATGATTGCGCGGGTGTTTCCCAGTCCTTAATTGACTGTTTCCGAGCGACCGTCGAGGCGCGCACGAAAAACGGCCGACACCGTTGGGGAGGAAACGGTGTCGGCCGTTGGGAAAGACGCAGAATAGTGCCACCACAATGGTCGACGGACGAATCCGCCAACGGTGGGCACGCAATGGTGAGATCTGGCCCCGTGGCCAGATACTTCACCCAGGAAGCATCTTAGGACGGGATCGGGTGGCGCTGTCAAGGGTCGGGCGTACCGACTGCCGTACCCGGTTCAGAGCTGGGCGAGCACTGTGAAGTCGAGCCCGTCGGCCTCGGCCAGGTAGATGCGCTGCCGGACGTGCCGCTGACGCAGCCGCAACCGCCCACGCGGCCCGTGGTAGGCGACCGTGTCGGCGGCCGTCTCGATGGCCCGTACGTCGAGGGTGCGGGCCTGGCCGATCAGTGCGGCGAGCAGCATGACGCCCTCGTAGCAGGACTCCCCCAGGCTGCCCAGTGGCGGCGCCTCCACCCCGAAACGCCGCGCGAACTCGCCGTGGAAGTCGAGATTCTCCTGGGTGACCAGCCCGGCGAAGAAGCCCGCCGTGCTGTACAGCCTCCGGGTCGCGCCGGCGCCGCTGGCCAACAGCATGTTCTCGTCCATCAGGGTGCTCAGCCGCAGGCAGCGCTGATCCAGGCCGGATCGGGCGAACGCGCGGTTGAACCGCACCGCGTCGGCACCGACCAGCAGCATCAACACCGCGTCCGCGTCACTGTGCTCGATGCGGCGCAACACCTCGGTGAAGTCGTGCGCGTCCAACGGCAGGAAGTGCCGGCCCACCACCTGCCCACCGCCGCGCAGCGCGTACCGCTGGGCCGCCCGCGACGTACGGCGCGGCCACACGTAGTCGTTGCCCACCACGAACCAGCGGCGCACACCCTGCTCCCCGGCGAGCAGCCGCATCGCGGGCCACAGTTGGGCATCCGGCGTCTCGCTGGTCAGGAAGACACCTTCGGTGTGTTCGCCGCCCTCGTAGAGTGCGGTGTAGACGTACGGCACCCGATGCGCGACGCGGGGCGCCAACGCCTGGCGCACCGAGGAGATGTGCCACCCCGTCACCCCCTGCACGGCCCCCACCGACACCAACGCCTCGACCTCGGCGGCCACCTCGGCCGGCGGTGCCCCACCGTCGACCGGCACCAGGCGGACCTCCCGGCCCAGCACGCCACCGCACCGATTGATCTCCTCGACCGCGAGCTGTGCGCAGAGCTCACAGGTGGGGCCGAACATGCCGGCCGGCCCGCGCATCGGATAGACCAGCGCGATGCTGACCACGGCACGGTCGACGGTCAGCCACGGCGGTGCCGGCGCGGACATGAGCACATGATTGCCCGGCCTACGACGGAAGACCAGCGCTCACCACTGACCGGGACGACTCGCTACCATGACAGGGCCACCGGACCAGGGAGTTTCATGTCGAACGTGCCCGGGGCGCCAGCCGACCTGCTGCGCTCGCTCACCCGCGCCGAACGGCTGCTCTCCCGCCGGCTGGGCGCCGTTCTGGCCGACGACGCGATCAGCATCGAGGCGTGGCGGGTGCTCTGCCTGCTCGCCGACGGCCAGGGCCACCCGATGAGCGAGGTGTCGGCCGCGGCGTCGCTGCCGCCGGGCACCCTCACCAAGCTGGTCGACCAACTCGTCGACCGCAACCTCGTCTTCCGCCGCATCGATCCGATCGACCGCCGACGCATCCGGGCGTACCTGACCGCTCGGGGTCGCCGCGAGCACGCCCGCCTGGACGAACGGGTCCAGGCCAGCATCGCCGAACTGGGCATCGTCGAGCTGGGCGTCGCGGAGACCAGCGAGCCGGGCACCCCTCCGGCCGCCAACCTCGTACGCCAGCTCGACGACCTGATCGGCCGCCTCGACCCGGCCCGGCAACGAGTGCACGCCGACGCGGCCGGCCCACACCCCTGACCCCTTCCCCGCTCCCCGCTCCGGGCCTCCGGGCGTCGTGCTCTGCACCAACCTGGCCTCGGGAACGGTCTCGGCGGCCGAGGCGGCATCGCGCCAAGACCGCCAGGACCAGCAAGACCGCCAGGACCAGCAGGACCGGCACGCGGCCCGGGTAGCGGCTCCCTAGACCGTCAGGTGGGCGCGCAGGGTGTGCGCGTCGGGAGCTGTCGCCGTCCACAGTGTCGCCGGGCCGCCGGCCAGCGGCAACCGGGCGACGCTGCCCTCGGCCGTCGAAGGTTCGGCGGGTTGCGACGGGTCGACCACCAGCAGCGATCCGGTGGCCGGGGCGCCGCCGAGCACCGCCGGGCCGGCCCAGCCCGGCGCGTGCGGTCCCACCGCGAGGGACTGGCGCAGCAGTGGTCGGCCCGCGTAGTCGACCTGGGTGTGTACGACGGCGCCCCCGGGCGCCTCGCCGTACCGGCCGCAGATCAGCTCGTCGCGCCACCGCAGGCTCGCACCGGCGGCCAGCTCGATCCGGGACTCCGCGAAGTGCGCGCAGCCGGCCGCCGCGACCAACTGTTCCGGAAGCCAGTGCAGCGTGGCGCCGGCGTGCACCACCGCCCGCACCGCCATCCGGGAGACGGCACCCGCGCGACCCGGCAGGGCGATCGACGCGGCGACGCTGTGCACCCGGACGGCCGCGCCCGGCCCGACCTCGATCTCCAGGCGCAGATCGTCGCCGGCCAGCGGCCCGGCCGCCCCGCCGACGAGGTGCACAGTGGCGACACCACCGTCGGTCGAGGTCTGGCGCAGCAGCAACGGCGTTTCGCCGTGCAACTCGACAAGGGCCGTACCGCCCCGACCGTCGGCCCGGGCGACCAGCCGAGCGAGCGCTCGCATCAGGCCGGGCCGACCGGCACGGCCAGTGGGTGCAGGGCGGCGTGGTGGGCCAGCTCGTGCCGGATCCAGTCGGCGACCGACGTTGCCGTGGGGTCTCCCACGATGGACAGGAAGAGGGTCGGGAGGTCGCCGCGCCGGGCCCGCGCGTCACGATCCATGACGGCGAGGTCGGCACCCACCATCGGCGCCAGGTCGGTCTTGTTGATCACGAGAAGGTCGGCGGCGGTGACCCCCGGCCCGCCCTTGCGGGGCACCTTGTCCCCGCCGGCCACGTCGACCACGAAGATCTGCCGGTCGACCAGCCCTCGACTGAAGGTCGCGGTCAGGTTGTCCCCACCGCTCTCCACCAGGACGAGGTCCAACGGGCCGACAGCCTCGGCCAGTTCGTCGACGGCGTCCAGGTTGGCGCCGATGTCGTCGCGGATCGCTGTGTGCGGGCAACAACCGGTCTCCACCGCGCGGATCCGGGCCGGGTCCAGCACACCGGCCCGCCGGAGGAAGTCGGCGTCCTCGGTCGTGTAGATGTCGTTTGTCACCACGCCGAGCCGCAACTCGTCGGCGAAGGCACGGCAGAGCGCGGCCACCAGGGCCGTCTTGCCGGAACCGACCGGGCCGCCGATGCCAACCCGCAGGGCACGGCCGGCACGCGCCAACGGCGGATGGGGGTCCACCCCGGGCTCCGGATGGGTGTGCGGAACGGTCTCGTCGTGGGGTGGGATCGCCGGCGGCGGGGTCGGCGGCGGCGTGATCGGTTCGACGGCGGGCACAGCGCTCGGCACAACGGTGTCAGGACGCAAAGAGACGCACCTCCCAGGTGGCATGGATCTCGGCATGGATGTCGGCGAGTGGAGCGGCGGCGGCCGGCAGCCGCTCCGGTGGGTCATCGGCGGCCCGCGCCGCCTCGGCGGCAGCGCCGTCGCAGGCGTCGGCCAGACCGACCAGCAGGGCCTGGACCTGGTACGGGTCAAGGCCGAGCAGACGTACGCCGGCGCTGGCCGCCCCGGTCAGCGTCCCGTACGCGGCGATCGTGGCGGTCTCGACGCGGGACAGCCCGGCCGCGGCGCACAGCAGCCCTAGCACCAGCGGTTGGTGTGCGCCACCGGGCGACGCGGGCAGGTCGGCGAACGGGGCGTCCGGCCAGATGGTCCGGCCGGCACGTAGCAGCGCCCGGCCCTGCCGGCGCGAGACGGCCCGCAACGCCGGGGCGGCGGTACGGGCGTCCAGCTCCGCGTCGAGCCGAGCCAGCGCCCCCGACCGAGCCTCAGACTCAGCCGGGTCGGCGGTGGTGGCCACCGCCGCCCGGTGTGCGGCCGCCGCGAACGCCGCGCCGACCAGACCGGCGGTGGCCAGCCGTCCGGCCAGGAACGCCTCCAACGAGGCCAGGTCGGTGACGCGGCCGGCGGCGACGGCCGCCTCCAGACCACCGGAGTGCGCGTGCGCCCCGGCCGGGAAACGTCCGTCGGCCAACAACAACAGCAGGCTCGGCGTCGCCATCAGAACAGGAAGTAGCGCTGGGCCATCGGCAGCCGGGTCACCGGGTCCGGCTCCACCACCTGCCCGTCGATCCGTACCGTGAAGGTGTCCGGGTCCACCTCGATGCGCGGCATCGCGTTGTTCTCCGGCAGGTCGGCCTTGCCCCGCGACCGTACGTCGCTCACCGGCACCACCCGGCGACGCACGTCCAGGCGGAGCCCGGCGTCGAGGGCCGCCGGGGCCACGAAGGCCAGGCTGGTGGCGGCCGCCGCCGCGCCGTACGCCCCGAACATCGGCCTCGGCAGGATCGGCTGCGGTGTCGGGATCGAGGCGTTGGCGTCGCCCATCTGGGCGTACGCGATCATGCCGCCCTTGAGGACCAGGTGCGGCCGGACCCCGAAGAACGCCGGGTCCCAGAGCACCAGGTCGGCGAGCTTGCCCGGTTCGACCGAGCCGACCTCCCGTTCCAGCCCGTTGGCCATCGCCGCGCAGATGGTGTACTTCGCCACGTACCGTCGGGCCCGGTGGTTGTCGGCGGGCCCGTCGCCCGGCAGCGCGCCGACACGGTCCTTCATCACGTGGGCGCTCTGCCAGGTCCGCATGATCACCTCGCCGACCCGGCCCATCGCCTGCGCGTCGGAGCCGATGATCGAGATGGCGCCGAGGTCGTGCAGCAGGTCCTCGGCGGCCATCGTGGACGGTCGGATCCGACTCTCGGCGAAGGCCAGATCCTCCGGCACGGACGGGTTGAGATGGTGGCAGACCATCAACATGTCCAGGTGCTCGGCCAGGGTGTTCGCGGTGTACGGCCGGGTCGGGTTGGTCGACGACGGCAGCACGTTCGGTTCGCTGGCCACGGTGATGATGTCCGGCGCGTGCCCGCCACCGGCTCCCTCGGTGTGGTACGAGTGGATCGCCCGTCCACCGATCGCCCGCAGGGTGTCGGCGACGAACCCGGCCTCGTTGAGCGTGTCGGTGTGGATCGACACCTGGACCCCAGACGCGTCCGCCACCCGCAGGCAGGCGTCGATCGCCGCAGGTGTGGTGCCCCAGTCCTCGTGCAGCTTGAAACCGCCCGCACCGGCTCGCAACTGTTCCCACAGTGCTTCGCTGGAGACGGTGTTGCCCTTGCCGAGCAGCAGCACGTTGACCGGCATGGTGTCCAGGGCCTCGTGCATCCGGGCCAGGTGCCAGGCGTTCGGGGTGACAGTTGTCGCGCGGGTCCCCTCGGCCGGCCCGGTGCCGCCGCCCACCATCGTGGTGATGCCACTGGCCAGCGCCTCGGTGACGATCTGCGGGCAGATGAAGTGCACGTGGGTGTCGACCGCGCCGGCGGTGAGGATCCGCCCGTTGCCCGCGATCACCTCGGTCGACGGGCCGATGACCAGGTCGGGGTGGATACCCGGCATGGTGTCCGGGTTGCCGGCCCGGCCGAGCGCCACGATGCGCCCGTCGCGCAGCCCCACGTCGGCCTTGACCACGCCCCAGTGGTCGAGCACCACCGCGCCGGTGATGACGGTGTCCAGTGCCCCCTCGGCGCGGGTGGCACGGGACTGCCCCATCGACTCGCGGATCACCTTCCCGCCGCCGAAGACCGCCTCGTCGCCGCCCACGCAGTGGTCGGTCTCCACCTCGATGAGCAGGTTGGTGTCGGCCAGTCGGATCCGGTCACCGGTCGTCGGCCCGTACAGGTCGATGTAGCGGTCCCGCCGCACGGCGCTCACCGCGGCGACCCGTCTTCCATGACCGTGTGCGGCGGCGGGTCCAACGGTCCCGCGCATTCTGCGCGCAGGCCCGGCACGACGCGTGCGCCGCCGAGTGGTACGAGGTCGACGCTGCGGTTGATGCCCGGCTCGAACCGGACCGAGGTGCCGGCCGGAACGGCGAGCCGTTGCCCCCAGGCCGCGCCCCGGTCGAACGACAGTGCCGGGTTGGCCTCGGCGAAGTGGTAGTGCGAGCCGACCTGCACCGGGCGGTCGGCGGTATTGACCACGAACAGCGTGGTCACCGGACGACCCACGTTGATCTCGACCGGGTCCGCCGCCGGCAGGATCTCCCCGGGGATCACGGGATCGGGTGGTGCACCGTCACCAGCTTGGTGCCGTCCGGGAACGTCGCCTCCACCTGCACCTCCCTCAGCAGCTCGGGGATGCCGTCCTGGACGTCGTCGCGGCCGAGCACCGCCCGGCCGGCCGACATCAGGTCGACCACCGACCGCCCGTCGCGGGCCCCTTCGAGGAGGAACGCGGTGATCACCGCGACGGCTTCGGGGTAGTTGAGGCGCAGGCCGCGTTCGCGGCGGGCGCGGGCGACATCGGCCGCGACGTGGACGAGCAGGCGGTCCTGCTCGTGCGGGCTGAGGAACACGGGGCTCTCCCGGTGGGTCGGCGTGCCCCGGCTCGCCGTCGGCTCCACGCGGAGCCACCCGGGCAACAGGACCCGAGGGGACGAGCTGGGAGTCACACGACCGCCGGGTCACCGCCGACGGGGCGACCCGGGACTCCACCATCCCGGCCCGCACGACGGGCAACCGGCGGTGTCGGGTCGGATGCGGACCGCACCGCCCACCGCTGAGCAGACCGTAGAGGATCGCCACCGACCGAGGCAACAGTCCAGTGGGGACCGTGCTGGCCCACCACCGGAAGCCGGTCCGTGTTCCGGTGGAGGGGCAGGCAGGGGATGATCGCCGGATGACGGCGACGAGGGGTACCCGGGCACTGCTCGGTGTTCTGTTCCTGGCGGCGGCCACGGTCGGGGCGTGGATCCTCTGGCTGGGCTGGGACACCCGGTACACGGTCGACGCGCAGACCGGCGCGAGCAGCGGCCCGTACGAGCCGTGGCAGGTGATCGGCTGCGTGTTGACGCTCGTGCTGCTGGCCGCGCTCGCCGGGACGCGGCTCAGCCCGTGGCTGGTGGCGCCGGTGATGACTGTGGCGTTCACGGCGGTCTGGTCGTGGCGGGCCGCCGGGACCGACGACAGCGGGCTGTGGGTCGTCGGGGCGATTCTGGTGCTGGTCGGGATGGCGGCCGGCAGCGCTGTGGTGAGCCTCGCGGCGCGGCGGGTCGGTCGCCGCGGGTGACGTCGCCGCGGGCACGAACCGCCCATAGTGGACCGGATCCATCTGTGATCTCATGTCGTGGTGATCACTCCGACTCCCCTCATGCGTCTGGTGGCCGGTGTGTGGGGGTTCAAGACCCTCGCAGTCGGCGTTGAACTCGGTCTGTTCACCCGGCTCGCCGGCGGGCGGACGATGACCGTCGAGCAGGCCGTCGCCGAGTTCGGGCTGCCCGAACGGCCCGCGGACCTGCTGCTGGCCGCCAGTGCGTCACTCGGCCTGCTGGAGAAGGCCGGCGACGGTTACCGCAACTCCGAGTTGGCCGAGCAGTTCCTGGTCGAGGGTCGCCCGTACTACTTCGGGGCGCAGGTCCGCTACTCGGACCTGCGCACCTACCTGCCCTGGCATCGCATCGGCGAGGCCCTGCGCACGGATCGGCCGTTGACCTGGGACCCGGAGGCCCAGCAGTCGATGTTCGACACCGAGGACCCGCAGATGCTGGCGCAGTTCTGGGACGCGATGTTCTCCACGTCGAGCTTCACCGCCAGCGCGTTGGCCGACGCGTACGACTTCTCCGCGCATCGCCGGCTACTCGACGTGGGCGGTGGTGCCGGCGCGTTCCCGATCGAGTTCTGCCGACGACTGCCCGAGCTGCGGGCGACGGTCCTGGACCTGCCGCACGTCTGCGTCCGGGCCCGGGAGCGGATCGCGGAGGCCGGCCTGACCGGGCGGATCGACGCGGTGGGCGGTGACTTCCTCGCCGACCCGGCGCTGCCGGACGGGCACGACGTCATCCTGCTCAGCATGATCCTGCACGACTGGGACGAGCCGACGAACCGGGCGTTGCTGGCCCGGTGCCACGCCGCGTTGCCGCCCGGCGGGGCGATCGTCGTCTGCGAACTGCTGCTCAACGACGAGCGCACCGGACCGCCGGAGGCGGCCCTGATGGGAATGAACATGCTGGTCGAGACCGAGGGTGGCCGGAACTACTCGGGCGCCGAGTACGCGGCCTGGCTCACCGACGCCGGCTTCGTCGACGTGCGTACCGTGCCGTTCGACGCGCCAGGCGCCAACGGCGCGGTGGTGGCCCGCCGGCCCTGACCGACGACGACACCCGGCCCCGGTGCGAACCGTGGGCCGGGTGTCGCGGCGCCTCACGGCGCGGGCGTCCGATCGGCTACCGGTACGGGTCAGGCGCGAGCCTTGGCCGGCTGCTTCATGAAGTCCATGATCGCCTTGTTGACTTCGTCGGCGTGGGTCCACGGGATGCCGTGCGGCGCGCCCTTGAGCGTGACGAGCGTTCCGGTCGGCATCATCGGCCCGAGCCGCTGACCGGTCACCGGGTAGGGCAGCACCCGGTCCTGGTCACCCTGCACGATCAACACCGGAATGTCGATCTTCGGCAGGTCCGGGCGGAAGTCTTCCTGCCAGGCGTCCACGCTGTCGTGGGTGGCCTTGCCGGAGGCCATCGCGCCGATCTGCCAGTGCGCCCGGTACGCCTCCTCGCTGACCCGCTTGCCCATGTTCTGGTCCGGGTTGAAGAAGGCGTCACAGAAGGACGTCAGGTAGGCGAACCGGTCCTTGATGATGGCGTCCTGGAAGCCCTTGAAGAGGCTCCGCTCGACGCCCTCCGGGTTGTCGCTCGCCTTGGCCAGCATCGGTTGCAGCGGGCTGAGAAGCACGGCCCGGCTCACTCGCTGGGAGCCGTAGTTGCCCAGGTATCGGACCACCTCGCCGGTGCCCATCGAGTGACCGATCAGGGTCACCTCGTTCAGGTCCAGCTCGGTCATCAACACGTCCAGGTCCGCAGCGAACGTGTTGTAGTCGTACCCGAACGCCGGCTGGGCGGAGTTACCGTTACCGCGCCGATCGTAGGTGATCGTCCGATAACCGGCGTTCAGCAGCGCGGTTGTCTCCTTCTCCCAGGTTGCGCCATTGAACGGGAAGCCGTGGATCAGCACCACCGGCTTACCGGAACCGTGATCCTCGTAGTACAGGTCGATGGGCGCGGAGTTTTCCGTCCCCACGGTGATGAAAGGCATGTTTGTCTCCTGCTCCGGTCTCGGGCTGTCGGACCCCCCGCGCTTTCCCGTCGGGTCGCCGGATATGCGACCGTCAGATCGGCCCGAACGGCAGGCCCGCAGAGGTTCCGTGACGCGCCCGTGCCGTCCTAACCTCGGGGGGTGAAACTTCCGCCCCGGCTGCGGGCCGTCAGCGACCTGCACGTCGGGCACCCGCAGAACCGCGCGTTCGTGCAGGAGCTACATCCGGACAACGAGGGCGACTGGCTGCTCGTCGCCGGCGACGTCGCCGACCGGTTCGCCGACATCGAGTGGGCGCTCGGGCTGCTGAGCAGTCGGTTCGCGCGGGTCATCTGGGCGCCGGGCAACCATGAGCTGTGGACACCACCGCGCGACCCGGTCACGCTGCGCGGCGAGGAGCGCTACCGCGAGCTGGTGCGGATGTGCCGGCGGCTGGGGGTGCTCACCCCGGAGGATCCGTACCCGGTGTGGGACGGCGACGGCGGTCCGGCGACCATCGCCCCGCTCTTCGTGCTCTACGACTACACGTTCCGGGTGCCGGAGGCACGCACCCAGCAGGAGTCGCTGGCCCTGGCGTACGCGGCCGGTGTGGTGTGCACGGACGAGGCGCTGCTGCACCCCGACCCGTACCCGAGCCGGGAGGCGTGGTGCGCGGCCCGGGTCACCGAGACCGAACGCCGGCTGGCCGAACGCGACCCGGCGCTGCCGACGGTGCTGGTCAACCACTACCCGCTGGTGCGGGAACCCACCGACGTCCTGCGGTACCCGGTCTTCGCCCAGTGGTGCGGCACCGTCCGCACCAGGGACTGGCACCTGCGCTTCGACGCGGCCACAGTGGTCTACGGGCACCTGCACATCCCCCGCACCACGTTCCACGACGGGGTGCGTTTCGAGGAGGTCTCCCTCGGCTACCCCCGCGAGTGGCAACCCCGAGGGCCGGTGCCCGACCCGGTGCGCACCATCCACCCGGCGGACGACTGGCGCCGGCGCTCGTCCGTCGGCGGTTGAGGCCGTCAGGTTTACCGCAGCGGCCGGAACGCGGCCCGCACCTCGGCGGAGAAGAGTTCCGGCTCCTCCCACGCCGCGAAGTGCCCGCCGCGGGCGGCCTCGTTGAAGTACGCGATGCCGGGGTAGACCGCCTCGGCCCAGCTACGCGGAGCGGCCCAGATCTCGCCGGGGAACGTGGTGAAGCCAACCGGAACCGCGACCGGCGGCGGAGCCTGGCCGGCCGCCTGGGCCGCGGCTTGGAAGCGTCCGAATTCCCAGTACCACCGGGCGGACGAAGCGCCGGTACCCGTCAACCAGTACAGCGTGATGTTGTCGAGGATGCTGTCCCGGGTGAGACCGCCGGCCGGTTCACCGTCGAGGAACGCGCGGGAGATCTTGTAGTAGCTGTCCGTGTCGTGGTCGAGCATCCAGGCCGCCAACCCGACAGGTGAGTCCAGCAGCGAATAGCCGATCGTCTGCGGCCGGGTGGACTGCTCCAGGAAGTAACCGAAGCCATCCATGGTGAACAGGTTCAGCGCGTCACGCGCCGCGCGTTCCTGCTCGGAGTTTGCCGGCAACTGGTCCTTGATGCCGATCGCCCCGGCGAGCAGGTTCACGTGGATGCCGAGCAGCCCTTCGGGTCCTTGGCGTCCCATGGCGTCCGTGACGGCGGCGCCGACGTCGCCACCCTGTGCGACGTAGCGCGAATACCCGAGGCGGTCCATGAGTTTCGCCCACGCCTGTGCCATCCGCGCGGAATCCCAGCCAAGGTCGATCGGCTCACCGGAGAAGCCGTAGCCGGGCAACGACGGCAGCACCAGGTGGAACGCGTCCTCGGGCGTGCCGCCGTGCGCCGTCGGGTCGGTCAGCGGGCCGACGACCCCGAGCAGCTCGACGACCGAGCCCGGCCAGCCGTGCGTCATGATCAGCGGCAGGGCGTTCTCGTGCTGCGACCGTACGTGGATGAAGTGAATCTCGACGCCGTCGATGTTCGTCGTGTACTGCGGCAGCGAGTTCAGCCTCGTCTCGCACGCACGCCAGTCGTAATCGCTCATCCAGTAGCGGGCCAACTCCTGGATCGTCGCCAGCTGCACCCCCTGCGAGCGATCGGTGACCAACTCGCGAGTGGGCCAGCGGGTAGCCGCGATCCGGCGACGCAGGTCGGCGATCAAGTCCTCCGGTGTGTCGAGCCGGAAGGGACGAATCTCGTTGTCGTTGGACATATTCCCCACCTCGCCAAGTCGAGTCGGCCACTGCCGAGGCACCGCCGGTGCCGGCACTCGTTCAGTCTCACAGCGGGCCGGTGCCACCCGGGCCGAAACGCGAATCGCCGACCCGCCTCCCGAGTCACACCCATGGGATGATCATCCGGTGAGCCAACCGGACGAATTCGACGACAACTGGTTAAACGGCGAGGAACTTACCTGGCACCTACCCCACGCTGATGGCGGCGCTTGAGGCTCGGCTACGGCGGTGCGACTGCGGCGGGCGGTTCCGGGACTCGGCGCCTCGGCGCTGCCACCGGTGCTCCACCGTCCTGACTGCCATCAGCGAGCCCTCCGGTGTCGACGTCTGGCCAGGTTGGTGGACAGACGAGGCAGACACCGGCTCCGCTCCCTGGAAGAGACGTTCACCGCCAGGTACTTCCGCACCGAGGACCTCTGGGAGCACTGACAATGGCGTTACGCACCATCCACCCGGCCACGACCTACGCCCCCGCTCGTCCGTCAGCGGGTGAGGCCGACCAACGTGGCCAGTCGCGCCACGCCGGCCGGCGCCGGCCGCGCGCGGGCAACGTCGGCGATCACGGTACGCGCCAACGGCCGACACCGAACCTCGGCCGGCGCGATGCTGTCCGCGTCGACGAGCGCGCGGGCGGCCCCGCGCAGGTCACCCACCTGGAGGTACGCCCGAGCGACGTCGACCAGGTACGCACCCCGATACTCGGCCGGCAACCGCCGCCACCCCTCCCGCCGCATGATGGTCGAATGCCTTCGTAGCGCCTCGGCTGCGTCACCCCGTTGCGCCGCCACGAGCACCCGCGCCAACTCGACGGCGATCGGCCCGAAGTTGGTGCGGTGCGTGTCGTCGTACCCCCTCAGGCTGGCGGCGATCCCCGCGGCCCGCTCGGTCAGCTCGTCAGCGCGGCGGCTATCGCCGCAGCCGGCGGCGGCCAGGGCGGCCTGCACCAGCAGCGTCCCACCCACCGCCCAATCCCGGCGGTCGCCCTGAACCCGGCGATCGCCCCGACCCCGGTGATCAAGAGGTTTGGGGGTGGTTTGATCTCCAAAGGTCCCGCAAACCTCTTGATCACCGGAGTGGGATGAGGGTGGAAGGACGCGGTTGGCGGCGGGCAGCAGCGCGGACAGGGCCAGATGGTCTCGGTCTTGCGCGCGGAGCGCTTGGCCTACCGAGATGGCTGCCGTTGCCACCAGGATCGGGTCGTCGCTGGCGGCGGACATCGCCCGGTCGGCGGCCAGCCAGGCGAGGTCGGCCTCGCCGAGCTTCACCAGCAGCGACGAGGTGATCCGGTACGCCTGGACCAGTAGCTCTGGTGTCTGCGCGGCCTGGGCGGCGTCGAGCAGACCCGGTAACACCCGCACCAGCTGCCCGTAGTGCGCGTGCTGGTAGCTCAACCAGGCGTAGGCGACCTGCCTTCTTAGTTCGTCCGTCTGCTCTGGGGACTGTGGGGTGTCGTAGCGGGCGAGAGCGGTCCGGATGTCGTCCACCCCGTCCGGCGTGCTCGCCGGGGTGCTGCGCTGCTGGCCGAGCAGCACCTCCGGATCGACTCGCAGGACGTGGGCCAGTTCCTGAATCACCGAATAGCGGTCCAGGGCGCGCACGCCCCGCTCCACCTTGTCCACCCAGCTCTTCGACCTCCGGAGCCGGTCTGCCAGCATCTGTTGCGTCATCGACCGCCGCACCCGCCATCGGGCCACCCGCCGGCCGATCGGGAGGTCATCGCTGGTCACGCCGCCACCGCCGGTCCGGGACCGCTCGGGTCGTGTCGTCTACGGGTACGCGTTCCGCCTCGGCCTGCGCAAGCAGGCGCTGTTTGGCAGCCTCCCGCTCGGCCGCCTCGGACTGCTCGCCTCGGCTTTGCGACTCGTCGCCTTGCATGCCCACCCCCGCCAGCCGGTGCCGACGCTTAGACACACCGAACCTCAGCCGTGCCTCTCGCGTCCTGTTTGGATGACCTGTCCTGTGGAACCAGGCTCCGCCGATTGGTAATGACGACTTCACCGCGAGTCACGGACGACTGGGGACGTCCTTGCTAGGCTGAGCCGTCCCGATGCCGTCCCCAGCCCAGTGCGCAGGAGATGCCATGCCGAACGACCGTCTTCGCAACGGCATGCTCAAGAACGGTCTGACGGCATCGACGTTGGCGGAAAGGCTCGGTGTCGACCCGAAGACTGTCGAGCGGTGGGTGACACAGACCCGCAACCCGTACCCGCGTTATCGCCACACCATCGCCGAACTGCTGAACGAGAGTGAGTCGTACCTCTGGCCGGACGCGCTTCCGACGCAACGAGCCGTGCAGATCAGCCAGTCGGAACTCGTCCACATCTACCCGCGCCGCGGGGCCGTCCCAACCGACCTCTGGCAGCGGCTCCTGGTGCAGGCCAACCGACAGGTCGGCGTGTTGGTCTATGGAGGACTGTTCCTGCCCGAGTTCAACCACCGCTGGATCGCAACGCTCCGCGAGAAGGCGTTGGCTGGGGCGCAGGTGGAGTTGCTATTCGGCGACCCGGAGGGCGAGCACATCACCGAGCGTGGAGACGCCGAGGGCATCGGGCCAGCCATGTCCAACAAGATTCTGAACGCGTTGGCGTTCTACAGAGACCTACGGGACCTGGACAACGTCGGGATCTACTACCACGACACCATCCTTTACAACTCCATCTACCGCTTCGACGATGAGATGCTGGTCAACACCCACCTCTACGGCACACCGGCCGCGTACGCGCCGGTGCTGCACCTGCGGCACCTTGGAGGGGGAGACCTGTTCGACAGCTATGTCGCTAGCTTCAACCGAGTCCTCGGGAAGAAGCGGGCGGTTTGGCCTGAGCATTGAGATTCTGGCGGTGAAAGGCTAGGACCATGGCGCGGATCGAGCACTTCAACAACCCGAACGCCCCGAAGCCGAACAGCATCGTCGTCGCAGTGACCGTCTTCGTGCAGGACGAGCAAGACCGGGTGCTGCTCATCCAGCGCACCGACAACGGCCTGTGGGCGCTGCCCGGCGGTGCCCAGGACTTCGGCGAGTACATCGCCGAGACCGCCGCGCGAGAGGCGCGCGAGGAGACCGGTGTCGAGGTTGAGGTGACCGGCGTGGTCGGGATCTACACCAACCCGAACCACGTCGTGGAATACAGCGACGGCGAGGTGCGGCAGCAGTTCTCGATTTGCTTCCGTGGCCGGTACGCTGGCGGGCAGCTTACAACGAGCGATGAGTCGTCGGCGGTGTGGTGGACAGCTCAAGATCAGTTGAACGGTCTGTCGATTCACCCGTCTATGCGGCTGCGCATCGATCACGGTTTCGAGCGGCGAAACGAGCCCTACATAGGTTGAGCCGACGCCCGTGCCTGCGTCCGTCGCACGACTTCCAGCAGTGAGGGCTCGGCCTGTCGCCAGAACCACGTCACCAAATCACCAGGACCGTAACGCTCCCGTATTTCGGCTAGCCGTTCCGCGACCGATAGGTCTTGGCCGTCAGGTCCAGTCGTCATATCCGAGAACCATAGGGCGTCCGAGACGTCCGAATCCTCCCTCGGAAACTCGCAGTCCAGGACCTCATCGAGCCCTCGCCTTTCGGCCTCGTGGGATGCACAAGAGTGGTAAGCCACCAGTCCGGCTAGGCGATAGCCAAAGCCCTCATTCAGGACCCAACGCGCCCCGTCCAAGGCATGGAAGCCGGTTTCAGTGATGCCGGGCGCATATCCGACGTCGTGCAGCCAGGCTGAAGCTGTGAGGACATCCTGCTCTTCCACGCTCAGACCTAGCCTCAGCCCCGCAGCCTTCTGCGCGACAGCTTGGACGTGTCGCCAACGCCGTGGAAGTGCGGTCGCCAACCTACGTTCAGCTGCTTGGGCGGCTCGCTCCGAAAGAGACCTCACCCCTTCGAGCATAGAACCTGCCCGGAGGTCCGGCTAGATCCCAGAGCAGGTCTGCTGAAGTGGCCGGCCCATTAAAACGTCGAGCCGTTGATCGACAATTCGATCGTCGACCCGCGAGGAAGATTCGACCGGATTTCCCGGGCGACCGTCGGGAAGCTTTCAGCGCGCACGTATCGGATCCGGTTGTGTCGCACCGGTGAGTAAAGAGGACCTGCTGAGTCTGGTACGAGTATCCCTATTTCAAGCCGCTTTAACATTTTCAGTGCGCGGATTGTCCGTATCGCGCCCGAACTGACCGTCGGATAGTTATACTCGTGTCCGCCTGACAGGATCGCCTCACGCAAGCGATCCTCTGCGACCACAACTCGAAGGACTTCAAGTTGTGGCGATTTACGCAGCAGCTCAATTTCCGTTCCGGATGGCCATCCAGATATGGACACTTCCTTCAACGTGGGGAGATTACCAATCTTTGCCAGGCTCGGACGATGCCAATCCAGGGCAGTCCGGCCCGAACCAATGCAAGACCACGCCGGCGCGCGGTGAGCATAGTCTACCGCCGACGCCATCCAATGCTGCGCTAGAAAATCTACCCGTTCGAGGGCAGAGTTGTTTGGCAGATCGAGGCCATTCCCCGGAATTGCACTGACATCTATTGTCAAGCGCCGAAGATCAGGGAGCGTTCCAATCGCGTCGACGTGACGCTCAAGGGGTGCACTATCCGGAATACCGAGCAATGCCAGTTCCCGTAGTCGGGCGCCGCGTAGACCCTGCAGACCAGCGCGAATAAAAGAATCGTGAATGATCAAAGTGTTCAGTTCAGGGCAAGTCGCCGCATCCTCCAAGTCGATGACGGCTACCCTATCGAGGATAAGAGTGCGAAGGTTGCTGTGGCCCTTGAGGTCCGAAAGTCGATCGAACGCTACGATTTCAGGACCGGGCATCTCTTGCACTACAAGCGTGGTTAAACCCCCCAGTCTCGCAGCCGCGCGGAACTGTCCCGGGCCGCTAGCGCGGACGGACACATCATCAAGGCGCATATCACCGAGAACAGCACTGGCGTAAGATTCCACTGCGGATTCAGGCCAGTAGGTGGCAAGCTTACCCCTCACTGCCCGGCTTTGCGATTTGCTAATTCGAGCCAGCACGGGAAGCGAATCCTCGACATCGAATCGATTGACAACGTCGATCAGTAAGATGCCTTCTAAATCCGTCAGATGGGTGGGGTCCGGAATCACATCCAATACCACCTCGCCGGCAGCAGCAATTAGGTCGACCTGCCGCCATTCTTCCGGCACAACGAGCCGCGAAGCCTTCTCTCGTACTTCCAAGACGAGCGTCGGATCGAGGGCGCCAGGGTGCTCTAGGCATGAGACCGCTAGCAGATATAGCCGGCGCTTGACGTCCTCATCTTCCTCTCCGCGCTTCACAAGCCCTCGTATGATTCGCTCTCGCTCGTCCCTACGACTATGTCCGACGGCCATCACAACGACTTCACGCCAGTGATCCTCGTGGGCATGCTTTATCATGGCGTCGATATCGCCATCGTCAAGGATGGCCTGCGCAGCCAGATACTCTTGAAACGTCTTATGCAAAAAGTCGATTCTTCCAACGACCGGCTCTCTCAACGTTCCGGATCGAAGAAGGAGGAAGTTTAGAACCTCAGAAGGTCGAGACTCAACATACGGCATCGCCTTCATGTAACGCGACAATCGAGTAGTCGCGTCCCGCCTGTCGCAATCCGACCATCCGTTACGCACGAGCCAATACGCCAACTGGCCAAGCAATGCTTCTTGGTCCTGCTGAGACAAGTTGACTCTATCTGCGTTGATGCCCCGCGATTCGTCGCGACGTACGAGCAGCATTTCAAGGGCGGCTCGATACAAACCCATCCGGTCCTGCGGCAACTGCCGGTAGCGCTCAAGGTGTAGAGCGCAAATCAGAGCGCAAAGTAGCGGGTTAGTGGCTAACCTACGGAGGTCACGGCGCCGCGCGAGTTTGTCTAGGAGTTCTGACTCGTAAGTCGCCAATGCATGCCCAGAATCGTCCCGAACCTGTCGAATCGCCTTGTGCCATTGACCGACGAATGCTCGAACATCAGATGACCCCATTGGTAAAAGCATAAAGGTATCGAACTTGTTCGGTACAAGGGCCTTCCCGTCGACGGCAGGTGGACGAGACGTAATCACGTAGGTGGAATCCGGGTAGGTCTTCACTAGGTCATTGAGCCATACCCACACATCTCCTCGTCGGTTTTGCGGCAGTTCGTCCACCCCATCGATTAGGACGAGAGCCCGACCCGCTTTCAGAACCGATGCCACCCACTTCGGAGGCGCCTCGGATGACAGGGCGGGAGCGATCTCCCGCAGAAAGAGGTCAGGCATCGGCAGGTCTTGTAGCGCATATCGGCGGAGCGGAAGCAGGAACGGCACGCCCGCCGACCATCCGTCCGGCAGACTCTCGGGGGACTGCACCGCGTTAACTGCCAGCCATTGCAGCAACGTCGTCTTTCCTGAGCCCGCTTCTCCTCGTATTAGAACCCGTTTCGCGTCGGCTAAAGCTTCATGAACTCTCAACCGATCCGCGCCAGCACGCCCGTTGCGTCGATTCGCCTGCTCCGGGGACGCATTAAGACTCAGATAGGCAGTACTCAGGGAGTAAGCATCGCTGTGCCGAAGGGTTACACCGAAGAGTTGCAGGTTGTCGAGTTTATCAAGCACCAACTCCAGGTATCTTCTCTCGAAATCGAAGAGGTCGTGAGAATCCGAGCCTTCCGAGAGCCTGTCCAGCGAGTCAGCTATCTCGCCCGTGCGACGTACGAGCTCTACCTGCACCCGACGCGTAAACTCTGGCTGCCGCGTAATGAACTCAACGATCTGCCAGCAGCACTCTCGCAGAACACGCTCATATGCGATTGTTTCCTCGGAACTCAACGCAGCTTTTTCGGGTCGATCGGGATCGCTCCTGCGGATTTGTGTATATAGGCGATCTGGCTCTAAGTCAACCGCCAGGAGACTTGAAGCCGTGAACGTTGGCATTTTCCCGAGGGTGTCGCAGGCGGCAATGACAACGCAGGCCCAGTCGTCTTCTCCAACCGAGCCAAACTCGATCGCGCGAAGTTCAGAAAGCGCTGCGCCGACCTGGACCGCCAACTTACCGCTCAGGGAGCGCGTTAGACCGTTCAGTCGGCGGCCAGGAAGCTTGACTCGACCTTCGGGATAAACTGGACTTCTCGCAAGTCCTGCGCCTACGGGTCGTTCGATGGCAACTCGAACGAGTGTTCCGATAGCCGGTCCCAGTAGTTTGGCGAGATCCACTGCCCAGCCTCCATGAGTTTGGCTCACCATTGTGCACTGGTTGAAGCCGGGCGTCACTCGCCAGTCAGCGGAGTTCGGTCTACCAGGACGCTGAGTCAGGGATCCGACAGGTGTTGCTGTTGCCTGGATGCTGGTTCGCCAGGCCAAGTCATGGATGATCTTGCGCGGCCCTTATTTATCTACGCAGCCACATGCCTGTCACCCAGCCAAAGGTGCATGAGGGGGCGATGTAGTCGGCGGCGAGGATTTTCATCCTGGCCGAAGGCTCAGTTCTGATCCGCAGAGTGTGCTGCGTCCGGATGGGCGGCCGCCGCTCCCCGGCGGCCGCCCAAGCCTCGGTCAGCTGGCGTAGACCTCCAGCGTCGACAGTTGCCCAGCCGGCCAGCCGGTGTTTCCGGTGACGGCGATCCGCACGTAGCGGGCCTGCGCAGCGCTGAAGGTCAGCGTCACCTGATTACCAGTGGCCGGGTTGAAGGTCCGCCCCGCCGATCCGACAAGCGTGCCGAAGCTCCCCCCATCAGCGCTGCCCTGCACAGCGAGGGTCTGCGTCCGGCTGCCCCACGCCGACGACGGCGGCAGCTTCAGCACCACCCGCCCAACAGTGCGCGACGAACCCAGATCAACCTGAACCCACTGCGGGAACGCGCTGTTGGCACTCTCCCAGTAACTGTTCGCGTCACCGTCGACAACGTTCCCCGACCCGTAGGTCTGGACGTGGCTACTCTCGCTGGTGGACCGACCCCGGGCGAGGTCCGAGTTCGCCGCGGCGTCAGTCGTGACGATGACCGCCGAGGACGCGCTGGAGGTGTTCCCGGCGGCGTCGCGGGCGGTGACGGTGAAGGTGTACGCGGTGGACGGGCTGAGCCCGCTCACCGTCGCAGTGGTGCCCGTGACGGTGGCGACGACGTTGCCGCCCTGGCGCACCTGATAACCCGTCACTCCGGTGTCGTCGGTGGAGGCCGTCCACGCCAGGGACACGCTCGTCGACGTCTTGCCGGTGACCGTGAGGCCGCTCGGGGTGGTCGGCGGGTTGTCCGGGACGGTGGTGCCGGCGTACACCTCGACCTGGGCGAGTTGGGCGGCCGGCCAGCCGGTGTTGCCGCTGATGCTGAGACGGACGTGGCGGGCCGTGGTGGTCGTCAGCGTGCGGGTGACGGTGTTGCCGGTCGCCGGGTCGAAGGCGAAGGCGGAGGCCCCGGCGATGGTGGCGAAGGAGTCGCCGTCGACGCTGCCCTGCACGGTGATGGTCTGGGTGCGCGCGCCCCAGCCGGCGGGCAGCCGCACCACGAGTTTGTTGACCTGGTGGCTGGCGCCGAGGTCGACCTGCCACCAGTGCGGGAAGGAACCGCCCCCGCTCTCCCAGTAGCTGCCGGCGTTCGAGTCCACAGCGTTCGACGCCGGGAACCCGCCGCCCTGGCTGCTCGCCGAAGTGGGTCGGCCGGCGGCCAGGTTGCCGGTGACCGGTGGCGGGGTGCCGACCATCGGCGGGGTGGGGCGTACGGCGGTGAGCGCGAGTTGCCCCTTGAGCATCCGGCCGCCGTCGGCGGTGATCCGCAGGTAGTAGTCGGATGAGCAGGCGACGCCGTCCTCGTCGAGGGCTCGGATGTTCGCGCCGGCCGGGGTGGTGGCCTGGGTCTCGGACGTCTTGGCGATCTGGTTGCCCTCGTTGTATTCGTCGAACATGGACACGTACAGGCCCTGGGAGCCGAGTCGAACCATGTTGTAGATGTGCCGCCAGTAGAAGTCGCCGTGTTTGCGGTGGCCCCCGGCGAGGTCGCCGGGCATCACGCAGGGCAGGTAGTCGATGCCGCGCGCCGCGCAGTCGGCCATGTCGCCGACGTTGACGTTGTTGTAGTAGGAGTCCAACTCCTCCACGGTCCTGGCCCGGTAGACCATCCACGGGGAGATCGCGTGGAAAGCGTGGTAGACGTCGAGGAAGCCGGGGCGGGAGTCCTCGATGCCCTGCCGCCACCAGGTGGGCACGCCACCGATGACGTAGCAGCCCTGGGCCTTGAACCAGTTGATGACCTCCAGGCAGGGCCCGGGAGTGAAGGGGCGGCTGGGCTCGCTGAAGCCGAAACCCCAGATGCAGACGACCGGTTTGCCGTTCTGTCGGGCGTACGCGGAGGACGCGGTGTGCGCGGCCATCTTCGTCGTCCAGTCGGTCTTGATCTCCGATTGGAAGGTCAGCCAGTCGGTGACGTCGTACATGATGTAGAACTTGCGGTTGTGGCGCTCGGCGGCGGAGCGGACCTTCTGGGTCATCGCGTCGCGGGTGGGGCCCTCGTCGCCCATCGGGTTGAACCGTTGCAGCGCGGCGGTGTCGCAGCCGTTCTCCTGCATCCAGCGGAAGTGGGTGTCCACCGTCTGCTGGTCGTACGAGGAGAAGAGGGTGGCCGGCTGACCGTTGCCCAGGTTGGGGTACGCGGTGGGATAGGTGCGGGTGTACTCGCGCATGTCCGGCCAGGACACGATCGTGGTGTTGGCGGGTGAGGGCGGTTGGAACCGGTCGCGGCCCCAGTGCCACCAGCCGCCGATCGGCGCCCCGTCGCCGGGTGCGCTGAACCAGCCCTGGTAGCCGACCGTCACCTTGCCGACCACGTCCCCGGGAGGGCTGGCGGCGTGCGCGGGGCTGGACATGCTGGTGAGCAGCTCGGTGGTGGAGGCGGTGGCGAGGGCGGACCCGGCCAGCACCGATGTGACGAACCTGCGGCGGGAGACCGCCATGACGACCACTCCTTCGGGACGGAAGGCATTGACGGCCATCGTGGCAGCAGTGGATGCCGACCCGCAAGAGTGAGACTGATCTATGAAAATCCCGATCAGATGACGGGAATTACGCGCTGAGCCGTCACTGGCTGACGGCGCGCTCCAGCGCCCACACCGGAGACAGGATCTGACTTGGGGCTTGGCGGCGGCGGGCGTCGCGCACCGTCATCCGTACGCCCTCGATGAAGCCGATCTTCGGGTACCACCCGAGCAGCTCGCGCGCCTTCCTGGTGTCCAGCGCCATGTTGCGCACCTCGCCCGGCCAGGGCAGCGGCTCGTAGCGGGCCACGTTGTCGACGCCGGACGCCTCCCGGACCGTGTCGTACACCTCGTTGACGCTCGTCTGCCGACCCGAAGCGATGTTGACCATGCCCACCCCGGGGTGGTGACAGGCGACCGCGATCGCCTCGGCGACATCGCTGACGTGGACGAAGTCCCGGGTCTGCGTACCGTCGTCGTAGATCACCACCTGCCGGCCCCCGAGCAGCGCGTCGACCATCAGGGACACCACGCCGCAGTCGCTGCCGTCCTGCCGGGGCCCGTAGACATTGCCGAAAACCATCGAGGTGTACGACAGGCCGTGCTGACGTCCGTACCAGTCGAGGTAATGAACGCCGGCGGCGGTGCTGACGCCGTACGGGCTCACCGGGGCGATCGGGTGGTCCTCACGGACCGGCAACTCGTGGGCGGCGACGTTGCCGAAGATGGCGCTGCTGGCCGCGTTGATCACCAGGCGTACGCCGCCGCGGGCGCAGGCGTCCAGCACGTTGACGGTGCCGAACACGTTCACGTCGGCGTCGTACAGGGGTGAACGATGGGCGGCGGGAACGCTCGGCTGTGCGGCGAGGTGCACCACCACGTCCGGCTGCCACTGGTGGATGACCTCGACACCCTCCGGCGTACGGATGTCACCCGAGATGACGTCCGCCTCGGTCAGTCCGCCGATCGCGGCGTCGGCCAGGTTCTCGAACCGGCCGGTGGAGAAGTTGTCGAGCACCCGGACCTGGCTGCCCATCAGCATCAGCCGGGCGACCACGTGGCTGCCGATGAAGCCGGCACCCCCGGTCACCAGCACGCGCCCGGGAATCAGGTCCGTCGGCGGGCCGACGCCGACGGCGGTAACGGGCAGGTCCATGTCGGACTCCTTGGAACGACGGAACGGTCGGCCCGCTGCGGCAACCGGACGGCCGGACACGACCATAGCCCACCAAAAGGCCACCAAACGGACGATCCGTCGAATGTCTTACGTAGAGATATGCGAGGTTAGTACGAATATCCCTGTTTCGCCTATTCATCACGATTGAACCTTTATCGCTAGTACTTTCTCCCCGGGGGGGTGTCCGCCGGCATGCCCTCGGAGCACCGGACGGAGAGGGAGGACGGCGTGTTGAGAGAGACTGCGGGTCCGCCGCCGCGACAACCGGGCGGTGGCGTGATGAGCGCTCCGCTGCTGTCGGTACTGCTGGTCAGCTGGAACACCCGCGAGCAGACGCGACAGTGCCTGGAGTCGCTGGCGTCGACCGCCGATCCCGATCTGGACTACGAGGTGGTGGCCGTCGACAACGGCTCGTCCGACGGCTCAGCCGACCTGCTCGCCGACCAACCCCGGGTACGACTGATCCGCAACAAGCACAACAACGGTTTCGCCGCCGCCGTGAACCAGGCGTACCGCCGGGCGAACGGGCATCTGATCCTGCTGCTCAACAGCGACATCCGGTTCCACCCGGGCGCGCTGTCCCGAATGGTCGACCATCTGCGGGAGCGGCCGGACGTCGCAGGGGTCAGCCCGCTGTACCTCAACCCGGACGGCACCTTTCAGCAGCACTACGTTCAACAGCCCAGCTTCGCCGCCACCATCGCGCTGGTGACCGCGCTGCGTCGGCTGCCTGGGTTCCGCCAGGCGCTGCACCGGTTCCAGATGCGGGGCGAGGACTTCAGCCGTCCCCGGCAACTCGCCTCGGGCAGCTGCGTGCTGCTGCGCCGCACGGTCCTCGGGCAGCAGACCATCTTCGACGAAACGTTCCCCGTCTACTGGACCGACGCGGTCCTCGCGCGGCAGCTCGACCAGGCCGGGCACGAGCTGTGGATGCTCCCGGACGCCGTGGTGACGCACAGCCGGGGCGCTTCCTGCCGGCTGCTCGGGCCGACCATCCGCTTCCGACACCTGTTGGGCAGCCTGGTCGGATATCTGCGGCTGACCCAGCCCCGGTACCGGTTGCCGGTGTTCCGGGCCGCGCTGCTCGCCGACCACCTGGTCAAGCGGCTCTTCGGTCGATCCGTACAGCTGGGCCTGGGCGACCTGCTCGCCGCGCTGCGCGGCGACGTCGGCCCGCTGCCCGACGGTGACACCCGCGACTGGGTGGTGCTGTTCAGCCGGACCCGATGGTCCGTCGACGGGCATTCGACGGTGCTGGGGCAGTTGGCGCCCGGGCAACGGTTGCTCTTCGTCGACCCGCCGGGACGCCGGCCGCGCTGGCGGTGCGAGGTCACCCCGATCGGCTCGGCGGCCTGGCACGCCGTCGCACCGACCGCGCTGCCGCTGGGTGATGCGGCGCCGCTGGTGAACTGGATCAACCGGCGGATCGCGGCCGGCGCACTGCGTGGCTGGCTGGACCGGCACGCCGGCGCCCGCCTGCTGCGACTCGACGACGAGCGCGCCCGCCCGGTGCTCGGCCGCCTCGGCGAGGACGAGTTGCTGCCCGCCGGAGCGCCACGGCCGATGGAACGGTCGGGCCGTGGCTGAGCACAGCGCCGCCCGGCGCCGCGAGGTCGCCACCGGCAACAGCTGGTCGGCACGGGGTGTCCAGCTGCGTTCCCTGTTGGAGGGGTTGCCACGATGAGAACGCCGATCGTCGCGCCCGGTGTGCTGCTCGCCGGTGCCGGGCTGGGCGGCGTGGTCACTGTGGTCACCCTGCTCCCCGGGCCGGTCGGTCTGGCAGCCGCCATCGGCGTGCTGTGTGCCGGTGTGTTCCTGCTCTGGCCCTGGGCCGTGCTGCCGGTCGGCATCATCGGCGGCACGGTGGTCGGCGCCCTGCTCAGCGGCGGTGGCGTACGCGGCTACAACGTGGTGGAGGTGCTGCTGCTGGCCGCTGGCGGCGCCGCGCTGGCCGCGCGTCACCGGCTGGGTTCGAGACGGCCCCGCGACGATGGGGCCGGAGCCAGGCTGGCTCCGGCCCCATCGGTACGCCCGATCCCCGTTACGGGGTCGGATACCGGGTCAGGTAGACCGGAGCGCCGACCTTGGTCATGTCGGCAGCGTCCCCGACGCCGTTGACCACGTGGTCGATCGTGCCGGCGCTGAGGTTGACGGTCATGATGTGGTGCAGCCGCACCCCGGCCCGGTTCGGCACCTCGAAGCCGTTCTCGGTGTGGATCGACGGGTTGTTCTGGTTGAACACGTACACCCCGCCCCCGTACAGGGTGTGGTGACGCACCCGGTCACCGACCTTGTACCCGGCCCAGCCCTCGACCGCGCCGTTCATCCAGTCGGCCTGCGTCGGCGGGTCGTACGGCAGCTCGTTCTGGTAGAGGATCGTGGTGCCGTGCTCGCCGTTCCAGACCGTGTTGTAGCGCTGGAAATGCTCGACGAAGAGGCCGGTCGCGGTCACGTGGTCGCCGTTGATCACGGCCCCGTAGCGACCGGTGTTGGTACGCCAGCGGTCGGTGTCACCGTTGACGCCCTCGGTGAAGCCCTCGACGCCGTGATCGCCGCGCCACACCCAGGTGTGGTCGATGAGCACGTTGTCGCTGTTGACCTCCAGCGCGGTGTTCGTACGCCCGATGTGCGGGCCGCCGACCCGGAAGTACACGTCGGAGAGCGTGGTCGGGTTGTGCGGGCTGCTCGCGTTGCGGCCGTGCTCACGTCCGACCCGCAGCAGGACCGGCGACTCGACGAGGCCGGCGTCGATCGTGACACCGGCGACGACCACCCCGGGGACACCGGCCACGTCCAGCGGGATCGCGCCGTTCACGGCGGTCAGCGTGGCGTGCCCGATCCCCAGCACCACTGTGTTAGCACGCCGGACCTCGATGCTGCGCGCGATGTCGTACGTGCCGGGCGTGAGCAGCAGGTGCTTGCCGCGCGCCAGCTGACTGTTGATGACGCGCACCGAGTCCGACGGCTTGGCGACGAAGAAGTCGCCGATCCCGATGGTCCGCCCCGGCGTGATGCCGTCAGCCCAGGAGACGCCCCGGCTGTCGCGCTGCGCGGCGGGCACCCGCACCTGGTAGCGCCCCTTGCCGTCGACGAAGAGGTAGGGCTTCTCCCGGCTGAGCGGGGTGGTCTGCAGTGTGGTGTACGGCGGGTCGGGGAACGTGGCGTCGTCCGGCGCGCCCTCGACCCCCGCGAACACCTGGTTCCACACCGCGTTGGACCAGCTACCGACCTCGCTGTTGCGGGTCAGCCACTGTTGCTGCGAGCCGTTCGTCGTGGCCGGCAGCCGTGAGTCGGCGATGAACCCGCCGCTGGCGTACTGCGGGCCGGCGGTGCAGTAGTCCATCAGCGACAGACCGCCGCCGCCGATGTTCAGCCGGCGCATCGAGACCGCCTGGGAGACCGCCCAGAAGTTCGCCGACGACCGGCAGTCGTCCTGGCCGGCCGCGTTGATGGTGAGCGAGAGGTTGGACAGGGTGCGCCAGAAGTTGACCAGCGCGAGGCAGTTGCCGGTGCCGCCGTCGGCCAGGCAGCGGTTGTAGACCTCCAGCTTGCCGTTGACTGTGACGTCGGTGGGCGAGGCGCCCAGGCCGGACACCTCGGTGTAGTAGCCGACCTTGGCCTGCAACGGCTGCGCGGCCGTGCCGTACGTGCCGGGCTTGAACAGGTAGGCGTGCCGCTCGGTGCCCATCTCGTTGTCGACCTGCCGGGCGTGCGCCGCGTCGAGGGTCTGCTGGATCTCGCCGACCGGCATGGACGGGTCGAAGATCGTCACGTTCGGGCCGAAGTCGGGTGCGCCGTGCGTCGGGCGGCCGGCGCTGGCCGCCGTGCTGGTCATCGTGGTGGCGGTGGTCAACACCAGGGCGAGCAGAAAGGCGCGACCGGATCTCCGGCGCACGTCTCGGGACGGGGTTGTCATGTGGTTCGTCCTCTCCGCTGGCCGGGCGTACTTCCGGCGCAGCTGGGGGCGGTGAGAGCGCTCTCTGACCCTTGCCGCCGGAGGTTGGGCCGGGCCGGAAGGGGTTGAGATGTTTCTACCCGTTAATCCGCCCACACGCCACGACCACCGGTGGCGAACCTTCGCGCCGGGCCGCGACGCGAGCCCTCTCCCCGCGATCTTGCACTTTCTGCGGGCGTTACGCGGCTTTCGCGGCTTATGGCACTGCACAAAGCGCAAGATCGTGGAGTTTGGTCGGCGCGCTGACGGTTCACTTCGGGTCGCGCGTTACCGGCACTAGGATGACCGCCGTGCAGTTCGGGGTGCTCGGGCCGCTCGCCGTGACCACGGACGCCGGCGAGCCGGTGGTGGTGCCCGGCACCAAGGTGCGGGCGTTGCTGGCCGACCTGTTGGCCAACCGCAACCAGGTGGTCTCGGCGGACCGCCTCATCGACGACCTGTGGGGTGACGACGCCCCCGCCAATCCGGCCGGAGCCCTCCAGGTGCGGGTGTCGCAGCTGCGCAAGGCGCTCAACGATGCCGAGCCCGGCGCCCGCGAGCTGGTCGAGTCCCGGCCACCCGGCTACCTGCTGCGGGTCGACGCGGTCGACGTCGGCCGCTTCGACGAGCTGGCCCGCTGCGCCGACGTCGAGCGGCTGACCGAGGCCCTCGCGTTGTGGCGCGGCGAGGCGTACGCCGACGTGGCCGACGCCGAGTTCGTGCGGGCCGAGGCGGCCCGCCTCGCCGAGCAGCGCCTCGTCGTTCAGGAGCGGTTGGCGCAGGCCCGGCTGGCCCGGGGTGAGCATGACCTGGTGGCCGCGGACCTGGCCGAGTTGGTCGCCAAACACCCGCTGCGCGAAGGACTGCGGGCGGTGCAGCTGCGCGCGTTGTACGCGGCCGGCCGCCAGTCCGAGGCGTTGGAGAGCTACGCCGAGCTGCGGGCCCGGCTCGCCGAGGAACTGGGCCTCGACCCCGGCCCGGAGCTGGTCGCCCTGCACCGCAGGATCCTCGACCAGGACGCCGGCCTGAACGCCCCGCCGAAGGCGGCGGTCATCCGGAACAACCTGCCGGCCCCGCTCGACGAGTTGATCGGGCGGGACGAGGCGCTGGCCGAGCTGCGGGCGCTGCTGCCCCGGCAGCGGCTCGTCACGCTGGTCGGGCCGGGCGGCGTCGGCAAGACCCGGCTGGCCACCGAGACGGCCCGCGCGACGTCCTACCCGGACGGTGTCCGACTGGTCGAGCTGGCCCCACTCCCGGCCGGTGACGCCGGCGTCGCCGAACAGGTGCTCGGCGCTCTGGGCGCCCACGAGGCCGCCGGAACGACCCAGTCCCCCGCCGACCGGGTGGTCACGGCCCTGCGGCACCGGCAGCTGCTGCTCGTGCTGGACAACTGCGAACACGTCATCGAACCGGTCGCCGAGCTGGTCGCCCGGCTGCTGCGCGACGTGTCCGGGGTGAGCGTGCTGGCCACCAGCAGAGAGCCACTCGGGCTGACCGGTGAGCTGCTCTGGGAGGTACCCCCACTGCCGGTGCCGGACGACGGTGACCTGGACGCGGTCCGGCGCTCGGCGGCGGCCCGGCTGTTCGTCGCCCGCGCCGCCGCGCAGCAGCGCGGTTTCCGCCTCGACGGGCAGACCGCGACGGCGGTGGCCCAGCTGTGCCGCCGCCTCGACGGTCTGCCGCTGGCGTTGGAGCTGGCCGCGACCCGGGTCCGCGCGCTGGGCGTACGCGGGGTGGTGGACCGGCTCGACGACCGGTTCCGGCTGCTCACCACCGCGCAGCGGGACATGCCGCCCCGACAGCGGACGCTCACCGCGGTGATCGGCTGGAGCTGGGACCTCCTGGACGAGTCCGACCGGGTGGTGCTCGCCCAACTGGCGGTGTTCCCGGACGGCTGCACCCCGGAGGCCGCCGAACAGGTCTGCCGAACCGACCTGGACGCCCTCGCCCGGCTGGTCGACCGGTCGTTGGTGGTGCTCGACGACTCCGGCGCGGCCCCCCGCTACCGGCTGCTCGAGTCGGTGGCCGCGTTCTGCCTGGAACGCCTCACCGACGCCGACGAGGTACGCGGGCGGCACGCCAGCTACTACACCGAGCTGGCCGAACGCGCCGACCCCGGGCTGCGCGGGGCCGACCAGCAGCGGTGGCTGGCGCTGCTCGACACCGAGCTGGCGAACCTGCGGTCGGCGCTGGCGCACGGTGGCGGGCTGCGCCTGGCGGTCGCGCTGAGCTGGTACTGGTTCCTGCGCGGCCGGCTCACCGAGGCGCGGCGGGCGCTGGCGGTGCCCGGCGACCCGGAGCAGGAGGCCCGCGCGGCACCCTGGCGGGTCGGTTTCGCCCTGTCGCAGGGGGAGGTGATCGCCCCGGACGACGTGCGCGCCGCAGTGGCCGCCGACCCGAGCAGTCACGCCGCGTGGTTCGCTGTCAACGCGCTGATCGAACACGGCGACCTGGCCCTGGTGTCGGAGCTGCTACCCACCGCCGCCACCGACCCGTGGACCGAGGCCGCGGTGCTCACCTCCCTCGCCCACATCGCCCACGCCAACGGTGACCAGGCCACCCTGGAGCGCACCGCGACCCGCAGCGCCGCGCTCTTCGCCGACCTCGGCGACCGGTGGGGTCGGCTCCGGGCGACCGAGTGGGTGGGTGGGCTGGCCGACATGCGCGGCGAGCACGAGCGCGCCGCCGCGCTGCACCGGGAAGGGCTGCGCTGGGCCGAGGAGTTGGCGCTGTGGCCGCAGGTCTGCGCCGAGCTGTCCTGGCTGGCCTGGCTCGCCGTGCAGACCCGCGACTACGCCCAGGCTCGGGAACTGGCCGAACGCGCCTACGATCTGGCGGTGGAGCAGGGCTCGCCCGGCGCGCTGATCTTCGCGGAGATGAGCCTCGGGCTGGCCGCCCGCCGCGACGGCAAGCTCGACCTGGCCGTCACCCACCTCAGCCACCTCGCCGACCTGGGTCGGGGAGAGAGCCAACCCGCGCTCTACCTGCCGATGGTGCTGGTGGAGCTGGGCTACGCGATCGAGCAGGGCGGCGACCCCGACGCCGCGTTGGCCCTGCACATCGAGGCGTTCGAGGTCGCCGAGGCGATGGCGACGATGCGCGACGCGGTCGGCCCCCTGGAGGGGATGGCCGCGGCGGTGCGCTCACCCGAGGTCGCCGCCCGGCTGCTGGGCGCCGCGGCCGCCGCCCGGATCGCCACCCAGTCCCCCGCCGCGCCGGCCGAACGCGACGACACCGACCGGGTGACCGCACGACTGCGGGCCGAACTCGGGCCGGAACGCTTCGACGCGCTGCTCGCCGAGGGCGCGCGGCTGAGCCCGGGCGAAGCCCGGGCCCAGCTCTGAGCGGTGCTCAGGAGGTCACCTTCGGCTGGTACGAGGCGACGATCACGCCGCTCTTGTGCACCCGGGTGTCGACCAGGTCGAACGACCCCTTCACGTCGCTCAGCGGCGCGGTGAGGCTGGGGCCGCCCTCCAGCACCGGGTGGATCCAGAACCGGACCTCGTCCACCAGGCCCGCCCGGATCAGCTGGGCGGTGACCGAGCCGAAGCCGTACTGGATGATGTTCTTGCCCTCCTGGGCCTTGAGCGCGGTGACCGCCTCGACCAGATCGCCCTGGAGCACCTCCGTGTTGTTCCAGGTCGGGTTGGTCAGGGTGGTCGAAGCGACGTACTTCTTGACGTTGTTGAAGTACGCGGCGCCAGTGGTCGGGTCGCTCTCGTCCATGTTCGGCCAGGCGGCGGACATGCCGTCGTAGGTGGCCCGGCCCATCAGCATCGCGTCGGCCTCCTCGGTCTGCGCCCCGGCCAGGCTGGCGGCCTCCTCGTCGAAGTACGGCGCGGTCCACATCGGGTTCTCGATGACGCCGTCGAGGGTGATGTAGGTCGAGTTGATGAGCTTGCGCATCGGGATCTCCTGGGTGTGTGTCGTGCTCTCCGGTGACACCCAGAACTCTGCCGGAGGCCGCTTACGATTCGCTTCAGGTGCCCTTACCCGCGTCGTCGGCCGGGGCCTGCACCGGGTCGGTCGACGGGATCGGCAGCGCCTGCGGGGTGACAGTGCCGCCGCCGGTCGAGTGGGCCGGGGCGGGGCGGTCGCCGCCGCGGCTGTGCAGCCGTCCGCGCCCGGCCGGACCGGCCCGCCGGGTCACCTCGACGGTCACCATCCGCACCGGCGGTGGCGGCGCTGTGAAACGCCCGACGCCCCACCGCACCCAGATCGGGATCCGGCCGGCGTCCGCCTCCGCGCGCAGCTTCTGCACCGTACGGGCCCGGTCGGTGTGGTCGACCTCCACCACGACGGGCGGACCGTCGGGACGGGCACACGCCACGTCGAGCACCGAGTGCCGCTGCTCCAGCGGCGGTGGCAACGGCAGCACGCTGGGCGCGCGCCGGTAGACCCGCCAGCCCTGGGCCTCGGCCCACCGCACCACCGAGTCGATCACCCGCGCGGTGACCTCGTCGGTGTCCAGGTCGACGAAGGTCACCTCGGCCAGCCAGCGACCCAGGTCCGCGGCCAACCGCTCGTCCTGCGCAGCGACCTCCACCGGCGCAGGATAACGCCTCAGCCGACGACGGTCGCGGTCGCGGCGAGGTGCCGGGTCAGCCAACCGGTGGTGGCCGTACGGGCCGCCTCGGCGTTGGTCCGCGACAGGAAGTCGTGCCCCTCCCCGGCGAGCACCAGGTGCCCGTGCGGCACCCCCCGGTCGGCGAGGGCCTGGGCTACCTGCGCCGACTCGCCCGCCGGCACGTTGGTGTCGTTGGCGCCGTGGATCAGCAGCACCGGCACGTCCAGCCGATCGATGTGGGTCAGCGGGGAGAGGTCGCGCAGCAGGTCGGCGTCCCGCTGGGGGTCGCCGTACTTGCTGACGGCGGCGGCGGCGATCCACGGCTCGGTGCCGGCGAAGAAGGTCCGGAAGTCGGAGATGCCGCACTCGGCGACCCCGGCGGCGAACAGACCGGGGAAGTTCACCAGCACCGCGAGGACCAGGTAACCGCCGTAGGAGCGGCCCAGAACGCCGAGCTGGCCGGGCCTGGCGACGCCGGCGTCGACGAGGAAGTCGGCGCAGGCCGCCACGTCGGCGATCGCACCGTAGCGGCCGGCGAGGTTGTCGGCGGCGACGAACGAGCGGCCGAAACCGGACGACCCCCGGACGTTGGGCGCGAAGACCGCGATGCCCTGCGCCACGAGGGCCTGGAACAGTGGGTTGTAGCCGGGGCGCTCCTGCGCCTCCGGGCCCCCGTGCAGGCTGATCGCCGTCGGCCAGGGGCCCTGCCCGGCCGGGCGGTAGAGCCAGCCGGAGAGCGGCAGCCCGTCACGCGCGCGCAGGTCGACCAGTTGCGGCGCGACACCGGCATCGTCAGTGCGCGGGCCGGTGTCCGGCCGCAGCGGGCGCGGCGCCCCGGTCGACGGGTCGACCAGCCACACCTCCCGGGGCTGCACCGACCCCTGCGCGGTGAGGCAGAGCAGGCCGCCGTCGGCGGCGAAGACGGCGTCGCCGAGCACCTCGCCGGGTGCGGTGACGGCACGCTGCACACCGCTGGCGAAGTCGAGCAGGCTCAGCTCGCTGCGCCCGCCGTAGGTGTTCCACAGCAACGCCCCGCGCTGCCCGTCCGCGCTGGGCGTGACGTGTTCCAGCTCGGCGTCCGGTCGCCCGGCCAGCCGGGTCGGCGGCTGCTCCGGTCGGGCCAGGTCGACCCGTACCAGCGCGGCGAGTTCGGAGTACGCGTCGGTGCGGGCCAGCACGCTCGTGCCGTCCGGGCCGAACCAACCCTGGTCGGTGCTGCCCCGCCCGGTATCCGGGAAGAGTCGCCGGCGAACGCCGGTGGCCACGTCGAGCACCTCCAGCCAGCGGGCGTTACGGGGGCCGCGGCGCAGCAGCGCGGTGCCGGCGTCCGGGGTCACGTCCAGGAGGGTGAGCAGGTCGCCCTGGGCGAGCACCCGCCGGTGCCCGGTGGCCGCGTCGACCAGCAGGGCCTGCCCGTGCTCGTCGGTCTCGGTGACCGCCAGCACCGCGCCGTCGGGCAGCCAGCCGGCCAGCGCGGCGCTGCGGCGACCGAACCCGGCGACCTGGTGGCGTCGCGTGCCGTCCGGGCGCAACACCCACAGCTCGGTGCGGGGCGCGCCACCGGGGGCGACGACACAGGCCAACCACTTGCCGTCCGGGGACCAGCTCAGCGCGAGGACCGGCTCGTCGCCGACGGGCAGCGCGACGGGCGGGCCCGCGTCGACCGGGCAGACCCAGACGCCGGGCGTGCCCGCCCGGTCGGAGAGGAATGCCACCTGGCGCCCGTCGGGGGACGGCGCGGGGGCGAAGTCCTCGCTGATCGGCACCGGCGACGACACCGGCCGGTGGCTCGCGGGTCGGGGCCGCCGGGTGGTGCGCGGCGGCTCAATCCGTACGCTCATCTAAACCCCGATCCGCTGCAACCAGAGCTCCAGCAGCCCGAGCTGCCAGAGCGCGTTGGAGCCCAGCGTGGTCCGCTGGGCGTTCGGCGCGTCCAGCAACTCCTCCAGGTAGTCCTTGCGGAACAGGCCCCGCTCGCGCGCCGGTCGGGCGGTCAGCGCGTCCCGCACATCGTCGAGCAGTGGGCCGGAGAGGTGCCGGATGGCGGGCACCGGGAAGTAGCCCTTCGGCCTGTCGATCACCTCGTCCGGGACGATGCCCCGGCTCGCCGCCTTCAGCACCCCCTTGCCGCCCTGCGCCAGCTTCATGCCGGGTGGGCAGGCGGCGGCCAGCTCGACCACCTCGTGGTCGAGGAACGGCACCCGCGCCTCCAACCCCCACGCCATCGTCATGTTGTCGACCCGCTTGACCGGGTCGTCGACGAGCATCACCAGGCTGTCCAGACGCAGCGCCGCGTCCAGCGCGGTGTCCGCGCCGGGCGCGCCGAAGTGCGCGGCGACGAACTCCAGGCTGGCGTCGTGGTCGAGCATCCACTCGGGCGCCAGCTGCCCGCCGAGCACGTCGTGGCGACGATCGAAGAACACCCGGGCGTACGCCTCGACGGCGTCCGCGCGGGCCACGTTGGCCATCGGCGGGTACCAGTCGTAGCCGGCGAGGATCTCGTCGGCGCCCTGCCCGGACTGCACCACTGTGATGCGCTGCGAGACCTCCTCGGAGAGCAGGTGGAACGCGACGCAGTCGTGGCTGACCATCGGCTCGCTCATCGCCGCGATGGCCTGGTGCACGGCGGGCACGAACCGCTTCGCGCCGATGCGGATCTGCTGGTGGTCGGTGTCGAAGTGGCGGGCCATCAGGTCGGAGTAGTGGAACTCGTCGCCGCTCTCCCCCGCCGCCGCCTCGAAGCCGATGCTGAAGGTGGCCAGGCCGGTCTGACCCTGCTCGGCCAGCAGGGCGACGATCAGGCTGGAGTCGAGACCGCCGGAGAGCAGTACGCCGACCGGCACGTCGGCGACCATCCGCCGTCGTACGGCGGTGCGCAACGCCGCCATGAGCCGTTCCTGCCACTCGTCGGCGGACATGGCGGGGACGGCGCCCCGGTTGAACTCCGGCCGCCAGTAGGTGGTGTCGGTGCTCCGCCCGTCCGCGGTGATCACCCGCACGGTGGCCGGTGGCAGCTTGCGGACCCCGGCGAGGATCGTGCGCGGCGGCGGCACCACCGAGTGGAAGCTCATGTAGTGGTGCAACGCCACCGGGTCGAGGTCGGTGTCCACGTCACCGGCGGCGAGCAACGCCGGCAGGGTCGAGGCGAAACGCACCCGGCCATGTCCCTCGGCCAGGTAGAGCGGTTTGATGCCGAGCCGGTCGCGAGCCAGCACCAGGGTGTGCGTGGCCAGCTCGACCAGGGCGAACGCGAACATGCCGTAGAACCGCTCGACGCAGGCCGTCCCCCACCGGTGGTACGCCTTGAGGATCACCTCGGTGTCCGAGGTGGACCGGAAGGAGTAGCCGGCGGCGGTCAGTTCGTCGCGCAACTCCCGATAGTTGTAGATGCAGCCGTTGAAGACCATTGCCAGACCCAGCTCGGTGTCGACCATCGGCTGGGCGCCCGCGTCGGACAGGTCGATGATGCGCAGCCGGCGGTGCACCAGGGCCACCGGCCCCTGCTGCCACCGACCCTCGCCGTCCGGGCCCCGGGAGGCCAGCGCGGGGAGCATCCGCTCGACGGCGGCCAGGTCCGCTGGCGCCCCGTCGAGGCGGAACTCGCCTCCGATACCGCACATGGCACACACCTTTCGTCGGCTGAATCCGCTGAGGGCCGCTGACCGGTCCAGGCTTGGCGGACCGGGTTGCGTCCCGATGACGGGTGGGTCAAGCGTCGGTTACGCCGACGGTTCGTCGGCTCCACCGAGCAGCCAGGTGTCCTTCGACCCGCCGCCGCGTGACGAGTTGACGATCATGCTGCCGGCCGGAGCCACCCGGGTCAGCGCCACCGGCGCGACCTCGGCGGTGTCGCCGAGGAACACGAACGCCCGCAGGTCGACGTGGCGGGGAGCCAGCGCCGTGCCGTCGAAGACCGGGTGGGTGGTCAGCGCGATCATCTCCTGGGCGATCCACCGGTGCGGGGCCGCGAGGATCTGCTCCCGGACGGCGTCCAGCTCCTCCGCCTCGGCACGCGGGCCGATCACCACCCGGTCACCGCCGTACCCGTCGACCGGCTTGAGCACCAGCTCGTCGAGCCGGCCCAGCACCTCGGCCCGCTGCTCGGGCAGCCCACACAGGTACGTCGGCACGTCCCCGAGCAGCGGTTTCTCGCCCAGGTAGTACTCGATCAGCCGGGGCACGTACGCGTACAGCGCCTTGTCGTCACCGACACCGTTGCCCAGCGCGTTGGCCAGCGTGAGCCGTCCGGCGTGCACGGCGGCGAGCAGCGGCCAGCCCAGCGGCACCCCGTCCGCGCCAGGCGCGTGCAGCAGCGCCTCCTCGTCCATCCGCAGGTAGATCACGTCGACCTCGCGGCGGCAGCCCTCGCGGACCAGCCGGACCCGACCCTCCTCCACCAGCAGGTCGCTGGTCTCGGTCAGCGGAACCCCCATCTCGTCGGCGAGCAGCCGATGCTCGAACCACGCCGGATCACCGGGGCCGCTGCTGAGCACCACCACGGCGGGGTCGTCGGCCGCGGCGGGCGCGGCGGCGACCAGCGCCCGGTACAACATCGCCGGCGTCTCGTCGGCGGGCAGCAGATCCTCCGGCACCGGCAGCTCCGGCAGCACCGCCTGGGTCAGCCGACGGTTCTGCACCGCGTAGCCGATCCCGGAGGGCACCCGCAGGTTGTCCTCCAGCACGTACCAGCCGCCGTCCGGGTCCCGGACGAGGTCGGTGCCGGACACCTGGGCGCGCGTGCTCCGTCGGCCCATCAGCGCCCCGGTCGGGCGCAGCCCGGGTGAGGACTCCACCACCCACGCCGGAACCACGCCGTCGGCCACCACGGCCCGGTCGGCATAGACGTCGCGCAGGAACGCGTCGAGGGCGCGGGCGCGTTGCACCAGGCCGGTACGCAGGGTCCGCCAGTCGGCGGCGGGCACCACCCGGGGCACCAGGTCGACCGGGAAGAGCCGGGTGCTCGCCTCGCCGGCCACGCTGAACGTCACCCCCCGGGCCCGCTGCTCCTCGTCCCGGTCGTGTTCGCGTTGGCGCAGGGCGCCGGCACCGAGTTGGCGCAGGGCCGCGAGCATCGGGGCGTACGCCGGTTGCGGTCCGGCCGGTCCGAAGACCTCGTCGCCGGCGTCGGCGTACGTGGGCAGCGCCGGCGGTGTCGGCGCACCCGGCAGCGGACCGCGGACCCGGCCCCGGGTCTCGTCGAGCAGCAGGTCGACCACGTCGGCCAACCGGCCCCGTCGCTCGTACGCCCGCCGCTGCCGGGCGGCGGAGCTGCCGCGTTCCAGCGCGTACCGGGTCAGCTCGCCGACCTGCTCCCAGTCCCCGGTCGCCTCCAACTGTGGGCGCAGGTCGGTCACCAGGCGGCGGACCGCCTGGGCGGCCGGCACCGGTCGGGCCGACCGGGGCAGGTCGAGCAGGTCACCTTCCAACCCGGAGCGGGCGGCCCGCCACACGGCGGCGCGCAGCACCGGTGGTCGTACGGCAGTGCGCTCCGCCCCGGCGCGCAGGGCGGCGACCTCCCGCCGGACGAGCGCCCGGAACAGGCCGGTGAGCAGGACGATGGTCTCCACGTCGGCGTTGGCGTCGGTGATCCGCAGCTCCACCGTGGGCACGTGCGCCGACGGCCGGACGTCGAAATAGATCATGGCGGGGTCGGTGATGGTCTCGGAGGAGATCAGCTCGGCGACCAGCGCCTCGTGGTCCGCGGCGCTGGTCACCTCGCCCGGGTCACCGGCGGTGGGCCAGCGCTGCCAGACCAGGGACCGGACGCTGGCATAGCCACTGTCCTGGCCCATCCAGTACGGCGAGCTGGTGGAGAGGGCGAGCAGCACCGGCAGCCACGGCTGGACCCGGCGGGTGACCGCCACCGCCAGGTCCCGGTCGGAGACGCCGACGTGCACCTGCGCGCCGCAGATCAACTGCTCCCGGGCGAGCAGCTGGTACTCGTCGAGCATCCGCCGGTAACGGGAGGTGGGGGTGACGCTGGGGTCGCCGTCGGCGCGCAGCGGCACCGTGCCGGCCGCCACGATGCCCAGACCGGCCCGGTCGGCGACCTGGACGGCCGCCTGACGCAGCCGGGTCAGCTCGGCACGGATCTCGTCCAGGGTGCGGCAGACCGCGGTGTTGGTCTCCACCACGCTGCGGTGCAGCTCGGCGGTGAACGAGGCCGCCGGCAACCGGTCGAGCAACTCTCCGGCGCGGGGCACCAACTCCCGGGTGTGCAGGTCGACGACGTGGAACTCTTCCTCCACCCCGATCGTGGCCAGGTCCGCCGGATCGCCGTCGTCCAGCGACAGGAGCGGGTTCGTACGGGGGGTGGGCAGCGTCCGGCCGTTGCCGGACCGGCCCACCGGCTCGTCGTACGTCGGCGCGTTCGTGGTGTTGTCGGCCATGGTCACCCCGGTTCGCGTGTCGGTGGTCTCGACTGTCCGACGAGCGTTCCCAGGGTTGGTACCGGGGGTGTTTCCGGCGCGTTAAGGTGACGCGCCCGTTCTGTCCGGGCTGCTCAGCGACGCGGCGCCCGGTACTCGATGGACGCCGCGACCCGATCGGCAGTGGCGGCGCCGAGTTCCCGTTCGGTGAGCCACAGACCCAGATCGAGCCCGGCCGAGAGCGCGCCAGCGGTGACCCGGTCACCGTCGTCGACCACCCGCTCGTCGAGGACTGTGACGTCGTGGGCGCGCAACTCGTCGTACGCGTTGCGGTTGGTGGTCGCCCGCCGGCCGGTCAGCAGGCCGGCGGCGGCGAGCAACAGCGCACCGGTGCACACCGACGCCATCCACCGCGCCGATGGCGCCAACGCCGCCAGCTTCGCCGGCAGCACACCGCGCTGCGCCTGCGCCCAGGCGCCCTCGGGGGCCCGGTTCAGCCATCCGCCACCTGGGACGACCACGCCGTCGGTCTGACCCAGCACCTCGGGCAGCTGAAGTTGGACACCACGCATGCTGGTGACCGGCCCCGATCGTTCGACGGCGACCAGCGCCACGTCGAAGCCGGCCATCGACAACACCTCGAACGGCCCGAAGACGTCCAGTTCGTCGAAGCCGTCGAACACCACGATCTCGATTCGCATACGGCCCAGAATCTCCTGCCGACCGGGCGGCGGCGAGTGGCATCCTTGCCATCATGCGTAAGAAACCCGCCACGCATCGGGTCGCCGTCCTCGCCCTACCCACTGTTGTCGCGTTCGATCTGACCATCGCAACGCAGGTGTTCGGCCACGAGGGCCACGGCCGGTACGCGATGACGGTGTGCGCACTGGACGGTGGTCCGGTCACCACCACCACCGCCGGCCTGGAGCTGACGGTCGCCGCGACGCTCGACGCGCTCGACGGTGCCGACACGGTGATCGTTCCCGGATTCCGCCGTGGCCCGGCACCGCCGCGTGCTCTCGAGGCCCTGCGGCAGGCACACCGTCGTGGCGTCCGCATCGCGTCGATCTGCACCGGCGCCTTCGCGCTGGCCCAGGCCGGTCTGCTCGACGGCCGCCGCGCGACCACCCACTGGGCACACGCCGACGCGCTCGCTCGCGAGCATCCACTGGTGTTCGTGGACGCGAGTGCGCTGTACGTCGACGAAGGCGAGATGATCACCAGCGCCGGACTCGCCGCCGGTCTGGACATGTGCCTCTACCTCGTCGGCCGCGACCACGGGCAGGCTGCTGCCATCCAACGGGCCCGCCACATGGTCACGCCGCTGCACCGAGCCGGCGGTCAGGCCCAGTTCATCCCGGTCGGCGTTCCGGGTGAGGGCGACGAATTGGCCGGGGTCATCACGTGGGCGAGCGGCAACCTGCACCGCCCGATCACCGTCGCGGACCTTGCCCGGCAGGGTGTGATGTCCAGCCGTACGCTGCACCGCACCTTCCAGAGTCGGTTCCGGATGAGCCCACGAGCGTGGTTGATCCAGCAACGGCTGCGTGCGGCCTGCACCCTGCTCGAGAACGGCGGGATCACCATCGACGAGGTCGCACGGCGTACCGGCCTGGGCACGGCGACCAACCTCCGTGCGCATTTCCAGCGGGCCTTCGCCACCACCCCCACCGCGTACCGGCGGGCTTTCACACAGTGACCCTTCGGCGGTGGCGGTGGCGTGGCCGTGGTGGCGGTCGGTGATGTCGGGGTGTCCCGCCGGCCTGGACACCCCGACATCAGCAGTCTCGATTCGATCAATCCCGGTCAAGCAGGGGCGGGATCACCTCATGTTCGTCACCACGAACGGCGCGTGGCCGTGCAGGTAGTTGGTCCACCCACCGGTCACCGGCGCCCCCGGGCTGAGCAGATTGGTGGTGTCGGTGCCGACGTCGAGCTTCCAGGCCGTCCAGGAGATGCCGTTCGCCTTCATCCAGTCGATCCAGGACTGCGCCTCCGGCAGGCAGGCCCGACCGTCGAGGCCGCCATCGGCGTTGCTGGCGCCCCACTCGGTGACGAACAGCGCCAGACCCGCGCGGATCGCCGCGTCGCCCTTGGCACGCAGCGACGCCCCGTGCGTGCAGGAGTAGAAGTGCAGGGTGTACATCAGGTTGGTGCCGGTGACCGGGCTGGCCGCAGCGACGTCCACGTCCTGTGACCAGGTCGGGGTGCCGAGCACGACGATGTTGTCCGGGTCGGCGGCGCGGATCGCGGACACCACCGCCTGGTGGTACGGCTTGATGACGTTGGTCCAGCTGACCTGGAGCGGCTCGTTGTAGGGCTCCCAGATGACGTTGGGCAGGTGGCCGTACCGGCGGGCCAGGTCGCCGAAGAACGCCACCGCCTGGGACTGGTTGTTCTGCGCCTCGTGCGCGTGCCAGTCGACGATCACGTAGACCCCGGCGGTGACCGCGTTGTTGATGATGGTCTCCACCTGCGCGCGCGCCTTGGCCGGATCACTGAGGTACGCCCCGGCCGGCTCCACGCCCATCGCCGCGCGGATCACCTGCAGGTTCCAGTTGTCGCGCATCCAGGTCAACGCGGAGAGGTTCTCGGCGTACGGGGCGGTCTCCCAGTTGAGCCACATGCTGCTGATGCCCCGCAGCTGCACCCGCGCGCCGGACCTGTCGCACATCGTGGTGCCGCAGACCCGCAGTTGCCCGTGCCGCTCGACCGGCGTACCGGTGGTCGGCGGCGGCGTGGTCGGCGGCGGGGTCGTGGGCGGCGGGGTGGTCGGGGGCGGCGGGGTGGTCGGGGGCGGGCCGCCGGCGCAGAACGCGCCGTTCACTGTGCAGTTGACCGGGGTGCCGGTGCCGTTGACGAGGAAGCCGAACGAGGTGGAGGCGCCGGCGGCGAGGGTGCCGTTCCAGGACACGTTGGCGAAGGTGTAGTGGCTGCCCGAGGTGCTCTGTTGCGCGTTCCACGACTGGCTGACGGTCGAGGAGGACGGCAGGTCGAACTCGACCCGCCAGCTGGTGATCGGTGCGGAGGTGTCGTTGGTGACGGTGACCTGCCCCTGGTAGCCGTTGCCCCAGTTGTTCGTCACGGAGAACACGGCTGTCGCCGCGGCGGCCGGCGTGGCGGCGACAAGTGCCACCCCACCGGCGAGCAGGCCGGCGACGGCCAGGGTCGTGACAAGTCTCAGTGTGCGCATACGGAACCCGCTTCGGATCGACGGTGATGGCCTGAGGCGGGGCGGCGCCTGCGCGCAGGATATAGATCAATCCCTATGGGGGCAAGATGGGGGATTGGTCCCCGCGGCGCTCAGGTCGTTGGGCGTACCCGGTAGGCCAGGTGGGTGACGCCGTCGCCCTCGACGACGCTGAACGGGCCGTCCAGCCGAAGTGGCGCGATCTTCAGGTCGGCGAAGAGCGGGATGCCGGCACCGAGCAGGACCGGGACGAGTTCGACGTGCACCTCGTCGAGCAGGCCGGCCTCGACGACCTGGGCGGCGATGGTGCCGCCGTTGACACCGACCTCCTTGTCCCCGGCGATCGCCTTCGCCCGGGCGATCGCGCTCTCGATGCCGTCGGTGACGAAGACGAAGGAGTCGTTCTCGGGTGCCCAACCCTCCGGCACGCTGTGCGTGACCACCACGACCGGCACGTCCAACGGATGCCGGCCACCCCACCCGCTGGTGATGTCGAAGAGCCGCCGGCCGACGACGAGCGCGCCGGTCCGCTCGGTGAGAGCCCGCAGGTGCCGGGCGCTCGTGGCGGAGGTCCGAAAGGTCAGCTCGGGGTCGGCCGTCGGCGTCTCGACGTCGCCGTTCTCGTACCACTGGAAGAGGTACTCGAAACCACCGTGGGACGCGTCCGCGATGTAGCCGTCCAACGACATCGTCGCCCAGGTCGTCACCTTCGTCATCGATCCACTCCTCGGTCCGTGCCGTGTCGACTCGTCGGCGAGGCCGGCTGCCTCCGGCCCTCGACCCATTGTCGAAGCCGGCGCGACCGCCCTCGACCCGTCGGTCGAGCTTTCCCCTCAGTGTCAGCCTTGGCCGTCAGGGGCGCAGCGCGTTGAGCACGAGGTCGGCGTACCGGCGCCACACCGCCGGGTCGCGCTCGTCGAGCACGATGAGCTGCCGGACCGCTCCGCAGAGGATTACCCGGATGTCCAGCTCCCCGGCGTCCGGGCGAATCTTGCCGGACGCTCGGGCCGCCGCCACCAGTTGCCCGATCAGATCCAGGATGCGCGCGGCGGGCACCAGCCTGCCCTCGAAGAACGCGTCGGCGAGGACCCGGTCGCGGGCGAGGCGTCCGAACAGGTCGGGCACGAAGGAACACCACTCCCGGTACGCGTCGGCGCCGTCGAGCGCCGCGCGGGTGCGCTGCTCCAGCTCCTGAAACTGCCGCTGGACGACCGCGACGATCAGGTCTTCCTTGCTGGGGTAACTGCGGTACACCGTGGCGCGTCCCACCCCGGCCCGCTCCGCCACCTGCGGCACCGTCACCTGGAGACCCTGCTCGCTGAAGAGTTCCCGGGCGGCGGCGATGACCCGCTCCTGGTTACGACGGGCGTCCAGACGCCGGTGGGGAGCATCCGGGTCGCTCGGCGTCGGTGGGGTCATGGCCTCAGTCTGCCCGCTCGGTCTCGTCGGTCAGCAGCGGCTCGTCGCCGTAAACGGTGGTGAGTTCGACGTCGAGCACCGTGGCCACCCGGCCGAACGACCAGTAGTAGCCGATCACCTGGAGCACCTCGACGATCTCGCGCTCACTGAGGGTGTTCCGCGCCTGCTCGAAGAGGTCGTCGGGAACGCGCGGTGACCGCACCACCTCGGCGGCGAACCGGATGAGCGTCCGGTCGTACCTGGAGAGGTGCGGGTTGTCGGCGTCCCGGCTGCTGATGATCTCCCGGGTGCGCTCGTCGACGCCGGCCGCCTCGGACATCGGAGCGTGCTGGGCCGCCACGAACTCGCAATCGGTGTACTCGGCCACGGTGAGGATGACCAGTTCCCGCGAGCGGGCGGGCAGCTCCAACGAGGTGAACTGCGCCCTCGCGAGCTGGATGAAGAGGTTCACCGTGCCGGTCGAGTGGGTCAGCATCTTGACCATCGGGTCGGGCGGCAGGGCGGACAGGACGTCGCGGACGTCGGCCGGAATCGCGTTCGGGTCGGGGTCGGCAAGGCGGGGCATGGCTCTCTCTCCTGCGTTGGTCGTCGAGACGGTTTCAGGCGGGCAGGTCGAAACCCGTCTCGCTGAGGTGGCGGAAGCGGCCGTCCTCGGCGTACGTCCCGAAGATGGCGATCTCCCGTCGGGCGGTCGACCCGTCGGCCAGGGTGATCTCGTAGACGTGTCGTTCGGCGTAGCGGAGACCGTCGCGCAGCTCGTCGAGGACCCGCACGGTGCCGCTGGCGATCTGACCGCGTACCCGGGTCACCATCGCGACGAATCCGGCCCGGTCGAGGGTCTCGCCGTCGCTGCGGTGGGTGTAGTCGGGGGCGTAGAACTCGTCGAGCGCCTCGGTCAGGTCGCGCGTCGGCTCGAAGACCACGGCGCGCAGGGCGTCGCTGATCCGTACCGGATTCATGGGGCTCCTCGTGGGTCGCCGTCGGGCACATCCGGACTCGTAGGTCCGCTTAGCGCCCACCGTACCGGACTCCCGAGTCCACTTCCGGTGAGAGTCGTCACGTGCCCGGGGAGCAGCCGCACCCACCACGGCGGGTGCGGGTCCGCCGGTCCGGTCGTAGCGTGGGGCGCATGCGAACCACCACGCTGGGCAGCACCGGGCCCGAGGTCGGCGTCATCGGCCTCGGCTGCATGGGCATGAGCCACGGCTACGACATCACCGGCCCTCGCGACGACGACACCTCGATCTCCGTCATCCGACAGGCACTGGACCTGGGCGCGACGCTGATCGACACGTCGGACGTGTACGGGCCGTACACCAACGAGGAGCTGGTCGGGCGGGCGCTGGCCGGCGGGCACCGGGATCGGGCCGTGCTGGCCACGAAGGTCGGCCTGGTGGCCACCTCCCCCACCGGCGGCCCCGGCAACTCACCGAAGATCGGCAACAACGGCCGTCCGGAGCACATCCGAGCGGCGATCGACGACAGCCTGCGCCGGCTCGGCACCGACCACGTCGACCTCTACCAGCTTCACCGGGTCGACCCGGAGGTGCCCATCGAGGAGTCCTGGGGTGCGATGGCCGAGGTCGTGGCGGCGGGCAAGGCCCGGCAGCTCGGCCTGTCCGAGGTGACTGTCGCGCAGATCGCGCGGGCCCAGGCGGTGCACCCGGTGGCGTCGGTGCAGTCCGAGTTGTCACTGTGGACGCGCGACCCGTTGACCGAGGTGTTGCCGTACTGCGCCGAGCAGGGCATCGCCTTCCTGCCGTTCTCCCCACTCGGTCGCGGTTTCCTCGCCGGCCGGTTCAGCTCGTTCGACGACCTGCCCGCCGACGACTTCCGGCGCGGCCTACCGCGCTTCCAGCAGGACGCGCTGCGCGCCAACCTCGCCATCGTCGCCCGGGTCCGGGAGATCGCCGACCGGGCCGGCTTCAGCCCCGCGCAGGTCGCCCTCGCGTGGGTGGTCGCCCGGGGTGACCAGGTCATCCCGATCCCCGGCACCAAAACCCCGAAGTACCTGGTGGACAACTGCGCGGCCGCTGACGTGCGGCTCAGCGCCGAGGACCTGGCCGACCTGGACGCGCTGCCCGCGCCCGAGGGTGGCCGCTACTGAGGCTCCGGCGGCCCGGCACCAGGCGGCCGGGCCGCCACCGGCGGGCCGAACCTGACCCCGACACCTGGCGAGTAGAGCACGCTGACCGGTGGCCCGACCGGTGCCGGCAGCCCGGCGGCGGCCACCAACTCGTCATCCAGGTGCAGCACCTCGGCCCGGTGCAGCGGCCAGCTCGGATGCCAGTTCGGCAGGTGCAACGTGCGCCCGTACGCCCGGGTGTGCAGCCCCCAGCGGGCGGTGACGAAGTGTTCGAGCGGGGTCGGCTCGGCGATCGGCTCCCCCACCCGCACCACCATCCGGCTCGTCGCGCCCGCCGGCCCCGGCGAGCGTCGCCGGCAGCGGTAGGTGCGACGGTCGCCGTCGCGGTCCAACCGCATCGACGACCAGAGGTACGGCAGGCGCAGCGTCGCCCGCGCCACCAGCACCGGCAGCAGTCGAGACGCGTCGAGCGACCGGAACACGACGGCTCGTCGGCCGGCGTCGTCGACTGAGTAGAGCCGGACGTTCGTCTCCCAGAAGGTGCCGAAGTACGGCACCCCCGGGCCGCGGCCGAAGCCCAGCCCGACCATCCGGAAACCGATCAGGCCCACGTAGCTGATCCCCTGCAGCGTGTCCGGACGAGTGCCGGCGGGCAGCAACGGCGCGACCACCTCCGGAGCGACGGCCCAGTGCAGGAAGGTGAGGTCCTCCCAGCGCTGACGCAGGAGCGCCCAGGGGAACGCCTGCCGGGGCGCGTGGTCGACCGGATCGGGGTGCACGCTCTCATAGTGGCCCAGGCGGTGGGCCGGCGTGGCCTCAGGCGTGCGGACCGACACTGACGGTGCCGATGGTCAGCGACGCCCTGCCATCCAGGATCTCGCCGACCCGTTCGACCTCCTGCCCCAACGCCCGCTGCTGGGCGGCGCCGAGCGTCCGCAGCGGCTCGACGGTGACCCGGATCGCGCGGCCGGAGCGGCGTTGATGCCACACGCCGGCGACCACCCCGTCGACCAGCAGCACCGGATAGTTACCGGCCTGGCCACCGGCGAGCGCCCGCTCGGCGGCGGCATCGGGGAAGAGCCGTTCGCGGGGGTGGCAGCCGACGGCGTACGCGTCGAAATACGGCAGCAGCCGCAACCCGGACGGCCGGTCGTCGGGGAATTCGGTGTCGTCGGCGCTCACCCAGGACCGGGTGCCCTCCACCGTCACCTCGGCCAGGTCCAGCGAGTCGAACAGCGACGTCCCCCACCCCGCCGGCACCCCGAGCCACCGGGCGAACTGTGCCGGGGTGGCCGGCCCGTACGCGTGCAGGTAGCTGCGGACGAGGGCGGCCAGGGCGGCGGGACCGGGCATCGGCGCGAAGTCGGGCAGCCACCGGGTCGGGCTGGTGTACGTGCTGGCCCGACCGCGATTCGGGCCGAAGCAGATCACTCCGCCCCGGGTGGCGGCGGTCATCGCGGCGATCCACCGGGGCCATTTGTCCTGGAACGCCTCCATGACCAGGTCACCCGCCCACGGGCCGGTGCGGGCGACGACCTCCTCGGTCAGCTCGGCGGTGGTCAGGTCGGCCTCGGCAACGGCGTCGGCGATGGCCGCGAGGACCTGCTCGGTCTGCCGGGGCGTCAGCAGGACCGCACTGCGCTCCCACGAGGGGGTCGGCAACGCGGTCAGCGCGCCGACCCACATCGGCAGGTCCGCCGCGGCGAGCAGGTGCACGGTCCCGCGTGGCCCACGGGTCTTGACCAGGGTGCGGTCGGTCCACAGTGCCCGGCGCACCAGGGCGCGGGTCGTGCCCGGCACCCGCAGCCCGATGGACAGCTCGGCGGCCGACGCGACCTGGGCGTGCGCGCCGCTGATCGCCGACACCACCTCGGCGACGCGCACCGCGTCCGGTGCCGCGTCCGCCGCCGGCGTGCGGAGCCGGTGCCGCTGTAGTCGTCGGGCGGACACCTGCGCCCAGCTCAGCTCGGTCATCGCAGGCCCTCGAAGAACGCGCGGATGTCCGCCGCGTGCGCCAGCGGCTCGTCCATCGCCACGAAGTGGCTGCCCGGGTTGCCCTGCGGCCAGTGGACGATGGTGTTGTCACGCTCGGCGATGCGGCGCATCAGCGCGGAGCCGCCGCCGTACACACCGGACGGCACCCGCCGCTGGCCCGTCGGCCAGACGAAACCGCCGTCGTCGGCGACGGTGAGTCGCTCGTACATGGGCCACGACGACGTTCCCGAGGTGCCGGTGAACCAGTAGAGGCTCACATTGGTGAGCAGGTGGTCCCGGTCGATGGCCTGCTCCGGCGTCGGCACCGTCATGGTGAACTCCTTGAACTTGTGCATCATCCAGGCCAGCAGCCCGACCGGCGAGTCGTTCCAGGCGTACGAGAAGGTTTGCGGCGCCGCCCGCAGCAACGCGTGATGGTCGACGCCGCCGCTCATCCACTGCTGCATCTGCTCCCACTCGGCGCGTTCCGCCACGCTCATGTCCGGCACGTCGGCGGCCGTCGGAAAGCCGAACCCGCCGTCGATGTGCACGCCGACGACCTGCTCCGGCGCCACTGCGGCGACCCGTGGCGCGATGTACGCGCCGAGGTCGCCACCCTGGGTGCCGTAACGGTGGTAGCCGAGGCGGACCATCAGCTCGGCCCACATCCGGGCGAGCCGGTCGATCGTGAACCCGGCCGGCGGCGCCTGCGAGAAACCGTATCCGGGCACCGACGGCACCGCCACGTGAAACGCCTGCGCGGGATCCCCGCCATGAGCGCGTGGGTCGGACAGCGGGCCGATCAGCTCGGTGAACTCGACCACCGAGTTCGGCCAGCCGTGCGTCAGCAACAACGGCAGCGCGTCCGGCTCCGGCGAGCGGACGTGCAACACATGCACATCCAGACCGTCGATCTCGGTGACGAGCTGGGGGAAGTCGTTCAGACGAGCCTCGTGGGCCCGCCAGTCGTAACCGTTCGCCCAGTACTCGGTCAGCTCGCGCAGGTACTGCACCGGCACCCCGCGGCTCCAGCCGGTGCCGGGCAACGAGCGGGGCCACCGGGTTCGGGAGAGCCGGTCACGCAGGTCGTCGACGTCCGCCTGCGGGATGTCGATGCGAAAGGGCGTCATGCCGGAAACGCTACGGCCCATATAGGACAGGTTCTGGCACACATCGCTGGCATCCTGGGATCATGTCCGACACCCCCGCCCGACTACTGGGCCTGCTGTCGCTGTTGCAGACGCCCCGCGAGTGGCCCGGCAGCGAGCTGGCCACCCGGCTCGGCGTCAGCCTGCGCACCATCCGCCGCGACGTGGAACGACTGCGCGACCTCGGCTACCCGGTGCAGGCGACGATGGGCGCGATCGGCGGATACCGCCTGGTCGCCGGCAAGGCGATGCCGCCGCTGCTGCTCGACGACGACGAGGCGGTGGCGATCGCTGTCGGTCTGCGCACCGCCGCCGGTCACGCGGTGGCCGGCATCGAGGAGGCCTCGGTGCGGGCGCTGACGAAGCTCGAACAGGTGCTGCCGTCCCGGCTGCGGCACCGCGTCAGCGCGCTGGGGGCGGCCACCGAACCACTGCTCACCTGGGACCAACCGACTGTCGACCCGGAGCACCTGAGTGCGCTGGCCGCCGCCGTCAACAATCGTGAGCAGCTACGGTTCACCTACCGCCGTCGCGACGGCGTGGACACCGAGCGGCTCGTCGAGCCGTACAAGCTGGTGTCGGCGGGCCGGCGCTGGTATCTGGTGGGCTACGACAACGACCGCGACGACTGGCGGATCTTCCGGCTCGACCGGATCACCGACCTGCGGCCCACCCGGGCCCGGGTCGCCGCCCGGCAACTGCCGGCGTCCGACGCCGCCTCGTTCATGACGGAGAAGCTGCTTGAGCTGACGCCCGTCTACCGGGCGGTGGTGACGTTGCACGCGCCGATCGAGCGGATGGCGGGCCCGCTCGGTGGCACCGGCGTCGATCTGGAGCCGATCGACGAGACCTCGTGCCGGTTACGCAGCAGTGCCGACACTCTGGAGTGGCTGGCGTGGCGCCTGCTGACTCTCGGTTGCGACATGGAGGTGCACGAGCCTCCGGAGTTGATCGTGCACCTGCGGCAGATCGGCTCCCGGGCGACCCGCGCCGCCAGCTCGTCCGCAGCGTAGGACGGCCGACCGGCCCGGGGCACCGGCACGCCGCTCCGCCGTACGCTTGATGGAGCACATGCGTTCAGAACAGGTGTTTCGGGGAGGAACTGGGCGTGACGCAGAGCGACGGGGAGCTGGTAGTGCTCGCGCAGGCGGGAGACGCGGCCGCGCTGGGGGCGCTGCTGGCACGGCACGAGGCCGCGATGCGGGCCGTCGCGCTGAGCGTCCTCGGTTACGGGCCGGACGCCGAGGACGCGGTGCAGGACACGATGGTCGTCGCCCTGCGTCGCATCGGCGAGGTCCGCGACCCGAACGCCGTCGGCCCCTGGTTGCGGGCCATCGTCCGCAACAACAGCCGGATGGCGTTGCGCGGGCCCAGAGCCGTCCCGGTCGCCGAACCCGAGTGGTTCACCCGCCCCGCCGACACACCCACCCCGGAGGAGGCACTGGACCGGGCCGCGATGCGCGACTGGGTGTGGCACTCCATCGGTCAACTGTCCGAACCTGACCGGCTCGTCACCCTGCTGCGGTACTTCAGCGACGCGTCCTCGTACGAGCAGATCGCGGCCGTGTGTGGCGTGCCGGTCGGCACCGTCCGCAGCCGCCTCAGCCACGCCCGCCGGGCGCTCGCCGGCGGCCTGCGGACGGCGGCGGACGCCGCGCACCCGGACGTCGCCGCCTCGAACGACTCGCGGTGGCGGGAGGGCCAAGACATGATCACCACGGCGATGGGCGGCGACTTCGAGCGGGTGGTCCACGAGAGCTGGTGGCCGGACGCCGAGATGATCGTGCCGGGCGGTCCGCGCGGTGGCCGTGACCTGGCCATCAACGGTATGAACCGCGACCTGACCGCCGGGGTACGTCAGCGGCTGCGCAACGTGGTGGCCAGCGGCGACGTGCTGATCTGGGAAACCGACCTGATCAGCCCACCCGACGACCCGGAGCACTGCCCACCCGCGGCGCTGTGGTTGCAGGTGCTACGCGAGGGCCGAGTGCGCCAGCTCACCCTCTTCCATCCCGTCCCCGCGCTGGTCTGAAAAAACTTCTCCGACCGAGCGAACTTTCCTCCCGACCCGCGCATCTGGTCCGCGTCATTGCATCAGTCGCCGTGTCGGCCGACGCCGCGCGGGTCTCGGATCGGGAGATAGTTCATGGGTTTCACCAGCCACGACGTCAGCGCCCTCGCACCCGGCGCCCACACGTTCACAGTGGATGGCGTTCGGCAGGTCTACCACGTCGCCGGCACCGGTCCGGTCTGCGTGGCGCACTCCGGCGGGCCGGGCATCGAGTGGGCCTACCTGCGGACGCCCAGCCTTGAGACGCACTTCACAATGGTCTACGTCGAGCCGGTGGGCACTGGCGCGTCGGGGCAGCTCGACAACCCCGACAACTACCGTCTCGACACGTATGTCCGGTTCCTGCACGCCGTCGTCGAGCACCTCGGCGAACCCCGGGTGTACCTCCTCGGGCACTCGCACGGCGGTTTCGTCGTCCAGCGGTACGCGCTCGCCCACCCGGACCGGATCTCCGGCCTCGCCCTGTACGACACCTCGCCCGTCACCGGCGCCGAGTTCTGGGGCGAGGCCATGGCCGGCCTCGCCGCCTACCCGCAGCGGCACCCGGACCGGCCGGAGGCGGCAGCGGTCCCGGCTGCCTTCGCGCAGATCGGCGGCGCGACGGACGACGAGTCGTTGGGGGCCGCTCTGCGCGCCGCCCTGCCGGTGTACTTCGCGGACTTCTGGGGCCGACAGGACGAGTTCGCCCCGTTTCAGGCGGCCGTCCGGATCTGGGCGACGCCGGCCGGCGCGCAGGACCCCACGCCCTTCGACGTGCGGGAGAGCCTCGGTGAGATCACCGTGCCCGTCGTGGTGATCGTCGGGGCGTACGACTTCATCTGTGGCCCTCGCTGGGCCGAGCAGTTGCACGCGGGGCTTCCGGACTCGCGGCTGGTGACGCTGGAGCGAAGCGGACACTTCGCGCACATCGAGCAGCCGGTGGAGTTCACCGACGCCGTGGTGGAGCTGCTGAAGCGGTGACCCACAGTGGCACCGCCCGTCCCGAGGTCCGTTCGTCACAGCGGGCAGACCTCGGCGGGCGGACGCGTTGCATGGTCATAGGCTGAGCGCTTTGCTGCACCGTGACGAAGAGGAGACCGCCGTGAGCCAGACCGAACGGATGGATTCCGTCGACGAGTGGAACGTCGCCGAGGACGACGGGGTCCTGGACGCCTCCGACACCCTCGACGACGACCGGGTCGGCGACCCCCTCGACACCGGCATCATCGCCGAGGACCACTGGACGGCGGCAAACCGGTTCGGCACCACGCCGGCCGAGGAACGCGCGGGCGAGTCCCTGGCGCAACACCTCGCCCAGGAGGTGCCAGATGTCGACCCGTACGCCGAGGGTGGCGACGACGAGGACGAGCTGACCCGTCGGGGGTACGAGGCGGAGGCGCGCGCCGGCCGTCTCGTCGCCTACGACGAGGGCGTCCGCGAGGACGACGAGGCCGAGTCGGTGGCGTGGGATGCCGGCATCGACGCGGGTGCCGCCAGCGCGGAGGAAGCGGCGGTCCACGTGGTCGAGGACCCGGACGGGCCCGGCGACGGTCCGTTGCGCTGACGCCGAACCGCCGCGCCCGGCACCTCACGGGGTGCAGGGCGAGCAGGTCAAGACGCCCGTCGTCATCCACTGACCGACCCCGCCGCGCCCGGCACCACCCGGGGTGCCGGGCGCGGCGGGGTCGGTCAGTGGATGACGACGGGCGTCTTGACCTGCTCGCCCTGCGGGTCGTCGAGCTGCGCCGGCTGACGTCGGCGCGGCAGGAACGCCGCCGGGATGATCGTGAGCACGACCAGCGCGAACGCGACCCAGAACGTGGTCGCGAACGACTTGGCGGCGAAGTCCAGCCCACGCTCGATGATCGACGGGTCGACCGGCATCTGCTGGAGCAGCTCCGGCCGCTGCTGGGCGGCGATGGCCAGCCCGGCCTCGGTGACCGGCTTGCCGCTCTCGTCCACCAGGCCGGGGATCGGCCGGGAGCCGTTCAGCTCGTTGGTGAGGATCACCGACATCACGGCGGCGCCGACCGAGCCGCCGATCTGCTGGAGGATGTTGACCAGCGTCGAGCCGCGAGCCACGTCGTTGGCCGACAACGTCCGCAGCGCCGACGTCATGATCGGCATCATCGTGCCGCCCATGCCCAGACCCATCACGAACAACGACCCACCGAGCAGCCAGTACGAGGTCTGCGGGTCGACCTGGGTGAAACCGAAGAACCCGACGACGATGAGACCCAGCGCGAACGGGACGGTACGCCCGATCGGCACCCGGTCGGCCAGCGTGCCGGCGATCGGCATGGTGATCATCGCGCCGATGCCCTGCGGCGCCATCAGCAGACCGGCGGCCAGCGTCGACTCACCGCGCACCTGCAGGAAGTAGCTCGGGAACAGCAGGCCGGCGCCCATGAACGCGATGATGAACACGAACATCGTCACCGACGCGATGGTCAGGCTGCGGTTGCGGAACAGCCGCAGGTCGAGCAGCGGGTGCCGGGGCTTGAACGAGTAGAGCACGAACGCCACCACCAGCGCGCCGCCGACCAACATCGGGGCCCAGACCTTGGCCTCGGCGAAGGTGCCCGCCTCCGGCAGGGACGAGACGCCGTAGAGGAACAGGGCGAGGCCCGGCGAGAGCATGAGCATGCCGACGAAGTCGAACGACTCTGACGGCTCGGGCGCGTCCTTCGGCAGCGCTACCTGCGCGTAGATCAGGGCGATCAGACCGATCGGCAGGTTGATCAGGAAGATCCAGTGCCAGCTCGCGGTGTCGATCAGCCAACCACCGAGGATCGGGCCGCCGATCGGCCCCAGCAGCATCGGGATGCCGAGGACGGCCATCAGCCGGCCGATCCGGTGCGGCCCGGCCGCCCGGGTCATGATGGTCATGCCCAGCGGCATGAGCATGCCGCCACCGAGGCCCTGCAGGACCCGGTAGCCGATCAGCTCGCCGATCGTGTCGGCCATGGCGCAGAGCCCCGACCCGATCGTGAACAGGGCCAGCGCCACCATGTAGAGCCGTTTGGTGCCGAACCGGTCCGCCGCCCACCCGCTGAGCGGGATCACGGTGGCGAGCGCGAGGGTGTAGGCGGTCATGGTCCAGGCCACGCGGGCGTAGGACGCGTCGAACTCGCTCTGGAATGTGGGCAGCGCCACGCTGACCACAGTTACGTCGAGGATCGACATGATCGCGCCAAGGACGACGACGCCCGCCACCTTGAGCACCGCGGCGTCGAGTTTGTCCGATGTCGCGAGGGATTGCTGTGTCACTAACTCTCCTGAAGTCGATTGAGCCGGCCGACGGTGGGCGGTGGCGGCGATGCCGCGCCAACCGGGCGCGGGGCGCGACGTGCCAGGACGACGGCGCGCGGAGGAAGACTAACCGCCAGCTGTGACGATTCGCCGCCGGATTTCGTGACGGCCCGGCCACGTATCCGATCGGCCGTGCGACTGTGGCCGGACGTCGGGGTGGCAATCAGCCGGCAGAGCCGCGAGCCAGGTGTTTGCCCAGTGAGGTTGCGTGGCGTACCCCGGGGTTGCCGGTGTCCAGGACGGCGGCGAGGTCGACGAGGCGGCGGGCGGCCGGGGATGGTGAGGCGTAACCGTTCGCGGAGCCAGACCGCTGTGGAGGAGGCGCCGTGCGTGGTGGCGGCGCCTCGGCCGTCGAGCTCACGGATCAGGGCCGGTGATCTGGCCGCCATGACCGGCAGAGAGCTAGTTGCTGCGCTTGCTGGCGTCGAGGGCAGCCTGCTCCACTCGCTGGCGGTGGTCCAGCCACCATGACTCGTCCACGCGGGGCAGGTTGTCGTTCCTGGGCAGCAGCCCGGCCGTGCCGTCGATGAGTTCACGCACGATGTCGGCGTGGCCGGCGTGCCGTTGGGTTTCCGCGATGACGTGGACCAGGACGTGGTGCAGCGTGACCGCCGCATCGCCCCACCACGGCACGTGGCCTACCTCATGCAGTGCAAGGGCATCGATGGTGGTGTCGGCGTGGGCGATCGCGCGACGGTACAGTGCGACGATCTCCTCGCGGGTCTCATCAGCGCTCGCCCACATGTCGCCATTGGTCTCCGCCCCGTCGCCCACATAGGGCAGCTCCTGCTCGAACGGTCGGCCGAACACGACGCCGAAGTAGAGGATCTCCATGGCCGCCGAGTGCTTCACCAGACCGAGCAAGTTGGTCGCGGTCGGGGTCAACGGACGCCGGATGTCATATTCGCCGAGCCCGTCGAGCTTCCACAGCAGCGACTCGCGGCCGCCCTTCAAGTAACTGTGCAGATCCGCCTTCATCGCGGCACTATGGCATCCGGTTGGGTGTCCCCGTTGTCCCGGACGACGCGCGAAGCTCAGGATCAGTAGGTCGCGGCCCTAGGCGGTGACCACCGGCACGGCGGCGGTGAGCGCCCAGTCGTGCCCGATGTCGGCGGCCGCGCGCAGCAACCTCGGAAGGTGCTCCTCGCGCAGGGTCTCCAGCGAGGTCTCGGCGGCGTGCACTGTCACGTTGATGGCGGCGACGACCCGCCCGTCGCCGTCGCGTACGCCGGTGGCGACGGACCGGATCCCCGGCGCCAGGTCCTGGTCGGCGAGCGCCCAGCCCTTTGCCCGGACCTCGCGCAGCACGGCGTCGAGCTCACCCGGCGCGGGCTGCCAGCGCGCCGTGATGCCGGAGCGGCTGGGCTCGGCGAGGACGGTCGCCAGCGTGTCCGGTGGGAGGGCCGCGAGCAGCACCTTGCCCATCGACGTCGCGGATGCCGGAAAGCGGGTGCCGATGGTGACGCCCAGGGTGACGATCTTGGGGACGGCCACCCGGGCGACGTAGACGATGTCGCTGCCGTCGAGCTGGGCCATCGAGGTCGACTCGTTGGTCTGCGCCACGAGCTTCTCCATGTGCGGCCGGGCGACGTCCCACATGTTCAGCGCGTTGACGTACGCCATCCCCAGCTCCAGGACGCGCGGGGTGAGGGTGTGGCCGCGGCCGACCGCGCGGACGTAGCCCAGCGATTCGAGCGTGATGAGGATGCGCCGGACGGTGGGGCGGGCCAGGCCGGTGGCGGCGGCGAGTTCGCTGAGCGTCATCGAGGGGCAGGCGGGACGGAAGGAGCGCAGGACGTCGAGGCCACGGGCGAGAGCCTCGATGAAGTCGGGCCCGGCGCCCCTTCCGTTGTCACTCATGTCCTTAATGCTTCCATTGCGCCGACCCGGCGTCCCACTCGGTGTACTGGTACGGGTTCTCCAGGATCGCGGTCTCGGGGACGTCCGGGTTCATTCCCCGCTGCCAGGCCTCCTCCCCCATCGTCTCGCGCAGGTGCTCGATGGTCGCGGCCGCCCTGGCCCGCGCGGCGGCGAGGTCGACGCCGACGAGGCGACCGTCCCGCTTCACGACCCGGCCACCCACCAGCACCGTGTGCACATCGGCACGCTGGGCCTGGAAGACGACGTGACCGTGCGGGTTCAGGATCGGGAACATCGCTGGCGAGGCGTCGTTCTTGATCAGGACGACGTCGGCCTGGCGGCCGGGGGTGAGCGCGCCGATGGTGGCGTCCATGCCGAGCGCGCGGGCGCCGCCTCGGGTGGCCCACTCGACGACCTGCTCGGCGCGCAGGTGGCAGTGGGTGATGGTCTCCTGCTTGGCGTGCGCCTCCAGGTGCTCCCGGGAGCGGTCGGCTCCGAGCGTGCTGCGCATCGCGGAGAAGAGGTCGCCGCTCCACCACACGCTGGTGTCCATCGACAGTGACACCGGGATGTCGTGGTGGCGCAACTGCCAGGTGGGTGGGTAACCCTGGCCGGCGCTCTGCTCACTCTCGGTCGAGACGGAGACCGAGCCGCCGGTCGCGGCGATCCGGTTGTACGAGTCCTGGGTGAGCGTCGCCGCGTGCACGTACACGGTCGACGGGTTCATGAAGCCGTTCTCGTGCATGAGCCGGATACCGTCGTCGTTGGTGGCGCCCCACACGCCCGCGTGGGTGGTCACCGCGACGCCCAACTCCCGGGCCACCTCGAACGCGGCCCGTTCCGGAAAGGCGGGGTCGCCGGTGACGTCGAACGCCAACTGGAAGCCGGCCAGCTTGCCACCGTCGATGCGGCGGCGGTGAAAGTCGCGGAACTCCGGCGAGGTGGCCCACTCCCACGGCCCCTGCTGGATGTTGCCGTAGGCGAGCACGAACCGTCCGTCGACCGCCTCCAGGGCGTCCACGGCGGCGTCGGCGTGCTCGGGTGTCTGCAACCCGTGTGACCAGTCGACAGTGGTGGTGACGCCGGCGTCGATCGCCTCGATCGCGCCGAGCAGGTTGCCGGCGTAGACGTCCTCGGGCCGGAACAGCTTGCCCGACTCGAGGTAGTACCAGACGAAGTACTGGGTCAGGGTCCAGTCGGCGCCGTACCCGCGCATCGCGGTCTGCCACAGGTGCCGGTGGGTGTCGACCATGCCGGGCATGAGGATGCCGTCGGTGGCGTCGATCTCCAGGGCGTCGTCGGGTGCGGTGAGGCCGACGCCGACCTGCGCGATCCGGCCGCCGATGACCAGCACGTCGGCGCCGGGCAGCACCGTGCGCGCGTCGTCCATGGTGAGAACCAGGCCGTTACGGAAGACCACCGGCCGGTCAGTTGCGCTCATTCGCCACCCTCCTTTCGGAGTACGAGGGGAATCCGGACTGTTGTCCGCTGTGCGGCCAGCCCGAGTGGCGCAAGTGTGGTCCCGGTCACGAAACGTGTCAAGAGTGCGATCCCTTCGATAGACGCACCGTTGACACGCACCGTGCGGTATCGCAAGCTGTCTCGGCGGACAGGTGTCCGCAGAACGGGCGGAAACATGGTGCAGCATTCGACAGGCCCCCTGGCCGGCCTGCTCGTCGCGGACTTCTCCCGGATCCTCGCCGGGCCGTACGCGACGATGCTCCTGGCCGACCTGGGCGCCCAGGTGATCAAAGTTGAGAGCCCCGGTGGCGACGACACCCGCACCTGGATGCCGCCCACCCGCGACGGGGTCTCGACCTACTACCTCGGCATCAACCGCAACAAGCGGTCGGTCGCCCTGGACCTGAGGAAACCCGACGACCTGGCCGCCGCGCAGGAGTTGGCCCGCCGCGCCGACGTGCTGATCGAGAACTTCCGGCCCGGTGGCCTCGCCCGGTTCGGCCTCGACTACGACACCGTCACCGCGACCAACGACAAGATCGTGTACGCGAGCATCAGCGGCTTCGGCACCGGCGCCGGTAGGGACTTCCCCGGCTACGACCTCATGGTGCAGGCCATCTCGGGCCTGATGAGCCTCACCGGCGACCCGGACGGCTCGCCGTACCGGGCCGGCATCTCGGTCTTCGACGTGATGGCCGGGCTGCACGCCAGCATCGGCATCCTCGCCGCGCTGCACCACCGTGGCGAGACCGGACGAGGCCAACACGTCGAGGTCAACCTGCTCAGCTCCGCCCTGTCCGGGTTGGTCAACCACTCCAGCGGCTACGTCGCCGGCGGCACCGTCCCGTTCCGGATGGGAAACGCGCACCCCAGCCTCTTCCCGTACGAGCCACTGCCCACCGCCGACGGCGAGCTGATCGTCATCGCCGGCAACGACGGGCAGTTCCGCAAGCTCTGCCAGGTGCTCGACCTGCCCGGCCTGCCGGACGACAGTCGCTTCGGCCGCAACCAGGACCGCACGGCCAACCGCGAACAGTTGCGGCCCCTGCTTGTCGAACGCCTCGCCAAGCGGACCAAGGACGAGTGGTTCCGGGACCTGCTCGCCGCCGGCGTCCCGTGCGCGCCGATCAACACCATCGACGGTGGTGTGGCGCTCGCCGAGGAGCTGGGGCTCGACCCAGTCGTCACCGTCGGAGACATGCCCGGTGTCCGCAACCCCATCACCTTCTCCGACACCCCGGCCCGGTACGAGCTGCCGCCGCCGGGGCTCGACGAACACGGCGAGGAGATCCGCGCATGGCTGAAGAACTGAGCTTCCCCACCGGGATCGGCACCTCCGACCCGACCACCATCTCCCTGCTCGGGCAGGACCTGGCCGCCGACCTGATGGGCACCGTGGGCTTCGGCGAGCTGGCGTACTGGCTGGTCGCCGGCCGCCGCCCCACCCTGGGTGAGGTACGGGTCTTCGAGGCGGTGCTGGTGGCCCTCGCCGACCACGGCTTCACCCCGACGGCGATCGCCGCCCGGCTGACGTACCTGTCCGCGCCCGAGTCGTTGCAGGGCGCACTCGCCGCCGGCCTGCTCGGCGGCGGCTCCCGCTTCCTCGGCGTCACCGAGGACTGTGGACGCTTCCTCGCCGACACGCTCGCCCAGGCCGGCGAGGTGACCGACTACGACGCGGTGGCGCTCGACGCGGTCACCCGGGCCAAACGGGAGCGTCGACTGGTCCCCGGGCTCGGGCACCCCGTGCACAAGGAGCAGGACCCGCGCACCCCCGTGCTGATCAGGATCGCCGCCGAGGAGGGTCTGCACGGCCCGCACCTGCGGCTGTTCGAGGCGATCGGACGCGTACACCCGCAGGTGCTCGGCCGCACCCTGCCACTCAACGGCGCCGGAGTCTGCGGGGCGGCCCTCGCCGACCTCGCGCTACCGGTCGAGATGCTGCGCGGTTTCGCCCTGCTGGCCCGCGCGGCGGGGCTGCTCGGGCACCTCGCCGAGGAGCGACGACGACCGCTCGGCATGGACATCTACCGCACCGTCGACCGCAACGCCGTCTACGAACCCTGATCTCCTCCTCCACCCCCGAAAGGAGCGGGAATGGCCTCCATCGTCGCGGTCATCGCCTCCACCCACCACCCCTTCTACTACCGGGCCAGCACCGCCACCGGCGAGGACCGGCCACCGTTCGCCGACGAGTGGACCCGCAAGATCCTGGCGTTCCGGGAAACGTTGACCCGGGCCCGACCCGACGTGCTGGTGATGGTCGGCTCCGACCACTTCCACCAGCTCTGGCTGGACAACATGCCGCAGTTCCTGGTCGGCAAGGCGCCCCACTACGACGCCAACTGGTACAACGAGGAGCGCGAGTTCGGGCTGCCCCGGATGCTGCTCAAGGGCCAGGAGGACCTGTCCGGGCACATCCTGCGGGCCGGGCTCGACGCCGGCTTCGACCTCGCGTTCAGCAACGAGCTGCGCATCGACCACAGCATCACCTGCCCGATCATCACGCTGCGGCCCGAAGCCGACCTGCCGATCGTGCCGATCTACACGAACATCTTCGCGCCGCCGCTGCCACAGCCGAAGCGCTTCGTCCAACTCGGCCAGAGCATCCGCGACATCGTCGAGTCGTGGCCGTCGCACCTGCGGGTGGCGGTCATCGGCACCGGCCACCTCTCGCTGGAGCTGGGCGGCCCCCGGCAGTTCGGCCCGCACGGCCCGGACCCGGAGTTCGACCAGCGGGCCGTCGAGTGGATCGCCAACGGCGACCTGGACGAGTGCCTGCGCGAGGTCACCCTGGACAGCCTGCACTCACCGGGCAACGCCACCCACGGCTTCATGGACTTCATGCTGATGATGGGCGTGGCCGGCGCCGGCGTGAAGGCCGACTACGTGGACACCCTCGATCTGTTCCACACCATGGAGGCGTACTTCACCTGGTACCCGAACGGAGCGCCGACGTGAGCAAGTATCTGCTGAACAAGTTCCTCTTCATGGTCGACCGGGATCCTGAGCTGGTCGAGCGCTACCGCAGCGAACCGGGTGAGCTGGTCGCCTGGTGGGAGGCCGAGTGCGCCAACACGGTGCTGAACTGCCACACCGGCGAGGCGAGCACCTGGCTGCGCTTCGACGACGTGGAACGCGAGGCGTTGGCCACCCACGACCACGTGAAGCTCTTCGAGCTGGGCGCGCACCCGTTCCTCACCCTGACCCTCTTCATCGCCCTCTTCGAGCGGGACAACACCGAGCCGCTGGAATACCAGAAGTCGTACGGCGCGCGGCTGGCCCACTTCTCGATGCCCTACCCGGACATCGCGACGTGATCCGCGCGGCAGTGCTCACCACCTGCGGCGTCGCACCGACGATCGCCGAGCGGCCGGCGCCGGTGCCGGTGCCGGCCGACGGTGCGGTGGCGGTCACCGTCGAGGCCGTGCCGATCACCCCGCTGGACGTGCTCTGCGCCAGCGGCACCAGCTACTTCGGGCCGCCGAGCACCCCGTACGTGCCGGGTGTGCAGGGGGTCGGTCGGCTCGTCGACGGCACAGCGGTCTGGTTCGGCACGTCGGCCGGGATGCGCTCCGGTGTCGACGGCAGCATGGCGACCACTGTCACAGTCCCCACCGTCGACGTGGTGGCGCTGCCGGCCGGCGTACCGCTGACCCTGCTCGCGGCCCTCGGCCTCTCCGCGGTCGCCGCGCACGCGGCGCTGACCCACGCCGGCGGCCTGGCGGCCGGCGAACAGGTCATCGTGCTCGGCGCCGGGGGTGTGGTCGGTCAGGCCGCCGTCCAGCTCGCCCTGCTCGGCGGCGCCCGCCGGGTCATCGCCGTGGCCCGGTCCGCCGCGGCGCGGGCCCGAGCCGAGAAGCTCGGTGCCGCCGTCTCGGTCCCGCTGCTCCCCGACGACGATGTCGCGTCGGTGGCCGACCGGCTGCGCCACGCCGCCGACGGGCCGGTCGACCTCGTCCTCGACCCGGTCTTCGGTGTCCCGGCAGCGGCGGCGCTGCGGGTGCTGCGCCCGGGTGGGCGGCTGGTCAACCTGGGTAGCGCGGCCGGCGCGACAGCACCCATCGAGTCCGCCGTGCTGCGCAGCGGCGCACTGCGGATGGTCGGCTACACGAACAACGGGTTGTCGGCCGGCGAGCGGGCCGCAGCGCTGACAGTGGTGGCCGGGCACGCGGCGGCCGGCCGGCTCACCGTCGACCACGAGACAGTGCCGTTCGACGCCGTCGCGGACGCCTGGGCCCGGCAGTGCGCCGGCACCACAGCCGGCCGGATCGTCCTCGCGCTCTGAGGGGGCCGAGCCCCAGCCAGGGATCGCGGAACCGTGGATAAACCGCACCTGGTTGGGGTTCGGCAGCGGTGCGACGGTCGGTCCATGACACCTTCCACCTACACCGTCGCCGGCCACTGGATCGGTGGCGAGACCGTCACCGGCTCCGCCGGCACCCTTCCCGTCGTGAACCCGGCCACCGGCGAGGTCGTCGCCGAGACCCCGGCCGGCACCGCCGCCGACGTCGACAGCGCCGTCGCCGCCGCCCGAGCCGCCTTTGCGGCCTGGTCGGCGACCACCCCGCAGCACCGGGCGGACGTGCTGCGCCGCCTCGGCGCCGGCCTGGCCGCCCGCACGGAGGAGATCGCCCAGGCGATCACCGCCGAGATGGGCTCTCCGATCGGTATGTCCCGCACCGCCCAGGTCGCGTTCCCGGCCGCTGTGGTCGAGTCCGTCGCCGGTCTGGCCGACGACTTCGCCTGGGCCGAGGAGGTCGGCAACTCGCTGATCGTCCGCGAGCCGATCGGCGTGGTCGGCGCGATCACGCCGTGGAACTTCCCGCTTCAGCAGATCGTCTCCAAGCTGGCGCCGGCCCTGCTCGCCGGCAACACGATGGTCTTCAAGCCGTCCGAGAACGCCCCGCTGACCGCGCGCATCCTCGCCGAGGCCGCCGCCGAGGCCGGCGTACCGGCGGGTGTCTTCAACGTCGTCTACGGCACCGGCGCGACCGTCGGTGAGGCGATCTCCGCCCACCCGGACATCGACATGATCTCGTTCACCGGCTCCACCCGGGCGGGGCAGCGGATCTCCGCGGTGGCCGCGGCGACCGTCAAGCGGGTCGCGCTGGAGCTGGGTGGCAAGGGCGCGAACATCATCCTCGACGACGCCGACCTGCCCGCCGCTGTCGAGCGGGGTCTCATGATGGCGTTCAGCAACGGCGGTCAGGTCTGCGGCGCGTGGCCGCGGATGCTGGTGCCCGCCTCCCGGCAGGACGAGGCCGTGGCGTTGGCCGTCGAGGCCGCGAAGCAGTACACCGTCGGCGACCCGGGCGACGAGGCCACCCGGATCGGCCCGATGGCCTCCGAGGCCCACCGGCAGAAGGTCGTCGGCTACATCGAGCGGGGCATCACCGACGGCGCCCGGCTCGTGTTCGGCGGCCCGCAGCGGCCCGAGGGGCTGACCGTCGGGGCCTACGTCCAGCCGACGATCTTCGCCGACGTCGACCCGGCCTCCGCGATCGCCCAGGAGGAGATCTTCGGCCCGGTGCTGACGATCATCCCCTACGCCGACGAGGAGGAGGCCGTGGCCATCGCCAACGGCACGCTGTACGGCCTGACCAGCGGCGTCTTCGGTGAGCCGGAGCACGCGCTGGCGATCGCCCGGCGGCTGCGCGTTGGCCAGGTCGACGTGAACGCCGGCCACTGGAACCCGCTCGCCCCGTTCGGCGGCTACAAGCACTCCGGCAACGGCCGCGAGTTCGGCCGCTTCGGGCTGGAGGAGTTCCTGGAGACCAAGTCCATCCAGCGCTGACGGCACGGGACGGCCCGGGAGGCGGAACACCCTGCCGGGTCTCCCCTGTTGCACTCGATGCGCCGGTCGACAGCCGGCATGCAGTGATCGGAGAAACCGTGGACCGCGCCCAACTCGCCAGCTTCCTGCGCACCCGCCGAGAGGCGCTCCAGCCCGAGGACGTCGGGTTGCCCCGGGGCCCGCGCCGGCGCACCGGAGGGCTGCGGCGCGAGGAAGTCGCCACGTTGAGCGGAATGTCTACCGACTACTACAGCCGGTTGGAGCAGCAGCGCGGGCCGCACCCGTCGGAGCAGATGCTCGCCGCCCTGGCCCGGGGCCTGCGGCTCTCCCTCGCCGAACGGGACCACCTGTTCCAGCTCGCCGGTCACGCCGTCCCACACCGCGCGGTCCGGGCCGACCACGTCAACCCGGGGATGATGCGCATTCTCGACCGGATGCACGACACTCCCGCCCAGGTGGTGAACCACCTCGGCGAGACCCTGGCGCAGACCGCGCCGGCTGTCGCCCTGCTCGGTGACGAGACCCGGTACAGCGGGTTGGCGCGCAGCGCGCACCACCGCTGGTTCACCGACCCGACGGCACGGCAGCTGCACCCGGTGCAGGACCACGAGACGCAGAGTCGACTCCTCGTGGCACACCTGCATGCCTCCTACAGCCGCGACGGGCGCGGCTCGCGGGCCGCCGCGCTCGTCGACGACCTGCTGGCCAGGAGCCCGGAGTTCGCGCAACTGTGGCGGGAGCACCCGGTGCCCGCCGGCTACTGCCCGCCCAAGCACTTCGTCCACCCGGAGGTCGGGGCGTTGGAGTTGCACTGCCAGACGCTGGTGGATCCCGACCAGTCACAGACACTGTTGGTCTTCACCGCCGTACCCGGGTCGCCGAGTGACGAGAAGCTGCGCCTGCTCGCCGTCATCGGCGGCCAGCGCGTCTGACCCCACTCAGCTCGGGCGGGGGTAGCGGGCCGGGCTGACGCCCAGGTAGCGCCGAAAGTGGCGGGTCAGGTGCGCCTGGTCGAAGAACCCGGCCGCGACGGCGGTCTCGACGGGCCGCTGCCCGGCGAGGAGCAGGCGACGTGCCAGGTCGACCCGACGGCCGGTCAGGTACGTGTGCGGTGGCACGCCGTGCACCTGCGTGAACGTCCGGACCAGGTGGGTCGGGTGGGCGTGCAGCAGCTCCGCGGCCTCCCCCAGCGTGACGCCCTCGACGGTCCGGGCGTCCAGCAGCTCCCGTAGTCGCACCGCGAGGCCGCGTCCGGGAGGCTGGACAGCGGCCGGGGAGCGCTGGCGGAGCTGGCGGCGGAGCCGGTCCAGGATGAACGCGAGCCGGCTCTCGGCCTCGAACTCGTCACCGGGTGCGGCGAGCACCTGGTGCAGGTGGTGGACCCGGTCGCGCAGCTGCGGATCGGCCAGGTCCGGCTCGTCGACGGCCCGGCCGACCAGCTCGGCGTCGAGCGCCGAGGTGTCGAGGTACAGGACCCGCTTGCGGAAGCCGTCGGGTGTGGCGGAGCTGCCGTCGTGCGGCACGTACGGCGGCAGCAGGGTGACCGACGTGCGCAGCGCGCCGTGCCGGTGCCGGTCCAGGTCGAAGCGGACCGCGCCGTCGTCGACGATCAACAGCGTCCACACCTCGTGGATGTGCCGGGGGTAGGCGTGGTCGACGAAATGGGCGTGGAAGACCTCGGCGACCCCGGCTACCGCGGGTCGCCACGCGCTGACGTGCGAGCCCGCCGGGCGGGTGTCCACGCTAAGAACGTACAAGACCGGTGGGCGTCGGGGCGGGCAGGCTCGACGCCATGACCGAACCGATCCGCTTTCCCACCAAGATCGCCGTACTGCTCCGCAACGACCTGGCGAGCTGGCAACGGCTGAACATTACCGCTTTCCTGGTCAGCGGCATCGCGAGCACGCTGCCGGAGCTGGTCGGCGAGGAGTACCGCGACGCGGACGGCACCAGCTACCTGCCGATGTTCGGCCAGCCGGTGCTGGTCTTCGCCGGGGACCGGGCAACCTTGGTCGGCGCGCACTCGCGCGCCCTCGCCCGTGGCCTGCGGCTGGCGATCTTCACCGCCGAGTTGTTCGCCACCGGCAACGACCGGGACAACCGCGCCGCCGTTCGGGCGGTCGGACGGGAGAAGCTCGACCTGGTGGGCCTGGCCCTGCACGCGCCGCGCAACGTGGTGGACAAGGTACTCAAGGGCGCGTCCATGCACCCGTAACGGCATCCGTGGCGACGAAGACATTGATATCGGTGTGTATGACTGTAATGATTAACACACTTTACAGTTGTTTCGCCGCCCCGGAAGGACCCCCACATGGCGCGACGATCGGCCGGGCTCCTGCCCCGCCGCCCCCGCATCAGACTGACCTCCGCGCTCGCCGCGGCCCTGCTCGCCGTACCGACCGGCCTGGTCGTCGGCGCATCGCCCGCCATCGCAGCCGCGACCGGCGCCATCACCGGGTACGGCGGCAAGTGCGTCGACGTGGCCGCCGCGAACCCGGCCAACAACACACCGGTGCAGCTCTTCACCTGCAACGGCTCCACCGCGCAACAGTGGACGGTGGCCGACGACGGCACGATCCGAGCGCTGGGCAAGTGTCTCGACATCGCCGCCGCCAGCACCGCCAACGGTGCCCGGGTGCAGATCTACGACTGCAACGGCACCGGAGCGCAGCAGTGGTCGCCCAGCGCCGGGCAACTGGTCAACCCGACCTCGGGCAAGTGCCTCGACGCGACCGGTCCCAGCTCGGCCGACGGCACCCCGCTGCAGATCTGGAGCTGCACCGGCACCGCCAACCAGACCTGGGCGCTGCCGACCGGCGGCGGCACACCACCGCCCTCCGGTGGTTTCACCCACCCCGGCGTGCTGGTCAGCCGAGGCCAGCTCGACTTCGTCCGCGACCGGGTGCAGGCCGGCGCACAGCCGTGGGCGGCGGCCTACAACCAGATGATGAGCAGCCGGTACGCCTCCCTGTCGCGCACACCGGCGCCCCGTTCGGTGGTCGAGTGCGGTTCCTACTCCAACCCGAACAACGGCTGCACCGACGAGCGGGAGGACGCGATCGCGGCGTACACCGACGCGCTCGCCTGGTACGTCACCGGCGACGCCCGGTACGCGCAGAAGTCGATCCAGATCATGGATGCGTGGTCGGCCACCATCACCGCCCACACCGGCAGCAACGCCCCACTGCAGACGGGCTGGGCCGCCTCGGTCTGGCCCCGGGCCGCCGAGATCATCAAGTACACGTACACGAGTTGGCCCAACGCCAACCGCTTCGCCACCATGCTGCGCAACGTCTACCTGCCGGTGGTGCGCAACGGCTCGAACAGCAACGGCAACTGGGAACTGACAATGATGGAGGCCGCCGTCGGCATCTCGGTCTTCCTGGAGGACCGGTCCGCCTACGACGCGGCGGTCAGCCGCTTCCTCAACCGCACCCGGGCCTTCGTCTACCTGCCCAGCGATGGCGCGTTGCCGTACACGATGCCCGGCAGCGGCCTGGACACCAGCGCGGAGATCATCGGCTACTGGCAGGGTCAGTCCACCTTCGTCGCCGGCCTCGCGCAGGAAACCTGCCGCGACTTCGTCCACACCGGATACGGGATCTCCGCCATCTCACACGTCGCGGAGACCTCCCGGATCCAGGGACGGGACCTGTACCCACAGGTCGGTGAGCGGCTGCGTCAGGCGCTGGGATTCCACTCGCGCTACCAGCTCGGCGAGGCGCCGCCCTCCTGGCTCTGCGGTGGCAGCCTCACCCGGGGCCTCGGGCCGATCACCGAGGTCGGCTTCAACGCGATGAGCACCCGGCTGGGCAACGTCATGACCAACACCCAGACCCTCACGCTGCAACAACGTCCGGCCGGAACCAACAACCTCTTCGTCGCCTGGGAGACGCTGACCCACGCCAACAACCCCAACTGACCATGCTGCCGTGGGGTGGCGCCGAAGGCGCGGCGTCACCCCACGGCGGTGCTCAGTTGTCGGCCCCCAGCGCCTCCACCGGGCTGACCCGCGACGCCCGACGGGCGGGTAGCACCCCGGCCAGCGCGGTCAGCCCGACCAGCACCACGAAGAGCCCGGCCAACGGCAGCACCGGCGCGGTCAGCGGCGCCTCGATCCCGAGGGTCTGGACCGCCAACCAGGCGTACGGAATGCCGAGCACCAGGCCGATGGTCGCGCCGATCACCCCGTACAGGCCGGACTCGACGGTCAGCATGGTGCGCAGACCGGGCCGGGACAGCCCGATCGCCCGGAGCAACCCGGACTCGCGTACCCGCTCCACCACCGAGAGCGCGGTCGTGGAGCCCACGCCGACCACAGCGATCAGCACGGTCAGGCTGACCAGACCGACAGCGATCCAGACCAGGGTGCGCACCAACGCGTCGTTGCGGTCCCGTTCGTCGGCGAGCACCGCGAGGCCCACCCCGTCGCTGCCCCCGATCGCCTGCCGCAGCGCCCGCACGCCGGCGGTACGACCGTCCTCGCCGGCCCCGGCCGCGTCGGCCAGCAGACCGGTGTACGCGGCCGGCACACCGAGCCGGTCCAGGTCGGCCGGATCGGCGAGAATGCCGGCGTGCAGCGGCCCGTCGCCGGGCAGGACCGCTGCCACCCGCACGTCGACACTGCCGGTGGCGACGGCGAGCGTGACCGTGTCGCCGGCCCGCAGACCCGCGTCCCGCGCGACCCAGCTGTTGAGCACGATCCGGCCGGGGCCACGATCGGCCAGGGTGCCCTGGGCCACGTCCAGGGCACCGGTGCTCGGCAACGCGCCCAGGTCCAGGTCGCTGGTCGGATAACCGGACTCGACGTCGCCGAGCTTGTCGCCGCCGCGCAGCAGCGTGACGTCGCCGACCATCCGGTACGGCACCACATTCGCCAGCGCGCCGTGTGCCGCCTCGGCCCGGGTCACGACGGCCGGCGGCAGCGTCCCACCGTTGCTGGTGACCTCGAAGTCGGTAGGGGCCGAGAGCGCCATCTCGCGGTCGGCGAGAATCTGCAAGGACGCGCCGCCGATGACCACCCCTGAGATCAGGGTCACGCCCAGGGCGACCACGACGGAGACCGCGGCGGCGCGGCGCGGCGTCCCGCCGATCCCGCCGACCGACATCCGCCCGACCGGCCCGAGCTGGCGCAGCGGCCAACCCACAACGGCCAGCACCGGGCGCACCAGTAGCGGGCCGAGAGCCACCAGCGCGAAGAACGCCAACGCGCCGGACCCGACCAGCAGGAGCAGCGGTATCGACGGGTCGTAGTCCGACTGCTCCGGCTTCGGCAACTGGCTGATCGTCCCGACCGCCGCCAGGATCGCGCCGACGGCCAGGAGCAGCCCGAAGACCAGACGCAGCAGGCCGATGCCGCGACGGCCGGCGGTGACGCTCGCCGCCCGCAGTGCCTCCAGCGGGGAGACCCGGGCGGCCGACAGCGCCGGTGCCAGCACGGCCAGCACGGTGATCACGACGGCGCCGATCACCACAGTGACCGCCTCCACCAGTGGCAGGCCCGGCGAGGAGACCGCGTGGCCGGCGGCGCGCATGATCGCCGGCAGCGCGTACCCGAGGGTGAGGGCGCTGGCGACCCCGACGACGCCGGCGACCAGCCCGGTCAGGGCTCCCTCGGCGGTCAAGGCCGCGACCAGTGTGGCCCGACTCGCACCGACCGCCCGCAGCAGCGCGAGCTGCCGCATCCGCTGCGCGAAGACGATGCGGAAGGTCGAGGTGACCACCAGCGCGGCCGCGACGACAGCGATGGAGACGAACATGCCGACCAGGATGAAGAGTCTCCCGACCTGTTGGGCCGCCGCCTGGGCCTCGGCCTCGCGCACCTCGGCGCCGGAGCGGATCGGCTGGCCGGCGACCGCTGCGGTCACCCGTTGACGGACCGCGTCGGTCGAGGCGCCGGGCGCCACCCGCACGTCGACGCGCTCCACAGTCGTCAGGCGCGCCCAGGCGATCAGGGCGCTGTCCGGGGCGTACGCGTCGTAGCCGGCGTCGGCGCTGGTCTCCACCACGCCGGTCACGGTGAGTGGGGCGGGCGTGGTGAGTTCACCGCCCGTGCCGCTGGTGGTGGTGCCGACCGAGAGCCCGAGCCGTTCGGCGGTGCGCGGCGTGATCGCGATCTCGCCGGGCTGATCCGGGTAGCTGCCCTCGATGACTCGGACCGTGCTCAGCGGGCCGGTGCCCGGATCGGACTGGAGGTTGAGGTACCCCTCGCCGATGGAGACCCCGGTCGAGACCCGGGCCACCGCCTCGGCCACCCCCGGCACGGCCCGGATCTGCCGCACGTCGATCACTGTGGGTGGCGGCACGTCGACGCTGCCGATCACCAGTTCGGTGACGGACGGGGTGCCGCTCAGGTTGTCCCGCACGGTCCGTTCGGTGATCTGCTGCACCAGCACGGTGCCGAAGACGACGAACGACGCGACCAGGATCGCCAGGCCGGTCAGGACCAGCCGGCCGGGCCGCCGGGCCGCGGCGGTCGTCTGGGTACGCAACACTGTCGCCCTCATCGGCGGGCCGCCAGGTCACGCAGGGCGTCGGTGACCGACACCTGGTTCGGCTTGTCGATCTCGCCGGCCAGCCGCCCGTCGGCGAGCAGCACCACCCGGTCGGCGTACGCCGCGGCGATCGGGTCGTGGGTGACCATGACGACGGTCTGACCGAGGTCGCGCACCGAGTCGCGCAGGATGGTGAGCACCTCCGCGCCGGAGCGGGAGTCGAGGTTGCCGGTCGGCTCGTCGGCGAAGACCACCTCGGGCCGCGCCACCAGCGCCCGGGCCAGCGCCACCCGCTGCTGCTGGCCGCCGGACAGCTCGCTGGGCCGGTGGTCCAGGCGATCGCCGAGGCCCAGCACCCGCACCAGGTGCGCGAGGAGTTCAGCGTCGGGCTGCCGACCGGCGAGGTCCAGCGGCAGCGTGATGTTCTGTGCGGCGGTGAGCTGCGGCAGCAGGTTGAAGGACTGGAAGACGAACCCGATCCGCTCCCGGCGTACCCGGGTCAGCGTCCGGTCCGACTGGCCGGTCAGCTCCGTGCCGCCGAGCAGGACGCGACCGGAGGTGGCCGTGTCGAGGCCGGCGAGGCAGTGCATCAGGGTCGACTTGCCGGACCCGGACGAGCCCATGATCGCGGTGAACTCGGCCCGGCCGAAGTCGACCGAGACCCCGTCCAGGGCACGGACGGCGGTGTCGCCGCTGCCGTACACCTTCACCAGGTCGACCGCGGCGACCGCGGCGTGGCTGGTCTCCGGCGGGGCGTGGGTTGTCATCGTTCCTCCAGTGGCTGCGTGGTGACCCGGAAAGCGTCGCCGCCGCCGGCGGGTGTTCGCATCGGCCCGGGGCCGGGTATCGCCGGTGCCGGGTCTGCCTTTTGGCCGATCCGCCACCTCCACCCGGCTGGCTACGCTGGGTCACCATGAGCACGCCGGATCTTCGACGACTGTGGGTACGCCTGGCCCAGGCGGCCGGGCTGGTGGCCTTCGGCCTGCTCGCCCTCTTCGACTTTGCGGCCAGCACGGCGGATGACTCCGGCATCGGTACTCTCCTGCTCCTGGTGCCGATGGGGTTGGCGGTGGCGACGGTGCCGCTGTGGCTGCCGGTGCACCGGCTGGGCTCCCGCCGGCTGCCGCTGGCCGCACTGGCACTCGCCAGCGCCTCACTGGCCGTGACCGCAGGGGTGGTGCTCCTCTCCGGAGGCGGCGGCATCCTGCTCGCCCGCACCTGGGGGCTCGCCGAGTCGGCAGGGCTGATCGGCGTGGTCTTCGTGGTGGCCCGCTGGGGCGCGCCGCGGCTCGCCCCGTGGGCCGCGGTGGCCGCCGGGCTCGCCGTCGCCGCGATGCCGCTGCGCGTCGGCACCGAGAGCCTGTTGGTGATCTTCGGCCTGCTCCAGGTGCTGGCCGCGGCCGGCGCCGCCGGGGTGGGGCTCTACCTGCGCATCGTGGCCGCCGGCCGGGAGCGGGCCATCGCGCTGGTCCGGGCCGAGCAACGTGCCGAGTTCGCCCGGGATCTGCACGACTTCATCGCCCACCACGTCACCGGCATCGTGGTGCAGGCACAGGGTGCCCGGTTCGTCGCCGAGCAGGACCCGCGACGGGTGATCGTCGCCCTGGAGCAGATCGAGCGGGCCGGCGCGGAGACGATGGCTTCGATGCGGCGGATGGTCGGCATCCTGCGCAACCCGGACGCCCCGCCGGACGCGCCGCTGGCTCCACTGGCCGGGTTGACCGAACTGGAGCCGCTGCTGACCGGGTTCAACGGCGCGGCGAACGCGCCGGCACGACTGCACGTCGACGGCGACCTGAACGGGCTGCCGGTGGAGGTCTCGACGTCGGCGTACCGGGTGGTGATGGAGGGGCTCACCAACACCCGCCAGCACGCGCCGGACGCGCGGTCCGTGACCGTGGCCGTGCGGCGTACCCCGGACTGGCTGCTGGTCCGCGTCGCCGACGACGGCGCGTCGCCGCGGACCGCGCCGGCCCGGGGGCACGGCTTCGGCCTGATCGGCCTCACCGAGCGGGTACGCGCCCTCGGCGGCACGATCACCGCCGGGCCCGGCGTCGCCGGTGGCTGGGTGCTCGACGCGGCGTTCCCGCTCCAGGTGGCGGTGACGCGGTGATCCGGGTGCTGATCGCCGACGACCAGGCCATGGTCCGGACCGGCTTCGGCATGATCATTGGAGCCCAGTCGGACATGGAGGTGGTCGGCGAGGCCGCCGACGGCGTCCAGGCCGTCGAACTGGCCCGACGACTGCGCCCGGACGTGGTGCTGCTGGACATCCGGATGCCCCGCCTCGACGGTCTTGAGGCACTGCGGCTGCTCGCGGGGCCGGGCGTCGCCGACCCGATCCGAGTGGTCGTCGTGACGACCTTCGACCTCGACGAGTACGTGCACACCGCGCTCTCCAACGGCGCGTGCGGCTTTCTGCTCAAGGATTCCGGCCCGGCCCTGCTGGTGGAGGCGGTCCGCGCGGCCGTGTCCGGCGACGCGCTGATCAGCCCCTCGATCACGGTACGGCTGTTGGCGCACCTCAGCTCGCCGGCTCCGGCGCGCGACGACGGTGGCCTGTCGCCCCGGGAACTCGACGTCGTGAAGCTCGTCGCCCGGGGCCTGACCAACGCCGAGATCGCCACCCAGCTCTTCATCGCCGTGGGCACTGTCAAGACCCACCTGGCGAGCGTGCAGATGAAGCTCAAGGCCCGCAACCGGGTCGAGATCGCCGCCTGGGCCTGGGAACGCCGCCTCGTCGGCTGACGGGACACCGCACCCGGCCCGATCACTGTCGTCGCCATCGACACCACCTCGGTCGAGCTGACCTGGGCGGCCTCGACCGACAACGTGGGCGTGGTCCGCGGCCGTCGCGCACGTACACCTTCTCGGTGTGGGCGCTGGACGCGGCCGGCAACAGCTCAGTGTCCAACCCGACCCTGCGGCTGACCATGCCACCGGGAGACGACCAACCGCCGAGCGCGCCGGGTCAACCGGTGGCGTACGACGTCGGCGCCACACAGGTGTGGCTTCGCTGGGCTCCCTCCGTGGAGAACGTCGCGCTGGACCGGTACGAGGTGTTCCGGGTCGACGCCAGCGGCACTCTCACCCGGGTCCGCGAGCTGTACCAGTACCCGCCCACGCCCACCAAGACCCAGATCAGCGGGTTGACGCCGAACACCACGTACACCTTCGTGGTGCAGGCCCGCGACGAGGTCGGACACCTTTCGCCCCTGTCCGCACCGGTCACGGTGACCACCCTGCCGCCGCCGCCGAGCTGCGCGGTCCGATCCGTCGTGCGGCAGTGGTCGGACGGCTTCGTGGCGCGTCTCGTCGTCGAGAACACCGGCACCACGGCGGTCGACGGGTGGACGATGACGTGGCGGTTCTGGGCCAGCCAGCAGGTCCACGGCATCTGGGGCGCGAAGGTCGTCGACCGTGTCAACAACAGCTACCTGCGGGTGCGCGACACCGGTCGCAACGCGGTGATCCCGCCGGGTGGCACCGTGTCGCTGGGGCTCGTCGCCTCCGGCACGCAACTGCCGGAGGAGTTCACGCTGAACGGCGGCCTCTGCACTGTGGCAGACGAATAACGCTCGACTCCGGGGTCTGGCGCCGGCCGCGACATCTTGCGACGCTAACGCCTGTGTATGACTACGACCTGTTGGTGCTGGGCTCCGGACCCAGCGGTCAGAAGGCCGCGATCGCCGCCGCCAAGCTCGGCAGGCGGGTCGGCATCGTGGACCGCCGCGACATGATCGGTGGGGTGTGCATAAACACCGGCACCGTGCCCTCCAAGACCCTGCGCGAGGCAGTGCTCTACCTGACCGGCCTGAGTCAGCGGGACCTGTACGGCAGCAGCTATCGGGTCAAGGACGAGATCACGGTCAGCGACCTGGCGGCCCGGACCCAGCACGTGATCACCAGGCAGACCGACGTCATCCGCAATCAACTGGCCCGCAACCGGGTCGCGATGATCACCGGCACCGGGCGTTTCGCCGACGCGCACTCGATCTGGGTGGACGGCGGCTCCGGCCGCGAGTCCAAGGTGACCTTCGACAAGATCGTCATTGCGGCGGGCACCCGCCCGGCCCGCCCGGACAGCGTCGACTTCGACGACCGGACGATCGTGGACTCCGACGGGGTCATCAACCTCCAGGCCGTACCCCGCAGCATGGTCGTGGTCGGCGCCGGCGTGATCGGCATGGAGTACGCCTCGATGTTCGCCGCGCTCGGCACCAAGGTGACCGTGGTGGAACGCCGCGAGCGGATGTTGGATTTCTGCGATGACGAGGTCGTCGAGTCACTCAAGTACCACCTGCGCGACCTGTCCGTGGCGTTCCGCTTCGGCGAGGAGGTCGCCGCCGTGGAGAAGCACCAGACGGCGGCGCTGTGCATCCTCAAGAGCGGCAAGAAGATCGTCGCCGACACGGTGATGTACTCGGCCGGGCGGCAGGGCCAGACCGACGACCTGGCGTTGGAGGCGGCCGGGCTGGAGGCGGACCGACGCGGCCGGATCACTGTGGACGCCAACTACCGCACCCAGGTGGAGAACATCTACGCCGTCGGCGACGTGATCGGCTTTCCCGCGCTCGCGTCCACGTCCATGGAGCAGGGCCGGCTGGCCGCGCAGCACGCCTGCGGCGAGCCGATCCGGGAGATGCACGGCCTGCAACCGATCGGCATCTACACGATCCCGGAGATCAGCTTCGTCGGGCAGACCGAGGCGCAGCTGACCGAGAGTTCGACACCGTTCGAGGTGGGCATCGCCCGGTACCGCGAGTTGGCCCGGGGTCAGATCGTGGGCGACTCGTACGGCATGCTGAAGCTGCTCGTCTCCCCCGACGACGGCCGACTGCTCGGGGTGCACGTGTTCGGCACTGCCGCCACCGAGATCGTCCACATCGGTCAGGCGGTGATGGGCTGCGGCGGCACTATCGACTACCTGGTCGACGCGGTGTTCAACTACCCGACGCTGGCCGAGGCGTACAAGGTCGCCGCCCTGGACGCGTCCAACAAGATCCGCAACATCATCCGCATCGACGGCTAGCCACCACGGTCCCATCTCACCGATGTCGGTGCTGCCCGCTACCGTGCCGGCACCGTTGACATGTTGAGGGAAAGAGGCAGTGGTGGGCGCATCCGGGTGGAGCTACGTCGTCTCGTACCAACCAGACCTGGACGCGGCGTTGGATGCCCTGCGGGACACTGTCTTCGCCGAGGGCCAGTACTGGTGGGCCCGGGGTGAGACCCCGAACTCAGCGAGCGACTATCCAAACCGTCCCGCCACCATGAAAGAGTTGTTCAACGATGAATGGGTGCAGGAGTCGGGCACTCATTCCATCCTCGACGTCTACCGAGTCCTCGACGAGGGCGAACGGCCCGAATTCGGCACTGTCGAGCCGGTGAGCGCTGCCGAGGCAATGCGCCATGCCGGCACCGAGCGGCTGACCCGCGAGCACCTGCCCGCGATCGAAGGGCTGGCCGAGCAGAGATGGTTCGGCCGGTGCGCGGTCCTGCACGACGCCGAGGGCAAGCCGGAGGAAATCTACTTCTGGGGCTTCTCCGGCGACTAGCCCTCGTCCCCGGTGATCAAGAGGTTTGCGTCATGACAGGCCGGGCAGGGTGAGGCAAACCTTTTAATCAACGACAGCTGGGAGAGGCCGGTGCGGAGGCGGGAGCCGCCTCCGCACCGGCCGGTGGGGCTTTAGCGGGCTGAGCAGGTGGGGCTGAGGCTGCCGGCGGTGCCGTTGGCCTGGAAGCCGTACTCGGTGGATTGTCCGGCGCCGACCTGGCCGTTGTACGCCACGTTCGTCCAGTTCGTCGTGCCGGTGTTACCGCTGCGGTTGGCGCTCCACGCGTTGGTGACCGTCGCGCCGGACGGCAGCGCGATCGTCACCGTCCAGCCGCTGAGGGCCGACGAGCCGGCCGTCACTCGAACATTCGCCACGAAGCCACCCGTCCACTGGTTCACCGACACCGTCGCCGTGCAGCCACCCGGGCCCGGAGGCGGAGTCGTGGGCGGGTCGGTCGGCGGATCGGTGGGCGGGTCCGTGGGCGGGTCCGTCGGCGGGTCCGTGGGCGTGGTGCCGTTGTTCAGCGCGGCGAGAACCGCGTCGTACGCTGGCTTCTTCGAGCCGTTGTTGTTGAACAGCAGCGGGGTCTGCGAAGCCCGCCACGAGTCACTGTCCCGGATGCCCCACACGGTGATGCCGTTGCAGCGGGCCACGGCCAGGCAGTCCTCGACGACGCTGCGGTAGGTGTTCGCCGACGCGCCCTGGATGTCCAACTCGGTGATCTGCACGTCCACACCGAGCGCCGCGAAGCTCGACAGCGTGGTGCGGTAGTTGCTCACGTACGGGGAGTCGTTGTTGAAGTGCGACTGGAAGCCCACGCAGTCGATCGGCACGCCACGGGCCTTGAAGTCGCGCACCATGTTGTAGACGCCCTGGGTCTTGGCGTGCGTCCAGTTGTCGGTGTTGTAGTCGTTGTAGCAGAGCTTCGCGCCCGGATCGGCGGCACGCGCCGCCCGGAACGCCGCCTCGATCCAGTCGTTGCCGGTGCGCTGGAGGTTGGAGTCGCGACGGCCTCCGGAACTGCCGTCGGCGAACGCCTCGTTCACCACGTCCCACGCCACGACCCGACCGCGGAAGTGGGTGGCCACCTGCGTGACGTGGTTGAGCATCGCCTGCCGCAGCGCGCTGCCGCTCATGCTCTCCATCCAGCCGGGCTGCTGCGAGTGCCACGCCAGTGTGTGACCGCGCACGCTCATCCCGCGGCTGCGCGCGTGGTTGACAATCTGGTCCGCCGCCCCGTAGCTGAACTGATTCTGCTGCGGCTCGGTGGCGTTCATCTTCATTTCGTTCTCGGCCGTCACCGAGTTGAACTCACGGTTCAAGATCGTCGTGTACGCACTGTCGGAGAGCTTGAACCCGGCGACCGCCGTGCCGAAGTACCGACCCTTCTCGGCGGCGGACGCGCCGAGCGTCGTCCCGGCGGAGGCGGGTGCCGTCACGAACAGCGCCATGCCGGCGGCGAGGGCACCCGCGCCGGCCAGCGCGATGGCGGCTCTGGACGCCGCCTTCCATCTCGTACTTCTCATCGTGTGACTCCTTCTGGGGGTGGTGGGGTGGGAAGGGAAATCAGGACACCGAACAGGCGGCACCGTTGAGGGCGAACGAGGTGGGCTTGCCGGCGCCACCCTCGTGCGTGGCCTGGAAGCCGATCTCGACCGACGCGTTCGGGGCGATGGTGTTGTTGTAGGAGACGTTGCGGGCGGTAACCGCACCGCTCGCCGGGGCGTACTGGGCGTTCCAGCCGCTGGTGATGCGCTGCCCGGTGGGCAACGTGAAGCTCAGCGCCCAGCCGTTCACGGCGGTGGCACCGGTGTTGGTGATGGCCACGCTCGCGGTGAGGCCGCTGTTCCAGGCGTTGACCGTGTAGCCGACCCGGCAGGCGCCCTCGGTCGGCGGCGGCGTGGTCGGCGGCGGAGTCGTCGGGGGCGGAGTGGTCGGGGGCGGAGTGGTCGGGGGCGGAGTGGTCGGGGGCGGAGTGGTCGGGGGCGGAGTGGTCGGCGGCGCGGTGCCGTCCAGCCCGAAGAAGCGGATCACCTGCGCGGCGTCGACCGGCAGGTTGTGCGTGACACCCTGCATGCTGATCGCCTCGACCGGTGCCATCGGGCCGCTGCTGCCGTACCGGGTGCGGGTGTAGCCGGACTGCGGGGAGTCGGTGTACGTCGGGGTCTGACTCAGACCGTGCACGTTGGTCCACTGCTTGACCTGCTCGCCGAAGTTCGGGTAGCGCAGCGTCTCGTCGTTGGTGCCGTGCCAGATCTGCATCCGGGGTCGCTGGCCGGTGTAGCCGGGGTACGCCTCCCGGACCAGGTCACCCCACTGCTGCGCGGTCCGGACGAGTTGCCCGTTGGCGCACTGGCTGTTCCACTCCGAGGTGCCGCCGGTGGCGAAGCAGGCGAACGGCACCCCGGCGAACGAGGCGCCCGCCGCGAACACGTCCGGGTAGACGCCCAGCATGACGTTGGTCATCATCGCGCCGGAAGAGGTGCCGGTGGCGAAGATCCGCGCGGGGTCGGCGGAGTAGCGCTGCCGCACGTGGTCGACCATCGACATGAGCCCGACCGGGTCGCTGCCGCCGCCACGGCGTAACGCCTGCGGTGAGTAGACGTCCCAACACTTGCTGCTGCGGGTTGCCGACGGGTAGATCACGATGAACCCGTACCGGTCGGCGAGGGAGGCGTACTGGGTGCCCGAGTGGAACGCGGGGCCCGTCCCGGTGCAGTAGTGCATGGCCAGGAGGATCGCCGGTCGGGTCGCCACCCGGTCCGGGACGTACAGGTGCATTTGCAGGTTGGTCGGGTTGGTGCCGAAGTTGGTCACCTGCGTGAGCGTCGCCGCCGACGCGGGAGTGGCGAACGTCAACGCGGCGGCGGCCAGTGTCACGGCCGCCATGACGACGCCAAGCATTCTCGTCTTCAGTGTCATCGTCGCGATCCCTTGCGAAAAAGGCGCGTGGAAGGGGACTTAAGTCGAGGACTGCCCTTCGCCCGACCTTGACCGCGGCTCGCGTGACCATGCCAGCTTCGATCGAGCACACTCGATTGTCAAGACTTCCGGAAACCTTTCGCCGCAACGGTTCCAGCGGTCACCTGCGCAACAATGGGCATCGACGGGCATCGTCGGCGTCGGCGGCTGGCGACAATTTACCGGCACGTTTTCGGGACCTGCCAGGCCGGCTGGGGCGCGCGGCACGAGGGCGGCCCGACCGATTGGCCGGGCCGCGCATCACCACCGCTCAGTAGATGTCCCGCCCTCGCTCGTCCGGCACCCCGGACTTGCGGAAGAAGTACGTGTTGATCTGGTCGCGCCACTCGGTGGCGCAGCGCACCTGCTCGTCGAGGCGTTCGGCGACCCGCTCGTACACGCTCGGGTCGATCATGCCGGTCAACGTCTGCCACTTCCGCCGCATCGCCGTCACCTCCTCGACCCCCGTGAAGTGGGTGTCGTAGATGTGCTGGATGACTGTCGAGCCGCCGCGCAGCACGTGCCCGTACGGCACGTGGTGGAAGAACAGCAACAGCTCGTCGGGGCAGGTCTCAAGTGACTCGTACACGTCCGCCCAGTACGGCGGATACTGGCCGGTGAAGCCGGTACCCGACGCGCGGCTGCGGTCCACGCCGACGCCGTCGCGGTCGGCGAAGTGGTAGGTGCCCCACCGCGTGTACTCGTACCCGTCGACGCCGGGACCGTAGTGGTCGCCGGGGTTGACCATGAAGCCGACGCCCAGCGGGGCGGTGTAGCGCTCGTACGTGCGCCACGAATCGTCCATGATCTCGTGCAGTGTTCGCCGCACCAGCTCCGCGTCGGCGGTCGCCGACGGCGGAAAGGTCAGCGTGATCCACTCGTCGAGGATCGCCGTCGGGTCCCGCCGAGGGTCCCAGGCCAGCCGACCGAACGTGTACAGGTTGGCCTGTGCCAACGGATGCCCGGTCCAGAAGAGGTCGTCGCCGACATTGGCGACGGCGACCATCCCGCCGCCCACCGCCGACTCCCCCGTGACCACGTCGGCGATCGTCCGTCCGCCCGGCCCCCAGGGGGCGAAGCCGAGCACCTCACTCCACCACGGGCCGAGGTGGCAGACATGCCGCTGTTGGCCCGTGTACTCCTGGGTGACCTGCAACTCCACCGCCAGCCGGGTCGCCGGCATCGCGGCGAGCACCGGTGAGACCGGCTCGCGCGTCTGGAAGTCCACCGGGCCGAACTTCACCTGGACGACCACGTTGGTGCGGAACCGCCCGTCGAGCGGGGCGAAGTGGTCGTACGCGGCCCGAGCCCGGTCGGTGGACCGGTCCCGCCAGTCCTGGTGGTGGTTGTAGACGAACGCCCTCCAGTGCACCACTCCCCCGTGCGGGGCGAGGGCCTCGGCCAGCAGGTTCGCCCCGTCGGAGTGGTCGCGGCCGTACGTGAACGGGCCGGGTTGCCCCTCCGAGTCGGCCTTCACCAGGTAGCCGCCGAAGTCCGGGATCCGGTCGTAGACCCGCCGGGTGGTAGCGGCCCACCAGACCCGCACCGCCTCGTCCAGGGGGTCGGCGGTCGGCAGGCCACCGAGGACCACCGGCGCGGCGAAGCTGACCGACAGGTGCACCCGGATGCCGTACGGGCGCAACGCGTCGGCGATCTCGGCCACGTCACCGAGCCGTTCGGTGAGTAGCAGCGCCGCGGTACGGGCCACGTTGACGTTGTTCACCGAGATCGCGTTGACCCCGCAGGAGGCCAGCAGCCGGCCATACTCCCGCACCCGGGCCAGGTCGCCGCGCGGACGGCCGTCCTGCCAGAAGATCGAGCCGCCCGCGTACCCCCGTTCGACCTGGCCCATCACCGGGTGCACGGCCACGTTGTCCCAGTGGTTCAGCATTCGTCGGCGCAGCGCCGGCCGGTGCCGCTCCGGCGGTCGGACCGGGTCGAAGGCCGCCGCGCAGAGCCGGACCACGTGGAAGAGCCCGTACAGCAGGCCGGCGGGCGCGTCGGCCAGCACCGCCGTCACGTCGCCGGCCCGCGCCAACACGAAACCCTCGTCGCCGAGTGTCGCGCCGTCGTCCAGCTCGACCAGCGCCGCCTCACCGGCCGCGCGCGCCGCCTCCACGGCCGGGTTGGGCAGCTCAGCGGCGTCGCGCAGGGCGAGCACCAGATCGACGTCGACGTCCCAGGACGGGGAGTGCCACACCCGTCCGCCGTAACGGGCGCAGGCGCGTGAGACCTCATTGAGGACGGTGTCGACGAGCAACCCCTCGCCGTGCAGCAGGACGCGGCGCGCGCCGAGCGACCGGAACGCCTCCGGGGGCAGCCAGGCCGGGTGGACGCGTGGCTCGTCAGCGTCCATCGGCTCCTCGACGAACATCAGCTGCTCCAACTCCACCGACTCTTCGGCGTTCACCGGTCCTCCTTCAGCACGACAACCCCGTACGCCGGCAGCCGCAGGGCACCGCCGGCCGCCGCACGGTCGCCGGTGAGCAGGTCGACGCCGCCGGTCCGGGCGGTCACCTCGACCGGCTCGGCGCGGTGGTTGAGCAGAAACAGCAGCCGCGACCCGTCCGCCGCGACCCGCACGGCGGATTCCAGGTCTGCCACGTCCGGGTAGGGCCCGAGCAGGTCGTGCCGGGCGAGCACCTGCCGCACCACCCAGGACACCCCGGCCTGGTCCAGCCCGGCGGCCACGTACCAGCCGTCGCCGGCACCGAAGGAGTTGCGGGTCACCGCCGGGGTGCCCGCGTAGAAGTCGGCCTGGTAGGTGCCGACGACCTGCGCGCCCTGCGGAATCACCAGCTCGAACAGCAGCCGCGCGTCGACGTCGAGCTGATCCACACCGTCGCCGAGGCGGACCGGGTTGACCACCTCCGGGCCGCGGGCGTCCCACTCATCGACCCGGACGCCCATGAGTTGCCCGAGCGGGCCCGGCACGTCCATCAGGAACGCCTGGTCGTTCTCGTCCACCCGGCCGGACAGGTAGGTGGTCAGCACCGACCCGCCGCGCGTCGCCACCGCCTCCAGCCGCTGCGGCAGGTCGCCCTTGAGCAGGTGCAGGGCCGGGGCCACGACCACGTCGTAACGGGACAGGTCGGCGGTCACCGCGACGACGTCCAGGTCCACACCGGCGTCCCAGAGCGCCCTGTGGTACGCGAGCACGACCTGCTGGTAGCGCACCAGCCGGGACGGGCCGTCGGACAGCTCCAACGCCCACCAGCTGTCCCAGTCGAACAGCAGCGCCACCCGGGCCGGGGTCCGCGCGCCCAGCGACGCCGGGCCGAGCCGTTCCAGCTCGGCGCCCAGCTCGGCGACCTCCCGGAACACCCGGGTGTCGGAGCGACCGGCGTGCCCGATGACCGCACCGTGGTACTTCTCGCTGGCACCACGGGAGGCACGCAGCTGGAAGAAGAGCACCGCGTCAGCGCCGTGCGCCACTGCCTGCCAACTCCACAGCCGCATCAGACCGGGGCGCTTCAACGGGTTGACGTCGCGGCACGCGGTGAAGCTCGGCGTCTGTTCCATCAGCCAGAACGGCTGGCCGTCCTTGAGCCCGCGCATCAGGTCGTGGGTCAGCGCCATCCGGGCCGCCGACTCGTCGTCGGGCGGGTAGTTGTCCCAGGAGACGAAGTCCAGATGGGGGGCCCAGCGGTGGTAGTCGATCGGCCGGTACATGCCCATGAAGTTCGTGGTCACCGGCAGCGTCGGGCTGGACTCCCGGATGGCGGCCTTCTCGTCGCGGAAGTTGGTCAGCATCGCGTCGGAGGTGAACCGCAGGTAGTCCAGTGTGATGCCCGGGAACGCGGTGTGGTCCGGGCCGCGCCAGTGCTCGGTCAGCGCCGACGGCGGCTCGATCTCGTCCCAGTCGCTGAAGGTGTGCGACCAGAAGGTGGTGTACCAGGCATCGTTCAGCTCGTCGAGGGTGCCGTAGCGGTGGCGCAGCCAGCTCCGGAAGCCGGCCGCGCACAGCGCGCAGTAGCAGGCGCCGCCGTACTCGTTGCTGACATGCCAGGCGAGCACCGCCGGGGTGTCGGCGTAGCGGCGGGCGACCCGGCGGGCCAGCTCCGTCGAGAGCCGACGGAAGACCGGCGAGCTGGGGCAGGAGTTGTGTCGCTGGCCGAAGCGGTGCTTGCGGCCCTCGAAGTCGGTCCGGGTCACTTCGGGGTACGCCCTGGCCAACCAAGGTGGGTGGGCGCCGGTGCCGGTGGCCAGGCAGATCCCGCGTCCCTCGGCACTGGCCCGCTCGACGATCCTGTCCAGCAGCGCGAAGTCGTACGTGTCCTCGGCGGGCTGGGTGAGCGCCCAGTCGAACACCCCGAGGGTGAGCAGGTCGATCCGTGCGGTGTCGAAGAGACGGTAGTCCTGCTTCCACACGTCCTCGGGCCACTGTTCCGGGTTGTAGTCGCCCCCGAAGGGCACCTTGGCGCTGAGGGGCAGGCTCACGAGGTGAACTCCTTCCGGATCAGATGGATCATCGGGTCGCTGATGCGCAGGTACGCCAGGACCGCGATCGACGCGAGCAGCATCAGCACCGCCTCGGAGAAGACCGTGGTGATCCCGGCCGCCGCGGCCAGCAGCAGGGCGTTGCCGACGGGAACACCGGGGGTACGCACGAGGAAGTGCACGGCCAGCCGGAGCACGTCGCGGGTGCGGAAGTCGAACAGCGAGGTGATCACCAGGGCGTTGGCCGCGCAGAGCGTCACGCCCACTCCGATCAGCACCAGCGGCACCGCCCACCAGCTCGACAGTCCGACCGCGCCGGAGTAGGCGAGGTTCACGGCGAGCACTGTCAGCCACAGCAGCGTCGGCACCCAGACGCGCAGCACGCCGAGCACGTTGGCCCGGTAGCCACGCCAGAACAGGGTGGCCGGACGCAGGTCGGTCAGGTCGGTTCGCTGGTGGCGCAGGGCGTACAGGGCGGCGGAGATCGCCGGGCCGACCGGTACCAGGAGGAGCGCGGCCAGCGGCAGGTTGCTCGGATCGCGGCCCAGTACCAGCAGCGGGAGCAGGGCGGGCAACGTGGTGAGCAGCAGGAGCAGCTCGACCACGAGCAGGATGTAGACGCGCGAGGTGATCCGCGACAGTGGTCCGTCGCCGAACTGTCGCCGGGTCTGAGTCGCGCCACTCACTGTCGCTCCCTCCGGTCGACTCAGCTGATCCCTGGTCGCCGGGGGTCCGGCCGGGCCGCGAGAGGCCGCCCGACCGGACTCCCGCTGATCAGCCGTTGTTCTTCTGGAACCGCTCGTACGCCTTGTTGACCAGGTCGATGTACTGGTCGGAGTTCTTGGCCTTCAGCTCGGCCACGTACGCGTCCCACTCGCTGAGCGGACGCTGACCCAGGGCGAACTTCAGCGTGTTCTGGGTGACGAAGTCCTTCAGTGGGGTCTCCCAGAGCGACACCTGCTCGCGCTCCTCGTCGCTCAACGGAGCGGGCGGGGGCACCAGCCTCGGCTTGCGGGCGTCCATCACCTTCTGGAATTCCAGTTCCTCCGGCGAGAAGAACCCACGGACCAGGTCGGGGGTGCCACCGTAGGAGAAGACGCCGTTCTGGAAGCCGAACTCCTTCTGCAGGTGCTTGGTGCCCTTCGGGTTGACCCCGAGGAAGTCGACGTCGGGCGTGACCGAGCGCTTACCCGAGGCGTCCTTGGTGAAGGTGGTGCCCTCGACACCCCACTTGGCGAACTCCATGCCGGCGTCGGAATACCAGAGCCAGTCGATGAACTGCATCATGGCCACGAAGTTCTTGCTCTCCCGGGCCTTCGTGGAGATCATGATGCCGTTCTCCAACCGCGGGAACGGGTTGATCTCGCCGGCCGGGCCGATGGGCAGCGGAATCTTGGCCATCTTGGCGTTCGGCAGGGTCTTGGCCAGGTCGGGCCGGTGGTTGTTGACCAGGGTCTGCGCGTTGCCGGTGACCACGAAGGACTTGCCGTTGGCGAGCTTCTGGCGTGCCTGGTCGTCGGTCTGGGTGAAGCTCTCCGGGTCGAGCAGGCCCTCGGCGACGAGCTTGTGCAGGTAGGTGAGCATCTGCTTGTACTGCTCGGACGCGCCGGTGTAGTTGAACTTCTTCGCCGCCGGGTCCCAGGTGGCGTGCTGGTAGTCCCAGCCCGCCTGGGTGCCGTGGGCCGAGCCGAGGATGTTCAGCAGGGCACCGGTCGGGTTGGGCTTGCTGAAGAGGTCGGAGTACGGGTAGACGTTCGGGTACTTCGCCTTCATCGCCTTGAGCACGGTGTACAGCTCGTCCCAGGTCTTCGGGACGGCCAGGTTGAGTTCCTGCATGATGTCGGTGCGCACCAGGACCGTGTAGTCCTGCGTGGGCTTCTCGTGGACGCCGGGGAGCAGGTAGAACTTACCGTCGGACTGTCGCAGGTTGTCGATCTCCGGCTTGAGGTTCCACTTGGCGATCTTGTCCTTGAGGTTGGGCATCAGGTCCAGGTAGTCGCTCACCGGGAGGATCGCCCCGGAGGACACGAACGCGTTCTCCTGCGGGTGGTACGTCTTCGGGATGATCAGCGGGGCGTCCCCGGCGCCGATCAGCAGGCTGCGCTTCTGCTCGTAGTCGCTCAGCGGCACGGCCACCGGATCGATCTTGACGTTGGTCCGCTTGGTGAGCTCCGACCAGAACAGCCAGTCTTCCTTGAGCGGGTAGAACGTGTGGTTGTTGTAGAGGGTGGAGAACGAGAGCGCCTCGGTGGCCTTGAACTGGTCACCGACGCCGTAGTTGGCCATCGCGCCGACCCGGTTCCCGGAGAGGTCAGTCGACTCGCCGGGGTCCTCGGAACAGGCGGTGGCAAGGGAGAGCGCAAGCAGACCCGCGGTGGCTAGTGCCACGCGGCGCCACGTCTTGTGGAGCATGGCTCGTCCTTTCGGTGGTGGGGGGGTTGCGTTGGGGAAGCGGTGTGGCGCCGGCGTCATCCCTTGACCGCGCCGAGCATCACGCCGCGGACGAAGTACCGCTGGACGAAGGGGTAGATCGCCAGGATCGGCAGGGTGGTGAGCACGATCGTCACGGCCTGGAGGGTGGCCGCGGCCTGGACCTTGTCGGCGTCGGCAGCGGCCGACTCGGCGCTCGTGGCGCCCGCGATGAGGTTGCGGAGGTACACGGTGACCGGCAGCAGATCCTGCCGGTCGATGTAGAGGAACGCGGTGAACCACGAGTTCCAGAAGGAGACCGCGTAGAAGAGCACCATCGTCGCGATGATCGCCTTCGACAGCGGCAGCACGATCCGCAGCAGGATGCCGTACGTGTTCAGCCCGTCGACCGCCGCGGCCTCCTCCAACTCGCTCGGCAGACTCTCGAAAAACGCCTTCATCACCAGCAGGTTGAACACGCTGATGGCGTTGGGGATCACCACGGCCCAGATGGTGTTCTTCATGCCCAGGCTGGTGACCAGCACGTAGTTGGGAATCAGGCCACCGGAGAAGAACATGGTGAACAGCGCGACACCGATGAGGAACGGGCGCCCCTTGAGCTGCGGCTTCGACAGCACGTACGCGTAACACGTGGTCAGCACGATCGAGATGAGTGTGGCGACCACCGTGTACACCACAGTGTTGCGGTAGTTCGTCCAGAACATCGCGTCGGACATCAGCAGCTTGTAGGCGGTCAGGTCGAACCCACGCGGAACGATTGTCACCTTGCCGGCGATGATGTAGGCCTCTTCGCTGAGCGAGCGGGCCACGATATTGAGGAACGGGTACAGCGTCACGACCACGACGCCGAGCAGGACGACAGTGTTGACCACCCGGAAGATCCGGTAACCCCGACTGTCCACCGGCCCGCGCGTCGTCGGGGCGTCGATCTTCGTACCGAGGGTCACCACAGGCTCGTCCCCACCGTGCGACGGGAGATGACGTTCGCCGACAGGACGAGGATCAGCCCGATCACCGCCTCGAAGAGACCGATGGCGGCCGCGTAGCTGAAGTTGCTCGACTGGAAGCCCATCCGGAACAGATAGGTGGAGACCACGTCGGCTGTCGGATACGTCAACGGGTTGTAGAGCAGCAGGATCTTCTCGAACCCGACCGCCAGGAAGCTGCCGATGTTGAGGATCAGCAGGGTCACCATCGTCGGACGGATGCCGGGCAACGTGACGTGCCAGGTCTGCCGCAGCCGGCCGGCGCCGTCGATCCGGGCGGCCTCGTACAGGTCCTCGTCGATGGTGGTGAGGGCGGCGAGGTAGAGGATCGTGCCCCACCCGACGGTCTGCCAGACCTCGGACGAGACGTAGATGGTGCGGAACCACTCCGGTTTCTGCAGGAACGCCACCGGGTCGCCACCGAACAGGCTGACGATCTGGTTGGCAGTGCCCTCGATCGAGGTCAGCTGCATGACCATCGCCGCCACGATCACGATCGACAGGAAGTGCGGCAGGTAGGACACGGACTGGACGAACCGCTTGAAGCGGCGGGCCCGGACCTCGTTGAGCAGCAGCGCCAGCACGATCGGCAGCGGGAAACAGAACAGCAGGGTCAGCGTCCCCAGCACCAGGGTGTTGGTGAACACCTCCCAGAACGTCGGGTCGCTGAGGAACATCCGGAAGTAGCGCAGCCCGACCCAGTACTCACCGAAGATGCTGCCGCCCGGCTTGAACCGGCGGAACGCGATGATGTTGCCGATCATCGGCAGGTACCGGAAGACCAGGAAGAACAGCAGCGGCAGGACGGCAAGGGAGTAGAGCTGCCAGTCCCGGCGCAGTGCCTGCCGCCAACTGCGACGGCGTCGTGGCGAGCGCGGGGCAGGGCTCTGCGCCTGCTGGGGAGAACTCGGCGGCGCCGGCGGCGGTGGCCGCAGGGTGGATGTCATCCGTGGCCTCCTATGCCGACTGTGGAACGGCCACGAGTGGCTCGACCCGCACCGAGCTGAGCAGTTCCCGCTCGAAACCGACCTGGCGCTCGGTGCCGACCAGTCGCAGCGGCAGGGCCGCCATCACGTCGCCGCTCGATCGGCCGAAGCGCAGCTCGACGTCGCCGGGCTCGACGATCCGTTGGCCGGTCAGCCCGGTGAACGACGCCACGTCGGCCGGTACGCCGAACGTCACGTGTGCCACCTCGCCGGGCGCCAACGGCAACCGGGTGTAGCCGATCAGCCGGACCACCGGACGGGTGGTCTGCGCGACCGGGTCGTGCAGGTAGAGCTGCACGACCTCGGTGCCGGCCCGCTCACCGGTGTTGGCGACGGTGATCCGCACCCGCACCTCGCCGTCGACCGGCCAGGCAGTCGGATCCTCGCGCGGTTCTACCACCGTCGCGTCGGACCACTCGAAGGTGGTGTAGCTCAGCCCGTGGCCGAACGGGTAGGCCGGGGTCGGGTCGATCGAGGAGACCTTGTTGCGCCGGCCGAGCGGCGGCGCCAGGTAGGTGCTCGGCAGCCCGCCGGCATCGCGGGGAACGCTGACCGGCAACCGCCCGGAGGGCTCGACCGCGCCGGTGAGCACCTCGGCGAGGGCCTGCCCACCGAGCTGGCCGAGGAAGAACGCCTGCACCACGGCCGCCGCGTCGTCGAACTCCGGGCCGAGCGCGTAGGGGCGACCGGTCATCAAGACCAGGACGACCGGGGTGCCGGTGGCGAGCACGGCGCGGACGAGGTCGCTCTGCACGCCCGGTAGTCGAAGGTCGACGGCGTCGCAGCCCTCACCGGAGGTGCCCCGGCCGAACATTCCCGCCCGGTCGCCGACGGCCAGCACGCACACGTCGGCGGCGGCGGCCGCGGCGACGGCGGCCGGGATACCCGAGGTGTCCTCGCCGGTGATGGCGCAGCCCAACTCGTGGGTGAGCAGCGGGACGCGGCGGGCGAACTCGTCGCGCAGGGTGGGGATGTCCAGGCCGAGGCCGAAGTCGCTGTGGTTGACGCCCACGTGGTTGGGGAACGAATAGCAGCCGAGCATGGCCATCGGGTCGTCGGCGACCGGGCCGACCAGGGCGACCCGGCTCCCCACGGGCAGCGGGAGAACGCCGGTGTTGCGCAGCAGGACGACCGACTCCCGGGCCAGGCGAAGGGCGATGTCCTGGCTGGCCTCGTCGTCGAAGCGCAGGGACGCCACGTCGTCGGGCAGTTCCTGCCAGCCCTCGTCGAGCAGACCGAGCTCGATCTTCTGGATCAGCACCCGACGCAGCGCGCAGTCGATCAGCGCCTCGTCGACGTCGCCGCGGCGAGCCGCCTCCACCAGCGGTTCGCCGAAGGCGTCCACTGTGGGCAGCTCGACGTCGATTCCGGCCCGCAGGGCGAGCTGGGCCGCGTCCGCGGCATCCCCGGCGACTCCGTGCAGGGTCTGGAGAAACCGTACGGCGAAGTAGTCGGCCACCACTGTGCCGGTGAAGCCCCACTCGTCACGCAACAACCCGGTCAGCAGCCCACGGTCGGCTGCGACGGGCAGGCCGTCGATCTCGGCGTAGGAGTTCATCACCGAGCGGGCACCGCCGAGGCGCAGCGCCATCTCGAACGGCGGCAGGATGACGTCGGCCAGCTCGCGGTGGCCCATCGGCACCGGCGCGAGGTTGCGTCCGCCCCGGGAGGCGGAGTAGCCGGCGAAGTGTTTCAGCGTGGCCACCACGCCGGCCCGCTCCAGGCCCCGCACGTAGGCGGCGCCTGTCGTCCCGACCAGGTAGGGGTCCTCGCCGATCGTCTCCTCGGTGCGGCCCCAGCGGTAGTCCCGGGTGACGTCCAGCACCGGGGCGAGGCCCTGGTGCACACCGGCGGCGCGCATCGACCGCCCGATCCGATCGGCCATCGCCTCGACCAGTTCGGGGTCGAAGGACGCGCCCCAGCTGAGCGGGGTCGGGTAGACGGTGGCCCGCCACGCCGCGAACCCGGTGAGGCACTCCTCGTGCACCTGCGCCGGAATGCCGAACCGGCTGGCGGCCACGATCTGCGCCTGCGAGGCCGCCAGCGACCGGGCGCCGAACACCGGGTCGACCGGGGCGGTGCCGAACGGGCGGGTCAGCTGGCCCAGCCCGTACCGGATGACAGTCCTCCACGGCGGCAGCTCGCTGATCATGTCCGACTGGTGCGGTGCGACGCCCTCGCCGCTGGCGTCGGCGCCGACCCAGACCCCGACGAGCTGGGCGATCTTCTCTTCGAGGGACATCAGTGGCAGGAGCGCCTCGGCGCGCTCGGTCGGCGACAGCCGCTGATCACGCCACGGCGCGGCGCCGCCGTCCTCGAGCGACTGACTTCTCATGCCATGACCCCTTAGCTCCGGCCACATCCCCGTGCCCTCGTGAACCAGCTCCGTGGCGGACGTTTCTCACGATCCGAAACTTTCCGGAAACCTGCGTAACCTTTTCGGCAACCTAAGTGCCGCATCGATGCCTGTCAAGAGCCTCAATCGGACTACCAGGGGGTGTTTCCTGCACACGGTGACCCCACGATCGGCGCTCCGTCGCGGACGAGCCGCGCATTGTCCCGCAAATGCGCAGCCCGAGCACGACACCCACTGGCGTGAATGTCTCATCATGTTAAGGTCGCCCGAAACTTTCGGATGTTGTATGAGGCCGCGATGACAGAGCACCGCCCGCTCGACCCACCCGCCTCCACCACCATCGCGACCATCGCCAACGATGTCGGCGTCTCGGTCGCGACCGTGTCCAAGGTCCTCAACGGGCGCGGCGACGTCGCCCCCGGCACCAGGGCCCGGGTGGAAGCGAGCCTCGACCGCCACCAGTACCAGCGCCGCGCCCGCCGACACGCCACCAGCGGCGGCCGGGTGGACCTCGTGTTCCACGAGTTCGACACTGGTTGGGCGATGGAGATCCTGCGCGGCGTCGAGGCGGTGACCTCCGCGGCCGGCATCGGGCTGTCGATCGCCCAGCTCGACGGCGCGCACCGCCCGCCGGCGCGATGGCTGGAGGCGTTACTGGCCGACCGCCCCCTGGGCGTGGTGTTCGTCCTCTCCCACCTGGCCGAGGCCCAACAGCAGCACCTGCGCCGGCAGGGCATACCGTTCGTCGTCGTCGACACCGACAGTGCCACCTCGGCCTCCGTGCCGACCGTCGGGTCGAACAACTGGAACGGCGGCCTGCTCGCCGCCCGACACCTGCTGGAGCTGGGGCACCGACGGATCGCCATCATCTCCGGGCCACCCGACGTGTTGTGCAGCCGCGCCCGCGCCGCCGGCTTCCAGTCGGCCCACGACGAAGCCGAGATAGTGGTCGACCGCGAGCTGATCCGCTACGGCAGTTTCTCCGCCGGAGCGGGGCACGCCCACGGGCTGCAACTGCTCCAGCGGCCGGACCGACCCACGGCGATCTTCGCCGGGTCGGACATCCAGGCCATGGGGGTGCTCCGGGCCGCCCGTCAGTGCGGCCTGCGAGTGCCCGAGGACCTCTCGGTGATCGGGTACGACAACCTGCCGGTCTCGGCCTGGACCGACCCGGCGCTCACCACGATCAACCAGCCGTTGCGCGACATGGCCGGCATCGCCACCCAGATGTTGCTCGACCTGACCAGGGGGAACGAGCCGGCGACCAGCCGGATCGACCTGGTGACCGAGCTGGTCGTCCGGGAGAGCACCGCGCCCCCCGCCCACCCGCACTGACCCGGCCCCTGCGAGGACCCGTGCCCCACTCCGCCTCCACCTTCGACGACCTCCAGCGATACGCACCCGAGGTCACCGAACCCGACGACTTCGACGAGTTCTGGCGGGACACGCTCGCCGAGGCGTCCGCCGTACCGGTGCTCGTCGACGTCCGCCCCGAACCCACCGACCTGCGGCTGCTCGACTCCTGGGACGTCACGTTCGCCGGCTTCGGTGCTGACCCGGTCCGCGCCTGGTACACCCGCCCGGCCGGAGTTCGAGAGCCGCTGCCGGCCGTGGTCGAGTACGCCGGCTACGGTCGCGGGCGCGGCCTGCCCCATGAACGGCCGACCTGGGCGGCGGCCGGGTACGCGCACCTGCTGATGGACAACAGGGGCCAGGCGGGGCAGCACGGCGCCGGGGACACCCCCGACCCGCACGGCGCGCCCGGCGGTCCCTGGCCGGTCACCTGGGGGATCCTCGATCCGCGCAACTACCACTACCGCCGCCTGATCACCGACGCGGTGCGGGCGGTCGAGGCGGTCCGCGCGCTGCCGGGGGTCGAGGGTGACCGGGTCACGGTGGTCGGCAACAGCCAGGGCGGCGGCGTCGCCCTGGCGGTGGCGGGTCTCGTCGAGGATCTCAGCGCGGTGCTGACCACCGCCCCGTTCCTTTGCGACATGCGCCGGGCCGTCGCGCTCACCGACCTCGCGCCGTACGGCGAGATCGCCCGGTACCTGGCGGTGCACCGGGAGGCCGAGGAGGCGGTGTGGCGCACATTGTCCTATGTCGACGGCGTGAGCTTCGCGCGTCGGGCGACGGCTCCGGCGCACTTCGGGGTCGGCGCGCGCGACACCGTCTGCCCGCCGCGAACCGCCTTCGCCGCCTACAACCACTACGGCGCCGCGAACCGGAGGCCGGTCCCGCCCGAGCGGGAGATGCACGTCTACCCGTTCAACGGCCATGAGGGCGGGGAGGCCGTGCACGTCCGGCGTCAGCTGCGTTGGCTGCGCTCGGTGCTCCCCACAGCGCGAGCCTGAACGGCCCACCCCTTCCTGGTCACGGCTCCAGCAGGCTCTGGACCGGGGCACACGCGCGGCAGGGCCAGACGCGTACGGTGCCGTCGTCATGCGTCGAGACGAGCCGCTCGCCGTCCGGGCTGAAGTCGACGGTTTCCACTGAGGCGCCGAACCCCCCGAAGGTCACGGACTGCGCGGCCTCCAAAGCGCGCCACAGCCGGGCGGTGCCGTCCTTTCCAGAACTGATCACCCACTGCCCATCCGGGCTGAACGACACGTGCCAGACGGGACCCTCGTGCCCTCGCAACACCATTGGCGCGATGCCGCTCGTGACGGAGTGGATCTGCACGGTGCCGTCGAAGCCGGCACTGACGACCCGTTGTCCGTCCGGGCTGAAGGCCACGGCCCATACCAGTCCCTCGTGACCGGGAAGCAGCAGTGGTTCGGCAGTGCCGAGGGCGTCCCAGATCCGTAGGGTGCCCTCCGCGCCAGCTGTGGCGACCCTCCTGCCGTCCGGACTGAAGGCGGCGTACCGGATCTCCTCGGCGCCTCGATGGACCACCGGGGCACTCTGGCCGGTGAGGTCCCAGATTCGCAGGCTCCCGTCGTTGCTGACGCTGGCCAGGCGACGGCCGTCAGGGCTGAAGTCGGCGATCCACGCCTGCTTCTCGTGCCCGCGAAGCACCACAGGATCGTGTCTGCCGGCGAGGTCCCAGACTCGTACGCTGCCGTCGCGTCCGCCGGTGGCCACACTCGTCCCGTCCGGACTCACAGTGAGACCGTAGACGTCGCCGTCGTGGCGGCCGAGCACCCGAGGCTCGGCTGGTGTGGCCAGGTTCCAGACTCGCACCGTGCCGTCCTCGCCGCCACTGACCACCCGCTGCCCGTCCGGGGTGAACGCGGCGGCCCAGGTGGCCTTCTCGTGGCCCCGCAGGATCAGACGATCGCTGCCCGGGTCCCAGATCCGTAGCGTGCCATCATCGGCCGCGCTCACCAGCCGGGATCCATCCGGGCTGAACGCCAACGCCCAGACCCGGTTGGTGTGCCCGCGCAGCACCAACGGGTCACCAGCGCCGTTGGCGTTCCAGATCCGTACGGTCAGATCGTCACTGGTGGTCGCGACCCACTGCTCGTCCGGGCTCAGCGCGAGCCCTTCCACAGTGCCCTCGTGTCCACGCAGCACCACCGGGGCCGCCGACCCGGTCAGCGGCCACACCCAGGCCGTACCGTCGGTGCTGGAGCAGGCCAGGCGGGTGCCGTCCTGGCTGAACACCATCGTCCTGGTGGCCTCTCGTGGCCCGGTGAGGATCGTCCTGGTGGATCGTGCGGCCAGGTCCCAGAGCCGTACCGTCGCGTCGTGGCTGCTGCTGGCCAACCGGCGCCCGTCGGGGCTGAAGGCCACACCGACAGCGACCTTCGTGTGCCCACGCAGCACCACCGGTCGGCCGCCGCCACGGGCATCCCAGACCCGAACCGTGGTGTCCTCGCCAGCACTGGCGACCGTCCGTCCGTCGGGGCTGAAGGCCACTCCCCAGACCGGGCCCTCGTGCCCGCGTAGGACGAGGGGCCCAGCGGTTCCATCGACCTCCCAGATCCGGACGGTGCCGTCCGAGCCGGCGGTGACCAGTCGCTTCCCGTCCGGGCTGAACATCGGGCTCCAGACCTGTCCCTCGGGTCCGCCGGTGAGAGCCAGACCTGGCCCAGAGACGCCGTGCCCGGCCCAGGTCCACACCCGCACCTCGCCGTCCGCCCCGGTGGCCGCCACCCGCCTCCCGTCCGGACTGAACGCCACGCCCAATGCCTTCTTGCTGCTCATCGGCACGATCGCCTGCAGTCGGTCATCGACGGCGGCCTGGCGAAGCACCATCTCCGCACCGACGGTCGGGCGGGTGGTCAGAGCGCGTCGGGCGAGGCGCTGCGCCTGCTGCGGATCGATCTGCAGTTGGTTGTTGGCCTCGACCGTCAGCTGCCGGGAAACAGCGAGATCTCGTTCGGCGGCCGCCCGGTTCGCTTGCACCAGTGCCACCGCCGCGAGGACGCTCACCACGACAACGATTGCCGCGAGCCCGGTCAACGCCACGCTGGTCCGCCGCCGTCGGGCTGCCCGACGGCGGCTCTCTCGTGCACGGCTGGTCTCCAGGAAGTCCCGTTCCAGGTCACTGAGGTCCATCACCTGGTGCGTCGCCCAGAGCGCCAACTGGACCCCCCGATACAGGAATCCGTCCACGCGGTCGTGCCGGTCCCACTCGGCGGCAGCCTCCGTCAGCCTGCGGTGGGAGCGCAGCAGATCCCGATCCTCGGTCAGCCAGCGACGCAGCCGGGGCCACTCCTGGATCAGGGCCTCATGGGCCACCATGACGCCCTTCTCGTCCGCCGTCACCAGCCGCGCGGCCGTCAACCTGCCCAGCACCTCGGCCGCGGCCAAGGGGTCTGCCCCGCCCACCAACTCGGCCAGGGGTGCCCGGCGTCGGGTGTCCTCGGTGCCGTCACCGAGGGCGGTCAGGCGCAGGAAGATGTCCCGTGCCAGCCCTCGCTGCCCCTCATCGAACTGCGCGTACACCCCCTCGGCGGTACGGGTGATGGCGCCATTCACGCCGCCCGACTCGCGGTAGTGGGCCAGTGTGATCCGCTTGCCCTGCCGCAGGCGCGACGTCTCCAACAGCGCGTGGGACAGCAGCGGCAGCGCACTCGTCTGACCGCCGACGTCTGCCACTGCCATCTCCACCAACGCCGGTTCCACCAGCAACCCGGCCCGCTCGGCGGGGCCGGTGATCGTCCGACGCAGATCCTTCTCGTCCATCGGGCCGATCAGCAGCTGGTGCTCATGGAGAGCGGCCACCAGGGCCGGGTAGGCGGCACACCGACCGTAGAAGTCAGCTCGCACTCCCAGCACCACGCGGACCCTGGGGACCTCCGCCGCGGCGAGCAGCGCGGCAATGAACCCCGACCGCTCCCCCTCGTCGCGACAGAGCGTGAAGAGCTCCTCGAACTGGTCCACCACGATGAGCATGTTCGCTCCCGATGGACGGGCATCGAGAATCTGCTCGATCGTCCCGCGAATGCTGGCCGGGTCATCGGCCAGGTGACGCTGGACCGTGTCACGATCCAGGTCCTGTTCATTGACGAGCTGGAACGCGAGTTCTTCCATTGGATGTTCGCCCGGCGTCATCAGCACAGTGGCCCAGACCGGCTGACCCTTGACGGGATTCTCGACCATGGCCGCTATCAGACCCGCTCGGAGCAGGGATGACTTGCCGGCACCAGACGGGGCGAAAACCGCGACGAACCGGAGACTGGTGAGCATTTCACAGAGCTGAGCCACCAGGCGCTCGCGTCCGAAGAACCATTCTGAGTCCTCCGGCTGAAACGCCGCCATTCCCCAGTACGGCCCGCGGCTGCCCCCCACCGCCCCGGCGGACGTCACGCTTGCGATCAGGCTGTGCCACCGTTCGGTCCATTCGGCCGGATCACCGCCACAGGCGGCCACGTACGCCAGTGTCACCTGAAGGCTCGGCACGGTCTCGCCGCTGGCCGCCTTCGCCAGTGTGGTCACCGAGAAGTGCGCGCGTCTGGCCAGTTGACGGTAGGTCGGCGAACCCGCCTTCGTCCGCAGCTGGCGTAGGTCGAGCGCGAACCGCTCCAGCTCGCCTGCCTCCGGGTCGAGCGGCCGCTCAGGTCTTCCCACGATGTCCCCCGTCACAGAGTTGTTTGTCAGCCTGGCGACATGATTGGCAAACAATCCATTGGCGACTATATCTAGTTCCGTGGACGCCGATCGGCGAGTGTCGGGTAGCAGCCACCGCGCACCTAGGCGTGCGGCCACGTTCGACGACCCAACGCGATCGACGACACGGAGGAGGGCCGGGAGGGGGTGTGTGATGCACGCCAGAAACGGCACCGGCGCTGTTACCCACAGCACCGATGGCCGTCCTGGGTACGGGGGGCGTCACGCAATCCCGGATAGACAAGGGGGATTATTATTCGATTAGGATTTCGCTATCGCGGCTGAACGTGGCCCGTTTCGGCAGTTCGCCTCGGGAATCCAACGTTCGGTGCGTCATCGATTCGCGACCCTCGCGGTCGCCGCCGGTGTCAAGTCGGCAAGGAACAGGACCAACTCCCTCCGCGTCGCCTGTTAGGGCGTGCGGTGACGGGGCGGCGACAGGTCCCGTCGCCGCCCCGTCAGCCCGCGGGAGGTCACCGCTCCACGGCGCGGTAGAGCCGGCTCACGGTCTCGGCCACGCAGACGGGCTTGCCGCCGCTGTCGCTCTCCACGGTGACCGTCACGACCAGCTGCACACCGCCGCTTACCGGCGACACGTCGGCGATGGTGGCGGTGGCGCGTACGGCGGCGCCGACCCGCACCGGCGCGGGGAAGCGCACCCGGTTCAGCCCGTAGTTGACGCCCATCGCCACCCCCTCGACCCGGTAGAGCCCACCCGCCAGAGCCGGCAACAGTGACAGGGTGAGGTACCCGTGGGCGATCGTCCCGCCGAACGGCCCCGCCGCGGCTCGGACCGGGTCGAGATGGATCCACTGGTGGTCGTCGGTGGCGTCGGCGAAGAGGTCGACGCGGCTCTGCTCGATGCGCTGCCACGGACCGGGCCCGAGGCTCTCGCCGGTCGCGGCGGCCAACTCCTCGAACGAGGTGAACACTCTCATGCCGGGATCTCCCTACAGCTAGAAGGCGTTGACGCCGGTGAGCGCGCGGCCGATGAGGAGTTGCTGAATCTGACTGGTGCCCTCGTAGAGGGTGGCCACCCGGGCATCGCGCAGGTACTTGCCGACCGGATACTCGTCGATGTAGCCGTACCCACCGAAGACCTGGACCGCGTTGTTGGCCGCGCGGACGGCGGCCTCGCTGGCGAACAGCTTGGCCGTCGACGCCTCGGTGGCGAACGGCTGGTCACGGTCGATCAGGTCGGCCACCTGCCACACCAGCAGCCGGGCGGCGGCGGTGTCGACCGCGATGGCGGCAAGCAGTTGTTGGACGAGCTGGTGCCCGGCGATCGGCTTGCCGAACTGGGTGCGCTGCCCGGCGTAACCGACCGCCGCGTCGAGGCAGCCCTGGGCGATGCCGACGCACCCGGCGGCCACCGACATCCGACCCTTGGCGAGGGTGGCCAGGGCCAGCCGGAATCCGGCGCCCTCGGCCCCGAGGCGGGCCGCGTCGGGCACCCGCACCTCGTCGAAGCCCAGCTCACCGGTGGCCTGACCGCGCAGGCCGAGCTTGCCGTGGATCTCCCGCCGGGTCAGCCGCGGGCTGTCGGTGGGCACCAGGAACGCGGTGATTCCTCGGTGCCCGGGGCCGCCGGTGCGGGCGAAGACCAGCGCGACGTCGGCGGTGGTGCCGTTGGTGATGAACGTCTTCGTGCCGGTGAGCAGCCAGTCGGTGCCGTCGCGGACCGCACGGGTGCGCAGTGCGGCCGCGTCCGAGCCGCTGTCCGGCTCGGTCAGCGCGAAGCAGCCGAGTGCGCTGCCGGCGCAGAGCCTCGGTAGCCACTCGGCGCGCTGTTCGGCGCTCCCGTGCGCGGCGATCGACTTCGCCACCAGGCCGAGGGAGACCGAGACGATGCCGCGCACCGCCGAGTCGCCCCGGCCCAGTTCCTCAAGGACCAGGCAGTACGCGAGGTGGTCGCCGCCGGAACCGCCGTCGGTCTCGGCGATGGTCAGCCCCAGGAAGCCCAGGTCACCGAGCATTCCGACGATGGTGGGGTCGACCGATTCGCGGCGATCCCAGGCGGCCGCGTGCGGCAGCAGCTCGCGGTCGGCGAACTCGGCGGCCAGCTGGCGGACCGCCGCCTGCTCGGCGGAGAGGGTGAGGTCCATGACGCTCAAACTAGCGGTGATAGTTTAACCCGTCCAGACCGGACGGTCACCGGTCGGAGGCCAGACCGACGTGCCGCTCGGCGGTGAACGCGCGAGCCAGCTCGGTACGCGACCGGATGCCCAGCCGGTGGAACACGTTGCGCAGGTGGTGGTCGACAGTACGGGTGGAGAGGAACATCCGGGCGGCGATCTCCCGGTTGGTGGCGCCCTCGGCGACCAGCTCGGCGATCCGCAGTTGCTGGCCGGTCAGCAACCGCGCCGCGGGCAGGTCCGGCGGACCGATCGACTCACCGGCCGCCCGCAGCTCCGTGGTGGCCTGCTCGGCCCAGCGCTCCACCCCGAGCAGGCTGAACATCTCGCGGGCCTGGTGCAGGTGCGTCCGCGCGTCGCGCGGGCGTCGACTGCGGCGCAACTCCTGGCCGAAGAGCAGTTCGGTGCGGGCCCGCTCGAACGTGCCGGCCTCCGTCGGGTGCAGGCGCAGCGCCGCCTGGAAGTCCCGTTCCGCCTCGGCACCGCCCCGAGGGGCGAGCAGCGCGTGGCACCGCGCGGACAGGGCCCGGCGCAGCGGGCTCGCGGTGCTGCTGGCCCACCTGTCGAACGCCGCGAGCGCGGCGGTCGCCGCCGGTCGGTGCGCCAGGTGCGCCGCCGCCTCCACCAGGTACGGGGTGGCCATCACCTGCACGAGGACCTGGCCTCGACCCGTGCCGAGCCGAGCCAGCGACGCCAACCGGTCCGCGGCCTCGGCGTGCCGGCCGTCGACCAGGTCGAGCACCGCCAGGGCCCACGCGGCGAGGGCGTGCGGGCGGCTGCCGGGCGTCGGTGACTCGCCGATCTCGCGGACCCGCCGCAGGCTGGTGTCCCGGTCGGCCCGGATCGCGGCGAGGACGGCGAGCATGCCCAGGTGGACGTTGGCGCAGTTGACCTGGCCGGTGGCCCGGGCGACACGCAGCCCGTCGCGGGAGGTCTCCGCCGCCGCCTCGTGTCGGCCCAGCCAGTACTCGGCGACCGCCCGCAGCTCCAACGCCCGCGACAGCATGGACAACTCGCCTCGTTCCCGGGCCAGCTCGACGGCGCGCTCGGCGAGCCGGTGGGCCGCGCCGTCAACGGCCACCAGCAGTCCGGCCGCCGCGGCACAGCTCAGCGCGGTGGGGGTCAACGCCCAACCGGTCAGCCGGCCGCCCAGCACCACGGCGCGGCGCAGCGCCGGCCCGGCTCGCTCATGGTCGCCCCGCAGGGTCGCCGCCACCCCGGCGATCAGACAGCCCATGACCTCCAGGGCCGGCGGGTCGTCTGGGCGCCGCAACGGCAGTGCCCGCCGGCCGACCTCGGCGTACCGGTACTGGTCGCCGGTGAAGCAGACCGCCTCGCCGGCCCGCACCAGCCCGGTCAACGCCAGGGCGCGGTCGGTATCGTCCACCGCCGCGGCGGAGGCCAACAGCGTGGCCGACGCACTCGACGCGGTGCCGCAGCGCAGCTCCAGCTCACCGCGGAGCAGGTCGGCGCGGCCTCGAACGACCGGGTCGACGCAGACCGCGCGGAGGCGGTCGAGCAGCAGCCGCGCCTCGTCGGGTTGCCCCCCGGCCCAGGCGTACCGGGCGGCGGTCAGCAGCCGGGCAGCGGTGAGCGTCGGCTGGTCGCTCAGTTCGGCGGCCCACCGCAGGGCCACCGAGGCGGCGGCCCAGCCGTCGGATCCGCCGACCGCCGCCTGTTCCAGCTCGGCGGCGAGGACCGGATCGGCACCCGCCGTCGCGGCGGCGAGGTGCATCGCCCGGCGCAGCCGCTGCCCGTCCGCGACCAGCACCTCGGCGAGCAGTCGGTGCGCCGCGCGGCGCTCCGCGAGCGGCGCGCTGGCCGCGATCATCGTGCGCACCAGCGGCTGCGGAAAGGTGACACCGCGTTGCTCGACGCGGACCAGGCCGGCGACCTCCGCCGGGGCGAGCGCCTCGACCTCGGCGCCGGCGGCCGCCGCGGCCCGGATCAGGGTGCCCGGCTCGCCGTCCTCGTCGAGCGCGGCGAGCAGCAGCACCCGTCGGGTCTCCGGTGGCAGCCGGTCCAGCCGGGCGCGGTACGCGCGACCCAGCGCTCCGTCCGCCGGTGGCGCGGCGGGCAGCGACTCCTCGCCGCGCCACTGCCCCGCGGTGAGCACGTCGGCGAGGTCCACCAGGGCCTGCGGGTTGCCGCCGCCGATCGTGGCCAACGCGGTCAGGGCCGACGCGGCGGGCCGGTCGGGGAGCCGGTCGACGCCCTCGCGCCCGGTCAGCCGGCCGAGTCGATCGGTGAGGACGGTGCGGCTCTCGTGCTCGCTCAGCGCGCGCAGTCGGTGTGCCGGTATCCCGTCGAGGTTGGCGGTGACGTCCGCGGTGAGCAGGACGGCGAGCGGCAGGTGCCGCAGTCGGCGGGCCACGAACGCCAGCACCTGCGCGGTCTGTGGGTCACCTCGGTCGATGTCGTCCATGGTGGCGAGCAACGGCCGGTCCCGGGCGGCGGCCGCGAGCAGCCCGAGCACCGCCATCGACAGGGTCAGGCGCGGGGGGGGGGGGGCCCCCAAACCCCCCCCCCCCCCCCCCCGCACCACGCGGCGCCCGCCCCGGGGCGGGGCGGGCCCCGCGGCCCCCCCGGGGGGGCGACCCGTGGGGGCGCG
>NZ_JBEYUF010000017.1:0-126864 GCF_040643355.1 Micromonospora sp. NPDC047187
TCGGCCGCCACCGGGGGCGCTGACCGCCCGGGTCAGGGCGTGGCGACGGCCGCGCGCGAGCGGTCGGCGGCGATGCGCACGGCCAGTGCCGCGAGCGCGGTCCCGGTCACCCACCGCTGCACCCGCAACCACACCGGCCGGCGGGCGAAGAACCCGGCCAGCGAGCCGGCGCTGAGCACGATCAGCGCGTTCACGCTCAGTGCCACGACGATCTGGGTCAGACCGAGCAGCAGGCTCTGCGTGGCCAGGTGCCCCCGCGCCGGGTCGATGAACTGCGGTAGCAGCGACACGTAGAGAATCGCGATCTTCGGGTTCAGCAGGTTGGTGACCAGGCCCATGGTGAACAGCCGCCGGGGCGGGTCCGGCGGCAGCGGCGCGGGCCTGAACGGCGAGTGCCCACCCGGACGCAGCGTCCGCCAGGCCAACCAGAGCAGGTAGCCGGCGCCGGCCAGCTTCACCACCGCGTACAGCGTCGGCACCAGGACGAAGACGGTGGCCAGGCCGGCGACCGCCGCCGCCAGGTAGACGCCGAAGCCGGCGGCCACCCCGAGCAGCGAGACCAGCCCGGCCCGGCGGCCCTGCGCCACCGAGCGGGACACCAGGTAGACCATGTTCGGGCCGGGCGTGAGCACCAGCCCCAACGCCACCAGCGCGATGCCCAGCAGTGCACCAGTACTCACCACGACACTTCCCCCGTTCGGTAGTCCCCACACCGACCGTAATCGGGAGGAACATCGCAACCCAGGGCCACCTGGCAGGCCGTGGCCTGCGATCTGAGGTGATCCACTCGCGTTCGGCGCGACGGCGGCGCCGTCGGCGGGAATGCTCACCGTCGCGGGCGTGCTGACCCCTGGCAAGTGCGTGTCGCCGGCCGGAGGCGGCGCGTTACGGTGGCCAGGGAGGTGCCGCACGGTGACCGAGGCGTGGGAAGCGTCAGTGGAGGCGAAGATCCAGGATGCCGTACAGCGCGGCGAGTTCGACGACCTGCCCGGCATGGGCAAGCCGATCCCCGGTCGGGGGGCGCCGTACGACGAGGCGTGGTGGATCAAGAGCTTCCTGGAACGCGAGGCGCTCCCCAGTGACCTGCTCCTGCCCACGTCGCTGCAACTGCGCCGACGCATCGAGCAGGTCCCCGACGAGGTCCGTGACCTGCCCACCGAACAGTCCGTCCGCGACTTCGTGGGGCAGTTGAACACGCAGATCGTGGCGTGGCTGCGCTTCCCCGACGACGGCCCCCGGGTAGCGGTGCGCCCGGTGAACACCGAGGACGTGATCCGCCGCTGGCGCGCCGAGCGGGCCCGGCCCGAGATCACCTCGACCGTCACCGAAGCGGCGGCCGTCCCGCCGCCGGCGCGCCGGCCCCGCCGTAGCTGGTGGCGGCGGTGGCGCCGTCGGGGCTGACCCCCGGGCCACGGCCACGGCAGACTGTGCCGATGCTTATCGAATCGCGGTCACCCGACTCGCCCTCGACGCCGGGTGTCGCCCTGCGTCAGTGGTGCGCCGACGACCTGGATGAGTTGGTGCGGGCGTACCGGGATCCGGTCCTGCGCCGCTGGACCAGAGCTGCGGTGACCACCGCGGCCGAGGCCCGACGGTGGCTGGACGGCGCGCTGCGTGACTGGGCCGACGGCCGGCGGTACACCTTCGCGGTCCTCGAGGAGCAGGCCGCCGGCACCCGGCTGGTGGGCAACGTGGTGCTCAGGGGGTCACGTCGAAGCGCCCGGCCCCGGAGGTCGGCTACTGGACGGCGTCGTGGGCGCGCGGCCGCGGCGTCGCCCCTCGCGCGGTCCTCGCGCTGAGCCGCTGGGCGTTCGACCGGTTTCCCGAGGTGGCGCGTCTCGACCTGCTGCACCAGGTGGACAACGTCGCGTCCTGCCGGGTGGCGCAGAAGTGCGGCTTCGTGTTCCAGGAGGTGCTGCCGGCCCGACCGCCGTTTCCGCTCGACGGCCACCGGCACTCGCTGCACGCCGGGTAGCCGGGGCAGCGCTGTCGACACCTCCCGGCGCCGACCGTGCGAACCTGACCCCTGACGCTCCACCGGGCGACCACCACCCCTCGACGCTGGTGCGAGTCAGTCGACTGCGGCCCGCCAGCTCCAGGAGGTGCGCCGGGCCCGGCCGGGCAGCTCACCGCGGCCGGTCATCCAGAGCAGCACCTCGGGTGCCGGCCCGGCCGGGGCGTCCGGGAACAGCCGGCGCAGCACCAGCGCGCTCAGCCGCTGCGGCGGCTGCCACGGCACACCGAGACCGAGGGTGAGGTCATGGGTGTGCAGCACGGTCTCGGCCACGCCCATGGCGGCGAAACCGGCCGGATCGCACGGACCGAAGTGCCAGGCCCGCGCGTCCGGCGGGGCGTCGTCGACGGCGGCGGCGAGCAGACCGGCGCAGGCCCGCACCACGGTGAGCACCTGCGTCGGGCTCGCGTCGGGGGAGACCCGCAGGTCGTACGGCAGATAGCCGTCATCCGGGCGGCCGGTGACCTGGCCCGCGTACGCGAGGAGGTCGTGCGCGACGTGTGCCGCGGTGGTCCAGCAGCTCCAGCTCAGCGAGCCGGCCGGCACCGACCAGTCGCGTTCCCGGTGTGGCAGCAGCACCCGGGTCATCTCGTCGGCTGCCTCCCGCAGGTCGGCGCCGGTCACCGCCGACACTCGCCAACCCGCCGGGCAGCACCGGGCGTGGGAATCCCGTCATGGGTGAAGAAAGTCGAGGCATGCAAGAATCCATCCTCGCATATGGGGGGAGGCGAGCAGAGTGTTGCCCAACCTCGTGGTGGACACGACGGTGTTGCCCCCGGCGGACCGGTTCGCGTTCTGGTATGCCCTGGTCGCCCAGGAGACGGCGCCGGCGCACATCAGCAGCGGCCACCTGGACAACTTCGTCGCCTACGTCCAGGCCATCGATCTCGGTCGCATTCGGATGACCTCGCTGCGCTACCCGTCCCTGGAGGCGATCCGGCCCGCGAAACTGGTTCGCAGCGCCGAAGGGGACGTGTATCAACTCACGCTGCCACTGACGGGTCACAGCACCTTGATCCAGGACCGCACCGAGTCCACGCTGGAACCCGGCAAGCACTTCACGCTCCTGGACCCCGCGCGGCGGCACGTCGCCCGGCACCGCGCGGACGGCCCCGGTCTCGCCACCACGATCACCGTGCAGATACCGCACGCGGCGCTGCCCCTGGCGCCGGACCGGCTCCGCCGCCTGCTGGCCACGCCTTTGCCGTCGCACCTCGGCGTCGGCGGGCTGTTGGTCCACCACCTGCGCACCATCGCGGCGCACCCGGAGCAGTTCGAGCCGGCCCAGGCCGAGATCCTGGGCGGGGTGGCGGTGGACCTGCTCACTGCCGCACTCGCTCAGTACCTCGACATCGAGGACACAGTGTCACCGGAGGCGCGGCAGACCGCGTTGCGGGCCCGGGTCGTCGATTTCATCGACCGCCACCTCGACAGTGACGAGCTGAGCCCTCGCAGCGTCGCCGCCGCCCACCACATCTCGCCGCGGTCGCTGCACCGCCTGTTCGAGACGGAGTCGACGACGGTTGCCGAACTCATCCGGGCCAAGCGCCTGGAGCAGTGCCGGCGTGATCTCGGCAACCCGCTGCTGCGGCAGCCGATCCAGGTCATCGCCGCCCGTTGGGGTTTCCCGGACAAGGCCCACTTCAGCCGCCTCTTCCGTGCCCACTACGGACGTTCGCCACAGGAATACCGCACGGGCGTCGCTCGCCAGGGTCGGTGACCCGCCCGACCAACCACTACCGCCGGCGGTCGGTCGGATCGTCCTCGACGAAGTCCCGGACCGCGGCGCGGATGCTCTCGCCGTACGGGTCGTCCGGTAGCCGTACCAGGTGTTCGCGGGCGCGGGCGAGGTGTTCCCGGGCCGGGCCGACGTTGCCCAGGCGCCGGTGGCAGTCGGCCAGGTTGAGGTACAGCGACGGCAGGAACGCCTGGACCTGGAGCGAGGACAGATACCGCCGGACGCGTTCGTCGGTCAGATCGGACACGGCGGCCAGAGCACGTTCGTCCCAGGCCAGCTCCGCCTCGGTGGTGTCCTGCAGGTCGGCGAGGTAGTGCGCCAGGGTGCAGCGGTGCAGGGCGTCACCGGTGGGCCCGAGTTCGTCCCACAACGCGGTGAGCAGCTCACGGGCTCGGGCAGGTGCGCCGCTCTGGCCGAGCTGCACGGCCTCGATGATGCGGGTCATGGTCGGGTCGGCGGTCGCGTGGTCGGTCATGTCGCCGATGGTCGGGCCTCAACCCGGTCGAGGATCAAATCCGGATGGGGTCTGAAAAACTAGATAGCCCCGTTCAGATCTTGCACTCCACTGTCGAATTTGCCTAGGCCGCCATGGTCCGGATGCGGGTCGAGAAAACCTACGAGGCGATCCTGCCTCGCTGCTGATCTCGTACGCGTTCGCGGCCGGCGGCCTCCTCGTCACGACGTACCTGCGCGATCTCCCCGACTTCCAGTACATCCAGCTCTTCATGCTGCCGATGTGCCTGTTCGCGACGACGTTCTATCCCCTGTCGGTCTACCCGGAGGCGGTGCGGCCCCTGATCCAGGTGCTGCCGCTCTACCACAGCATCCAACTGGTCAGGGAACCCGCGTTGGGCCACCTCGGCTGGGACCTGCTGATCCCGGTGGTCTACCTCCTCGCGTTCGGCTCGATCGCGATGCACGTCGCGACCCGTCGGATGACCCGGACGATGCTGCGCTGATCGGCTCGCGAGCGCGTCAGCGCTGGGCGACGATGGCCTCGAGCACCGAGCGGACGGATGTCGGGCGGTGGCCGATGACTGTCTCCAGCGTCGGATCGGTCACGGCGAACTCCTTTCCTCGCGCCGCGCGGTACATGCCGAGAGTGAAGTCGGCCGCCGCCGCCGGCATGCCTCGCTCGATGGCGGTCGCCCGCCACTGGTCGTCCTCCGCGACGACCCGTTCCACCGCGCGGCCCGTGATCTCACTGAGGATGGCGGCCACCGCTTCCAGGTCGAGCATCTCCGAGGCGGTCAGCGGTGCCGTGACCCCGTCGAGTACGCCGTCCTCGGTGAGGGCGACGGCTGCGGCCTCGGCCAGGTCGGCGTGCGCGGTCCAGGACACCGGGCCGTCCGCCGGCGCCACGAGTTGCCCGGTCTCCAGCGCCGCGCCGATGGAGAAGCTGAGCGTGCTCGCGTAGAACCCGTTGCGCAGGGCGGTGAAGGGAACCCCCAGTCCAGCCAGGTGCTCCTCGGTGGCGGCATGCGCGGGCTGGGCGGCGAAGAGTGAATCCCGGGAGGCGGCCTGGTGGCTGGTGTAGAGGATCCGGTTGGCTCCCGCGGCGCGAGCGGCGTCGATGGCGGCGCGGTTCGCGACGATCGCGCCGGGGCCGCGGATGGCGGCGGAGACGATGAGGACCTTGTCGGCACCCTCGAAGGCGTGCCCCAGCGTGGCCGGATCGGTGAAGTCCGCGGCCCGCACCCGCACACCCCGCTCGGCGTGGCCGGCGGCCCTGTCGACGTCGCGCACGCTCACGCCCACGGCGTCGGACGGTAGCCGGTCGAGCAGCCGGTCGACGATCTGGGACCCGAGGTTTCCAGTGGCACCGGTGACGACGATCATGCTGAACACTCCCTTGTTATCGGTGTTACGCCGCTGACGTTAGCACTGATATTTCGTCGTTAACAAGGCGCTGTTAGCATCGATTCATGGTGACGACGCAGGACACCCGCGACGACGTCCGCGCGGGCATCGTCGCGGCAGCGACCCAACTGCTGCGCGAGAAGGGGGCGAACGCGGTGACGACGCGCGCCGTCGCCCAGGCCGCTGGCGTGCAGGCACCGACCATCTATCGCCTGTTCGGCGACAAGGACGGCCTCATCGACGCCGTCGCCGAGCACGTCATGACCACCTACGTCAGCGGCAAATCGGTCACAGCGGACGGCGCGACGGGCGACCCCGTCGCGGACCTGCGCGCCGGATGGCGCGCGCACGTGGAGTTCGGCCTGACAAACCCCGAGCTGTACGCGCTGATCGCCACCCGGGGGAGCGGTGCGCCCTCGCCGGCCACGATCGCCGGCCTCGACGTGCTACGTCGCCGCGTCCGACGACTCGCCGCAGCCGGCCTCCTCCGGGTCGACGAGGAGCGCGCGCTAATGATGATCCACTCTGCGGGAAACGGAACCATCCTCACGCTGCTGGGAATGCCCGCCGACCAGCGCGACCTCGACCTGAGTGAGGCCATGCTCGATGCCGTGCTCACCAGCATCCTGGCGACAACTCCGGTAACACCCGACACCACCGCGAACGCGGTCGCCGTGACCTTCGCGACGGTGCTGCCCGACCTCCCGGGGCTCACCGACGCCGAACGCGCGCTGATGGCCGAGTGGCTCCACCGGTCGCTGAACCACCCGACGCCGTGATCACCTGGCGAGGAAACAACTCGACGGGATCACACTGGGGATATAGCTTGCAGTTGACCGCGACACCGCCCGAGGAGGTGAGACCCATGAACGTTGTAGCGATGTGGGTGCTCCCCCTTGCCGTCACGGTCGGGCGATTGACGTAGGTGTCGCCGGGAGCGCCCTGCCAACACGGCACTCCCGAAAGGCAACACCTATGCACCCTCAGCAATTCACCGCCGACCCGCCGTCGACCGATGGCACGCCCCGCACGTACGACGTGATCATTGCCGGATGCGGGCCGACCGGCGCGATGCTCGCCGCCGAACTGCGGCTGCACGACGTACGGGTCCTCATCGTGGAGCAGGAAACCGAGCCGGCGTCGGCCGTCCGCATCGTCGGCCTGCACATCCGCAGTCTCGAGCTGATGGCGATGCGCGGGCTGCTGGACCGCATCCTCCCGCACGGGCGGAAGCGTCCGGCCAGCGCCTTCTTCGCCGCCATCCCCAAGCCCGCGCCCACGGGCCTGGATTCCCGGTACGCCTATCTGTTGGGTATCCCGCAGCCGGTCATCGAACGTCTGCTCGAAGAGCGCGCCATCGAACTGGGCGCGCAGGTCCGGCGCGGTCGGGCGGTCGCCGGTTTCGAGCAGGACGACGAGGGTGTGACAGTCGATCTGGCCGACGGGGAACAGCTGCGCTCGCGCTACCTCGTCGGCTGCGACGGCGGGCGCAGCACGGTGCGCAAACTGCTCGGCGTCGGCTTTCCCGGTGAGCCGGCACGGACCGAGTGCCTGATGGGCGAGATGGAAGTGGGCGTTCCGCAGGAGGAGATCGCCGCCAAGGTCGCCGAGATCCGCGAGACCCATCAGCGGTTCTGGCTCCGACCGGCAGGCGTTGGGGTCTACAGCGTCCTGGTCCCCGCCGCCGGGGTCAGCGACCGCGCCGAACCGCCCACCCTCGACGACTTCACACACCAGTTGCGCGCCATCGCCGGGACCGACTTCGGCGTGCACTCCCCGCGCTGGTTGTCCCGCTTCGGCGATGCCACCCGGCTGGCCGACAGGTATCGGGTCGGGCGGGTGCTGCTGGCCGGCGACGCGGCGCACATCCATCCGCCCATCGGCGGGCAGGGCCTCAACCTGGGCGTCCAGGACGCATTCAACCTCGGCTGGAAACTGGCCGCGCGGATCCGCGGCTGGGCGCCGGAGGCACTGCTGGACACCTACCAGGCCGAACGCCGTCCGGTCGCCGAGGCGGTGCTGGACAACACCCGAGCCCAGACGGAGCTGCTGTCCACCGAACCGGGCGCACAGGCGGTGCGCAGGTTGTTCACCGAGTTGATGGACTTCGACGAGGTGAACCTCCACCTGCTGGAGAAGATCACCGCGATCGGTATCCGCTACGACTTCGGCGCCGGCCCCGACCTGCTCGGTCGCCGTCTGCCCGACATGGACATCAAACAGGGCCACCTCTACGGTCTGCTGCACCGCGGCCGCGGTGTGCTGCTGGACCGCACCGAACGCCTCACCGTTGGCGGCTGGTCAGACCGGGTCGATCACCTCGCGGAGTCGACTGCGGCACTGGAGGTTCCATGCCTCCTGCTCCGCCCCGACGGCCACGTGGCGTGGATCGGCGACGACCAGCAGGACCTGGACTACCACCTCGCCCGCTGGTTCGGCAAGCCCGCCCACTGATCTCAGGCCAGCGGCCTCGACATCGAGGTTGAGGAGTGCGGCCCAGACCAACCAGCGGCGGACGGGCTCGGGGCGTCGCCCCGAGCCCGGTCACTCAGGTGCGGTTGAACCGCCAACGGGTCGCGGTCAACCCGTCCGGGCCGTAGCCGAAAGCCCGGACGGGGGAGACCTCGTAGAAGGCATACTCGGGCGATCCCGGCAGACTCTCGTCATGGACTCGTCCGTCCCTGATGGCGAACGTCCAGCCGTACTTCGTTGCGAAGGCGGCGGCCACCCGGCGCAGCGCGGTGCCGCCCGACACCTGGTGAGCGTCACCGCTCACCACCAGGTCGAGGTCCTCGCTGCTCACTGTGATGACAGCACGGGGGTTGCGGGCCAGGTTTCGGCTCTTGCGGGAGCTCGGGCGGCTCGCAAAGCGCGGCACCCCATCCACGAGCACCACCATCACCGGCGCGGCATGTGGACGGCCGTCCTGCCCCACAGTGGACAGCCAACACTTGTGCGCCGACTCCAGACAGGCCAACGCCTGGCGCCAGGGCTTGAGTGTCGCCACATCGGTGTTGAAGGGTGTTGCGTCTTCCTGGCGGAAGAGGAGCTCAGCGACCGGCGCGTCGACTGTCACGACGGATCCTTTGTCGTGTCGTACTCGTCGTGCAGCCGCCACCACTGGTAGGGCTGGGTCTGCGGCCAGCCTTCCGGCGAGTCCTCCCAGGTCTCCTGTCGGCCGTATGGCGTCAGGTCGAGGAAGGTCCAGTTACTGCCGAGCCGTTCCACGCCCCGGGCGGTGGTGGTGTAGGTGCGGAAGATCCGGTCGTCCGCGCGGAGGAAGACGTTCAGCGCGAATCCGTCGCCGGTTCCCATGTCGGCGTTGAAGCTGTTGTTCAGCGACGAGTACCAGGGCAGGGTCCAACCCATTCGCCTCCGCAGCGCCAGCAGGTCGTCCAGTGGGCCATGGGACGTCAACGCCAGGGTGACGTCGCGGGCGTTGAGGTGGGCCAGGTGTCCGACGTTGTCGGTGAACATCGAGCAGCCGGAGCACACAGCGTCGACGCCGTGCCACATGAAGGTGTACACGATGAGCTGGCGGCGGCCTTGGAACAAGTCGCTCAGACTGGCAGGCCCGGACGGGCCGTCGAACACGTAGTCCTGCTCGACCGGCGTCATCGGCAGCCGGCGACGCGCCGCGGCCACTGCGTCGAGCTGGCGGGTGAGTGCCTTTTCGTGGACGCGCACGGTGTTCACTGCGTCTTGCCAGTCCCCGGTCGGGACGATCGGCGGATGGTTCATGCGGGCCTCTTTCGGCTTCCAGACGCGTGTGGAGGGGGCATAGACAACTCCGTTCCTTAAAGAGACGGGCTGGTGTGACGCTAACAGAGTCAGTTCCTTGAAGGAACCATCTTGCGTATCGTGGCGTCATGCAGCGAACGCAGTTCGGCGCCATGGCATGCTCGATCGCCCGCACCCTCGACGTCATCGGTGAGCCGTGGTCTCCGCTGATCTTGCGGGACGTCTACGGCGGCACGCACCGCTTCGAACAACTCCAGCGCGGACTCGGCATGTCCCGCAAGGTGCTCGCCGAGCGGCTGAACTGGCTGGTCGAACAGGGCGTCCTGGCCCGGCGTGAGTATTCCGCCCGACCGGTCCGGCACGAATACCTGCTCACCGACAAGGGGCAGGAGCTATGTGATCTGCTGCTTGTCATGGTGCGGTGGGGTGACCGGTGGACGGCGGGCGAGACCGGCCCGCCGGTGCTCTACCGCCACCACGCCTGCGGCAAGATCAGTCACGTGGAACTACGGTGCTCGGAGTGCGAACAGCCCATGCGGGCTACGGACATCGATCTGTTGCCCGGGCCCGGAGCCGACCCAAGATCTTGACCACCGGATCGGTCAACACCACCGTGATCCGCATGCGGAGCGCGTCCCATCGACGGCGGCCACCAGCCAGCCCACTCCGAGCAGCCGCGCCGGGCGGAGGTCGACTCGGGCGTCGATGAACTCGACCGTGGCCACAATCCCGCTCGCCCCAAACCGATCAAGCCGGTTTGATGTATCTTCGTGGTCATGGTGCCACCGAGTCACACTGCGCCGCCGAGCCACACTGCGCCGCCGTTCGTCCGGCTGGCCGCACACCCGCTGCGCTGGCAACTGCTGACCGCACTCGCCCGCAGTGACCTGCGGGTCCGCGAACTGGTCAGCCTCGTGGCCCAGCCGCAGAATCTTGTCTCCTACCACCTACGGCTGCTGCGCGACGGCGGCCTGGTCACCGCTACCCGCAGCAGTTTCGACGGTCGCGACAGCTACTACCACCTCGACCTCGACAGCTGCACCCACGCGCTGGCAGGCACCGGCGCCGCTCTGCACCCCGCCCTGCAGTTGGGCAGCACTCCACCGGCCCCGCCGGTCCACCCGCCGCGGACCGTGCTGTTCGTGTGCACGGGCAACAGCGCACGTTCCCCCATCGCCGAAGCCCAGCTCCGACGTCGCACCGCCAGCGACGTACAGGTGACCAGCGCAGGAACCCGCCCCCGACCGCAGCTACACCCCCATGCCGTGCGGGCTCTGCGCGACCACTTCGGCGTCGACGTCGCGCGCAGGCACCCTCGGCACCTCGACACACTCGCCGGCCGCCGCTTCGACTACGTGATCACCCTGTGCGACAAGGCCCGAGAAGTCTGCCCCGACTTCGGTAACCCGGCCGGCCAGCTGCACTGGAGCATCCCCGACCCCGCCGCAGCCGGCGCCCGGGACGACTACCCCGCCTTCCTGCAGGTTGCTGCCGACATCGACACCCGCGTGCGGCATCTGCTGCCCGTCCTTGCCACCGATCCTCAGGAGACCAAACCGTGAGCACACCCGAGCAATACGTCAGCGTCCGCTACCTCGTCGACGATGTTCACGCCGCCGTCGACTTCTACACGGCCCACCTCGGTTTTCACCTCAAGACCAGCGCGGCCCCCGCCTTCGCCGACGTGGTCCGCGGCCCGCTACGACTGCTGCTGTCCGGACCCGCCAGCTCCGGTGCCCGCGCCACACCGAACGACGCCACCAGCCCCGGCCGCAACCGCATCCACCTCATCGTCGACGACCTGGACACCGAGATCGACCGGCTCCGCGACGCCGGCCTGGCGTTCCGCAGCGAGCTGGTCTCCGGGCCCGGCGGCCGTCAGATCCTGCTCGCCGACCCCGCCGGCAACCTCATCGAACTTTTCCAACCCGTCCGCGAGGCCAGCCCCGCCAACACCTGAACCCAGTTGCACTTCGCCGCCAGCCCGGCAAGGCATAGTCGATGTTCCTCAGCGCCGACTCCGCCGCAGTGCAGCCACTCATGCGCAGGATCTCGCGAATCTAGGTGACATCCCGGCCCAACTGATCGGCGTGCGCGGTGATCCACCTCGCGTCGCGTCGGTAGAGCCCGACGTGACCGCGAATGTTCTCCTGTCCCTGATCAGCCCGGGCCTCGGTGAAGACGGCGAGGTCGTGTAGTCGATGGACTGCGACCTGGAGGACGTGAGCAGGGTCTTGCTCCGAGCCGTAGGCATCGCAGAGCACGCGCAGCCGACGTGCCCGTTCGCCCAGGTCACTGCCGATTGCGTCGCCGTTGTCGGGATGGGCCAGCGGCACCAGCCGGTAGGCAAGGTAGGCCAGGTCCCACGACCGGGGACCGGGCGAGGCCGTGTCCCAGTCGATGACTCCGGTGAGCCGCCGGTCGGTGAAGACCATGTTGTACGGCGCGAAGTCGTTGTGACAGATGACCTCAGCTGGCTGCCGCACCGGGAACTGCCACACTCCACCGACGGCGTCGAAGCTGGCGCTGGCCTGGTGAAGTTGTCCGAGGTAGACACCGGCATCGGTGAGGACGGCGTCGCTCCAGATCCAGTCCGGCAACGGGTACTGCGGCACGATGCCCGGCAGGTACGAGACGCTGTCGCGTCCGTGCTCATCGGTTCCGAGTGGCTGCGGAGCCCAGGTGACGCCGTGCTCACGCAGATGTCGTAGCAGGCGTTGAATCGTCGGGCTCCAAGCCCCGGCACCGCGCCGAACGGTGGCACCGACACGTGTTGCGCCCCCCATGTTGCCCCCGGGTAGCGCTTCCTCCTGCTCGCCGACCGCGTTCGCGCTGTGGTCATCCATGGCCACATCCTCAGCGCGTGCGGGACGCAAAGCCACCGTGTTCGTGAGCCCGGCTGCCGCCGGGAGGAGCGAGGCCCAGCTGAACCGATTAATAGATTGGTATTAACGATAATCCGCTAATTACTTGGACAAAAGGTACGTAGCGCTCATGCATCATAATGACAGTTATGCTGCGTAACGAATGAGAATGGTGTGGTGGTCAGGTAAGCGAGCCGAAGCACTTGCTGGTCACCGGGTTGTGGGCGCCCACCGCGGCAACCGCCCCTGCTCCTGATGCTTCAGACCGGGTTGCCACGCCCGCCAGGTAGGACGCCGCAGTTGCGGCAGGCCCGCAGTGGGCGGCGGTCCTCGTCGCCGCAGGCCAGGCAACGTCCGGCCGGGTCGACCCCCGCGTCGTACGCATCGAGGACCCGTTTCACCACGATGGAGAGCTGCTCGGTGGGATGCTTCTGCGGATCGGGGCAGTAGGCGATGTCGTGGCACCCCCACGAGTCCCACGGATGCGGCGTTGCGGGAATTCGTCTGCCCTCCTGCTTCTGCAGACGCCGCTGGGCCGCGAACGCGACAGCCCTTGCCAGCACCAGAGCGCGGGCAACCTCGAGTTCACCGAGGGCCCGGACCAGCGACGGGGGATCGACCTCAATGTCACCGGGGATGCGCTGACGGGTCGCCAGGTGATGCCAGGTGGCGTGGAAGCCGTACGGCGCGAAGTGGTAGAGGCAGTCCCGTAGATGCGTCCGGCGCCGTCGAGGGCTGAGGCTCTCGTCACGCACCCGGCGGGCGGTCGCGGGGAAACTGGTCAACCCAGAGCAATCACTACGAGCGGCCGTACGCGGCGCGGGCCTGGGCTACCTCGGCGGCCTCGCGTTCACGCCAGCGGCGCTGAGCCTCCCGGTTGCACGTCCGACAGACCCGACGGTACCGGCCGGTGGTCGGGTCGAGTTCACGGTCGTGGCCGTTGCGGCACTGTGCCGCCTGGGTTCGGTTGCGGCAGGCCTCGGTCCGGCTGACCTGGCGCAGATGGGTCGGCTCGATACAGTCGGCGGCGCCGCAGGTCTGGTCGACGTCGAGGGCCGGGTCGTACCCGCCGACGAGGACAACGTACGCGGCGATGTGCGCCCACGCGCGACCGGCGACCTTCTGGTGCACTCCGCGTAGCCGCCCATAGCCTTCGATGATCAGGCAGCCGTCCTCGGTGCGGTGTGAGCGCTCCAGCAGGTGGGCGCGCAGCGACTCCTCGGTGTGGTAGCGAGACAGACCCTTCACGGTCGAGAGCACGGTGTCACCGTACCCACGTCACGCAGCGTCGCCGACTGATGCCTGACACGCGGGCGCGCCCGCTCGGCGAGTGGCCGCGCGCTCTGGCCGGTAGCCGGCCGTGCTGTCCACACCAGAGCTGCCGTAGCGTCGCCCGGGTGGGTCTGCTGTTGGTGCTGCGTGTTCCGCTGCCGCGTTCGAAGAGCCCGCGTCGGGCTACCCGGGCGCAGCGGCGGGAGCGCTATCGCGCCGATGCCGAAGAGTGGGCCACGGCGCGGGAGCGCGGTTTGCTGCTCGACGTGTCGGTGGAGGTGCTGCTGTCGTTGCTGAATGCGGCCGGCGGCAACCGACTTCCAATCATGGGTCAGCTCGACCCGTGGTCCGATGGCGTACTCGCTCGTGAGGATCTGTCGCAGCTCGATGCCGACGTCGACCGTCTGAGGGCGGTGGCGGGTAACGACGCGGAGCGTGGGCTGGTGGCAGCGCTGATGGCGTTGCTGGCGCGGTGGCGTAACGAGCCTGGTCTGACGCTGCACTGGCATGGAGACTGACGGAGCTGCAAAGGATCGCACAGAGCGAGCTGGGCGGCGCCCCGTCGGCGTCACCGACACACGTCCGGGTCGGTGACGCCGACGACCGTCTCAGGTACGAATGCGGTAGTGCAGGGACGCCACACCGCTACTGAATCGGCGACTGCTCAGTAGCTCCAGGCCGATGCGGGTGCCGCTGGGCAGCCCGGGCTTACCCCCGCCGGTGAGGATGGGATGGATCAGCAGGTGACACTCGTCGATCAGTCCAGCCTGGAATGCCTGCGCCGCGAGGTGTGCGCCCCCGATGGTGAGGTCACTGGTGGCCGAGGCTTTCATGGCGCGTACCGAGGCGGGGTCGAAGCTCCTTTCGAGCCGGGTCCTGGCGGTCGAGGTCGCGTCCAACGTGGTGGAGTAGGCGACCTTGTCCGCTGTCTGCCAGACGTCGGCGAAGTCGGCAGTGAGCTTCGACTGCTCGGCCAGGGTGGGTTCGGTTTCCCAGAGCGACATCGACTCGTACAGGCGCCGGCCGTAGAGGTAGGTACCGATGGGCCGAACCAGGTCGGTGATGAACGCGAGGTACTCGTCGTCGGGTGGGGTCCAGTCGAACCTGCCGTGTTCGTCCTCGATGTAACCGTCGAGGGACACGTTGGTCACGTAGATCAGCTTGGCCATGGCGTTACACCTCGACGTCGACTGCGACGGGGAGGCGGTTCCGCAGTGTGGCGTCCAGTTTGGAGAAGGCCTCGTTCCAACCCTGGTCGGCGGGGCCAACCACCCGCCCCGGGAGCCACTGACGGATCTCGAGGCGCGTCCGTCCATCGACCTCGTCGTAGAACTCGACCCGCATCCTTGTCTCGTGCGGCTCAATGCCCTCCGGCAGCTGCCCGGTGACGTGCGCGACGCCGTCGAGCAGTTCACCGTCCACGACGTCGGTGAGGTCGACGTGGACGGCGACTCGAAGGCCGGGTTGGGTCGGGAAGACCTCGGTCCACCGCTGGTGGCCGCCAGGCCGAACGTCGAAGTCCATCTCCTCGCGGGGCAGCGAGTTGCCGATCGGCCCCCACCATGCGGCCAGGTGGTCCGGTTCGGTGAAAGCCCGGTAGACCAGCTCGCGTGGCGCGTCCACTACGCGTGAGATGACGATTTGCGGTTTGTCGCTGTCCATCAATTCTCCTTGTCGTGAGCCTTGCCCGGGGATTCGCTGTCGGGAATCGCCGAGCCGTCCGTTGGGCGACCGGCGGCCTGGACGGCCGCGAGGTGAGCGTCGAGGCGGGTGAGGGACGTGTCCCAGAACCGCCGGTAGCGCTCGATCCACTCGGCCGCTTCGCGCAGCGGGGCGGCCTCGATGCGACTCATCCGCAACTTCCCCGACCGGGTCCGTGAGATGAGCCCGGCGCGTTCGAGCGCCTTCAGGTGCCGTGACACCGCCGGCATCGAGATGGTGAAGGGGGCGGTGAGCTCGGTGACCGTGGCGTCGCGGTCGGCCAGCTCGGCGAGGATCGCCCGTCGAGTCGGGTCGGCGAGCGCCGAGAACACCGCACTGAGTTGGTCGCTGCCAGACACCAGAGCCTCCCACATCACTTAACCAAAACGTTAAATGTAGTGCCGGATGAACGCGTGTCAACACGCCGAGACATCGGTGAGCATCTCGGGTAAGCGCAGCGCATCGACCGAAACCCCGACCCGGCTGAGGAGCGCAGGAGTGACGTCGTTCGACTCCACCATGAGAGCTGCGGCGTTACGGCGTCCCGGAGTACGAGACCTTCCCGCCCAACCACGACGTCTCAACCCTGCGCAGCGGTGTAGGCGATCAGGGGAGCCCTAAGCCCCAGAGTGAGGGCTTTGTGTCGCTACGGGCCGAGACCTATCAGCACCTGATGGGCCGGCGGTGACGATGGCGTGCACGCCCAGGCCCAGCCGGGTCAGCGCGAGTGCGGCCGCCAGGACGACCACGACGCGAATGGCGTGACCGACGTCTGGTGCCCACAACTGGAGTTTGGCCAGCCCGGTGCCGTTCCAGAGGGCCGGCACCTGCCAGGCGACGCCGGCCGCGACCGCGGCGCAGGCACCGACCCAGGCGATGGTCGCGACGATCGTTCGGCCGCGGGAAGGGACCGACTGGGTGGAACCGTGCCGCCGCCTGCGGAGGACGCGGACCCAGGAGCAGGCCAGGAGGGTGAGCAGCACCGCGGCGACCCCGAAGAGGCCGAACAGCGCCCAGGCATGCGTCGGGTCTTCGGTGGCGGTCGCGGGTGTGCCGCCGTGCAGGATGCGAGCGAGGTTGAACGCCCCGGCGCTGAGCAGCGGGTCCATGTGCGGGGCGTAGACGTTGGTCATGATGATCACGGCGAGGTTCGAGTCGGGTGCCAGCACGATGTGGGTGAAGAAGTCCGGGGTGGCGCCGGCGTGCCAGACGATGCGGGTGCCGACGCCGTCCAGGGTGCTGTTCCTCCAACCGAACCCGTAGGTGCCGTGACCGGTGGTCACGGTGCCGGTCTGCAGCTGTCGCACACTCTGCGCTTCGAGGATCCGCGCGCCGCCGTAGCGGCCGCCGCTGAGCTGCGCGATGGCGTAGTGGGACAGGTCGTCGAGACTGGCGGCGAGGAAACCGTAGGGCACTCCGGCGGTGTCGAACGGTGCCGAGAAGCGCTGCGGCCGGCCGAAGTAGTACCGGTGCCCGACCGGGATGCCGACGGCGCGGGCTTCGTCGGCAGTGGCCGCGGAGTGCGTCATCTGTAGTGGGTCCAGCACGTGACGACGTAGGTAGCCGCCGAAGGTGTCGCCGGTGACGTTCTCGACGAGCGCGCCGAGGATCATGAAGTTGGCGTCGCTGTACTGATAGGTCTGTCCGACGGGGGCGGTGGGCTGAATGCTGGCCAGGTCCCGTACGGATCGGGCCAGGGCGCCGGGGCGGTTGTCGTAGCGGTCGGTCAGGTCGGTGCTCCACACCTGCGGCAGGCCGCTGGTGTGGGTGAGCAGTTGGCGGACGGTGACCGTCCGGGCGGTGTCCGCGCCGCCCAGCCGCAGCCACGGGAGGTACGTGGACGCGGTGGTGTCGAGGTCGACCCGGCCGGCCTCGACCAGTTGCGACACCGCCAGTGCGGTGAACGACTTGCTTGTTGACCCGAGCAGGAACGGGGTCTGCGTGGTGATCGGTCGGCCGTCACCGTCGACGCCCCAGGCGCCGCGCTGGAGGACCTCGTCGCCACGGATGACCGCGTACGCCAGGCCGGGTGCCCTGGTTTGCTCCAGGTACGTGCGCAGGTAGCGTTCGCCGGCGGCGAGGCCGTCGACAGCCGCGGGAACGGCCGCGACCGGGACGGCCAGCGTGGCCGTCAGCATCAGGCAGCCGGCCACGGCGATGAGCCGTCGGATGTGCGTCAGCCAGGTGCTCATGTGGCGCGTCCTCCCCGTCGGTGGGCCGTCAGCCGATCTGACTCAACAGCTTCTCGAGCGCGGCCAGACGCTGCCGAACCTCACCGAGCTCGTCTCGCACGCCCTTGATCTCGTCCGCCGTGGCCTGGGCGCTGCTGGCACTGCGCTCGGCCAGCACTCGGTAGCCCTCCTCCCGGGCCGCCGAGTAGCGGGCGCGATAGATGCCGATCCCGACGAGACCGGCGACCACGATCATCGCTGTCACGACCACCGCCGAGGCGATGGTCGTGGTCTGCGCAATGTCCAACGCCACCTGATGGGTCATTGCTCACTTCTCCTGTTCTGCGCCCGGCCCCGAGCCGGTCAGGTTCTGGGCCGCCAGCGCGATCGCGTCCAAGTCCAGGGCCACCGTGAACGGCACCGCCTGGACGTACTTCACCGAGCTGCCGTCAGGTGCCGTCACCAGCTCGCCGGTCACCAGGCCGGCCGCTTCCAATTTCTGTAGGTGCATGTAGAGCAGCGGCCGGTTCATCTGCAGCTGCCGCGCCAACTCGCTGACGTAGGTCCGCTGCCGGGCCACGGCGGCCAGGATTCGCAGCCGGTGTGGGCTGGCCAGTGCGGCCAGCAGCGACACGAGTTCATCACCGGTTGGCGAGGTGCCGCTCATCCTGGTTTTCCCTTCTCAGCGGGAGTGTCGGATTTCTCTGACGCCCCCTGTCAGGCAAGTCTGACAGGGGAGGGTGGCGGAAGTCAACGGCCGCGACGCACTATCGAGCTGCGCCGATCACTGACCCCAGGGCGGCAGCCAGATCTCGATGTCGGGCGCCTGTGCTCGTCGGGATTCGAGGTAGTCGCGCAGGGCGCGAAGCGCCGGATGCGGGTTGTCGTCGCGCCAGATGAGTGACATGGGGTAGATGGGCGCCGGGTCGCGCACCGGTACGCGGCGCAGGTCGTAGCTGTCCGGCCACAGGTACCGGGTGCGAACGCCGGCGAGGGTCGCCAGCTCCGCGGAGTCGGCGATCTCGGCCAGCAGCGCCTCGTTGCCGAAGACCGGCCCGACCAGGTCGATGGTGAGGCCGAACGCGGCGGCGAGTTCGTCGTAGTAGTCGGCCCATTCGGTCCCGGGGGCCATGCCGGGCATCCAGATGCGGTGCTCGGCGAGTTGTGCGGGCGTGACGGTGCGGGCGTTGGCGAGCGCGTGGCGGGGGCCGACGAGCAGTTCGTGGTGCTCGTCGATCACGCGCGTGGTCCTGATCGCGGCGGGCAGGTGACGCGCGGCGACGGTGACGGCGTGGAAGGTGGCGTCGACAGTCCCCGCCTCGACGGCGGCCATCGCGGCGTGGACGTCGGCGTCGAGGGTGACGACGTCCAGCTCGATGCGGGGATGCGCGCGGTGGAAGTCCTGCAACAGCACCGCCGGTGCGATCCGTCGGCTGTGCACGTCGACGCGCAGCGCACGTCGGCCGGGGCGTACGGAGGCGTCGGCGCGCGCCTCGGCCCGCAGCAGTTCACGGGCGTGCGGCAGGAAGGTCTGACCGTCGACGGTGAGGTGGGTGCCGCGCGCGGTGCGGGTGAACAGCCGTACCCCGAGGTCCTTCTCCAGTGCGGCGATGCGCTTGGAGACGGCCTGCTGGGTGATCGACAGCGTGGCGGCGGCGTCCTGGAACTGGCCGGCGTCGACGGCGGCGACGAAGGTGCGGACGGCGTCGAGGTTCACCCGGCAAACCCTACTGACACAACCTCTGGTTGTGGCGCGCCGTCCACGCAGTTGTTTGATCCGTGGTCACTGGACTTGCTTTGATCGCGCCGATCAACGACGAGTTGTGAAGGTGGGAGGTGCGGGTTTGTCCACGAGGCAACCCCTGGGGCGGCGGTTCGGCTGGTTGTGGGCGTCGTACGCAGTCAGCGCCTACGGCTCCGGGCTGGGTTTCGGGGCGTTGCCCTTGATCGCCGTGCTGGTGTTGCAGGCCAGCCCCGCCCAGGTGTCCGTGCTGGCCGCGCTGGGGCCGGCCGTGGGCGCGCTGATCGCGTTGCCGCTCGGGCCGTGGGTGGAGTTCCACCGCAAGCGGCGGGTGATGATCGCGGCGGACCTGGCCCGGTTCGCGGTCCTGCTGACGATCCCCGTCGCGTACGCGCTGGGCCGGCTCAGCTTCGGGCAGTTGCTTGTCGTCTCGGCCGTGCTCGCCACCGCCAAGATCGCTTTCAACGCGGCCAGCGGCGCCTTCCTCAAGGCCCTCGTGCGGCCGGACGACCTGCTGGTGGCGAACGCGCGGTTCGAGTCGACGACCTGGAGTTCGATCGCGCTCGGGCCGCCGCTGGGCGGCGCCGCGGTGGGACTCTTCGGGCCGGTCGTCACCGTCGTGGCCGATGCGCTCAGCTACCTGCTCTCCGCGCTGGGCCTCACCGCCATTCGCGGCCCCGAAGACCACCCTCGGCGCACCGGCGCAGGCCGGATCCGGGCCGGTGAGCTGCTCGACGGCTGGCGGCACCTGCTGACTCACCCCGGCCTGCGGGTGCTCTACCTCAACCAGTTGCTCGTCGCCGGGCTGATCATGGCCACCGAGCCGCTGTTGGCCGTGCTCCTGCTCGGCGAACTGGGCTTTGCGCCGTGGCAGTACGGCCTCGCCTTCGCCGTGCCCTGCGTCGGCGGGCTCATCGGGTCACGCCTGGCCCGTCGGGTGGTGGCACGTCACGGCCAACACCGGATCATCCGCACCGTGGGCACGCTGCGCGCGATCTGGCTGATCGGCCTCGCCTTCGTCCAGCCCGGCGTGGTCGGTCTCGCCACGGTGATCGCCGTCGAGTTCGCGATCATCATCAGCATGAGCCTGTACAACCCGGTGCTCGCCACCTACCGCCTGGAACAGACTCCGAAGGATCGCATCGTCCGTACCCTCTCTGCCTGGTCGATCGGCAGCAGCGCGGCCATCGCCATCCTCAGCGCGCTCGGTGGGCTGCTCGCGCAGGCCACCAGCCCACGCACGGCGATCACGGTCGCCGGGCTGGTGATCTTCGCGAGCCCGCTGCTGCTGCCCCGGAGCACGGACGCCGATCGACCGGCACCGGAGCGCTCCGCACGGGTCTCTACGATCGCGTGATGTTCCAGCCGACCTACCCGATCCGCACCCCGCGGCTCGCCCTGCGTCCGGTCACTATGGACGACCTCGACGACGTGTACGCGTTTCAGCGCCGACCCGACGTCGTGCGCTGGATGCTCGGCGCGCAGCCGCGTACCCGTGAGCAGTCCCGGCTGTCGGTGCTCGCCATGGCGGGCGAGGACGCGTGGCGCGCGGAGGGCGACTGCCTCACGGTGGCCGCGGTCACCGACGCCGGGGTGATCGGGATCGTGGAGCTGGTGTGGCGCAGCCGGCTGGAGCGTACCGCCGAACTCGGGTTCGTCTTCCACCCCGACCACGGCGGTCGCGGGTTGGCGACGGAGGCCGCCACGGCGGTGCTGGACTGCGGGTTTGCCAAGTTCGGGTTGCACCGGGTCTACGGCCGGTGCCACTGTCGCAACGCCGCGTCGGCCCGGCTGATGGGGAGACTCGGCATGCGGCAGGAGGCCCGCCATGTCGAGAGTTACCTGTTCCGGGGGGAGTGGGCCGACCAGCTCGTCTTCGCGATCCTGGCGCACGAGTGGCGGGCCGGGACCCGCACGCCGCCGTCGTGATCGTCCACCACGGCGACGTGCGGATCGGGTCGACACCTTAGGCCCGGCGCGCGAGCCACTCCCGGTAGGCGGTGGGCGCGATGACGGCGTCGTCGCCGGCGATGAGGACATCGCCGGACATGGCGGCGAACATGCCGGCGCCGTTGTCGGTGGTGACGGTGCGCTGGTCACCGCGGGAGGCAAGCGTGATCCGCCCCAGCTCGTCGAGGGTGAAGACGTCGGGCCCGGCGACGTTGCGGATGCCCTGCAGCGGCGCGCCCATGCTGACCTCGGCGACGGCCTGCGCCACGTCGGCGGCGGCCATCGGCTGCACCGGCGTGCTGGGCAGGCGGACGGTGGTGTCGTCGGCCGTCCAGGACAGGATCGACTCGACGAACTCGAAGAACTGGGTGGCGCGGACGATCGAGTACGGAATGGGACCGGCCGTGAGGATCTCCTCCTGGAGGGTCTTGGCGCGGTAGTAGTCCAGGTCGGGCACCTGGTCGACGCCGACGATGGAGAGGATCACCGCGTGGCCGACGCCCGCGTGAGCGGCTGCGGCCAGCAGGTTGTCCATGGTCGTCTGGAAGAAGGCGGGCGAGGCCTCGTCGAAGGTCGGCGAGTTCGTGAGGTTGACGACGACCTCGGCGCCGGCGAGCCCGTCGGACAGGCCCTGCCCGGTGAGCAGGTCCACCCCGGTGGACGGCGACAGCGGCACCGCCTCGTGCCCCGCGGCCTGCAGGATCTTGACGACCTGCGACCCGATGAGGCCGGTCCCGCCCAGTACGGCGATCTTCATGCTCATGCACCTTCCCGTGACTGTGTGGTCCGACCTATTGGCGTTCAGCCGATACTCGGACCTTCCTTGTCCGAGAACTATACTCGGACACAACGGGTCCGAGTAGCGGGGTGACTAGGGTGACGTCATGAAGATGTCCGGCGGGGTCGAGTGGGCGCTGCACTGCTGCGTGGTGCTCACCACCAGCCACACGCCCGTTCCGGCGGCCAAGCTGGCGGAACTGCACGACGTCTCGAGCAGCTACCTCGCCAAACAGCTCCAGGCGCTCGCCCGTGCCAACCTGATCCACTCCGTGCAGGGCAAGTCGGGCGGCTACGTGCTGACCCGCGCACCGGAGAGCATCACCCTGCTCGACGTGGTCCGGGCCGTCGACGGGCCCGGCCCGACCTTCGTCTGCACGGAGATCCGCCAGCGCGGCCCCTTCGCGACCCCGGCCGACGCCTGCACCACGCCGTGTCCGGTGTCCCGCGCCATGTGGGCGGCCGAGGACGCGTGGCACCAGGCGCTCGCCGCGGTCACCATCGCCGATCTCGCCCGCGACGTCGACGCCACCTCCGGCCCCGAGGCCCTGGTCGGCATCCAGGCCTGGCTGACCGGCGGGGCCGGCTGACCTGGTTGGCCGGCGAAGCCGGTGGTGCACGGTCAGCCGGTGTGGCGTACCTCGGTGTCCCAGATCTGCGCCCACGGACGCCGCAGCCCTCGGCACACGTGGATCGGGCCGCCGTTCTCGTCGTTGTCCACCTCGACGCGCTGGTCCACCCGCCCGGCGAGCGTGCACTGCTCGAACCAGGTGGTGAGCTGCTCGGGGCGCTCCCAGCCGACGGCGATGACCACGTCCGCGTCGGCGGGCGGCCGAGCGAAGTCGACCATGCTGTTGTGCCCGGAGTACGCCCGGGGCAGACCACGGGCCGGCCCGTAGCGGGCCACCGCGCCGGCCTCGCCGTAGTTGCCGGTGAGGACGACCGCCCGCGCACGCTCCTGCGGCGGCAAACCACGATGGACGGCCGCGAGAGAGTCGGCGAACTCCGGCCAACCGATCGTCTCGCCGGCGTCGTAGTTGACGTCGACCACGAAACCGGGCAACCGGTCGGCCGGCAGCACCGGCAGCAGCAGCACGACGTTGGGCAGCAGGAACGGCACCACGCCCAACGCGAGCAACCCGCGACGCCACCCGAGTGACCCGCGTGACGCCCACGCCACGGTGACCAGCGCCCCGGCGGCGGTGAGGACCAGCAACAGCGGCGCGTCGTAGTAACCCTTGCCGCCGGCGATCAGCACGATGCCGACCACCACCAACCATGCCCAGCCCACCGCCCGATAGGCCCGCCACGCCGGCCGGCGCAGCAGCGCGACGAGGCCGGCGACCCAGATCGGTACGGCGTACGGGCTGATGATGACGAAGTGGAGGGTGAACGCCTCCAGGCGGCCACTGTAGGAGCTGTCGCCGTCGGAGATGGACCCGGCAACGCCGAGCTGCGGAAAGCCGTTGGTCGCCTGCCAGATCAGATTCGGCGCGGCCAGCAGCACGGTGATCCCGGCGGCGGCGAGCACCCACCGGTCGCGCAGCAGCCGACGCGGCCCGGCGATGAGCACTCCGGCGACCAGGCCCACGGCCAGCAGCGCCGGAAGCAGCTTGCTGAGCATTCCCACCCCGAGCGCCAGCCCGATACCCAGCGCCCAGCGGCTGTCACCGGTGCGCAGCAACCGCACCGCACACCACGCCGCGACCAACCAGACCAGCAGGTCGACGGTGGTGGTGCTGAGCAGGTGACCACTGGCGAGCACGATGCCGGAGAGCGCGGCGAGCACCGCCGCGAACAGTTGCCCGCCCCGGCCGGCGCCCAACTCCCGGGCGATGGCGGCGACCAGCAGCACCGCGCCGCCGGCCAGCACCGCCGACGGGGTACGCAGCACCACCAGGTTGCCCGGGGCGATCGTGTCGAGCAGCCGGGCCAGCACCGGGACCAGGGGCCCCTGATCGACGTAGCCCCAGTCGAGGTGCCGACCGGCGAGCAGGAAGTACAGCTCGTCGCGGTGATAGCCGTAACGGCCGGCGAGAAGCAGGAGCGTCACGGTGGTCGCGGCGGCCACCAGCCACGGGGCACGGGTACGAACGCCAGGCTCCGCCGGCCGCCCCGACGGCGGCGACTGGGTCGGCCGCTGAGGTCGGTCGATCTCGATCGCGGGCTCGCTCACCCGCTCATGATGACCGGCGGCGTCGCCTCGTGGGTGCCCCTACCGGCGTTCGGCACCGTCCCGAATGCGGGTGGCCGAGGCGGGTGCGAAGATCAGCTTTGTCACTCGGACCGAAAGGACGATATGCGCTATCGCACTCTGGGCAACACCGGCACCGTGGTGTCCACCCTGTGTCTGGGCACGATGACCTTCGGCGCGGAGACCGACGAGGCCGGCAGCTTCGCCCAACTGGACCGGTTCGTCGAGGCCGGCGGCACCTTCGTCGACACCGCTGACGTCTACTCCACCGGTGTCTCCGAGGACATCATCGGGCGCTGGCTGCGCAGCCGACCCGACCTGCGCGACCGCCTGGTGATCGCCACCAAGGGGCGGTTCCCGATGGGCCCGGGGACCAACGACGCCGGGCTGTCCCGGGTGCACCTCACCCGCGCCCTGGACGCCAGCCTGCGCCGACTCGGCGTCGAGGCCGTCGACCTGTACCAGGCGCACGCCTGGGATCCGCTGACCCCGCTGCCGGAGACGCTGCGGTTCTTCGACGACGCGGTCGGCGCCGGCAAGATCCGCTACGCGGGCGTCAGCAACTTCACCGGCTGGCAGTTGCAGAAAGCCGCCCTGCTCACCCAGCACCTCAACCTCACCCCGATCGTGACCCTGCAACCGCAGTACAACCTGCTGGCCCGGGAGATCGAGTTCGAGTTGGTGCCGGTCTGCGAGAACGAGGGCATCGGCATCCTGCCCTGGTCACCGCTGGGCGGCGGATGGCTGACCGGCAAGTACCAGCGCGACAGCACGCCCACCGGCGCAACCCGGCTCGGCGAGAACCCGCAGCGCGGCGTCGAGGCGTACGCCGGTCGCAACGCCGAGGAGCGCACCTGGCGGGTGCTCGACGCGGTCCGCCAGGTCGCCCGGGACCGGGGCGTTTCCATGTCGGCGGTGTCGTTGGCCTGGCTGGCGGCCCGACCGGCAGTCACCTCGGTGATCCTCGGCGCGCGGACCAGCGACCAGCTCGACGACAACCTGACCGCCGCCGACCTGGTCCTCGACGCCGAGCAGATGCGGCTGCTGGACGAGGCGAGCGCCCCGCTGGTGGGCGACTACCCGTACGGCGCGGCCGGGGTGCGCCAGCGCGCCCGTGACCTGCCGGCCGGGTCATGACCTCGTTCCCCGAGCCCACCGACCCGGCCGGCAGCCGCACCGAGGTCTTCCTGCGCTACCTGGACTACTTCCGCGAGTCCGTGGTCGCCAAGGTGTCGGCGCTGGCCGAGCCCGAGCTGCGGCGCAGCCGGCTGCCGTCCGGGTGGACGCCACTGGAGCTGCTCACACACCTGCGCCACGTCGAGCTGCGCTGGATCGAGTGGGGCGTCCAGGGCCGGAACGTCGCCGAGCCGTGGGGCGATCGCCGCGACGACCGCTGGTACGTCGCCCCCGACGAGACCCGCGCGGATCTGGTGGCGGCGCTGCGAGCGCAGGGCGCGCACACCACGGCCGTGGTGACGGCGCACGACCTGGCCGAGATCGGCACGCCGGGCCCGCGCTGGAGAGGCGCGGACCCGGCGTCGCTGGAGCGGGTGCTGTTCCACCTGGTGCAGGAGTACGCCCGCCACCTGGGTCACCTCGACGTGGTCGCCGAACTCGCGGGCGGCCCGACCGGGAAGTGAGGCCGTCGGCCCGATAATGGGTTTATGCCGCTGCTCGTCGCACCAGCCCTGCCCGCCGGGAGCATCGCCGCCCAGGAGCAACCCCACCTTCCGGTACGTCCCGGGTTGACCCTGCGGCCGTGGCGCGACGACGACGCCCCGGCCGTCCGGGCCGCCTTCGACTGTCCGCAGATCCAGCGGTGGCACGTCCGCCGCATCGACGGGGACGACGAGGCGCGGTCGTGGACGGCGCAGTGGGTCGGCCGTTGGCGTGACGAGACGTCGGCCAGTTGGGCGATCGTCGACGCCGACGACCGACCGCTGGGTCAGGTGGGGTTGCGGGGCGTGCTGCTGGTCGAGGCGTCGGCGCATCTGTCGTACTGGTTGTTGCCCGCGGCGCGGGGTCGGGGCATCGCCACCGAGGCGCTGCTCGCCCTGACCCGGTGGAGTTTCACGCGGGCCGGTCTGCACCGGCTGGCCCTGGAGCACTCGACCGCCAATACGGCGTCGTGCCGGGTGGCCACACGGGCCGGCTTCACCGAGGAGGGCGTGCTCCGGGGGTCGGTTCGCCACGCCGACGGCTGGCACGACATGCACCTGCACGCACGGCTGCGCACCGACGGCCCGGTCTGATCAGATTGTCGGCGCGGGTGGTGTCGGCGTCGCACCGTCCTCGTCGGCCCGGCGCATCGCTCGCGGCAGTCGCAGCGCGACGACTCCGGTGGCCACCAGTCCGCCGACGCCCGCGAGCACCAGAGTCACCGGGGCGGACGTGGCGTCCAGCAGGACACCACCGGCGAGGTAGGACGTCGCGGCGGCGACCCCGATCGCACCGTACAGATTGCCGAAGACCCTGCCGAGCATGCCCGCTGGCACCGTGCGTTGCAGCAGCGTGCTGGAGGCGACGTCCATGGCAGCCAATCCGAACCCACGGACGGCCTGCAGGGCGATCGCGGCGGCGACGGCCCAGGCGAGCCCGGTCAGCAGGTTGCCGACACTGCTGACGGCGAAGCCGACGATCAGCAGCAGCGGCATCGCCGCCCTGGTGCCCCACCTGGACAACAGTGCGTAGCCGGCCACCAGTCCGACACCGACCGCGCCCAGCAGCAACCCGACAGCGGATTCGCCGACGTGGAAGGTCTTCTGGGCCAGCAGTACCAGGGCCACGTCGTCGACCCCGTTGAAGGCGACCACCGCGGTGAAGCCAAGGAAGATCACCCGCACCGTCGGAACACTCAACAGATAGCCGATGCCCGCTCTGGCCTGTCGCAGCAGGGACGGCTGGTGCCCGTCGCCGGTTGCCGGTGGAAGTGAGGGGAGCGTCGCGAGCAGCACGGCCGAGACCAGGAACGACACGGCGTCGACGAGCAGCACACCACGCAGTCCGACCAGCGGGAACAGGGCCGCGGCGAGCAGGGGGCCGACCGCCTCCGCCGCGTTGGAGCCGAACCCGAGGGTGGAGTTGGCGGTTTCCAGGTCACTGTCACCGACCAGTGCGGGCACCGCCGCCCGAGACGCCGGTTGGAAGAGCTGCGAGGCGGTGGCGCGAATCGCGACGAGAGCCAGCAGCATCGGCAGCGAGGGCATGGTGAGCACGATGACCAGCAGGACCACAGCTTGGACGAGTTCGCAGACGACCATCAATCGTCGGAGATTGAGCCGGTCAGCTAGGGCGCCGGTGAAGGGACCCAGCAGGGATGGAGCGAAGTCTCCGACAAGGAGCAGAAGCGCGACTGCCAGCCCCTTACCCGTCGTCTCGGCGACGTGGAAGATCAGCGCGACAAGGCTGAGTGAATCGCCCGCGTACGAGACGAGCCGTGCCGAGAAGAGCGTCCGGAATGGCCTGTTGTGGCGAAGTAGGTGGGTGGGACGCGACGGCGCAGCGTCTGCCGTGGCGGACGCTGCGCCGGACATCTCGAACTTCCCCTGTCGCTGAGGGCTGCGGTGCGGCGTCGTGCTGCCGATACAAGGACGGGTGAACCAGCCTGTGGGTGAAGGTAGCCATCAGAGCGTCGGGGAGCGCGGTATTTACCGTTGTCGGGGAGCTGATTCAGGAAGCGACCGGGACGTCGGTGGTGGTCCCGTTGGCGTCGGTGACCCGTACCTCGGTCACGGTCGCGGGCAGGAGTGCCGCATCGCGGCCGACGTCCTGCCACTGGCCGTCGCCGACTCGGAAGCTCAGCGCTGACCCCTCGGCGGCCACGAGAACGCCCTGGTCGTCGGGCAGTCGTAGCCGCACAGGTAGGGGTGCCGACCAGTCCGCGGTCGTGCTGGCCACCGCTTCGAACGGAAGATATTTGCGGGCGAGCAGGGCGATGACCGATTGACCAGCGCACGTCGCGCGTACGCCTGCGGGCTGCTCTGCACCCGACGCCAGCGCACGTACATCTGCTCCAGCACCTCCTGAAGCAGGTCCTCCGCCGCGTGCCGATCCCCGGTCAGCAGGAAGGCAACCCGCAACAGCACCCCCGACCGTGAGCGAACGAAGTCGTCGGACTCCGCCCCGCTCGAATCCGTCATCTGACCTCCCGGCCTCGTCAACCAGCAAGACACCAGGTGGGCTCGCGAGGTTTACCGGTCCGGCAACTTCGCGCAGGTCGGACCCGGTGGAGGCCGGTGATCCGGGTTGCGCAGGTGGTAGACGGGCAGCGGTCAGTACGGGCACCTGCGCCCGTCGCGCACCATCTGCGCGTACGCGGTGCCGGTGATGCGCAGCCGATCGGTCTCGGTGCCGTCCTTGGCCCGGCAACCGTCGAACGGACTGACGTAGATCCAGGTGTAGGCCGAGTCGTCCGCGCGCCCGGTCACCTCGAACGGCTTGTCGCCGGGTGCCGAGATCACCATTGTCTGGCGTCGTCCGTCGGCCAGGTAATCCAACTCCAGTCGCCAACGGCAGTGCTGCTTGGCGGAGAGCGCTCGTACCTGGATGACGTTCTTCTCACCCTTGGGCAAGGTGATCTTGTGGGTGGCGAAGAACGGGGCACCGGCATCCTCGCCACCCGGGTCGTCGACGAGCATGCGGGGATTCGGTCGATCCACGTGTGTCACCAGGACGACCTTCCTGGAGTCGCCCTGGGATTCGTTGGGCTCCTGGATCCCGGTGAGCGGGGGGCGGCAGGGCTCGACGAGGACGGGCCGCAGGTCGACGGCCTCGGCGGCCTCGTCCCGGGTGCCGACGAGGGTGATCTCCCAGGTGCTCCGTTCGATGTCGACAGCGCCGGCCTCGACGGTCGGGTCGTCCGGCCGCTTGGCGTCCAGGCGAGCCAGGTCCGAGCCGGCGGGGTAGACGTAGTCGAGCGCGCCCTCCTGAGGGTAGGGAACGTGCTTCAGGTCCAGGACGACGACCGGCCCCCGCCCGGCCAACTGCTCGGCCAGTTCGTTCGCGGGCTTCCACTGGTTGATCGTGCCGACAATGACGGTGCCGAGCCAGGTGGCGACGGCGCCGACCACGATCGTCAGCAGCCAGGTGACGGGACGCTTCCACCAGGCGACGGTTGCCGGCGCGGCGACGGTGGGGACCTTACGGCGACGCGGGCGTTTGTTACGTGGACTCATGGACCGGAGTCTCCTGCGCATCGATGGACGTGTCGGTGTCGAGGAGCCGACGGGCCAGCAGCACGGGCAACGCGACGAGCCAACCCCAGGCCGCGCCGAACCGCAGCGAGGAGGTCAATTGCAGGCCCAGGGACTCCCAGGGCGCGCAGCCGGTGGGGGAGTTCGAGATGGCGCAGTCGACGAGGACATCGGACGTCGCGGTCAGCGCGGCCGCCGCGATCGTGGCACCCCAACAGACGACGACGAGCCCGAGGCGGTGCCCGGAGTTCGGCAGGCCGGCGAGCAGCGCCCGGAGCAGGAGCCACAGCACCACCAGCAGAGCGAGGGCGAGCACCGACCTGTGCACCCAGACGTCCATCGACAGGGGATTCGGATCGATCTCCTGCGTCAGCCGATATTCGACGTCGTCGCGTACGCGTGGCGGCGGGGACAGGGCAGGGCGGGACAGGAACACACTGAGCAGCGCCAGGAATCCTCTCCCCGAGTAGCTGTCCCGCACCGCCTGGGTGCCGTTGATCAGGATGAGCACCAGCACCGGAAGGACGCCGGCCAGGGCAAGGTTCGCGCCGCGTCCTCGCACGTCGCCGATCAGCGGAACGCCGCGCTCGGTATCGACAGCCGCGTCCTGGGGCTCGTCGTCGCCCTCGTCGGTGTCCTTCCTGAGCCGGTTCAGCAGCAGTATCGCCAGGCTGGTGCAGCCCACCAGGGAGGCGTTCGTGCCCGCCAACAGGCAGCCGAGAAAGAGGGCGTCGGACGTCCAGCCGGTCAGCGTCAGGTGCGCGCTGGCAAGGAGCGTGGAATGGTCCAGCGCCTCGTTGGCGTACCAACCGGTGGGGGCGGTGTGGACGCGGACCACGAGGGTGGCCCACCAGAGCAGGTCCCCGATCGCCGTGGCGGTGAGGGCGGCGGCCGCGCCGACCATCGCCGCGACGAACGGGTAAGTCCGCCGGGTGACCAGGCCGCAGGCCAGGTACGTCGACACCCCGACCAGCAGGATCACGAGCCAGCGGATCAGCGGCGTCACCGCGTCCATCATGGGGGCGGTGACGGGGTCGAGGGGGGCGAAGAAGACAACGCCCTTCGTGACGAGGGTCCGGAAGTCGACGGCGGTCCGGGTGACGGTGATCGGCCCCGACATCGAGTTGACCTCGGCGGTGACCCCCAGGTACATCAGGATGGCGCCCGCTGCGGCGAGCACGGCGACGACGATCCTGAATGGTCGGCTCATCGGGCCGGCCTCATCCCGGGGCGGGTCGTCACGCCGTCAGTCTCCCGCATCGTGCTGACTCGTACCGACCCCCGGAGGTGGTGGTTGACGACAGCTCAGCGGGCCTCTGCCCAGCCGACGAAACGCGGGGTCAGATCGGGCAGCGCGACGTCCGGGTTGAGCTTGGTGAGATCGTCGGTGGCTTCCTCCTGGACCTTCGCCAGGTGGATCAACAGGCCCGGTCGATCCTCGCGGTACTCGCCGAGCAGGCGCAGCTTCGCGGCCGAGCACGGCCACAGGATGCCGCAGACCGGGCAGCGCCACGACGGGCGCAACGGGGAGTGCTTCGGACGTTCGGGCATCAGCCGACCCCAACGCTCGCGCAACGCCGGCCCGGTGTGGTTCTGCTGAACTGGACGCTCGCGGCGGTGGTCACCAGGACCACGTCCCCGGCTCCGAGAGCGCCTCGTACCTCGTTCCGCACAGCTTCTCCTTGTCGTCGCAGCACCGTCTACACCGCACTTTGCCGGGGGTCGCTGGACAAACACACAGCGTTAACTAATCTTCTCGGAGCAGCGGATTTGTTCCAGGGGAGGGACGGTATGAACCACGCCTTTGTCGCGGCGTTGGCCGCGGCGGGTCACACCGCCGAGAGCCTCGCAGGTCAGCTCGGTGTGCACCCGAAGACCGTCGCCAGGTGGGCAAACCCGGGGCACATTCCCCAGAGCCGACACCGTGCGACAGTGGCGGGGCTGCTGGCAAAGGACGCCGACGCGCTGTGGCCGGACGTGATCCGTCGCCGTGAGCCGGTGTGGTTCCGGCCGTGGGTCGACCTCGAACGTGAGGCCGTGACACTGCGGTCGTTCCAGCTCGCGTGGGTGCCCGGGCTGCTGCAGACCGAGGCGTACGCCCGGGCGACCCTGGCCGGTGGGGTGCTGACACCGGAGGCGGTCGCCGAGTTCGCCGAGGCGCGGATCAACCGGCAGGCGATCCTCGGCCGGGGTGGCGGCCCGCTGCTGATCGCCGTGCTGGACGAGGGGGTGCTGAGGCGGCGTGTCGGCGACGACCGCGCCTTGATGGCGGTGCAACTCGCGCGTCTGCTCGGGCACGCCGAGGCGGGCAGCGTGCAGCTCCACATCGTCCCGGCGGATGCGCCCAGCTACCCCGGGCTCGACGGACCGTTCACCATCGCCGACATGCCGGACGGGTCACGGGTCGCGCACGTCGACAGCGCGGCACGGGCGCAGATCCTCGATCAAACGTCGGATCTTGTTAGCCTGGAACGACGGTGGGAACGTATTCGCGGCGAGGCCCTGCCCCGAGGGCGTTCGTTGGAACTTCTCAGAGAAGCGGCAGCATCATGGACATGACCGGTGCGCGGTGGCGGAAGAGCACGAAGAGCGGCGGCAACGGTGGTGACTGCGTCGAGGTTGCCGACAACCTTCCGGGCGTGGTCCTGGTTCGTGACACGAAGGACCGCGACGGCGGCACGCTGACGTTCAGTCCACAGTCGTGGCGTGGCTTCGTCGCGATGGCCCGCGACGCCGGCTGACCGACCACATCGCACAACGGCTCCCGGCGTCGGCCGGGAGCCGTTGTCGTCGGTAAGCCCGGCCGTCGGCCACGCCGAGCATCGACGGTCGATCTGATCAACGGACGGCGGCGGGTTCGGCCGGTTGCGGTTGGGGGGTAGGCGGCCAGGTGAGTCGGCGTACGCCGGGCACGAGGGCGGTGCCCGCGCAGGAGGCGAGGACCAGCAGACCCGCGACGGCCAGCGGAACGGGTGCGCCGAACGCGTCGGCGGCCAACGGCGCCAGCGCGTAGCCCAGCGGCATGGCGCCCAGCGACACCAGCCAGTCGTACGAGGTGACCCGGGCCAGGACCTCCGGCGGGAAGTGGTGCTGCACGACGGTCTCCCACACCGGGTTGAGGTAGCCGAGGGCGGTCAGCGCCACCGCGTAGGCGACGATCACCGCGGGGGCGGGCGCGGCGACGGCGAGCAGGAACAGTGGCGCGGCGTAACAGGCCAGCCCGAGGTTGGCCAGCAGCACCGGCCGGTGCAGCCGGACCCGCCCGGCCAGCAGCGATCCGGTGAGCATCCCGATCGCGCCGGCCTGCAACAGCAGCACCCAGGTCGTCTCGCCACCCAGGCGGTCGATGGCGACGGCCGGCCCGAGGGTCATCAGCACGGCGGCGGCGCCGTTCCACACGCCGTGCCCGAGCAGGCTGGACCAGAACCAGTCGCGGGCGCGTACCTCGCTGAAGCCGTGCCGCAGGTCGGCGAGGACGGAACGGCGGGGCACCGGCACGTGACGGACCCGCACCAGCGCGAGCAGCGTGGCGCTGAGCGCGAACGACGCGCCGTCCAGGATGAACGCCCAGCCGGGTCCGGCGGCCCAGATGAGCGCGCCGGCCAGGGCCGGCCCGGCGAGGCGGCTGGTGTTGGCGGTGATCCCCATCAGGGCGTTGGCCTTCTGCCGGTCGGCCGGCTCGACGGTGCCGGCGACCAGCGGAGACGCGGTCGGGATGGCGAACGCCGAGGCGGTGCCGCCGAGCGCGGACGCCACCACCACTGTGGTCAGTGACGGGTCGCCGCCGAGCAGTTCCACGCCGACCGCGACCTGCGTGGCGCAGCGGACCAGGTCGGCCAGGAGGGCGACCCGGCGCGCGTCGAACCGGTCGGCCACCACCCCGCCGAACGGCAACAGGACCAGCCGGGTCACGACCGCCGCGGCGAGGACGACGGCCAGCGCGCCGGTGGAGCCGGTGGCCCGCAGCACGGCCAGCGCCAGCGCGGCGGGCACCACCGCGTCGCCGAGGGCGGAGATGGTGCGACCCAGGAACAGCAGTCGGAAGGAGTGGTTGCGCAGCGGGTGAGCCATGGCCACAAACGTACTTCGACATCGAATATTTCGGCAACGAATATTTCGGTCCCGAGATAGGCTGGCGCGGTGACCACCACTCCGGACGCCGTCGACCGGCACATCGAGCGCTGGTTGCCGGTGCTGCCCGACCTCGACGCAGACGTCGAGGGGGCGGTGACCAGGATGATCCGACTGACCCGGCATCTGCGGGCCGTCAAGGAGCGGGTCCTGGTCGACCTCGACCTGCTGGCCCACGAGTACGACACCCTGCACGCCCTGGCCGGTCGCGGTGGCCGGGCCGCACCCTCGGACCTCGCCGCGGACCTCACGATGGCCCCCGCCTCGATCACCGCGCGGGTGGACGCGCTGCTGCGGCGGGGCTTCGTGCACCGGATTCCGTCGACAGTCGACCGTCGACGCGTCGACGTGGAACTCACCGAGGCGGGTCAGGCCGCCTGGCGCGGGGCGATGGAGGTCCAGGGCGCCGAGGAGCTCCGCCTGCTCGGCGCGCTCACCGCTACCGAGCGGCGACACCTCTCCGACCTGCTGCGCCGGGTGCTGCTCGTCGCCGAGCAGCCACAGAGCGCGCCGCAGACCGACTGAGCGGGGCCGAAAAATCGCCTGGCGGTCCGCGTACCGTTGATGCAAGGGTGACCGGCGTGACTGCGCATGTGCTGGCCGGGGCCCTGGCCGACGACGGACGGCGACGGATCTTCGCGGCGATCGTGCTGGGTGCGACCAGCGCGACCGAGGTCGCCGAGCGGACCGGCCTGCCGGCGCGGGTGGTGCTCACCGCGGTCCGCCGGCTCACCGACGCGGGCCTCGTCACCGGCGCGGACGGCGCGTTCGCGGCCGACGAGGTGTCGCTGCGGGCCACCGCGCGTGACAGTCGCCCGGCCGACGACGCCGAACCCGGCGTCGACCCGGTGCTGCGGACCTTCCTACGTGCGGGCGTCCTGGTGAGTCTGCCGGCGCAGCGGGGTCGACGGCGGGTAGTGCTCGCGCACATCGCCGAGCAGTCGTTCGAGCCGGGCACCCGCTATCCGGAGCGGGCCGTCGACGACGCGCTCAAGCCGTGGTGCGCCGCAGGAGGGTCGGATCACGTGACGCTGCGCCGGTATCTGATCGACGAGCAGTTGCTCACCCGCGAGCACGGCGTCTACCAGCGGCTCTGATCGTCCGCCGCGCGAACCGTCCCGCCGTCGCGCATCGGATGTGGTCAGGCTGTGGTGGTCGTCCGCGGAAGGTCCGCCATGCCGGAATCGCCCGCCGTGATGATGGCGGCCTGGCGGGCGCGCAGGCCGCCGACCACGCACAGCCCCACACCGAAAACGAGCCAGGAGGTGAGGACGATGACGGTATTGGTGGCACCGGCGCCGTCGAAAAAGGCGGTGGAGCGCAGCAGTTGAACACCCGCGCCCGGCGGCAACAGTTGGCCCAGAGTTCCGGACCAGCCGGGCAGCATCTCGGGGGCGGAACCGCTGCCGGAGAGCGGGTTGCCGATCAGCATCATGGTCACCGAGCCGAGCCCGAATCCGGCGTAGCCGAGCAGCGACTCCAGGCCGAGCAGGGTCAGCGAGGTGGCGGCGATGCTTAGCGCGACAGCGCTGGAGTTGGCCAGGTAGGAGCCGCTGAGCGAGCCGAGGCAGAACTGCAGGATCGCCGTCAGCACCAGGCCACCGACGACCGCGAAGGCGAGCGCGCCGGTGACCCGCCGGCCGGTGCCCTTGAGTCTGTTGCTGAGCAGGAACGCGGCGAGCAGGCCACCCATGACCAGCGGCAGAGCACCGGCGGCCAGGCCAGCGCCGCGCGGGTCGTCGGCGGGCAGTGCGACGAGGTCGCGCACGGTGACCGCTGTGCCGGCGCCCTGGGCCTGCGCCTGGTTGAGCGCGGTCCCCACACTCTGCAGGGTCTGGGCGACCGAGGCGCTGGCCGCGGAGGCGGTGATGACCTGCGGGGTGCCGGCGCTGACGTCGATCGCCCCGTACACCTCACGGTCGCGGATCAGCTGCTCGGCCGCCGCAGTGTTGGCGACCGTGGTGATGTCGAAGGCATCCGGCAGCCGCTGCTCGATGGCGGCGGAAATCTGGCTCGTCGCGACGGCAGGGCCGACGACAGCGATCGGCACGTCGTGCACAGACGAGCGCACCGACGGCCAGGCGAAGGCGGTCAGCAGCACGCTGATGATCACCGTGAGCAGCGCGACCGCGGCGGCCACCTTCGACCAGGGTGACGGGGCCGTGGCATCGGCGTCAGCCGGAACCTCCGTGGACATGACAACTCCTTAAGAAGAACGGTCGCTCGTTTTCAATTCTGGAAGCGGCGCGGCTGGTTGTCAAGAACGAGCGTTCGCTTTTAGCATTGGCCCATGCCACGCGTATCCGAGGAGTACCGAGCCGGTCGTCGCGCCGAGATCCTGGCGGCGGCTGCCCAGCTCTTCGCCGCCAACGGATTCCACGCCACCTCGATGGCCGACATCATCACCGAGTCCGGGCTTTCCGCCGGCGCGGTGTACCGGTACTTCCGCAGCAAGGAGGACCTCATCGCAGCCGTGGCGGAGACCGCCCTGTCCGCTGCGTCAGAAACCTTCGCAACTCTGCTCGCCGACCGCGCCGCACCGTCACCCGAACAGGTCATCACCGCGATCATCGAAACGACTACCGACAGGTTCATCCACGACCCGGTCACCGGAGTGGACCTGACGCGGATCGGAGTACAGGTGTGGGCCGAGGCACTGCGCAGCCCGGAGCTCGCCGCTCGCGCCAGCGACGTCTACCGGCGACTGCGGGGGCAGTTCGCCGAAGTCGCCCGCCGCTGGCAGGCCGCCGGCCACCTACCGGCCGCTGCGGTGCCGGAACAGGCGGGCGCCGCCATGCTCAGCCTCGTCCAGGGCTTCATCCTGCAACGCTTACTGGTCAGCGACACCGACGCCGACGGTTACCTCGCCGGCGTGAAGGCGCTGTTGTCCGCCACGTCTCCCACCGGACCCCACGCCACCAGGTTGTGACAACCCGAACCGACCCGCGATCCCCTGGCGATACCGCCGCGCCGCCGGGGCGCTATCGGACGAACCCGGGCGACCGGATAAAGCCGTTGACCGGACGGTGATGATCAACAGGTGACCATGACCGCCCGGTCCACCTGGGCAACCACCGCTGTCCGGCCCGAGCACCCCGACGCGGTGCTGCTGCTGCGCGAGTACATGACCGAGATGGTGGTTCGCTACCACCGTCGCCCGGCCCTGCCCGGCGAGGTCGACGCGGCGCTGGCCGAGTTGCCCAGCGACGACCTGAGCGCGCCGAGCGGGCTGCTCCTGCTGGCCCACCACGGCCCCGACCTGGCCGGCTGCGCCGGGCTGCGCTGGCATCCCGGCTGGGCCGAGCTGACCCGGGTGTTCATCCGCTCCGAGCACCGCGGCGCCGGTGGGGGCGCGGCGCTGCTGGCCGCCGTCGAGGAGCAGGCCCGCGCGGCCGGGGCGGACCGGATCCGGCTCGACACCCGGCACGACCTGGTCGAGGCCCGCGCCCTGTACGCCCGGCACGGCTACGCCGAGATCCCGGCGTACTCGCGGGGCCCCTACGCCGAACACTGGTTCGAAAAACGGCTGTCCGGAGCAGTTGACGTCGGCGCGCGGACGCGCTAAATAAGAAGAGGAAGTTGAGTCACCCCGGCTCAACTCATTACCTTCGGCCAGGAGAACCGAGGAGGCATGACCATGTTGATGCGTACCGACCCGTTCCGCGAGATCGACCGGCTCGCCGAGCAGTTTTTCGGTACGGCGGCCCGCCCCGCGACGATGCACCTGGACGCCTACCGCGACGGCGACCACTTCTACGCGGCGTTCGACCTGCCCGGCGTCGATCCGGACAGCATCGACTGCACCGTCGAGCGCAACGTGCTCACCGTCCGCGCCGAGCGCCGCCGGCCCACCGGCGACCGCGTCGAACTGGTCGCCGCCGAACGCCCGATGGGCACCTTCACCCGACAACTGTTCCTCGGCGACACGCTCGACACCGACAAGCTGGAGGCCGGCTACGAGAACGGGGTGCTGACGCTGCGCATCCCGGTCGCCGAGCGCGCCAAGCCCCGCCGGGTGACCATCCAGGCCAACGGCGCCGCCCGCCGAGAGATCAACGCCTGATCCGACACGGTGACGGGTGGGACCGGCGCGCCTGCACGCCGATCCCACCCGAGGCTGAAAGTCTTTTTCACATGGTGTTCTCCGACGCTCCGGTGCTCGCCCGCCCGTCCGCGCCACCGGCGCTGCCGAGTGGGCCGGTCGAGGTCACCGAGGCGTGGCTGCGCAACAGGAGGCTGTCCGAGCACACCCGCGACGCCTACCGACGTGACGTCACCGGCTGGCTCCGCTGGTGCGCCGATCACGACCTGGACCCGCTGCGGGCCACGTTCCTGCACGTCAACGAGTACGCCCGCGCGCTGGAGAGCAGCGTCGGCTCCCGCAGCGGCCGCCCACTGACCCCGTCGACCGTCGCACGCCGGCTCTCGGCGCTGTCCAGTTGGTACGACTTCCTGGTCAAACTGGGCGCAGTGCCGGCCAACCCGGTCTCCGGCGCCGACCGCCCCCGCGTCGACCGGGACCACTCCGCCACCGTCGGGCTCACCCCGGAGGAGGTGGACGCCCTGCTCAGCGCCGCCGACGCGGACACCGGCGCGACCGCCGTCCGCAACCGGGCGGCGCTCGCGCTCCTCGCCGACCTTGGTCTGCGGGTCGGGGAGCTGATCTCGCTGGACCTGACCGACCTCGGCACCGAACGCGGCCACCGCAGCGTGCGTTTCATCGGCAAGGGCGGCAAACAACGTCGCCGAGCCCTCACCCCCGGCACCGGGCACGCCCTGGACGCCTACCTGGCCCAGCGGGCCGCCACCACCGGCGTGCCGGTGCCGCAGCTCACCGGCCCGCTGCTGGTCACCGCCAGCGGTGCCCGACTGGACCGGCACTCGGTGTTCCGGATGGTCCGTCGGCTCGCCCGCGCCGCCGGCATCCCGGCCTGGGCGAAGCTGTCCCCACACTCGCTGCGACACGCCTTCGCCACCACGGCCCGCTCGGAGGGCGTGCCGTTGGAGGACGTGCAGGACGCCATGGGGCACGCCGACCCGCGCACCACCCGCCGCTACGACCGGGACCGACACAACCTCGACCGCGACCCGGCCTACGCGGTGTGGGCGGCCCGGTCGCGTCGTCGCGGCTGACTGCTACCCGCCCGACGTCGGGCTGTCGATCAGTCGAGAACCGCAGTGGCTTCGACCTCAACGAGGAGATCAGGCTCGCCCAGAGCACTGACACCCAGCAGCGTGATGGGCTTGACCAGGTCAGCTCCCAGCTTCGCACCCGCCCGAGCGACGCCTTCGCCCAACAGGGGCATCTTGTCGGGCGACCAGTCGACGACGTAGATGGTCAGCTTCGCCACGTCGCCGAAGGACCCACCGATCTCGGCCAGGGCGGTGCCGATGTTGAGATAGCACTGCTCGACCTGGGCGGCGAGGTCTCCCTCGCCCACTTTGCGCCCTTCGGCGTCGCGGGCCACCTGACCGGCGAGGAAGACCAACCTGGACCCGGTTGCGATCGACAACTGACGGTAGACGTCCGGCTTCGGCAACCCGTCCGGATTGACGAGAGTGATGGCCATGCTGACTCCTTCTGTCGTTGCGCCGGGCCGTCTCAGCTCTGTGGGCGGGGGCAGATGCAGAACGGCTGCCCGATCGGGTCGAGAAGCACCACCCACCGCTCGCCGCCGGGCTGGAATGCCGGCTTCGACGCGCCCGCGGCGACGAACTTCTCCTCCGCCGCCGCCAGGTCGTCGACGTAAAGATCGAGGTGGTAGCGCTTGTCGCCGGTCTGGTCCGGCCAGGACGGCGGCTGGTAGCCCTCGACCAGCCCGAAGCCGATGGAGACGCCACCGGAGCTGATCATCGCGTACTCGGGTTGGCTGTGGGTGACCTCCCAGCCCAACGCCTCGTGGTAGAACGCGGCGTGGCCGGCGGGATCGGAACTGTCGAGGTTGACCATCGCGAGGTCGGCAGAAGCTGTCACGCCGGCAGTATGCCGCCGGGGCCCGACAACTTCGGCCCGCGACACCGGCGCGAGTAAAGGTCAGGGGGCGTCGAGGGGCCAGAACGTCACGCGGGCCGTGCCGTCGCGGCAGATCAACCCGGAGCCGACCCGGCGGCAGTCGGTCACACCCGCCGGGAGCACCGCGAACACCCGATGACCGTCGCGCCCCACCGTCGCGACCAGGGAGCGCCTGCCGTCCTCGGCCAAACCCAGAACCACCAGGGGTTCCGTGGTGCCCCGTGGGCCCCCCACCGTGCGCCAGCGCGCCCCGGCCGGCCACGTCCACACCCGCGCCCCGCTGCCCGCGTCGATCGCCCAGCGTCCCTGCTCGTCCTGCCCGCAGAGCAGACCCTGGCAGGGCCGCAGGAGCAGCTCACCCGGCTGCACCGGCACCTGCCAGCGTCGTACCAGCCCAGGTAGGTCGTAGCCGGTCAGCGCCACCGCGCCGCCGCCGCTCGGGTGGCGCAGCACCAGGTACGCGCCGACGACCTGGGGATTGTCCGGGCCGTAGTCGGCCGGCGGAAGCTGTCCCCGTCCGTGTTCGGTGCCGTCACGGGCGTCGAGCAGCCGGACCAACCCGTCGTCCTGCACCAGCAGCACCCACCCGGGCAGGCCGGGCAGCGCCCGCAGCACCGCCGTGGAGGGCAGCGGGACCGACCACCGGGTCGCGCCGGTGGCCGGGTCGATGCCGTGCACCGTACCCTCGACCCGCCGACCCGGTTCGGCGGCGCTGCGCACCTCGCGCACCGCGACCGCCTCTCTCCCGGCCGCGTACACCCGCTCGGGTCGCCGCCACAACGGCTGGCCGGTACGCAACGACCGCGCGGTGGTCACCCGCGCTCCGAGCGCCTGGTCGCGCTCGACCAGCAGCAACAGGTCACCGGCGACCTCGGCGGACCACCCGGCGGCAGGCGGCACGGTGACCCGCCACCGCGGCGGGCCGTCCGGCGCGGCCGAGTCGTAGGCGCTCAGCGTCGGCGGGTTCGGTTCGGGGTCGACGACCAGCAGCAGCGGCCCGGCGCCGAGCACTGTCGCCCGGGCGGGCACCGCCGGCCCGACCTGAGGCGTCAGGCGCGCGGGCGGGGCGGCACCGCCGAGCAGGACACGGGCCGCCACCAGCACCGCCACGCGCCACCGGCGGGACACCTGCGGCGGTGGGCGGCGCTCCTCCAGGGGCGCGCCCCGGTCGTCACCCAGCTCGATCAGCACCGACATGGGCGCCCACCCGTCCGCTCGCGCCGGCCGGTCAGCAGAGCAGGTCGAGGTGGCGGTGGGCGTCCTCGGCGATCTCCTCGTGCCGCAGCCAGCGGCGCGCCCACAGCCGGGCGGCCAACTCCGCCTGCTCGTCGCCCCACGCGGCGTGCTCGACGAGCAACGCGGTGGTCAGCGCGTACGCCAGGCGCAACGCCAGACCGCGGGCGCCCGCGAGCACCGTCGACGCGCCCGGGTCGACGGTCACCGCGGCGATGGTCTCCTCCAACTGCGCGGCGGCGGTGGCCAGGGTGTCGGCCAGCACCGGCGACAGCGGCCGCGCCAGGTCGACGGCGGCGGTCAGCCGGCTCAGCAGCGGCGCACCGGCGTCCTCCCGGGTCAGCGCGCGCAGCACGTCCAGGGCCAGCACATTTGTGGTGCCCTCCCAGATCGGCAGCACCTGGGCGTCGCGCAGCAACCGGGGCACGCCGGTGTCCTCCACGTAACCGGCCCCGCCGAAGCTCTCCACGTACTCGCTGGCGGAGCTGACGGCCAGCCGAGCGGTGGCCAGCTTCGCCAACGGCGCCACGATGCGCAGCTCGGCCGCGGCCTCCGGGTCGGCGCCGACCTCGACCCGCCCGAGCAGGGCGAAGGCGTGCCCAGCGAGGGCGAACGCGCCCGCCGCGTCGACCGCGAGGGTGCCCAGGGTGGCCCGGTGCAGAGGCGAGGACACCAGCGGGCCGCCGGCGACGTGCCGCACCTCGGCGTACGCGCGGGCGTAGGCGAGACCCCGTCGCATCCCGCCGGCCGCCGCCGCGGCGTTGTGCACCCGGGTCACCACGACCAGGGTCATCGCCCGGACCAGACCGGGCACCGCCGCGTCACCCAGCGGGAGGGCGTACGCGTCGCGCAGGCCGATCTCGGCGGTGGGCAGTGCCCGGGTGCCGAGCTTGTCCTTGAGCCGGTGCACCGTGACACCCGGCGCGGGTGCGCCCGGCGCCGCGCCGTCGGCCAGCGGTGAGTCGACCGCGTACCGGGGAACGAGGAACGGAGCGAGCACCCGGCTGCCCCGCCCGGCGCCCTCCGGCCGGGCCAGCGCCACCGCCATCGCCGCGTCGGCGGCGGAGCAGAACCACTTCTCCCCGGTCAGCCGCCACGAACCGTCCGCCGCGGGCCGGCCGAGTGTGCTGGAGCGGCCCAAGTCGGAGCCGCCCTGCGACTCGGTCATCCACTGCCCGCTGGTGATCGCCGTGGCCGGGTCCGTGGAGATCAGCCGGGGCAGCCACGCGTCGCGGACCGTGGCATCGACGTCGGGCATGCTGAGCAGCGCCGCCGCCCCATCGGCCATCGCCACCGGGCAGGAGAACGTCGCGGACTCCGGCCCGTACAGGTGCAGCAGGGCGTGTTGCACGACCCGCGCGGCGGCACCCCAGGTGCCCCGCGCGTCCGGCAGGTAGGGCAGCGCGACCACGGCGTGCCGGGCGGCGGCGGCGCGTTGCGCCTGCCAACCGGCGGAGGTGTCGATGCGGTCGATCCGGGCACCCCACGGGTCGTAGCGGACCAGCGTCGGCGGGTGCGCCTCCGCGTCGGCGTGCGCCGCGCGCAGTGGCCCGGTCACATCGGCGGCCAGGTCCGCGAGACGACCCTTCGCGGCGGCGTGCCCGCCCGGGCCGAGGTGACGCTCCAGCCAGGACCGCAGCAGGCCATCGCCGGCGTACGGGTCGACGGGGGGTGGTACCGGCTGCACGAAGCGGCTCATCGATCGGCTCCTGGCACTGCTCGGGGGTGTGCGCCGACGGTAGACGATGCGAGGCCGCCGCGAACAGGGCACGCCCGCCCATCGGGCGCACCCAGTTTCCGGCTTGTCGCCCGTCGGTGCGAGCGTGTTCTCTACGGTCGGTAGTCGTGGGTGCGGGCCAGTCGTGGAGCCGACCGGCCCGGCGTCACCGCCCGATGCGCACCGGGTTGGCGTTCGCCGGGTTCGGTGTGGCGCTGTGCTGTGTGGGGGTGGCCGGGTTGGGCGCCTGGAACCTGCAGACCGTCCGGCAGGCCGCCGGCCCGATCCGGGAGACCGCCGACGGTTTCCTCAGCGAGGTGGCCCTCGGCGACAGCGACCGGGCGTACGAGCGGCTCTGCGAGGACGCGCGCAGCCGGTGGAGCGCGATCGGCTTCACCAGTTGGGTGCGGACACCACCGATGGTCACCGACTACGAGATCACCGACGTGTCGGTCGCCACCCGCAGCGGCCGACCGCACGGCACGGTGACAGTGAAGGTGATCCGCAGCGGCGGGCTCAGCGAGGAACGGCGCCTGCCGGTGGTCCGTGAGGACGGAAACTGGCGGGTGTGCGGTGACCCCTTCTAGGCCCCCGGTCGCCGCCCCGACACGCCCACAGCTGCTGCGCCCACGCGAGGGGGTCCAGCCGACCACCTCGACGGAACTCTTCTTCGACCTCGTCTTCATCTTCAGCATCACCCAGTTGTCGCACTACCTGCTCGCGCACCTCGACTGGCGGGGCGCGGGACGTACCGGCCTGTTGCTGGCGCTGGTGTGGCTCGTCTGGGTCTACACCACCTGGTTGACCAACTGGCTGCAACCGGACCAGGGGCCGGTGCGGACGATGCTGATCGGGGTGGGGCTGGGCAGCCTGCTGTTGTCGGCGACGATCCCGGAGGCGTTCGGTGCGACCGGCCGGCTCTTCGCGCTGGTCTACGTCACCGTGCAGGTGGGCCGCACCGTGTTCGCGTTGTGGGCGGTGCAGGGCAGCCCGTGGTTGGTGGCCGGATTTCAGCAGTCGCTGCCGTGGATCACCGGGACGTCGGTGCTCGTGGTCATCGGTGGCCTGGTCGGCGGTGCCGCCCGGGACGCGGTGTGGACGGCGGTGATCGTGATCGAGGTGGTCGGCCTGTCGATCGGCTATCCGCTGCCACGACGGGGGCGCAGCCGACCCGAGCGGTGGATGGTGGAGGGTGGGCACCTGGCCGAACGGTGCGCGGCGTTCGTCCTGATCGCGCTGGGGGAGTCGATCCTGGTCACCGGCAGCACCCTCACGTCGCACGTGGACCTGGTGACGTCCGGGGCGTTCCTGCTGGCGTTCGGCGGTTCGGTGGCGCTGTGGTGGGTGTACTTCGCCCGCTCGGCCCCGGCCGCCACGGAGTTCATCGCCCAGGCCGGGGAGCGCACCGGCGCGTTGAGCCGGGTCGCGTTCAACTTCCTGCACCCGGTGATCGTCGCCGGTGTCGTCGTCACGTCGGCGGCCGACGAGCGGTTGCTGCGGGAGCCCGGCGCGCCGGTCGCCACTGTCGACGTGCTGCTCACCCTGGGTGGTCCCGCGCTGTTCCTGGCCGGGCACGCCGCCTACAAGGCGCTGTTGTGGCGGACCCTGCCGATCAGCCGGGTCACGGCGGTGGCGGTCCTGCTGGCGCTGATGCCGGTAGGTGTGGTGCTGGAGGCACCCGTCGCGGTGTGCGCCGCTGTGGCGTTGGCGGTGACTGTCGCCGTGATCCTGACCGACCGGTTCCGGTCACCGGCGGCCGCGCGGTGACCGGCGCGTCTTTCGGGCAGCGAACCACTGGCAGGGTGATGGGTTGTCCGCTCAGTCGCGGGGGCCGAGGTCGCCGCTGCGGTAGTGCCGGCGGCAGAGCACCTGGTAGCGCACCTCGGCGGTGTCGACGGTGTCGCCGATGACGACCTGGGCGCCCTCACGGACGACCCGCCCGTCGACGACGCGGGCGTTGAGCAGCCCTTCGCGGCCGCACCAGCAGAGCACCTCGACCTGGATGCGGGCCACCTCGTCGGCCAGCTCGAACAGGCGTTGCGCGGCGGGGAACATCCGCGAGCGGAAGTCGGTGGCCAGGCCGAACGCGAACACGTCGACGTCGTAGCTGTCGACCAGCTCGGCCATCTGCTCGACGTGCTCGACGGTGTAGAAGCACGCCTCGTCGCAAATCAGGTAGTCGACGCGTACCCCGTCGGCCCACCGGCCCCGCACCAGGGCCCGCAGGTCCAGGTCGTCGGTGACCTCGATGGCCTCGTGGGCCAGGCCGATGCGGGTGGTGACCTGCGGTCCCAGCGACCGGTCGATGCGGGTGGTGACCAGCCCGCGCCGGCCCTGCCGGGCGTGGTTGTAGTTCATCTGCAACGCCATCGTGGACTTGCCGCAGTCCATCGGCCCCCAGAAGAACTTCAACGCCGCCGCGTGCACCGGACGCCCGTCGAGCCCACGCGCGGCCGCGCACCCGGCCGGGGCGTGTGGCTGGCCGGGGAACGGGTGGGCCAGGCAGGTCGGGGCGGTGGCGGCGTCGTCGGTCACGGTCGGGCAGCCTAGCCCATTGACCGACCCGGATCGGTCGGGCGCGGGACCCGTGCTCAGAGCACCCGCGGTGGGGTGTTGCCCGCGGCCACGATGGCCCGGCGGATCGGCACGGCGGCGAGGAGCAGGAACCCGACCACGAAGAAGATCAGCAGTGAGACCAGGCCCACCCGGTACGAGGCGGTGAGTTGGAACACCAGGCCGAAGGCGAGCGGGCCGAGCCAGCTGGTGCCCTTGTCGCTGATCTCGTAGAAGCCGTAGTACTCGCCCTCCTTCCCGGCCGGGATGAGCTGGCTGAACAGCGACCGGCTCAGCGCCTGGCTGCCGCCGAGGACCAGGCCGATGGCCGCGCCGAGGACCATGAACGGCACCGGTGCCTCGGCCGGCAGCCGGAACGCGCCGATGATCACACCGGTCCAGAGGACCAGGCTGAGCAGCACTGTCTTCCAGGCGCCGATGCGTCGGGCCAACGCGCCGAGGCCCAACGCGCCTCCGAAGGCGAGGAACTGCACCAGCAGGATGGTGATGATCAGGGTGCTCTGGTCCAGCCGCAGCTCCTCGGTGCCGTACTGGCTGGCCAGGGTGATGACGGTCTGGATGCCGTCGTTGTAGACCAGGAACGCCAGCAGGAAGAACAGCGTCAACGGGTACGCCTTGATCTCCCGCAGGGTGTGGCCCAGCTGCCGGAACCCGTCGGTGAGCACGTTGCCCCGCCGGGCCAGCGCCGCCGCCCTGCTGGGGCGTTCCCGCAGCCAGCGCAGCGGCACCAGGGTGAACACCGCCCACCACACCCCGGCGGAGACGATCGACCAGCGGGCCAGGTCCAGGGTGCGCTGCGGGTTGTCGTCCTCGCTGAACAGGGTGACCGCGACCAGGTTGAACGCCAGTAGCAGACCACCGCCCAGGTAGCCCAGCGCCCAACCGCGGCTGGAGATGCCGTCGCGTTCGTCGGGTCCGCCGAGCTGCGGCAGGAACGAGTTGTAGACCACGACGGCCGCGCCGAAGGAGATGTTGGCGACCAGGAAGAGCGCCCCGCCGAGCAGGTAGCGGTCACCGGTGACGAAGATCATCGCGATGGTCGCGCCGGCGCCGGTGAACGCGGCGCCGCCGAGCAGCCGCTTCTTGTGCGCCGACCGGTCGGCGATCGCCCCGATCACCGGCAGCACGAACACGGTGAGGAACACCGACAGCGAGATCAGGTACGGGTAGTAGGACCCGGCCGCCACCCGGATACCCAGCGGGTACACGTACCCGTCGCAGGTGTCCGCGCCCAACTCGCACCCGGCGGCCAACTCGGCGACGGTGGTGATGAACGGGCCCAGGAACACCGTGATGACTGTGGTCTGGAACGCGGAGTTGGCCCAGTCGTAGATGTACCAGCCGCGCCGCTCCCGGCGAGTGCTCGCCGGAGGCAACGTGTCGTCCACCGTGGGGGTCACGGTCTCGGCCATCGGGGGTCCTTCGATCCTCAGGCGGCCCAGTGGCCGCGGCTGCGGTAGACGTCGCGCAGCACGCCGACGTGATCGGTCATGATGCCATCCACGCCACGATCCAGTAACTCGTGCATCTGGGCGGGTTCGTCAATCGTCCAGACGTGCACCTGCAGGCCGATGCGGTGGCAGTAGTCGAGGAACCGGCGGTCCACCACCGGCACCCGCCCGTAGCGCGGCGGCACCTGCGCGGCGACCACCGACGGCGGCAGCCGCAGCGGACGCCCGTGCAGGGAGGCCAGCCGCAGCCGGGCGACGCCGCGCATGCCCAGGCTGGTGGCGACCCGGCCCTCGGTGAGCGCGCGCAGCCGGGTCAGCCGGGCGTCGCTGAACGAGGCGAGCAGCACCCGGTCGCCGGCGCCGGCCCGGGTCACTGTCGCGACCGTCGGCTCGACGCCGCCGTCGGCCTTCACGTCGATGTTGAAGCGGACCTGCGGCCACGCCCCCAACACCTCGTCGAGCCGGGGTACGACGGCAGCGCCGCCGACGCGTACCGAGGCGAGGTCGGCCCAGCTCATCTCGGCGATGCGCCCCGCCTCACCGGTGACCCGGAGCAGCGTCGGGTCGTGGAAGATCACCGCCACGCCGTCCGCTGTGGCGTGCACGTCGGTCTCCACGTACCGGTAGCCCAGCCCGACGGCCCGGGCGAACGCCTCGATGGTGTTCTCGTCGCCCTCGGCGGCGCCGCCACGGTGGGCGAACGCCAGCGGCGCGGGCGCGTCGAGGTAGCCGAATCGGGTCAACACGCGACGCAGTATGCCTGCGGTTGGTGGCCGGCGGATGGCCGGCGGGGAGATTCCCTTGATCACCGGCTGCCCCCGTGCGGTGGCCTGCCGGCGTGAAGGGGTGCACAGGCCACAGGCCGTCCCCTTTGCTCTGCACCCCGATTCGCACCGGTCGCAGACCGTAGCCGTCGCACCCGCGGGTGCAGAGCAAAGGACAACCCGGCCATCACTCGCCCCAGCCGCCCCTCAGACACACTGGAAGCAGGGGACCGCACGCGCCGTGGTGGCTCAGTTCGACCGGCGGCGGTGGGTGCGACTGGGGTCGCTCGGGCGGCCCGGGTCGACGTGGCGCGGCCGGTCCGGCTCGTCGGGGCGCAGCGGGGCGAGGGTGTCGGTGAGCGCGTCGATGATCCGGTCGGTGGCCCGGCGGGCCGCGCCGGGGTTGGCCGCCGCCGTTTCGCCCAGGTCGACGGGGGTGCCGAAGTGCACCCGGATCACCGGTCGACGCCACAGCGAGCGGGCGATGCCACGCAGCATTCCGCGCGGCGCCTGGTAGGGCAGTACCTCGTGCGAGCCCCACTGGGCGACCGGAACGACCGGGGCGCCGCAGGCCAGGGCGAGGCGGGCGGCGCCGGTCTTGCCGCGTTCGGGCCACAGGCCGGGGTCCAGGCCGATGCGTCCCTCCGGGTAGATGAGGATCACCGAGCCGCGCGCGACGGCAGTGGCGGCGTCGTCGAGGGCCCGGTGCACGGCGCTGGTGCCCCGGTCGACCCGGATGTGCCCGGCATGGCGCATGGCGGCGCCGAACATGGGGACGCGGAACAGCCCGGCGGTCGCCATGATGCGCGGGGCGACGCCACGGGTCCGGCAGGCGGCGGCCATGACCACCGGGTCGAACGGGCTGATGTGGTTGGCGGCCAGCACCAGCGGGCCGCGACGCAGGTACGCCGGGACGTCGCCGGTGACCTCGAGGCGGGCGAGCAGGCCGACCAGGCCCCGGGCCAGCAGCAGGGCTGCGCGCCAGATCAGCGGCGGCCGCCAGGTGGTGTGTGCGGTGTTCATCAGCGCGCCATCGTCGCACGCGGCGGCGGGGCCGCGAGGGCGGGTCGGGTGATCAGGGTCATTGGTCCCGGGAGGGTGCGGGCCGTCCAACCTTCTACGACGAGCAGTAGTATTTACTACGTCTCGTAGTACGGATGGCTGGGGGTTTTCAGGTGGACGCGTTGGACGTTGCCCGCTGGCAGTTCGGTGTCACCACCGTCTACCACTTTCTCTTCGTACCGCTGACCATCGGCCTCTCCGTGCTGGTAGCCATCCTGCAGACCATGTGGCACCGCACCGGCAACGAGCGCTACCTCAAGCTCACCAAGTTCTACGGCAAGCTGTTCCTGATCAACTTCGCCATGGGCGTGGTCACCGGCATCGTGCAGGAGTTCCAGTTCGGCATGAACTGGAGCGACTACTCCCGCTTCGTCGGGGACGTCTTCGGCGCACCCCTGGCCATCGAGGCGCTCGTCGCGTTCTTCCTCGAATCCACCTTCATCGGCCTGTGGATCTTCGGCTGGGACCGGCTGCCCAAGCGGGCGCACCTGGCCAGCATCTGGGCCGCCGCGATCGGCACCAACCTCAGCGCGTACTTCATCCTCGCGGCGAACTCGTTCATGCAGAACCCGGTCGGCTACCGGATCAACCCCGACAGCGGGCGCGCCGAGTTGACCGACTTCCCGGCCGTGCTGACCAACAAGGTCGCCCTGATCACCTTCCCGCACACCCTGGCCGGCTCGTTCCTGGTCGCCGGGTCGCTGATCGTCGCGGTCGGCCTGTGGCACGTCATCCGCAACCGCGACTCCGCCGACGCCGGCGCGTACCGCTTCGCCACCAAGTTCGGCTCCTGGGTGGTCCTGGTCGCCTCCGCGGCCGTGCTGTTCACCGGCGACATCCAGGGCAAGATCATGACGGACGTGCAGCCGATGAAGATGGCCGCCGCCGAGGGCCTCTACACCACCGAGAGCCCCGCCTCGTTCTCCGTGCTCACCATCGGCAGCCTGGACGGCAGCCGCGAGGTGTTCGCCATCAAGATCCCGTACCTGCTGTCCTACCTGGGCACCGGCGACCCGAACGGCACCGTGCACGGCATCAACGACCTCCAGGCCCAGTACGCCACCCAGTACGGCGCGGGCAGCTACACCCCGATCATCCCGGTCACCTACTGGAGCTTCCGCTTCATGATCGCCTTCGGGATGGCGGCCGGCGCGATCGCCCTGCTGGTGCTCTGGAGTCAGCGCAAGGGCCGCACCCCGAGCAGCAAGTGGCTGCTGCGCGCCGGGCTGGCCATGCCGGTGCTGCCGTTGCTGGCCAACTCCTTCGGCTGGATCTTCACCGAGATGGGCCGTCAGCCGTGGATCGTCTTCGGCGAGATGCTCACCCGCAACGGGGTGTCCCGCAGCGTCTCGCTGGCCGAGGTGCTCACCTCGTTCACCGCCTTCACGCTGATCTACGCCACCCTCGCCGTGATCGAGGTCAAGCTGCTGCTGCGCTACGCCAAGGCCGGCGTGCCGGACGTCAGCGAGCAACCCCCCACCGACGACACCGACGACGCCGAGCGCCCGCTCGCCTTCGCCTACTGATCCCGGAGCCCATCGTGGAACTGACCACCATCTGGTTTCTCCTCGTCGCCGTGCTGTTCACCGGGTACTTCATCCTGGAGGGCTTCGACTTCGGCGTCGGCATGCTGCTGCCCGTGCTCGGCCGCGACGACCGGGAGCGCCGCGTCCTGATCAACACCATCGGCCCGGTCTGGGACGGCAACGAGGTGTGGCTGATCACCGCCGGTGGCGCCATGTTCGCCGCGTTCCCCGAGTGGTACGCCACCCTCTTCTCCGGCTTCTACCTGCCGCTGCTGCTGATCCTGCTGGCCCTGATCGCCCGGGGGGTCGCCTTCGAGTATCGGCACAAGCGCCCCGAGGCGTCCTGGAAGCGCCGGTGGGACGCGGCGATCGTGGTCGGCTCGCTGCTGCCGGCGATCCTGTGGGGCGTCGCCTTCGCCAACATCCTGCGCGGCGTGCCACTGGACGCCGACCACGAGTACGTCGGCGGCCTGCTGAACCTGCTCAACCCGTACGCCCTGCTGGGCGGCGCGACCACCCTCGCGCTGTTCCTCACCCACGGCGCGGTGTTCCTCGCCCTGAAGACCACCGGCGACATCCGCGAGCGCGCGGGCGCGCTCGCCGTGCGCCTGGGTGTGGGCGCCGCCGTGCTCGCGGTCGGGTTCCTGACCTGGACGTTGAGCATCCGCTCCAGCGCGGCCGCCGTCGTGCTCGCCGTCGGCGCGGCCCTCGCCCTGCTCGGCGCTCTGGCCGCCGCCCGGGTACGCCGGGAGGGATGGGCGTTCACCGGCACCGCCGTGGCGATCGGTCTGGCCGTGGCGACCCTGTTCGCGGCGCTGTTCCCGAACGTGCTGCCCTCCACCCTGGACGCGGCCGGCACGCTGACGGCCACCAACGCCGCGTCCACCCCGTACACCCTGAAGATCATGACCTGGGTGGCGGTGATCTTCACTCCGGTGGTGCTCGCCTACCAGGGCTGGACCTACTGGGTGTTCCGCAAGCGCATCGGCGTAGCCAACATCCCGCAGCACTGACCAACGCGGTGTCGCACCCGACACCCCGCCGATCTTGCAGTTTTGGTCGCCGTGATGCGTGGAATGCCCCGTATGCCGCGACAGAAACTGCAAGATCGCGTGGCGGGTTGATCATGGCGGCGGTAAATTGGCTGTTGGTGCGGAGCGGCCTCGCTACGGTGTGCCGATGCCCGCCACTGTGCACGTACGCGAACTCACCGCCGACGACCTCGACGCCGCCTGGGAGTTGGGCCGGTTCGCGTTCGGCTCCGACCCGCAGCGGCCCGCGCAGACCACCGCCACGCCCGCCGGCCTGACCCGGTACGGCGCGTTCGACGACGCCGGTCGGCTCGTGGGCAAGGCAGTCGACCTGCACCACGACCAGTGGTGGTCGGGCCGGGCGGTGTCGGCCGCCGACGTGGCCGGGGTGGCGGTCGCTCCCGAGGCCCGTGGTCGGGGCGTGGCTCGGGCCCTGCTCACCGCCCTGCTGCAGGGCGCGCGCGAGCGTGGGGCGGCGGTCAGCGCGCTCTACCCGACCGTCGCCGCCCCGTACCGGGCCTGCGGGTGGGAGGCCGCCGGTGTGCTGCGTACCGTCGATCTGGCCACCGCCGCGTTGCCCCGGCACCGGCCCTGCCCGGATCTGGTGGTGCGGGCCGGCACGGTGGCCGACCTGCCCGCCGTCACCGACCTGTACGAGCGGGTCACCCGGCACCGCAACGGCATGCTGACCCGCCGGGGTGAGCTGTACGACTTCTTCGCCGCCGACCGCGGTCTGCCCGGCGACGGTCTCACCCTCGTCGAGCGCGACGGCGACCTGGTCGGCTACGCCACCTGGCAGCGGGGCCGGGGCTACGGCGCCGACTCCGTGCTCACCGTCGACGAGGCCCTGGCCGTCACCCCCGAGGCCGCCCGGGAGATCGTCGGGGTGCTCGGCAGTTGGGCAAGCGTCGCGCCCACAGTGCGGCTGTGCCCCCTCGACGGCGACGCCGTCAGCCCTCACCTGCCGTTGGAGTCGGCCCGCGACCACGAGCGGGACCTGTGGATGCACCGACCGGTCGACGTCGTCCGCGCGGTGAGCGCGCGGGGGTGGCCCGTCCACGCCCGGGGCGTCGTCGACTTCGGCCTCACCGACGCGCTCGCCGAGTGGAACACCGGTACCTGGCGGTTGACCGTCGCCGACGGCGCGGCCGAGCTGACCCGGGTCGACGGCGAGGCCGACCTGCGGTTGGACGTGCGCGGTTTCGCCCTGCTCTACGCCGGGGCGGCGCAGGCGCGCTCGGTCGCGCAGGCCGGCCTGTTGCATGGTGCCGGTGACGCCGACCCGGCCGCCCTGGACCTGCTGGGCGTCGGCGGCCCGGCGCAGCTACTCGACTACTTCTGACCGGCCGGACCCGGCACGTGGGCCGCTGACAGGTTGGCCGGATCCTGCACGTGGGCCACGGACAGGTTGGCCGGGTCCGGCCCGGTGCGCGGGGCAGGACCGGACCCGCGCACCGTCGCGCTCTTGCCCGTCAGGTCGGGGTCGCGGCCAGTTCGGCATTGGCGCGCTGGGTGACCAGGGACAGCGCGCGGGCGGCGGCGCTCGCCTCGTTGGCGGGGATGTCCGCGTAGAGGCGCGCGCTGATGTTCGCGACGGCGTCGGCGATGCGGGCCTGCACGGCGTGACCAGCGTCGGTGAGCCGTAGCCGTGGGGCGTCGGCGTCGTGGTCGGCCTGGGCGAGGTTCGCGTCGACGAGGGTGGTGAGCACCCGTTGCACTTCCTGCTCGTCGACCTTGAGGGTGCTGGTGATCCGGTGCGTGAGGTGAGCGCGTTCGGTCGGGCCGTTGGCGAGGACATTGAGGGCGAGCAACTGGTTGAACTCGACGCCGAGGGCAGCGGTGGCCCGTTCGAGCAGGGCCCGGGTGGCGTAGTGGGCCTGGCCGATGACCTGGCCGTTGAGGGTGGGGATGGTGGACATGACGCCTCCTTCGACACGTTGGCAGAACCAACGTTGGTCTCACCAACGTAACATCCGATCGTGGGTCGCGCCAACGATCCCTGGTAGACTGCGCCACATGGACAACGCGGCCCCGCAGTCACCCGCCGGGCTCAGCACCACCCCGAGCTGGCTGCTCAACCAGACCGCCGGTCACGCCGCCCGCCTGCTCAGCGAGGGCCTCGCCGCGCACGACCTGCGCGGCTACCACTACCGCCTGCTCGCCACCCTGGCCGAGGACGGGCCTGCGAGCCAGGCCGACCTCGGCCGGCGCTGCGGCATCGACCGCAGCGACGTGGTGGCCGCCATCAACGACCTGGCCGGCCGAGGGCTCGTGGTGCGTGCCCCCGACCCGGCCGATCGCCGCCGCAACGTCATCAGCGCCACCGACGCCGGCGCCGACGAGGCCCGCCGGATGGGCGCGACCCTCGAGCGCGTCCAAGCCGACCTGCTGGCCCCGCTGTCCGCCACCGAGCGCGAGCAGCTGACGCGACTGCTCACCCGACTGCTGCGCCACCACAGCCGGAACTGACCCGCCTCAGCGAGCCTCGCGCAGCTCCGCCAGCCGCGCCTCGATCTCGGCCAGCTCGGCGCGCAGCTTCTCGGCCTGCTGTTCCGCCTCGGCCCGCTCGGTGCCGAGGATCTGCTCCACCGCCTCCTGCACCCCCGGCACGTCGACCAGGGCCACCATCTTCAACGCCTCCGCCGGCTTCACCACGTACGGCTTCGCCAGGGCCTTGCTGCCCTGCTGCGCGGCGACGGTCCACTCACCGTCGGCGTACGCCAAGGTCACGGTGAGGCCCGCGGGGCCCTTCGGCTTGACGGCCTTGACCGCCCGCCGCGCCGGCGGCTTCTCCGTCTGCTCCACCTTCGGCTCCTCCTGTCGCTGCGCGGGCACCCGCGGCGTGTCCAAAACGAACTCCGGCGCGGCCACCGCTGGCGGCTCGGGCTCGGGCTCCGGCTTCGGCTCCACCACCCGACGGGTGACGCCCTTGGGCGCCACGGCCAGGTCGGCGGGGGAGAACGGCAACTCGTCGCGACCGAAGCGCACCACCACGAACTCGTCGGACACCTCCGGGTCGGTCAGCTCGATCACCTGACCGACCTGACCGGCGATCTGCCCCGCCGACGCGGTGAACACCACCCGTGGTTTACGCCCGGCCGCCAACGACTCCCGGATGCTCTGCACCTCGCTAGTGGACAAACCCTGGCCGGCATCCATCACAACCCTCTTCCGTACACCTGTTTGATTGCTGTCTTGATAGCAGCCGACTGCGACACCCGCCGCACCGGGCTCACACCTCGCTCAGCCGCCCAGCGCCCGCAGCGCCCGGTCCGCGTGCTCGTTCATGCTGACCTCGCTGTGGATCACCTCGATGACCCGCTGGTCAGCGCCGATGACGAACGTCATGCGCTTCATGCTCAACGGCCCCAACGGCACCCGCCGCTTGACGCCGAACTGCTGCGCCACCGCGCCGTCGGCGTCCGACAACAGCGGATAGTCGAAGCCGTGCAGCTTCGAGAACTCGGCCTGCTTCGCCACCGGGTCGCGGCTGATGCCCACCCGCGTCGCGCCCAACGCCGTGAACTCCGCCGCGAGGTCGCGGAAGTGGCAGCTCTCCGCCGTGCACCCCCGGGTCATCGCCGCCGGGTAGAAGAACAGCACCACCGGCCCGGCCGCCAACAACTCCGACAGCCGCCGCGGCGTGCCCGTCTCATCCGGCAGCTCGAAATCCTGCACCACGTCGCCGACACCCACACCCGCCACCGCACACCTCCATCGTCTGATCGACAGCGCGGTGAGCGTAAGCGATCACGCCCAGAGCGCCGCCACCTCGTCGGCCTGGGTCCGCCCGGCCCGCGTCGCGGCGCACCGGGCCGGGTCCAGCGCATTGCGGCCGATCGCCGTGCGCGCCGCCGCGTCCGGCGTCAGCACCACCACCCGCGACCCGGCCGCCCGCAAGGCGCCCACCTGCGCCGACAGCCGTGGCATCGGCCCGAACGCCGTCGACGTCGGCGCGAGCACCAGCACCCTGCGCGCGTGCGCCGCCAGGTCCGCGTTCACAGTCGAGCACATCCGATCGTCGACGAAGCGGCGCGCGCCGATCGTCACCGGGTCCTCTGGACGACCGACCCGCGCCGGTCACGGTAGCGTCGGCACGACCATCGCGCAGCCGTCAGACTCCCCGGGAGGCAACAGTGGCACCCGTCACCGTCATCACCGGCGGCGGCCGGGGCATCGGCGCGGCCACCGCCCGCCGGCTCGCCGCCGCCGGTCACCACGTCGCCCTGTGCTACCGCCGCGACGAGGCCGCCGCCACCGCCGTCCTGGCCGACGTGCGGGCCGCCGGCGCACAGGCCGTCGCGGTACGCGCCGACACCACCGACCCCGAGCAGGTGCACGCCCTGTTCGACGCGGCCGCGCAGCTCGGCCCGCTCACCGGCCTGGTCAACAACGCCGGCGTCACCAGCCTGATCGGGCCGTTCACCGAGCTGCGCGTCGAGGATCTGCGCCGGGTCGTCGACGTCAACCTCGTCGGCTACGTCCTCTGCGCCCAACAGGCCGCCCGGCGGCTCACCGACGGCGGGGCGATCGTCAACGTCTCCTCGGCGGCCGCGACCCTCGGCAGCCCGGGGGAGTACGTGCACTACGCCGCCGTGAAGGCCGCCACCGACACCCTCACCGTCGGCCTGGCCAAGGAACTCGCCCCGAAGGGCATCCGGGTCAACGCCGTGGCCCCCGGCATCGTGCGCACCGACATCCACGCCGACTCCGGGGTGCCCGACCGTGCCGACTCCGCCGTCGGTCGCATCCCCCTGGGCCGTGCCGGCGAACCCGACGAGATCGCCGCCGCCATCGCCTGGCTGCTCGGCCCGGACGCCTCGTACGCCACCGGGACCGTGCTGCGCGTCTCCGGCGGCCTCTGACCACGCGTGCACCCGGCCGAAGACCGCCGGGCGTTCACGCGGTCGGAGACCGCCGGATCCGGCTCAGTGGGTGAACAGCTTCGCCGCGGTGACGACGGTCTGGGCGACTCCGTAGCCGAGCAGCGCCGCCACCACCAACCAGGAGATCCACAACCGGGCCTGCTGCCCGGGTCGGCTGTCCGCACTCATCGCGTACCACTCCTCTGCGCCGTCGTGTCCTCGTCCACGTCCCGATCCGCGTTCTCATCCGCGCCCTGTTGCGCGTTCTGCTCCGTCGACGGTTCGTGGTAGCGCTGCGGCACCGGCCGCACCAGCAGGTTCGCCACGAAGCCCACGGCCAGCACAGCCACCATCGTGAACAGCGCCGGCCGGTACGCCGCGGCCGTCAGTGAGCCCGGCTCGCCCTGCGCGTCGAGGAACCCGTTGACGATCAGCGGACCGGCGATCCCCGCCGCCGACCACGCGGTCAGCAGCCGACCGTGGATCGCGCCGACCTGGAAGGTGCCGAACAGGTCCCGCAGGTACGCCGGCACTGTCGCGAAGCCACCGCCGTAGAACGACAGGATCACGCAGGCCAACAGCACGAACAGGGCCGTCGAGGTCTGCCCGACGAGCGCCAGCAGCGCGTAGAGCACCATGCCGACGCCCAGGTACACCAGGTAGATCGGTTTGCGGCCGATGACGTCCGAAGTGGACGACCACACGAACCGGCCGGCCATGTTGAACAGCGACAGCAGACCCACGAACCCGCCGGCCGCCGCGACGGTCACCGCCGAGGTGCCGTTGTCGCGGAAGAAGTCCTGGATCATCGGGCTGGCCTGCTCGAGGATGCCGATGCCGGCGGTCACGTTGCAGAACAGCACCACCCACAGCAGCCAGAACGAGCGGGTCTTCACCGCGTTCGCCGCCGACACGTTCGCCGTGGTGACCAGCGGCTTCGCCGCCACGCTCGCCGGGTCGAAGCCGGCCGGCCGCCAGTCCGGCGCCGGCACCCGCACGTTCGCCACCCCGAACATCATGATCACGAAGTAGCCCAGGCCGAGGGTCACGAACAGCCACACCAGGGCGCTGCCCGACGCCGTCGACCCCGCGTTGGCCGGGTCGTAGCCGGCGTCGTAGAACGACAACAGTTGCCGCGACAGGGGAGAGGCGACCATCGCCCCACCACCGAAGCCCATGATCGCCAACCCGGTGGCCAGCCCCGGCCGGTCCGGGAACCACTTGATCAGCGTGGAGACGGGGGAGATGTAGCCGATGCCCAGCCCGATGCCGCCGAGCAGCCCGTAGCCCAGATACAGCAGCCACAGCTGCTTCGTGGCGATGCCCAGCGAGCCCACCAGGAAACCCGCCGCCCAGAAACAGGCCGAGACGAACATGGCCTTACGCGGCCCGTTCGCCTCCACCCAGGTCCCGGCGACCGCGGCGGACAACCCGAGCATCACGATCGCGATGCTGAAGATCACCCCGATCGCCGTCTGGCTGGTGTCGAAGTGGGCGATCAGGGAGTTCTTGTAGACGCTGGTCGCGTAGACCTGACCGATGCAGAGGTGGATGGCCAACGCCGCCGGGGGGATGAGCCACCGGCTGTAGCCGGGCGGCGCGACGGTGTGCCGACGATCGAGTGCGGAAAGCATGCGCTGCTTCCTCTCCGACGAGGACGAGAAACGTCGCACCCAACGTGCCCGCAGCACTCGTAAGCGGCAAACCTCACCGTCGCCGGACGGTCGTTTCGCTGAGCTGAGCGGTCAGTCAGCGTCCGCGCGGCACGCTCCGTCAGGGAGCCGCCGGCGGATCAGGCCGCGGCTACCGCAGGTCCGGAAGGTGCCAGCCGCCGGCCAGCGCCTCGGCGTCCGCCGGACCCCAGCTGCTCTTCTCGTACGACTGCACCGCCGTCGGCAGATCCAGGATCGGCTCGACGATGCGCCACTCCTGCTCGATCGTCTCGGCACGCGCGAAGCGCAGGTGCTGCCCGTCCATCGCGTCGTCGAGCAGCCGCTCGTACGCCTCCTGCCGGCGACCGAGGGCCGAGCCGAAGTCGACGGACAGATCCACCGGACGGCTCGCCACCTCGGCACCCGGGCTCTTCGCCTGGATCGACATGGTGATGCCGTCGCCACGCCCCAGGCGGAAACGCAGCAGGTTCGCGGCCCTCGCCGTGCCCCGCTCGGCGGGGATCAGCGAGCGCTGCGGCTGCTTGAACTCGACCACCACCTCCGTCGCCGTCCCCGGCAGCGACTTGCCGGTGCGCAGGTAGAACGGCACGCCCGCCCAGCGGGGGGAGTCGACAGTCAACCTGGTCGCCACGAACGTCTCCGTGTTCGAGTCCGCCGCCACGCCCGGCTCGTCGCGGTAGCCGGCGTACTGCCCCCGGACGGTGGACTCCGGCGACAGCGGTGCGATCTGCCGCAGCACCGCGGCCTCCGCCTCCCGGAACGCCGTGGTGTCATCGCTGGCCGGCGCCTCCATCGCGATGAGCGCGACGACCTGAAGGATGTGGTTCTGCAGCACGTCCCGGGTCGCGCCCACCGTGTCGTAGAACCCGGCCCGGCCCTGGGTGCCGAAACCCTCGGCGAGGGTCACCTGGATGTTGTCGATGTGCTCGTTGTTCCACAGCGGCTCGAACAGCCGGTTGGCGAACCGGAAGGCGTAGAGACCTTCGACGGCTTCCTTACCGAGGTAGTGGTCGATGCGGAACACCCGCTCCGGCGCGAAGGCCGCGCCCAGGGTGCGATCCAGCTCGCGGGAGGACTCCAGGTCACGCCCGAACGGCTTCTCCACGATCACCCGACCCCGGTCGGCCAGGCCCACGGCCGCCAGGCCCTCGACGACGGAGCCGAACACCGCCGGAGGGATCGCCAGGTAGAACACCGGCCGCTCGGCGTCGCGCAGCCGCTCAGCCAGCCGCTGGTACGTCGTCGGGTCCGCGTAGTTGCCGGAGATCATCGAGAGGTTGTCCGCCAGCCGATCGAAGGTCTCGTCGTCGATCTCGTCATCGGCCTCGGTGACCGACTTGCGGGCCATGGTGACCAACTGCTGATCATCCCAGGCGGAGCGGGCCACGCCGATCACCGGAACGTCGAGGCGGTCGCGCCGGGTCAACTCGTACAGCGCCGGAAACAGCTTCTTCGAGACGAGGTCTCCCGTGACGCCGAACAGCACTACCGCGTCTGAGCGCACGTGCATGGCACTTCCCATTCGATCATCCGAACCTGATCTTCCGAACGGACAACGGCACGACCCACTCCAGGAATTCCCCAGCGTGCGGCGTACGTGAGGTCGGCGACAACACTGTCTCGACGAACCCCTACGTTAAGGAAGGTTTACAGTGCAGGCGAAACGCCGGTAGCCTGCGACTCTAATCGACGAAGGTCGATCATCACGAGGCCTGGAGGTACCGTGCGTCGCCGACACACCACCACACGGCTGCTGGCCATAGCCGCACTCGCGCTACCAGTCATCCTGCCCGCAACGCCCGCCGCCGCCGCGACACCCACCGCACCAACCCGACACCTCAGCGACGTCATCCCCGCACCCGTCGAAACCCACCCCGACGCGCACAACACCTTCCGGATCACCCCCCTGACCGTCATCCGCACCACCCCAGGCTCAGCCGCCGCCCGGCGCATCGGTCACCAACTCGCCACCACACTGCGCCCCGCCACCGGCCACCCCCTGCCCGTCCTGCCCGTACGCTCCACCCCGCTACCCGAGATCGCCCTGCTCATCGGCGGCGCCGACGACCGCATCGGCCAACAGGGCTACCAACTCGACGTCACCCGCCGCAGCGTCACAATCCGCGCCAACACCCCCGCCGGGCTGTTCGCCGGCACCCAGACCCTGCGCCAACTGCTCCCCGCCGACATCGAGGCACCCGACCGGCAGCGGACCACCTGGACAGTCCCCGGCGGACGAATCATCGACTACCCACGCTTCGCCTACCGCGGCGCGATGCTCGACCTCGCACGCCACTTCCACACCGTCGACGACATCACCGCCTACGTGGACCTGCTCAGCCAGTACAAAATCAACTACCTGCACCTGCACCTCACCGACGACCAGGGCTGGCGCATCCAGATCGACTCCTGGCCCCGCCTCACCACCGTCGGCGGCGGACCCGGCACCGGAGTCGACGGCGTCGGCCCCGGATACCTCACCAAGGCCGACTACAAGGCCGTCGTCGCCTACGCCGCCGCACGACACATCACGATCATCCCCGAGATCGACATGCCCGGGCACACCAACGCCGCCCAGTCGACGTACCCCGAACTCAACTGCGACGGCGTCGCACCGGCCCCGCGCACCGACATCGCGGTCGGCTACAGCTCCCTCTGCATCAACGACGAACTCACCTACCGCTTCGTCGAGGACGTCATCCGCGAACTCGCCGCCATCACCCCCGGACCATTCCTGCACATCGGCGGCGACGAAGCCCACGCCACCACCGACGAGGACTACCGCACCTTCATGAACCGCGTCCTGCCCCTGGTCGCGAAGTACGGCAAGCGCGCCTCCGGATGGAACGAGATCACCCAGGCCGACCTGTCCACCGACGTCGTCGCCCAGTTCTGGGGCACCGGCACCACCAACGCCAGCCTCGCCGCGGCCGCCGCCCGCGGCAACAAGATCATCATGTCGCCGGCGAACAAGGCATACCTGGACATGAAGTACGACGCCAACACCCGCCTCGGCCTGCGCTGGGCCGGCCTGATCGAGGTGTCCGACGCCTACGGCTGGGACCCGGCCACCCGGGTCACCGGCGTCGGCGAGAACGCCATCCTCGGCGTCGAGGCCCCACTGTGGTCCGAGACGCTGCGCACCCTGGACGACATCGAATACATGGCCTTCCCCCGCCTACCCGCGATCGCCGAACTCGGCTGGTCCACCACCGCCAGCCACGACTGGGAATCGTTCCGAACCCGACTGGGGAAGCAGGCACCCCGCTGGCGACTGCAACAGGTCGACTTCTACCCGTCCCCACAGGTGCCCTGGATCTGAGCCCTACCCCCGGCGCACGACGTTCGTGGGCACCGGCCGACCCGGCCGGTGCCCACAACGGTCAGCGACCGCAGGCGGTGTCCAACGCCTTCAGCGGCGGGTCGAGATCCGGCGCCTCGATCTCGGCGGCCTTCGGACCGGCCAGGTGCTTCTCCACCCCGGCAGCCAGGGTCTCCAACGCGGTCCGCACCTGCGGATCGGCAGCGCTCGGCGCCGCCGCCTTGAGGTCCTGCAACAGCGCCGTGTAGTGGCCGCGAACCTTCACGCCCGCCTCCTTCGCGCTGACCGGCTTGTCGATGGCGGCGATCGCGTCGTCGGCCATCGCGATGTAGTGCTTCTTGACAAAATTGAGACTGGCGTCGCAGACCTGCTTGCTGTTCGCCGCCACGTCGACGGTCGGGCTGGGCGCCACTGTCGGCGACGGCGCGGCGGCCCCCGCGCTCTCCTTCTCGGCAGGCTGGCAGCCCACAACGAGGCCAACGGTCGCGACCAGGCCAACCACAATACGGACAGGCTTACTCGTCAAGGTGTTCCCCCGTGATGATGTGCGACCCCGCCGTTCGCGGCGAACGGCGGCGGCCAGAGCGCACCACTGTAGACAGCCCACGCCGATGTCGCACACCGCTTTCACGTCCGGCAACCCGCCCCGACCTCACCGGGCATGAGATGTTGGAGCACACAGCCATCCCCAGCGAGGACGCCTCCATGAACCTGGCGTACGACCAGTCAGCGGACACCGGACCAGCCGTGGTGTGCCTACCCATGTTCAGCATGAGCCGCGCCGCCACAGCCGCCGCCCTCAGCCCCGCCCTCGCGGACGCCGGCCTACGAGAGATCTACCTGGACCTACCCGGCCACGGAGACACCCCCGCGAACTGCCCACCCACCTCCCAGTCGATGCTGGACACCGTCTGCGCCTGGCTCGACCACCACGTCGACGCACCGGTCCTGGCCGCCGGCAGCTCCTACGGCGCGTACCTGGCCGCCGGCATCGCCCGCCAACGACCCGACCTCGTCGCCGGCCTGCTCCTGCTCTGTCCCGGTGTCACCATCGCCCGCCCCAGCCGGGACCTGCCCGACCAACCACCACTCGACGCACCCACAGGCTGGCTCGACACCGCTCCCACCGAACTGCACGCACACCTCGACGCCGCCCTGGGCCACCGCACCCCAACCGTCGTCGCGACGGTGCTCGCGGCACTGACCTCCGGCGGCCCCGGCGACCCGACCTTCCAACAGCAGTTGCAGAGCGGCCCTGACTACGCGCTACCCGACGAGAACACCGAGGTCGTCTTCGACGGCCCGGTCAGCGTGATCACCGGCCGACAGGACCGGATCGTCGGGTACGCCGACCAGTTCCGCGCCATGCGCCGCTACCCGCGCGGCACCTACACCGTGATCGACGCGGCCGGACACTACCTACCGTACGAACAACCCACCCTGCTGCGATCGCTCACCCAGGACTGGCTACGCCGTACGCGCGGCTGACAGCCCGAACTGGGGGAGCGAGCCTTGTCCAAGCGCATTCACAACTATTAATGTTCGCGGCGGCGCCAATCAATACGGGGTGCCGTACTGACCACCGGCATGACCCTCGTGCACGACTCCGGCGGCCCGTGGGACATTCACTGGCACGTCGAGATCGCTGACAACGGCGGTTACTCCACCCAGAACTACGACGAGTACGACGGCTACTACTGGCCGGGCCACACCCAGCCCGGCCAGCACCTTCGCGATCGCGCCCACTGGCACACGGCACTGGCACCATGGTGAACGGCAGCAGGGGACAGCCCGTACCGACGAGGAGGCCGGGATGAAACGCGACCCGTCGCCCGGCCCGGACGAACGCTTCGTACAACAGACCGAACGCGTCCGCCGGGAACTGCTGCACAGCGCGACACCGGTCGTTGCGCTCACCGGCCCCGACCGCCCGGCCGCCGAATGCTTCGCCGGCACCGAAACCGTCAACGGCACGATCACGTCGTCCGGATCGTGCACGGCGACTCCACCGCCGGACCGTGGGCGAGCGTCGACACCGCCCGCTGGGCCGACCTCCCGGTCAACGCCGGCCCGTTACGCACGCACCTCGAACACGACATGCGACTCGCCGGAGACCGATTCTCCGACGTCGAATGGACCGAGAACGACACGACTGTCCTGGTCGACGAGCAGCCAGTTCCCGGCCGCACGGTACGAGCCGGCCACCGGTGGTGGGCGACCCGCTGCGAACGCGACGGTGTCGAGATCACCGTGACGGCCCGCGACTGGCACCCCGCCACCGTCCACCTACGCTCGGTCACGGACCTCACGCCACTGCTCGACGCACTGGGCACCCGACCCGCGGCGGAGACACCGCCCACGGAACCGGTCACCCTGCCGCCCGGCCTGGCCCGGGAACCACACCGGGCGCTCATCGACGCCGCCCTGCGTACCCGTCGGGATCACAACGCCTGGATGGCCGACGGGGGAGCACCACCGCAGCTGCCCCCGTACTGGTCAACGCTCTGGCAGGCCGCCGTACGCCGACAGAGGCAACTCACCGATCAGGACAAACCCGACGCCGAGCGTGCGGTGAGCGACATCGTCGCCCACGTCACCAGCCTCGCCGACGACACCACCTGGTTCGATGATCACCCGACCCTGCGTGACCGCGCCATCAACGAGATCCTGCTGTACGGCACCGGGCTGGGCGAAGGTGTGTCCAGCCACCCGGCTCAACGCGCCTGGCGCGAACGGCAACACCTCATGCCTCGACAGGGTGCGCCCATCAGCGAGCGGGAGGTTGTCGACCGGCGCTGGCGCGACGCCTGGGCCCGGTGGGCCGACACCGCCGTCGAAGAGTTCTGACGGCTGTCCCCTTCACCCGCGACCCGAATACCGATTCGATAATCAACATTATGTAAAGTAGCGGGTTCTGGGGGTCCCCTCGCCGTCGCCCGACAGGGGTCAGTCGCGCGTCAGGCCGGGCGGACACGCGTCCTCGTCCGGCCCGACGAGGCGCGCGTTGACCAGCGGGTTGCGTCGCAGGGCCGCGAGTACCGCACCGCTGGCGCCGATGTCGGTCCAGGTGTCGTCCCACAGGGCGGAGACGAGCCAGGAGCGATCCGCCGGAAAGAACAGGTCGGGCAGCGCCCCGTCGCCGCGCATGTGCCCGGTCCGCCAGCTGAGGGCCTGTTCCGGCCCGGCCTCGACCAACACGTACGACCAGTCCCAGTAGAGGGACACCCTCGGGACGTGCGGAAAGACCACGTCGTGGGCGCCGGTGTCGAGGAAGCCCAGCCACCAGGGCTGATCCGGCGTGCACGCCGCCAACTCGTCGACCACCGCGCGTTCATGGGCGTTGAAACCGACCCCTGCGGGCGGGTGGAAGGTGCCGTACGCCTCGAACACGGGCGGGATCGCCGTGGTGACCGACAGACCCTGCGTGGTCCGCCCGGCGAGCCAACCGACGTCGCCGGCCGTGCCGATCCGCCAGGTCCGCCCGTCCCTGCTGACGTCCATGGGCTCCCTCCGGGTGGTGGGGCCTTGCCGGTCGCTGTCGACGGCGGCGGGCGACGCATGGGGAGCCCACCCGGCTCGGCCAGCGGCCCGCCACTGGTGCCCCTCGGAGCAGACCAGATCTGTCGGACCGTCGAGGTCCCGGTACACGATGGGCGTGCCCGGTCGACCACAGGTGGGACAGGTGGCGGCGGGCGACGTCATGCCGCGCACGATACGTGCTTCTCGATCGGCTCCGGCCGTACTCGTGGCGGTCCGGCCTGAGGCCCTCTCCCCCTCGCTCACCGCTTCCCGGATACGCGAAAATGCTGCATAATATCCCTTATGCATGACAAACAGGACGAATCGCTCGCCGTGCTGATCGAGGAGTTCCTGACCGCGCGGGCCACCCGCAAGCCCTCCCCGCACACCCTGGCCGCGTACCGCAGGGATCTGCGCACGGTCGCGGCTCTGGTCGCGGACGATGCCACCTCTCCCCTACCGCTGGACGCGCTGTCGATCACCGACCTCTCCCCCAGGGTGATGCGCGCGGCCTTCGCCCGGTTCGCCGCCCCCCGGGCGCCCGCGTCGGTGCACCGGGCCTGGTCCACCTGGAACACCTTCTTCACGTTCCTCGTCGCTGACGGGTTCGTGGCGGGCAACCCGATGCCGGCGGTCGGGCGGCCCCGGGCGCTACTCCCCCAGCCGAAGCCGCTGCGCGGCGCGGACACCCCCGAGGTGCTGCTCGCGTCCGCCGCGCGCGACGACGGCCCGCAACGCGACCCGTGGCCGGAGCGGGACGTGGCGGTGTTGGCGGTGGCGCTCTGCGCCGGGCTGCGCCTGTCGGAGCTGCTGGCGTTGCGCGTCGACTCGCTCGGCGGTCGGTCGGGTGAGCGGCGGGTCGAGGTGGCGGGCAAGGGTGGGCGGCCTCGGGTGGTGCCGATCGAGGCGGATCTGGACCGGGTGTTGCGGGACTACCTGGACAGTCGGGTGCGGCGCTTCGGTTCGCGGTCGGTACGCCCCGACTCGCCGTTTCTGGTGGACCGGCGTGGTGAGCCGTTGCGCCGTGGTGGCCTGCAGTATCTCGTCGAGTCGTGTTACCGGCGGGCCGGCATCGGTGACCGGGTGCCGCGTGGTGCGCGGCTGCACGCGCTGCGGCACACCTTCGCGACCCGGTTGGCGGAGGACGGTGCGAGCGCGGCGGAGATCATGCGGTTGTTGGGGCACGCGTCGTTGGCGTCGTCGCAGACGTACATCGAGGTGACGGCCGGGCAGCAGCGTGACGCGGTTCGCGCCAACCGGACCAACCGCGCGCTGGCGGGTCTGGTGCGGCCGGGGTGAGCGTGGTCAGTGTGCGCGGTGGCCGGTGCCGTCGGCGGTGACGGGCAGTGGGCCGAGGACGGCGTTGATGATGTGGATGCGGGCGTTGGTGGCCTGGTAGTCGGCGCAGACGGTGTCGGCGCGGTCACCGAGGCGGGCGGTGGGCCCGGTGCGGGTGACGGTGACGGTGACGCCGTCGATGGTGGTGGCGGTGCCGGCGGTGGTGAGGTCGGCGATCGGGTGGCTTCCGGTGATGAGGTGGGCTTTCAGCAGGGTGCGGAGCTGGTCGGTGTGGTGGGTCATGAGGTCGTCCCAGTTGTCCTCGGAGAACGTGGCGGCGAAGGCGTCGTCGGAGGGCGCCAGGACGGTGACGCCGTCGCCGGAGGGCAGGTCGGTGAGGACGCCGCTGGTGCGCAGGGCCGCTTCGAACGTGGTGAGGGTGGGGATCCAGCGCAGCGCCTGGTCGACGGGTTGCCCGGCGAGGAAGCTCGGGTTGCCGGGGTCGGTGCCGGTGGGCAGGGCGGCGCAGAGTGGCCCGGTGGGCTGGGGTGCGGTGCTCGCGGGCGCGGCGTTCGTGCGGGGAGCTGCGGGGTTGCCGGTGCAGGCGGCGAGCAGCAGGGTCGGCAGGAGCAGGCCGAGTGCCCGTCGGACGTGCCGAGCGCCGTGCCGTCCGCGGGATCGTCGGGGTTGTCGCTGTGGGGTGGCGGGGTGCGACACGGCGGCCTCCACGGGTGCGGGGGTTGCTGGTGAGGTGCCGGGGGGGGGGGGGTGGGGCCCCGCCCCCCCGGCGTGGTGGCTCGCTAGGTGTCGGTCACAGCGCCGCGCACTGGGTGGTGCGGGGGCCGTGGACGGTGTTGGCGATGCCGAGGTTGGTCGGGGTGGGGTTGTTGCCGGTGCAGTTGAGTGGGCCGCGGATGGTGCTGCCGGCCAGCACTGGTGCGTCGGTGCCGGTGGTGTTGCCGGAGAGGTCGACGGGGCCGGCGATGGTGGCGTCGATGATGGAGATGGTGTCGGTGGTGGCGATGCGGACCGGGCCGTTGATGGTGCTGTCGGCGAGGAGGATGCCGGCGGCGCCGGTGGCGGTGAGTGGGCCGCTGATGGTCGTTGCGGTGGTGACGAGTGCCGCGCCGGCCCGGACGGTGACCGGGCCGTTGATGGTGGCGTCGTCGGCGCAGGTGAAGCCGGTGACGGTCAGGGGTCCGTTGCGGCGTCCGGTGACTGTGGGGTGGACGCGTTCGCCGTCGGTCAGTTTCTCCACGCCCTTGCCGTCGAGGAGCAGGGGGATGAGGCCGCGTTCGGGTTGGTTGAGGGGGACGTAGTGGTCGTCGCCGATGGTGATGACTTTCCAGCCGTGGGCGGCGATGCGCTGGGCGACTGTGGTGCCGATGCCGCCGGGTCCGTCGGTGCGGGTGCCGTTGTACTGCGCGTCGGTGAGTTTGTAGGCGCAGGGCGGGTTGTCGAGGATCAGGTCGGCGGGGGGCGCGTCGAGTGGTGGTGGGCTGTCGCCGGGGTGCGGTGCCGGGTGGGCGGGGATGGGGCGGGAGCCGCGGAAGACCAGCCGGCCGGTGTTGGCGGCTTGGGTTTCGATGGCTTCGCTGCGGGCCTTCAGGATGTCGGCGCGGTCGGCGCGGTGGTAGTCGAGGAACTGGTGGAAGGTCCACAGGGCGGAGTAGGTCTTGCGGCGTCGGTTGTTGGCGGTGTTGCCTTCGTCGGGGCGGGTCTGGCCGCCGGAGCTGCGTAGTTCCAGCAGGGAGTTGGTGACGTTCTTGAGTCCGAGGGTGTTGCGCAGGATGGTTTCCTCGCTGAGGCCGACGTTGCCGCCGCCGTCGCAGCCGTAGGGGCAGGCCCACCAGCCGGCTTCGGCGCCTTTGGCGTACATGTGGCCTTCGATCATGTCCTGGGACTGGTCGAAGATGGGTTGGGCGACGTTCTGGTGCCGTGGGGGCAGCATCGGCAGGTCGCCGGCGCGGGAGTTGCCGAACTCGTGGCCGTCGTAGCCGGCGACGGGTCGGTAGTCGCGGACCATTTTGATGTACGCGGTGGTCTCGGGTTGGCGGATCAGGGAGTAGTCGCGGTTGAGGTCCTGGCCGGTGGAGTTGCCGCGGGTGTTGTTGGCGCGGCCGTCTCCGTTGATGGTGGGGACGATCAGGACGGTGGTGTGGCTGAGCAGGTCGGTGATGCGGGGGTCGGTGCTGAAGGCGAGTTGGCGGGCCATGATGAGGCAGGCTTCGCGGTCGCCGGGTTCGTTGCCGTGCACGTTGCAGTTGATGGCCACGGGTGCGGTGGCGGCGACGGCTTGCGGGGTGGCCGCCGGGGTGGGGTGGCCGATGACGAGCATGTTGACGGGTCGGTTCTGGACGGTGCGGCCGAGTTCGACGACGCGTACGCGGTCGCTGAGGGCGTCGATGGCGGCGGTGTAGGCGTACTCGTCGGTGTCGTTCGTGTATTGCGCGGCGTGGGTGGTTTCCCAGCCGGTGCGCAGTTGCTCGCCGGAGGTGGTGGGGTTGCCCCAGGGTGCGGTGGTGGTGGCGGTGACCGGGTCGGAGTAGGGCTGTTCGGTGGTGCCGGTGCGGGCGCGTACGCGCCATTGGAAGGTGTCGCCGGGGTTGTAGCCGGCGTCGGCGAAGGTGGGCGCCTGTTGGTTGATCTGGCGGTTGGGTCGCCAGATGCCGACGATGGTGGGTGCGGCGGTGGGGGTGCCGTTGGCGTCGACGGGGGTGCGTTCGATCTGGTAGTCGGTGGCGCCGTCGACGGGGTGCCAGGCGAGGGTGGTGTATCCGTCGGCCTGGTGGGCGGTGAGGGCGGTGACCTGGTCGGGTGGTGCGGCGGTGGCGGGGGTGGGTGCTGCGGTGGTGAGGGTGATGGCGATGAGGGTGGACACGGCGATGAGGGTGGGTCGCTGGCGTCTCATGTGGCCTCCGACGAGTTGATCGTGGCGCGTGTCGACCAGCATGGTTGTCGAAGTTCGTCGATGCAATGATCTTGAGGGAATCTTGCGACTTGGCGGTCTGCTCCCCCGCCGTTGTCAGGCGTCGATGGTGGAGGGTTCGCCCGGTGGGAGCCAGTGGACGCTGTCGCGCACCGGAGGCGGTGCGGCGGTGAACACCCGCTCGATGGCCTCGCGGGGTTCCTGGAAGTGCTGCCAGCCCTCGTAGTGCACCGGGATCACGGTGTGGGGCCGAAGCTGGGCGCACAGTTTCGCGGCTCGCCGGGCCGTCATCGAGTAGCGCAACGGCCCGGTGATGGGGAATCGCACCCCACCTAGGTGCAGCAGCACCGTGCCGACCCCGATGCGGGTGGCGGCTCGGCGTACCCGGCGGGTCAGAACGGTGTCGCCGGTGACCCAGAGCGCGCCGTGTTGTTGCCCGGCCCAGCGCAGGGCGAAGCCGATGACGGTGCCGACGATCGGGCCGCTCAGCGGCGGGCCGTGCCGGCACGGCGTGGCGGTCACCTCGATCGTGGGTCGTCGGGGGTGCGTGAGGCGGGTGCTCTGCCCGGCGCGCAGGCCCCGGGTGTGGGGGCCGAGCCGGCGTGCCCCGGGCACGGTGGTGAGGACTGCGCCCGCACCGCTGAGGAGTGCTCGACCGTTGTCGTCGAGGTTGTCGCCGTGGTGGTCGTGGCTGAGCAGGACCGCGTGGACCGGCCCGAGGTCGGCGGCGGGGATCGCCGGGCCGGTGAGCTTGCGCGAGGAGGTGCCCCAGCCGAAGGTGTAGCGCCGCCCGGGTGGGTCGAAGGTGGGGTCGGTGAGCAGCCGCCACCCGCCGACCTCGATCAGCGTGGTGGGGCCGCCGATATGGGTGATCCGCACCTGGTGTGCAGTGCTCACCGGGCGTGCCGCAGGGCCCAGTCGAGGGCGGCGTCGGCGATGCGCTGCCAGCCCTGCTGCGCGGGCAGCAGGTGCGCGTACCCCTCGAAGAGCTCGACCTCGGTGATGGTGTCGCCCCGGTAGAGCGCGGCGTTCGCGCGCTGCACGCTGGGCGGCATGATGTGGTCTTCCGAGCCGGAGATGAACAGCAGCGGCGCGCGCTGGTCGTTGTGGTAGTCGACGGCGATGTCCTGGGGGCCGGGCAGCAGATTGGCCAGGACGCTGTCCCAGAGAATGCCGCCGGCGGCGGGGATGGCGTAGCGCTCGTACAGGGCGCGGGCGGTCTGCTCGTCGAAGGTGTTGGTGAACGCGTAGTTCCACTGCTCGAAGGTGAACCCGACGGCGCGGTGCCGGTTGGCGGGGTTGCGCAGCACCGGGAAGGTGGAGCGCAGTTGCGAGAAGGGGATGTTGCGGACCCCTTCGGTGGGTGCCGAGTTGAGCACGACGGCGCTGGCGCCGTACCCCCGGTCGAGTAGCACCTGGGTGAACGCCCCGCCGGCGGAGTGGCCCATCAGGATCGGCGGCGTGGGCAGCGCGGCGACCACCTCGGACAGGTGCGCGATGACCTGCGGCGCGGTCAGTGTCTCCAGCGGGCTGGGGTCGGCGTTGATCGCCTCGACCTCGCCTTCCAGACCGGGGTAGGTGGGGGTGAGCACCCGCAAGCCCTTGTCCTGGTAGTGGGTGACCCAGTTTTCCCAGCTGCGGGGGGTCACCCAGAATCCGTGGATGAGCACGATCGTGTCCGGCGTGTCGCTCATGGTCAGCTCCGTGATCGTCGGGGGTGGCGATGGCGCAACGGCGGTGGTGTCGGTGAGCCCACCCTAGACATTGGTGAGCCGCGATGTGGCCGGTTGGGCGATGATGCTCAGCCGAGGTCGACCAGCAGCGGGCGGTGGTCGGAGATGGTGGACGCCGGCGCGGTGACGGCGCGTACCGGCGGGAGGTCGGCGAGGGCGTGCCGGTCGGCGAGGATGTGGTCGAGTTGGACGCGGGGCTGCCCGGACGGGTAGGTGGGGCGTCGGCCCAGGGGGTGCCAACCGGAGATGAGCCGGGCCGCGCCGGCGGGCAGGTTGAGGTCGCCGAGCAGGACGCGGGGCCCCGGTAGCGCGCGCAGGGCGCGGACGGTCTGGCGTAGTTGGCGGGCGTTCCAGCCGGGCACGAAGGACAGGTGGGTCGCGGCGACGGTGAGGGGGCCGTGCGGGGTGTCCAGGACGGCGGCGAGGACCACGCGGGGTTCGTCGTGCAGCAGGATGAGGCCGCCGCGGGGGCCGGGCACGTAGACCGGTGAGCGCACCGGCGCCGGTTTGAGTCGGGTGACCTGCCAGCTGCGTACGGGGTGTCGGCTGATCAGCCCGATGCCGTAGCAGGGCTCGCCGTGGCCGTCGTCGTCGTGGCGCAGTGGCCGGAACTGTTCGCCGGGGGTGCCGACGACGGCGGCGGCGAAGCGGTGATGCGGTGCGCCGAGGGCGCGGGCGGCGATGGCGGTGAGGTCGAGGTTGCCGCTGCGGCGTTGGTCGCGGTCGACCTCCTGCAGGGCGAGCACGTCGGCGTCGAGGGCGCCGATGGCGGCGGCGAGTCGGTCGGAGTCGACGAGCCCGTCGGTGAGGGACCGCCCGTGCAGCAGGTTGAAGGTTGCCAGGCGCACTCCTGCACCTTACGTGCCCGTGGCATGGTTGCCGGGTGGTGAAGGTGTTGCTGTGTTCGGTGCTGGTGTTCGTGGCGGTCGGAGCGTTGGGGGTGTGGTTGCGGCGTACGCGGGGTCGGTGACCGGGTGAGGCTGGCCACTCGGGTGCCGCCGCGGCGCGTCGGGTGGGCAAGAATTGCCGCCCGTGGACGCCGTGACGCTGAGTACCCTGCTGGCCGCCGCCGCGATGGCCGGGTGGGTCGATGCCGTGGTCGGTGGTGGCGGGTTGTTGCTGCTGCCGGCGTTGTTGGTGGCTGCCCCGGGGTTGCCGGTGGCCACCGCGTTGGGCACGAACAAGTTGGCCGCGATCTTCGGTACGGCCACGGCGGCGACGACGTACGCCCGCAGGACGAAAGTCGACTGGCGGGTGGCGGGCCCGGCGGCGGGGTTCGCGGTGCTCAGCGCGGGTGTGGGCGCGGCGTTGGCCGGGGCGGTGCCGGCGTCGGCGTACCGGCCGGTCGTGCTGGTGGTGCTGGTGTCGGTGGCGGTGTTCGTGCTGCTGCGTCCCCGGATGGGGGTGGTGGCGGTGCCGGCGAAGCGCACTCCGCTGCGGGTGGCGGTGGTGATCGCGGTGGCCGGGGTGGGGATCGCCCTGTACGACGGGTTGATCGGCCCGGGCACCGGCACGTTCCTGGTGTTGGCGTTCACCGCCCTGGTGGGCGCGGACTTCGTGCACGGCTCGGCGATGGCGAAGGTCGTCAACGCGGGGACGAACCTGGGCGCGCTGGTGGTGTTCGGGGTGACCGGGCACGTGTGGTGGCTGCTGGGCGCGGGCATGGCGGTGTGCAACATCGCCGGCGCGGTGCTGGGGGCGCGGATGGCGTTGCGCCGCGGCTCCGGGTTCGTGCGGGTGGTGTTGCTGGTGGTGGTGGTGGCGTTGGTCGCGAAACTGGGCCACGACCAGTGGGTGAGCTAGCCGCGGCGGCTGGGTGAGTCGAAGCGCCCGGCGCGGATTTCGCGCAGGGCCCGGCGGCGGGTGTCGCCGCGCAGGGTGTCGACGTAGAGCCGCCCGCCCAGGTGGTCGGTCTCGTGTTGCAGGGCGCGGGCCAGGAACCCGCTGCCGGCGATGGTCAGCGGCTCGCCGTGCTGGTCGACGCCGTGGGCGGTGGCGTGCAGGGCCCGCACGGTCGGAAAGTACAGCCCGGGGATGGACAGGCAGCCCTCCTCGTCGTCCTGGAGTTCGTCGGACAGCTCCAGGGTGGGGTTGATGAGGTGGCCACGGTGCCCGTCGGCGTCGTAGACGAACACCTGCGCGCTGACGCCGATCTGCGGTGCGGCGACACCGGCGCGGCCGGGGGCACCGAGCAGGGTGTCCATCAGGTCGGTGACGAGGGCGCGCAACTCGGCGTCGAAGGTGGTGACCGGTTCGCATCCGGTGCGCAGGACAGGGTCGCCGATGATCCGGATGGGCCGCATGGTCATGGGGTTCAGCGTATCGCCGTGCGGTGCCGCGGTCAGCGCCCGGCCAGGGTGGCGCGGATCGGGGTGGTCTTCGCGGCGGCCTCGGCGACCTCGGCGCGTGCGTCGCTGTCCCAGGTGATGCCGCCGCCGGCCCAGGTGTGCAGCCGCTGGCCGTCGGCGGCGGCGGTGCGGATGGTCAGGCCCAGGTCGACGTGGCCCGGGGCGACCCAACCCAACGCGCCCATGCTGGCGCCCCGCCCGACCGGTTCGAGGGCGCTGATCTGGGTCAGGGCGGCGAGTTTCGGGGCGCCGGTGACCGAGGCGCCCGGGCAGGTGGCGCGCAGCAGGTCGGCGAGGCCGAGGCCGTCGGCGGCGGCGGCGCGCACTGTCGACTCGGCCTGCCACAGGTCGCACCAGCGGCGCACGGCGAACAGTTCGTCGACGGTGACGGTGCCGGTGCGGGCGATGCGGGCGAGGTCGTTGCGGGCCAGGTCGACGATCATGATGTGTTCGGCGCGTTCCTTCGCGCTGGCGAGCAGTTCGGCGCGGCCGGTGGCGGTGGCCGGGCGGGTGCCCTTGATCGGTCGGGTGATCACCTGCCCGTCGGTGACCTCGACGAGGGTTTCCGGGGAGGCGCAGCCGATGGCCCAGCCGTCGCCGGTGAGGACGCCGCCGTAGCGGGCGCCGGGGAGCGCGCCGAGGCGGCTCAGGGCGGGCAACGGGTCGCCGGTGTAGGGGGCGGCGGCGTGGCCGACGAGGTTGCTCTGGTAGACGTCGCCGCGGCCGATGGCGGCGCGGACCGCGTCGACGGCGGCGGCGTGCTGGCCGGGGGTCCAGCTCTCGGCCCACTCGCCGAGCCGCCACGACGACGGTGGGCCGGGCCGGGTGACCCGGGTGGGGCCGTGCTGGTAGACGACGACGGCGAGGTCGGGCAGGGCCGGCGCGGGTTCGGGTGCCCCGGTGGGGGCGCCGGCCAGCAGCGCCCCGGCGGCGGCGGACAGGTACAGCGCCGCGCCGCAGACCCCGGTGCCGTGCTGGCCGGTGGCCGGTCGGGTCAGGTCGTGCAGGGGTAGGCCGTGCGCGGCGAGGAACTCCTCGGCGAGGGCCGCGGGGTCACCGCCGTCGCCGCGAGACCAGTGCAGGCGGGCGCGTTCGGTCAGCGCATCCCGGCACGCGGCCGGCGCGGCGGGTACATCGATCGACGCGGCGCTGCGGTAGGCGGCCGACGCAGCCGGGCCGCTGTCTGCGGCGTCCACGTATGGGAGCGTTTCCACGCCGTACGGTCCAACCTTCCTCATCCGTTCAGTGGATTTCCCGTGCACCAGGCGGGCACCTGCTCGATGCTGGACACTTTCGCTTGGTACTGTGCGTCACTGGTCATGTGAACCATGACACAGTGCCCCCACAGTCCGGAGAACCCGATGTGCCAGCACCAACCGACCTGCCCCTCCGCTGAAGCCACCGACCGGGAAGCCGCGCGGGTCCTCGCCTGCTTCCGTGAGCAGGGCTGGAGCCTGCTCTGCAACGGTGTCATCGTCTTCGAGGACACCGGCGAACTGCTTCCCGACGGCAGCAGCATCGCACCGCACCGCGGCCCCGCCCGCCACGCCCTCGTGGCCTGACCGACCACTCAGCGTCACCGTTTAGCCGCCGTCGACCCAGGCTAGTCCCCCGGTAAGGGACGTCCCCGCCCAGGTCGCAGCGGCTGCCGGGGCAGGCCGTACCGCCCGCCCCGGCGCGCCGTCGTCAGTGCTCGACCGGCTGCGGCGTTGTCAGTCTTCGAACGCCTCCGGCGACGGGCACGAGCAGACCAGGTTCCGGTCGCCGTACGCGCCGTCGATGCGCCGCACCGGCGGCCAGTACTTGCCGGCCCGGTCCACCCCGGCCGGGTACGCGCCCACCGACCGCGGGTACGCGTGCGACCACTCGTCACCGCTGACCATCGCCGCGGTGTGCGGCGCGTTGGCTAGGGGGTTGTCCCCTACCGGCCACGCCCCGGAACCCACCTGCTCGATCTCCGCGCGGATCGCGATCATCGCGTCGCAGAACCGGTCCAGCTCGGCCAGGTCCTCGCTCTCGGTCGGCTCCACCATCAGCGTCCCCGCCACCGGGAACGACATCGTGGGCGCGTGGAAGCCGTAGTCGATCAGCCGCTTCGCCACGTCGTCGACGCTCACCCCGGTCGCCTTCGTCAACGGCCGCAGGTCGAGGATGCACTCGTGGGCCACCAGGCCCTTGTTGCCGGCGTACAGCACCGGGAAGTGCCCCCGCAGCCGCGCCGCCACGTAGTTCGCCGCGAGCACCGCCACACCGGTGGCCCGGGTCAGCCCCTCGGCGCCCATCATCCGCAGGTACGCCCACGGGATCGGCAGGATCCCCGCCGACCCGTACTTCGCCGCCGAGATCGCCGGCGTGGCGTCCACGTGCGCGCCCAGCGGGTCACCGGGCAGGAACGGCGTCAGGTGCGCGCGGACCGCCACCGGACCCACCCCGGGGCCACCGCCGCCGTGCGGGATGCAGAACGTCTTGTGCAGGTTCAGGTGCGACACGTCCGCGCCGAACTTGCCGGGCTTGGCGAACCCGACCAGGGCGTTGAGGTTCGCCCCGTCGACGTACACCTGCCCGCCGGCGTCGTGGACCTTCGCGCACAGCGACGCGATGCCCGTCTCGTACACACCGTGCGTGGACGGGTACGTCACCATGATCGCGGCGAGCGCGTCGCGGTGCTTGTCGATCTTCGCGTCCAGGTCGACGAGGTCGACGTTGCCGTCGTCGTCGCAGGCCACCACCACGACCCGCATGCCGGCCATCACCGCCGACGCCGCGTTCGTGCCGTGCGCCGACGACGGGATCAGGCACACGTCGCGGTGCGTCTCACCCCGCGACGCGTGGTACGAGCGGATCGCCAGCAACCCGGCCAGCTCACCCTGCGAACCGGCGTTGGGCTGCACGCTCACCGCGTCGTAGCCGGTCACCTCGGCCAGCCACGACTCCAGCTGACCGATCATCTCCCGGTACCCGACGGTCTGCGCGTCGGGCGCGAACGGGTGGATGTTCGCGAACTCCGCCCAGCTCACCGGCTCCATCTCGGTGGTCGCGTTCAGCTTCATCGTGCACGACCCGAGCGGGATCATGCCCCGGTCCAGGGCGTAGTCGAAGTCCGACAGCCGCCGCAGGTAGCGCAGCATCGCCGTCTCGGAGTGGTGGCTGCGGAACACCGGGTGGGTGAGGAAGTCGCTGCCGCGCGTCAGGTCGACCGGCAGGGCGGCGTCCACGTCGGCGTCGAAGGCGGGCACCCCGAACGCCTCCCACACCTGCGCCAGGTGCGCGTCGGTAGTGGTCTCGTCGCAGGACACCCCCACCCGGTCGGCGTCGACCAGCCGCAGGTTGACACCACGGTCGGCGGCGGCGGCCACCACCTCGGCGGCCCGCCCCGGCACGGTCGCGGTGACGGTGTCGAAGAACGCGACGTCGGCGACGTCCACCCCACCGGCGCGCAACCCGGCCGCGAGCCGCGCCGCCATCGCATGGGTACGCGTCGCGATGTCGCGCAGCCCGTCCGGGCCGTGGTAGACGGCGTACATGCCGGCCATCACCGCGAGCAGAACCTGCGCGGTGCAGATGTTGCTGGTCGCCTTCTCCCGCCGGATGTGCTGCTCACGGGTCTGCAACGCCAACCGGTAGGCCGGGTTGCCGTCCGCGTCGCGTGACACCCCGACCAGGCGCCCGGGCAGCATCCGCTCCAGGCCCGAGCGCACCGCCAGGTAACCGGCGTGCGGCCCACCGAAGCCCATCGGTACGCCGAAACGCTGGGTGGTGCCGGCGGCGATGTCCGCGCCGATCTGCCCCGGTGCGCGCAGCAGCGTCAACGCCAGCAGGTCCGCCGCGACGGTCACCAGGGCGCCGACGGCGTGCGCCGCCGCCACGAGGCTGGCGTGGTCGCGCACCGCCCCGGACGCCCCCGGGTACTGCAGGTGCAGGCCGAAGAACTCCGCCGGCAACTCGTCGCGCTGCACGTCGAGGACCCGCACGTCGATGCCGAGCGGCTCGGCCCGGCTGGTGATCACCGCGATGGTCTGCGGCAACGCGTCGGCGTCAACGACGTACACGCCGCTCTTGCTCTTGGAGGCCCGCCGCGCCAGGGTCATCGCCTCCGCAGCCGCGGTGCCCTCGTCGAGCATGGAAGCGTTCGCGGTGGTCAGGCCGGTCAGGTCGGTGACCATGGTCTGGAAGTTCAGCAGCGCCTCCAGGCGGCCCTGGCTGATCTCCGGCTGGTACGGCGTGTACGCCGTGTACCAGGCCGGGTCCTCCAGCACGTTGCGGCGGATCACCGCCGGGGTGTGCGTGCCGTGGTACCCCAACCCGATCATGGAGACGGCGACGGTGTTACGCGCCGCGAGGGCCCGCAGCTCGGCGATCGTCTCGGCCTCGGTGGCCGGGTCGGGCAGGTCGAGGGTGCCGTGCCAGCGGATCACCTCGGGGATCGCGGCGTCCATCAGCTCGTCGATGGAGTCGTGCCCGACGACCTCCAGCATCCGACGCTCATCGTCGGGGCCGGGACCGATGTGACGGGTGGCGAACTGCTCTACGGTCATAGGGGGCACTCCCGGGGCGAGGTCGACGTGTCGGCCTCCCCCTCTGTCGCACCCACAGGGGCACTCCACAGTGCCTGCCCACGAGGTCCTTTTGCCTGAGAGGTTCCGGGGAGGATTTGCCCCTTCGGCGCCGCCCTGCGTGCTGTCGGGCGGTCTCTCCCACGTGGGTGTTACCGGCGTGGTCAACGCTACCAGCGTTGGTGTTTCCGGCGGATGTCCTACCCCCGGGCCTCGTGCTCACCCGCGCGGGTAGGTCCGTCACACCCCCAGCGGTGCCCCGGCGCCGACCCGCGCGGCCAGCTGCGGCAGCACCACGCCCAGCGGCGCGTCGACGCACACTGTGGCGTGGCCGTCACCCCGGGTCGGCCCCTGGTTGACGATCGCGACCGGGATGCCCCGTTTCGCGGCCCGAATCACGAACCGGCGCCCCGACATCACCGTCAACGACGACCCGAGCACCAGCAACGCGCGGGCCTGCTCCACGGCCGCGAAACACCGCGCCACCCGCTGCGGCGGCACCGTCTCACCGAAGAACACCACGTCCGGTTTCAGCATCCCGGTGCCGCAGATCCCGCAGTCCACCGGCCGAAACGCCGCCACCTGCTCATCAGGGAGATCAACATCACCGTCCGGGTTGACCGCGGCGACGCGGGCCACGAACTCCGGGTTGGCCTCGCGCAGCCGCCGGTGCAGCTCCTCCCGGGACGTCAGGTTGCCGCAGTCCAGGCAGGTCACCTCGTCGAGGCGGCCGTGCAGCTCGATCACCGACGGGCTGCCGGCCGCACCGTGCAGACCGTCGACGTTCTGGGTGATCACCGTCTCGACCAGCCCGGCGTGTTGCAGCCCGGCCACCGCCCGGTGCCCGGCGTTGGGCGCCGCGCCCGCGATCAGCCGCCAGCCCAGGTGGCTGCGCGCCCAGTAGCGCCGCCGGGCCAGGGGATCGCGGGTGAACGCCTGGAAGGTCATCGGCGTGTGCCGCCGCGCCACCCCGCTGGGCCCCCGGTAGTCCGGAATTCCCGACTCGGTGGACAGGCCGGCGCCGCTGAGCACCACCACCCCACCACCGGCCACCAGCGAGGTCAACGCGTCGAAGCTCTCCATCACCTCTCCATGCTGCCTCAACCGGTTCACCAACGCCGAGCCCCGCGCCGGGCAGGCGGTCCCACCCGGCGCGGGTGACCTCGGCTATACCGCGACGACGTCGGCGACGACGCAGGCGACGTTGTCCGGCGCACCCTCGGCCCGCGCCAGACCGATCAGCGCCCGCACCGTGTCCCCGGGATCGTCCGTCGCTGCCAACGCCGACCCCAACTCGGCCCGGTCGACGACCGCGGACAGCCCGTCGGAGCACAACAGGTACCGGTCACCCGGCAACGCGGTACGCACCGCCAGATCCGCCTCGACCTGCCGGCCGCCACCGAGGGCACGCACCAGCACCGCGCGCTGCGGATGCGTCGCGGCCTGATCCCGGTCGAGCCGGCCCTGCTCAACCTGAGCCTGCACCCAGGTGTGATCCTGAGTGAGCAGCGACAGCTCACCGCCGCGCAGCAGGTAGGCGCGGGTGTCACCGACGTGCACCAGCGCCAGCCGGGAACCGCTGAGCAGCAGCGCGGTCAGCGTGGTGACCGGCTGGTCGGTGTCGGTGGCCAACGCGTGCACGGCGCCGTCGGCGTCGCTCACCGCGCCGGCCAGCATCGTCAGCAGGTCGGCCGCCGGCACGTCGGTGAGCGCCAACGGCCTCAGGGCGTCGACGGCGGCGGCGCTGGCGGCCGCGCCGCCGGGCCCCCGCATACCGTCGGCCACGGCGAGCAACCGCTCGCCGGCGTACGCGGTGTCCTCGTTGCTGTCGCGCACCAGCCCGGTGTCACAACCGGCGGCGCAGCGGACGGCAACTGTGGGATTCGGGTCAGACATGGTGGCGCCCCCTTCAGACAGGTGCTCCACGAGGAGGGTGGCGAGCCGGGCGCGGGCCGCGGTGTCGGCGCTGACCTGCCGCCAGTACGCGGTGACCGCCTCAGCCGCCGCCGCGGGCTCCAGGCCGCACACCACCCGGATCGTCGCCAGCGGCATACCGAGGCGACGCAACTGGGCGACCAGCCGAGCCACCGGCAGCTGAGCCGGGCCGTAGAGCCGGTAACCGGACTCCGGATCGACAGCGGCCGGCACCAGCAGCCCCACCTGGTCGTACAGGCGCAACGCCTTCGGTGTCAGCCTCGCCGCCCGGGCGAACGCCCCGATGGTCATCAGCCCCACGTCGGCATCCTCCTCGCAGCCGGTCACGGCGACCGGCACCCACCAGGCTCAGGGTTCCCCGAAGGTCAAGGTCAAGCCGGTGACGCCGCCGGCACCCGCGGCGCCGGTAGGTTGGGCCCATGCGCGTCGTCATCGCCGGAGGCCACGGCAAGATCGCCCTCCTGTTGCAACGCCACCTCGTCGGGCGCGGCGACACCGCCGTCGGCCTCATCCGCAACCCCGAGCAGACCGCGACGCTGCGCGCCGCCGGCGCCACCCCCGTCGTCTGCGACCTGGAACACACCGAGGTCGCGCAGGTGGCCGAGCACCTGCACGGCGCCGACGCGGTGATCTTCGCCGCCGGCGCCGGCCCCGGCAGCGGCGCCGCCCGCAAGGACAGCGTCGACCGGGCCGCCGCCGCGCTGCTCGCCGACGCCGCCGCCCGCGCCGGCGTCCACCGCTACCTACTCGTCTCCTCCATGGGGGTGGACACACCACCCGCCCCCGGCACCGACGACGTGTGGACGGCGTACCTGCGCGCCAAACGCGCCGCCGAGGACGACCTGCGCCGCCGCGACCTGGCCTGGACGGTGCTACGACCCGGCCGGCTCACCGACGACCCACCCACCGGGCGGGTCACCCTCACCCCACACGCCGGACGTGGCGCGATCAGCCGCACCGACGTCGCCCACGTCCTCGCCGCGCTGCTCGACGAACCACGCACCACCGGCGCGACACTGGAACTCGTCGACGGGCCCACCCCGATCGTCGAGGCCATCCGCGCCGCCGCCAGCTGACCGACCCGTCGCGCCCAGGAGAACCCATGGACCCGCAACCACTCGACTACCGCTTCACCGCGCCCATCGAGAAAGACGGCGCGTTCGCCACCTACGTGACAGTTCCCGACTCCGCGGACCTGCTCGGCACCCGACGCGCCGTCAAGGTCACCGGCACCATCGACGGGCACCCGTTCAACGCCACCCTGATGCCCTCCGGCGCCGGCCCCCACTGGCTGCCCATCCGCGCCGCCCTGTGCAAGACCATCGGCAAGAGCGCCGCCGGCACCGAGGTCACCTTCCACCTCGAACAACGGCTCAGCTGACCACCCGCAGCACCGACTGTCGCCCTCAGCCGCCCGGGCGGTGCGCGGCGACCAACACCGGCCCGCCCGGGACGGTCGGAAAACGCCGAACCTCACCCAACCCGGCCCCCGCCAGCACCTCCGCCATCCGGTCGGCGTCGAAGGCGTTGCCGCCGTTACGCACGGCGTTCCACCGGTCGACGGCCGCCCGCAACGGGTCCCCGGCCGGCGCATTGGTGCCCGCCACCAGCCAGCCACCGGGTCGCAGCGCCCGCACCAGCCGGGGCAGCGCGAGCGCCAACGTCTGCTGGGGAAGAAACGGCGCCGGCACCCAGACCAGGTCGTACCCGCCGGGCTCGGCCACCTCCGCGACGTCCTGCCGGCGCAAACTGATCCGATCCGCGACATCGCGCGCCTCGGCCAACTCCCCGCCGGCCAGGTCCAACGCCCGTTGCAGCACGTCGATACCCACCACCGACACCCGGGGCAACGCGCGGGCCAGGGCGACGGCCAACGCCGCCACACCGGTGCCCACATCCAACACCCGGGCGTCCGCCGAGTCCAAGCGCTGCGCCAGCCCCGGCAACTCGGGCACCACCCGGGTCGCCAACGCCCGGCCGGTCGCCGCCGACGCCCGACCCTGATGCAGCAACACCTCGTCGTCCACCTGCGCCCAGCCGGCCCCACCCCCGCCGGAAGGCTCCTGCGCCGCCGCGGCGACCGCCTGCCGCAGCGAACTCAACCGCGCCTGCACCGCGCTGCGCCCGGTCGGCCCGTCGGCAGGCACCAGCGACGGGTGCGCGACCGGCGTCCCGCCGTCTGAGGACAGCAGACCCGCGGCCTCCAGCACCGCGCTGCGGTGCGGCGACGCCGCGAGGACCTCCGCGAGCGGGGCCGACAGGGCGTCACTCATGGTGCCGACCGCGGCCGCCAGCGCCCACGCCGACGCCTCCAACGCGGCCAGCGGGTCCGCTGACCCGCCGGACGGGGACGGTGATACCGACACGACGGCGCCTCTCCCAGGGGCGGGCCACCCGTCAGCCCCGCCTGACCCCTCCGACTATGCCACCGCCGCCAACACGCCGGGCGGGGTCCACGTCAGCGCACCCCACCCGGCGACTCAGCGCTGCTGGTGCCGCGGCAACGCCGACTGGCCCACCACGCCACCCACGAACGGCGCCCCCGGCGTCTCCGCCGCGATCCGATCCATCGTGCGCGCCAACTGCTCACTGCCGTCGTCGAGATGCCGCGCCGCCGCCTGCATGTGCGACACCATCATCTCGCCGAAGATCCGCAACGCCTCCCGGGTCGCCACCGTGTCGTCGAAGCTCGACCCCGCCGCGCTGCGGTACTCCGCCACCGCCCGCTCCGCCTCCTGCTTCGCCTCCGCCTCCGCCGCGTGCAGGTAACTCTCGTACTGCACCCGGGCGTACTCGGCGACCCGACGCGCGTAGTCATGCGCCTGCGCGATGATCTGCTCGGCCTCCCGCTGCGCCGCCGACAGCAGATTCACCTCCCGCGCCGCCGGGACCTTCGCCGCCGCCCCCGTACTCGGAATCACCCCGTGCCGGTGCAACTCCACCCGGTCGGTCAGCCGCTCGTTCTCCGCCCGCAACGTCGCGATCTGCGTCGCCAACAGGTCCAACTCGTCAGCGACCTGCACCCGGAACCGGTCCACGTCAGCGTTGTCGTAACCACGCCGAGCGAACGACGCCGCACCGAACTCCCACCGCCGAGCCCGGTCGGCGGTGATCCGCACCTGCACACCGCCGGAAACCTGCACCCCGTCATACCGACTGATCGGCGTCGCACTCACCTGTGCAGACCTCCGTTCGCGACCGCCGGGCTCGCAAGCTCACTGATCGCGCTCACCTGTGCCCACCTCCCGAAGTGTCACCCGCAGCCGACTGCTGCACCGCCGTCCGCCACGCCGGGCCGTACCACTGCGCGCCCAGGCCCTCGTGGTGCACCTGACCCGCGTGGAAACCCGCCTGCACCAACGTTCGCACCGCGTGCGACACCATCTCGTCCGACCCACACACGAACACGTGCCGGGACCGCCAGTCACCGTCGGCCAACGCCCGGTCCACCGCCTGCACGAACTCCCCCGGCCGGTGCACGTCGGCACCGACCACGTACGTCACCGTCAACCACGGATACGACGACGCCAACTTGTCGATCGCGTCGCTGTCGTAGAACTCGCTACGGGACCGGGCCCCCACGTACAGGTCCACCCGCCGACGGGAACCCTCCGCGGCCACCTGCTCCACCAACGCCTTCACCGGCGCCCAGCCGGTACCCGAGACCAACAGCAACAGGTCACTGGAGCCCGCCGACCACAATCCCAACCGGTCCCCCACCGGCGCCGCCAGGTGGATCCGATCCCCCACCGCCGACCCGTACACCAGCCGCGACGACACCGCGCCCCCCGGCGCGGCCCGCACATGCAACTCCAACGTGCCGTCCGCCCGCGGCGCGTTCGCCGGCGAGTAGTACCGCCACGACCGCACCGACGGGTGCGACACCCCGACCGACTGACCCGGCGTGAACGGCAACAGATACTGCGGACGCACCGTCAACACCGCCACGTCGAACGCCCGCCGCTCATGCGCCACGATCTCCGCCACCCACCACGGCGGATTGACCGCCTCAGCGGCCTGCGCGGCCTCCATCATCACCTGGGCGACCAACCCGTACGCGGCCGTCCAGTCCGCAGCCAACTCGTCGGTCCACTGCTCGGCGAGGAAATGCTGCAACGTCGCCACCAACGCCTCACCGACCGCCGGATAGTGCTCCGCGCGGACCGCGAACTTGCGGTGATCCGCGCCGAGATCCTGCAGGAAACCCACCAGCCGATCCACCTGGTCCACGTTGGACACGATGTGACCCAACGCGGTCACGAGGCGGTCCCGCTGACCGGCCATGTTCGTGGGGAACATCTGCCGCGTCTCGGGATGAGCGAGGAACAACGTCGAGTAGAAGTAGAGCGGCACCTGGTCGCCGTGACCGGCGACCACCGACCAGCTCTGCTTGAGGCGAGCGGCGTCCACGCTCAGACGCCCGACCTGTTCCCGGCAGCCACCACCTGGCCCTGCACCTGCCCCAGCACTGTCTGCACGTGGGCGAGGACGTCCGCCGGCACCCCCAGCTCGGTCAGCGTCACCGTCAGGTGCTCGCCCACCTTCGCGTAGTGCCCCACCGTGATGTTCAACGGCTGGTGCGCCTCGGCCAACCCGCGACCCGTGTACTCGTTCGGGCCACCCAGCACCACAGTCAACATCAACGCCAGATGCCGCCGCTGACCCGCCATGTCCACGCCAACGAAATAGCCCGCCAACTCCGGGTCCGCGAGCACCTTGTCGTAGAACAGCTCAACCGCCGCCTTGACCGAACTGGCGCCGCCAATGCGGTCGTAGTGCGAGGCGGGAGCAGTCTCTTCCGTAACCGTCACGGTCGTTCCTTCCGGGGGTGAAGGGTCCAGAACCGTGAGGGACCATAGCGTGTCAACCGCCCCCGGTCAGCGCCCCCTTATCGGATTCCCGACAACACGCCGACACGGTGCGTCACCACTACCGATCGGTATCTCCACAATGGGCCACCAGCACAACACCCACGGTATCCACAGTGGACTGGCACGGCCGATAGATGCCTGCCACCGTCACCGACTGTCGCGAGAAAACAACCGAAAAAAAATCGAAAGACCGAACGGTCAGCCGGCGCGCCGCCGCGCCCGCCGCGCCGCCAACTCGTCACCCACCGGATCCGGCCCCGACGCCACCGCCGGCTCCACCGGGCCGCTCGTCGCCGGCTCCGCCGGCAGATGCGACAACGACCCCTGGATCTCCTTGAAAGCCCCACCGATCGCGATGCCGAAGACCCCCTGGCCACCCTGCAACAGATCGACCACCTCCTCCGGAGACCGGCACTCGTACACCGTCGTCCCATCAGAGATAAGCGTGATCCCCGCCAGATCCTCCACACCACGCGACCGCAACGCCTCGATCGCCTTACGGATGTTCTGCAGGGACACCCCCGCATCCAACAACCGCTTCACGACCTTCAACACCACCAGGTCCCGGAACGAATACAACCGCTGCGTCCCCGAACCCGAGGCGTCACGAACGCTCGGCACCACAAGCGTCGTCCGCGCCCAGTAATCCAACTGCCGGTAACTGATGCCCACCGCATGGCAGGCCGTCACACCCCGGTAGCCAACCGAACCGTCACCCTCAGCCGCCACACCTGGCGACGAGGCACCCGACTCGTCGAACCCTGCACCCGGATCGGAATCCCGCGGCTCGTGCATCCGGACAACCTCCCCGTCAGTGTGGCGACGCATCGTTTCCTCCGACGCGCACCCCTCGACATGGAAACCCTATCGCCACCGTCAGGGGTTACCACGGAGGAACCGACGCGACACGCCGCGCAGCCACCGAGAAAGATCACCAACCGAGCCCAGGCACACCTCAGCCCGCGAAATCCTCCGGACGCACCTGCTCCAGGAACTCGCGGAACTTCTCCACCTCGTCCTCCTGCTCATCAGGGATAACGATCCCCGCCTCGCTGAGGACCTGCTCCGCACAACGAATCGGCGCACCAACCCGCAACGCCAACGCGATCGAATCGCTCGGCCGCGCCGACACCCGCACCCCATCGCCGATCAACAGATCCGCGTAGAAGACGTTCTCCTTCAGCTCGGTGATCTCCACCGCCTGCAAGGGCGCCTTCAACGCCGCCAACACATCCCGCAGAAGATCATGCGTCAACGGCCGGGCCGGCTTGACCCCCTGCTGCTCATAAGCGATAGCCGTCGCCTCGACCGCGCCGATCCAGATCGGCAGATAGCGGTCCCCCTCGACCTCCCTGAGCAGGACGATCGGCTGGTTGCTGGGCAGCTCCACCCGAACTCCGACCACGCTCAGCTCGCGCACCGCCGCCTCCGTGTCGTTGTCACCTACGCCGCACCGCGCCCTTCCCTGCACGGTACACGGACCGCAACACGGCCGTCCCATGCGCTACAGCACCACGCCCGCGCCGAAAAGGGGTTACCCCGGCAAGCCTACGGCACGCTTCCCGGAAGAGATCTTTCCGCTCAGCCGCCACCCACCGGGCACCCTCACCGACCCAACGTCGACCGCAGCCCCACCCGCACCAACGCCGCGTGCAACTGCTCCGACAACGCCACCAACTCCCGCGCCGTCTCCGCAGCCCGCGCCCGCGCCGCCGGATCACTCTGCCGCGCCAACGGCGCCACCAACTGCGCGAACAAACCGACCTCCCGGTCCGCCGCCGTCCGATAACCCCGCAGGTGCCGCGGCTCCAACCCGTACGCCGCCAACCCCGCCACCGCCGACGCGATGATCAGAGCATCCGCGTCATACCACCCCGGCGGATCCGACACCAGCACACCGAGCCGCTCCAACTCCACCAACGTCGACTCGTCGATCCCACTACGCGCCACCAGATCCACCCGGCCGAGCCGCACCTGCGACGACTCGGCCGGGTCCGCCAACTCACGACCCGGCACCGCACCATCGGGACCAACCGCCACCAACGCCGGCCGCGACCGCCCCGGCTGCTCACCGGACGAATCCCACTGGGCCAACTGCTCCCGGATCACCCGCAACGGCAGGTACTTGTCCCGCTGCGCGGTCAACACGAACCGCAACCGCGCCACATCGTCCCAGCTGTACTTCCGGTAACCCGCCGCCGTCCGCTGCGGCTCGACCAAACCCTCAGCCTCAAGAAACCGCAGCTTCGAAATCGTGGTATCCGGAAAATCCACCCGCAACTGCCCAAGCACCTCACCGATGCTCATCAGCGGCTCAGACCGAGCCGCCCCGGGTGACATGGAGGCCGCAGGCTCGTTCACCCCCGGCCGGCCTCCTCCTCCGGGCGCGGACCGGCGATGAACACCACCCGGAACTTACCGATCTGGACCTCGTCACCATTGCTCAACGTGGCCGCCTCAACCCGCTCACGATTGACGTACGTGCCATTCAGGCTGCCCACGTCCCGCACCGTGAACGTCCCACCATCACGGTGGAACTCCGCATGCCGACGCGACACCGTCACGTCGTCCAGGAAGATGTCACTGTCCGGGTGCCGGCCACTGGTCGTCACATCGTGGTCCAACAAGAACCGGGCACCCGCATTCGGACCTCGACGAACCACCAGCAGCGCCATACCCGGCGGCAACGAACCGGACATCCGGCTCGGCACCACATCGGTATCCGGCCCCTCCAGCACTTCGTCGAGCGAACCGAGATTGAGCGTCGAAGTGACGTCGAGTGGGGGGAACTCGTCGTCTGGCCGCGTCATGGGACCACCTCACGGATCTGTTCGGTCGGCGTCGGGTAATGGCGGGTCTGGCCGCCGGGCACTTGAACACCCGGCGGCTGGCTCCCCGTGCCCGGGAAGGCAATTCCGCAACGCTCAACTATTGGGTTCTCGGTCGACTGGGCGAGCCTAGCCAGCGCCGAAATGCAGGGCAACCGGACGCGCGCAGACATCCCACGCACCGGATCAAGCACACTCAGCCTTCGGTGATCTTCTGATACGCGGCCGCCGTCAGCAACCCATCCGTCGCAGTCGGATCATTCGGCGTGATCTCCACCAACCAACCCTCACCGTACGGATCAGTGTTGATCAGCTCAGGCGTGTCAGCCAACGCGTCGTTGCGCGCCGCCACCGTACCGGCCACCGGCGCGTAGATCTCCGACACACTCTTGGTCGACTCGATCTCACCCAACGAGTCACCGGCCGCGACCACCGCACCCGCCTCGGGCAACTGCACGTACACGATGTCACCGAGCGCGTCCTGCGCGAAGTGGGTGATGCCGACCCGGACCGAAGCCGTGCCGTCACCCGCCACCCACTCATGCTCGGCGGTGTATCGCAGATCCTCGGGAATCACCAGACGCGTCCTTCATCCATCGGTGCCCCGGACCACCCGGGTCCGGCGCGGCCGCGCCGGTCAGGAGACCGGACGGGCGTGTTCCAACTTGATCGGCACGTGCAGCGCCGAAACCTCGGCAACCTCACGCTCCCCAAACGTCACGTTACCGCCGTCACCCCGGACCGACGCCACCACCCCACCAGGAATGTTCAACGCCGTACGCATCGTCGCCGGATCACCGATCACCGTGATCGTGTACGGCCCCGACAACCGACGCCCCTCCACCATCAACGACCCGTTGTCCCTATCGTCGAGGAAGTACGTCGACGCGATGATCCGCACCGTCGCCCGATCCCCACCGGAGATCTGCATCGCCTCGGCACCCGCACCGCGCAGCTCCTGCACCGCGTCCAACACCCGGTTCGCCGAGATCGGCTTCACCCCGGCGTCGAACTGCACAGTCAACCCCGGACCCACCGCCGGCAACGTCCCCGCCAGGATGCCCAACTCGTCCGCCCGCCGCGTCGCCTCATCCAACGCCGCCTGACGACCCTGCTCACCCGAGCGCAACTGCCGCTGACTGTCCTCCAGAGCCCGGATGTCCTGCTGCAGGCGGTTCTCCCGCGCATCCAGATCCGACAGGATCCGGACCAGGTCCTCCTGCCGGGTGGCACCCAGCGTCGGGTCCGTCGACGTCGTCTTCAACTGCACGACCAACGTGAACCCCAGCAACGCCAACAACGCGGCGATCATCACCCCGGCCGTACTCACCCGGGACCGACCAGCCACCACCGGCGCCACCGACTCCCCCACCGGCTCCGCCAACCCGTCGGAATCCGCGACCGGCTCCCCCGACCGCGACACCGCGCTCAGGTCCACCGTCGCACCATCATCAACCGGCTCCACACCCGGCTCCGCCGCAGGCTCGTCATCCGACGGCTGCGCCGGCCCCTGCGGCGCCAACGGGCTCAACTCATCCGGATCCGGCGCATCCGGCCGCGGATCCGGCTCACCCGCCGGCCCAGCCGGCCGCACCGGACCCGCCGGCTGCGGCCACCCGGTCCCCGTGTCGGTCTGCTCGTCACTCATCGCAACCCAACCTACGCCCGGAACAGGTGCCGACGGATCGCCGCCACGTTGCCGAAGATACGCACACCCAACACAACCACCACACCGGTGGACAACTGCCCACCCACCCCCAACTGGTCACCCAGATACACGATCAGACCAGCCACCAGCACGTTCGAAATGAACGACACCACGAACTGCTTGTCGTCGAAGATGCGGTCCAACCGGGCCCGCACCCCACCGAACACCGCGTCCAACGCGGCCACCACCGCGATCGGCAGGTACGGCTGCAACGCCGCCGGCACCGTGGGATCAAGCCACACGCCCAACACCACACCGGCGAGCAACGCCAACACCGCGATCATCGGCCACCTCCGGAGGGGCTAACAGTCGTCGCCGGACCGGACGACCCGGGACTGCCGGAACGGACACCCGACGCGGAAGGGCTCGGACTGACCGACGGCTTGGCGTAGCGTAGCTGCGGCTCCGGCGCCGCCGGCAGGGTGAGGTCATCCGCCTCCCGCACACCGAACGACAACCCCGTCCCCTGCGCGACCTTCCGCATCAGCGCCGCGTTCCGGCTGTCCTCGAACTTGCGCCGCATCGAACCCGGCCCGATCGCCGACACCTCGAACGGCCCGGTCACCGGCCGGAAATCCACCAGCATCGCCTCACCCGCCGACCGGATCGTCGACGTCGACGTCAACCGCTGCCCGTTGATGGCGATCGCCTCCGCGCCAGCACTCCACAACGCGTTCGCCACACCCTGAAGGTCGCTGTAGAGCACCCGCGGGGGCCCAGCGCCGGCACCGGTGACCGCGTCCGCCTTGTCCGGCGCGTCCGCCAACCGCACCACCACACCATCACCGCGCACCCGACCCAGCCCGGTGCTCGCCTCCAGGTTGCGCAACCGGGCGGCAGCCGACCCGCTCAACGCCGCGTCCCGCTGCCGACTGACCTCCTCGCGCAGCTGGTCCGCCTGCGTGGACAACCGATCGGTCTGGCTCTCCCGCTCCTTGATCTGCGCCACCAGACCCGAACGGGCCTGGCTGCGCCCCGGCTCGTCCGCCATCGTCTGCCGGTACGCGACCGCGAACAGGAAACCGAGCATCACCACCACGACCAGGCTCACCGACCGCGCCGGCAGGGCCCGCCACCCCCGCGCCGGAGCCGACTCCGCCGAGCGCCGACGCGCCGCAGCCGCGTCCGCGTACCCCGGATCCAGCGGGTTGCGGAACAGCTCGGTGAGGAAATCCGGCGCGTACACCCGGTCCTGGCCGGGTTTGCCCAGCCGAGGCGCGCTCACGCCGCCGCTCCCGGACCGCGCGCCGCGCGCACCAGCCGGGCCGCCTGCACCACGTACATCCCGCCGGCCACCCAGTACAGCACCAGCCCCCACCAGGCCAACGCCCAACCGATGGCGCTCGCCGCCGTCGCCACGTCGGTCGCCGCGCTGGCCAACAGCAGCACCGGGAACGCCGCGAGCAGCAGGAACGTGGCGGTCTTGCCCACGTAGTGCACCGGCGGCGGCCCGTACCCGTAGCGACGCAGCACCGCCAGCGAGGCCAGCAGGAGCACCTCACGGGCCAGCAGCGCCGCGGTGAACTGCCACGGCACCACCTCCCGCACGGTGAAGGCGACCAGGGTGGCGAGGATGTAGAGCCGGTCGGCGAGCGGGTCGAGCAGCTCGCCCAGGCGGCTGACCTGGTGCAGGCGGCGGGCGATCCAGCCGTCGACCCAGTCGGTGGTGCCGCCGATGGCCAGCACCACGACCGCGGCCACGTCGGCCCGCACCACCAGGAACAGATAGAGGAAGAGCGGCACGCCCAGCAGCCGCCCGAAGCTGATCAGGTTGGGCAGGGTGAGGACCTGGTTGCCGGGAGTCTCGTCACCGGTGTCCCGCGGTTGCTCCGCCCGAGCCGGCCGACGCGACACCGATCCTCCTCCACGGCACGCGGGCCCCCGGCCGGCGCCGGGCGCGGCTGAGGGTCGTACGCGCTGTCGGGCCGACCAGCGCCGGCTCTCCCCTGCGGCCCCGGGCGGGGCCCCTTCCCCTGATGCGGCCCGCGATCTCGATGATCGCGGGCCGGGTAGGTGCGCTGCCACTATATCGGGCTTCCTCTCGCTGGCAGGGCGCCGCCGCGGGCTGTCGGTGCGGCTGTGCCGCACTGTGGCGTGGATCACCACGCCTAAAGCGTCCTAGGATACTAGTGGAAGGGGGGACGGCGCTCAGGCCGTCTGGACGGCGGGCTCGGTCTGCTGCTCGGGAACCGAGGTCGCCGCCCGAGCGAACCCGGCGAGCGCCAGCAACAGCTCGTGCTGCATCCGCACCGGCATCCGGTCCAACACCGCCTGCACCGCGCGCTGCCGCCGCTCGGCCAACTCCCCCAACAGGGTCAGCGCCGCAGCGGTCGGCACCAACCGCACCTCACGCCGGTCACGGGGATCGGCCACCCGACGCAACAGCCCGGTCGCCTCCAGCCGGTCGCACAGGCGGCTCGCCGAGGAGGGCACCACGTCCAGCAACTCCGCCAAACCGTTGACGTTGGTCTCCGGCCGACCGCTGATCAGCGTGAGCACTCTCAGCTGGGTGGGCGGCACCTGATGCCGCGACGCGGCAGACTCCAGCACGGCGATCAGCGTCCCGGCGGCCGCGTCGATCGCCGCGGCGAGATCCGCAGGTCGCTCCACCTGATGTCCCCTGCCGTCGTCGCGCTGGTGCCCGCCCGGCAACGCGGCGGCGAATCTCACCCCGTGCCCCGTTCGCGCGGACCGTGCCAGTCCAGACAGACCACGACGGCGTCGTCGCGCAGATCGGAATCCGCGTGATAGGCGTGCAGTTCGCGCATCACCGTACCAACCGCCTCGGCCGGCGGCTGCAGCCGCGTGGCGCGCAGGGACCGAGCCATCACCCGCTGCCCGTACGGCTCCTGACCCGGCGGCTCGGCGGCCCACACCCCGTCACTGACCACGAAGAGCCGGTCACCCGGGGCGAGTTGCACCTCCTGAAGCTCGTAGCGGGTCTCGGCGAACATGCCCAGCGGCAGTTGCTGATCGAGCTTCATCGGCTCGACAGTGGACCCCCGCATCCGCAACAGATGGGGGGAGCCCGCGTCGACGGCACGCACCCGGCCGAGGCGAGTGTCCAGCTCCAACAGCAGGGTGGCCACGTACCGGGCGCCCCGGTGTTGGTAGAAGACCGTGTCCGAGGCCAGCTCGGCCTGTTCCACCAGGCCGCCACCGGAGCGCCGCGCGTTGCGCATCGCGTTGACAGTGACGGCGGTCAACAGGGACGCCGCCAGCCCACTGCCCTCGCCGTTGAGCACCGTCACGGTGAGACGGTCGCCGTCCAACGACCAGTCGAAGTGGTCGCCGCCGACTGTGTACGCCGGTTCCAGCTGGCCGGCCAGATCGAACGCGTGGTGCGACACACCACGACCGGGCAGCAGGTCCCACTGCATCTCGGCGGCCATCGTCAGTCGCTCCCGACGGCGGGCCCGCCGGTAACGGTCGGTCTCCCGGTCCGCCGCGCGCATCGCCACCGCCAGAGCGCCGGCGATGTCCGTCGCCCGACCGGTGACCGTCGCGTTGGGTACGGTCGGAAGCTCGATCAGCAGCACACCAAGCCGCTCCCCCCACACCGTCAAGGGCAGGTAGAGCCGGCAGGGGCCATCACCGTCGCGTACCGGCTGCTGGCTGCTGAAGCAGCGCTGCGCCATGGTGTGGCAGGCCAGGAAGCCGCCCGCCGGCAGGTCCGGGTCCAGCACCGGCCACAGGCCGCTGATCCGGTAGTCGGCGACGAAGACGTCGGTGCGCAGCGCGCCCATCGTGGACCGGATCGCCCGGTCCGCCGCCTCCGCCAGCTGGTCGGGCGGCGCCTCGCGCAACGCGCGCGACACCACGTCCGGCGCGTCTACCATCGTCGCCCTCCCCAGAAGCTTGCCATAGGGCAAGCATCATACGGACGCCCCCGGACAGACGATCGGCGCGGTCAGTCCTCCGCGCGGGTCGCGAGCACACCGTGAAACGCGTCGGGCACCCGCGCCGGCGGGCCGTCCGGCCGCCACTCGGCGACCGGGACGATCCCGTCCGCCGTCGGCGCCCACCGACCCAGCAGGGGCGCGAACGCCGCCGGTGGACGCATCCGGAACTGCGGCCCCATCATGGCCAGCGCCTGCGGATGACAGGCCAACTCTTCGGTGTCGAAGTCCACAGCGAGCAGGCTGCCCGGCGCCGCGGCAGCGTACAACTCGTCGAGGGTGCGGGTCAGCGTGGCGTCGTCGAGGAACGCGGCCAGGCCGAGGAAGACCACCCCGACCGGCCGCCGACCCCAGCCCGGCACGAAACGGTGCAGTTGGGCCGGGTCGATGGTGCCGATGTCGGTCGCGTCGCCGAAGCCGTAGCCGGCCCGGTCGCTGCCGGCGAGGATGCTCTGCCCCAGTCGGATGGTGACCGGGTCGACGTCGGTGTAGAGCACTGTCGCCTCGGTGGCGACCTCGTGCACGTTGCCCATCGTCGGCACCCCGGCGCCGAACACCAGGAACCCGTCAACGCCCTGCTCGGCCATCTCCCGCACCGCCCGGCCCAGGAACGCCCGCAGCTCGCCGAACACCGGAGCGCACGGGCCGTACGCCTGCTCGAACGCGTTCGCGGCGGCCACGTCCACGGGAAAGTGATGCTGCCCGCCGAGCCAAAAGTCGATCATGCGAGCGGTGCTCGGCTGGTCTGGTTCACCCATCGGCGGCGCTCCCTCCCCGGTCGTCGCCAGCGTACCGACCGGGACGTGCTCAGCGGTATCGCGGCGCGAGGGCGTCCGGGCCCGCGATACTGGCCGCGAGCGGGAGGTGGGCGGTGAACTCAGCGAACAACGCGGCGGTGGTGGTCGGCGTCGACGGCTCGGAGTCGGCGCTGCGCGCCGTGCGTCTCGCCGCGACCGAGGCGGCGCGCCGGCACCGACCGCTGCGGGTCGTGCACGGCTTCATCTGGCCGCTGCTGCACGTACCGGTCTCCCCCGCCCCGGACGCGCCGCCCGGCGGTGGGCTGCGCCACCAGGCCGAGGAACTCGTCGAGGCCGCCGTGCGCGAGGCCGAGGCGACAGTGCCCGGGATGTCGATCTCCGGCGAGATCATCGACGGTGAGGCCGCAGCGGTGCTGGTGGGCGAATCCCCCACCGCCGCGCTCATAGTGCTCGGCGACCGCGGGCTGGGTGGGTTCTCCGCCCTGCTGGTCGGCTCGGTCGCGGTGCAGGTCGCCGCGTACGCCGACTGCCCGGTGCTGGTCGCGCGCGGCACGCAACGACCCGACGAGCCGGTCCTGGTCGCGGTGGACGGCTCGGACGCCTCCCGGCGGGCGGCGGACTTCGCCGCCGAGACCGCCGTGTCGCTCGGCGTGCCGCTGGTGGCCGTGCACGCCTACCGACACCCCGGCAGCAGCGGCCCGGGCGACATGCAACCCCTGGTGTACGACGAGGCGAAGCTGCGCGGCGAGCAGGAGCGGATGCTCGCCGGGTGGCTGACCGGGCTCACCGAGGACCACAGGGGTCTGCGGTTGACCTGCCAGGTGGTGCACGGCCGACCCGGCACCGTGCTCGCCGAGGCGTCCCGCTCCGCCCAACTCGCCGTCGTCGGTGGGCGCGGGCGCGGCGAGGTGACCGGGTTGCTGCTGGGGTCGGTGAGCCAGTCGATGCTGCACCACGCGCAGTGCCCGGTGGTAGTGGTCCGCGCGCCCCAGTAGGGGCGCCGGGGTTGGTCCGCCGCCAGACGGGTAGACGGCCGCGGTACGCCCAGCGGACGGTGGGCAGCACCAGGTGCCCAGACCGACGAAGGAGGCACAGATGCCAGGACCACGGCCGGGCAGTAACGCGTACGACAAGCAGCGCGCGCGGTTGCGCAACGCGATCGACGACTCCGGGCGTCGAGTACCCGACGGCAAGGCCAACCAGGTCGCGAACCGGATCCTCCAGGAGGATCGCGGTCAACGGGGCGTGGTGCGCGGTGAGCGGACGTACGGCCCGAAGAGCGAGCGCGAACCGGGCGACCCGAAGTGAGGACTGTCGACGTTGCCGACGGCGCGATCGCGGGCGCCGTCGGCAGCACCGCGCTGAACGTGGTCAGCTACCTCGACATGGCGCTACGGGGACGGCCGGAGAGCGACGTCCCCCAGGAGACCGTCGACCGGCTGGCCGGGATCGCGCACGTGGACCTGGGGAACGGGGCCCGGGCGGCCAACCGCCGCTCGGGCCTCGGGCCGCTGATCGGTTACGGGCTCGGCGTCGCCGCGGGCGTCGGGTTCGCGCTCTACGCCGGTGGTCGACGTCAGCCGTTGCCGGTGGCCACCGGTCTGCTCGGCGCGGGCGTGATGACCATGACCGACGGGTCGATCACCGTGCTCGGGATCAGCGACCCGCGTACGTGGCGGCGCTCCGACTGGATCTCCGACATCATCCCGCACCTCGCGTACGGACTGGCGGCCGCCGCCACCTGGAACAGGTTGCGGCGGCCGCCAGCCCGCGGTCGCTAGCCCATCGGTCAGCGGGTGTCGCTGTCGTCCTCGGCCACCGGCTCGCCGGCCGGGCCGTACGGCGACACCTGCCCCTTGGGCACCGGTCGACCGGCGTCCCCGCGCGACGTCCCACTGTTGAGCGGGTGCCCGGTCGGCTTGGGCCCCTTGCTGTCCTGGCTGGTGGCGCCCTTGGCGTTGCGCCGGAACTCTTCCTGCTGCGGATTGACCACGGGTGTCTCCCTTCCGGGTACGGCAGGCGGCATCGACCGCCTCCACGCCTCGGCATACCCGCCCGCCCCGGTGGCATTCCGGCCACTGTCAGCGGTGCGACGGCTACCGAGTCCCCAAGTGGGTAACCCGACGGGGTGGGCAATGATCGAACTGTGGTGCGGGTGCTGCTCGACCGGCGTGGCCGCACGTACGCGGAGGAGGCCGGCATCCGGCTCTCCGACCGGCCGGGGCCGCTGTATCAGCTGCTGGTGCTGACCACGTTGCTGAGCACCCGGATCCGCGCGTGCGTGGCGGTGGACGCCGCGCGGGAGCTGTTCGCCGCCGGCTACCGCACTCCACAGGCCATGGAGGCGGCCAGTTGGCAGGAGCGCGTCGACGCGCTGGGCCGGGGCCACTACCGCCGCTACGACGAGCGGACCGCCACCATGCTCGGCACCGGCGCCCGGCTGTGCCTGGACCGTTGGCACGGTGACCTGCGACGCCTGCACCGGGAGGCCCAGGGCGACCCGACCGGGTTGCGGCGGCGGCTCACCGAGTTCCCCGGCATCGGCCCCACCGGCGCGGACATCTACCTGCGCGAGGCGCAGACGGTCTGGTCGGACGTGCGCCCGTACGCCGACCGTCGGGCCCTGGCCGGGGCGAAGCGGCTGGGTCTGCCGGGGTCCCCGGACCGGCTCGCCGGTCTGGTCGACGAACCGGACTTCGGCCGGCTCGCGTCAGCGCTGGTGCGGGTGGCGCTGGGTGAGGAGTCCGCCGGTGAGGTCACCCGCGTCGCCGCCCGCTGAGGCGCTCACTTGACCGTCTTGTCCCCCGGGCGGGTCAGGTGCCACACCAGCAGCGCGGCGAGCAACGCCAGGACCACCACCCCGCCGGAGATGCCACGGCCCTCCTCGGGGCTGCGGCCGGCGCTGCCGAAGTAGATCACCGCGAGGCCGGCCAGCACCGTGACGAACGTACGCAACCCTCGGTCCTTCACGTCTGGCACCGTAGGCGTACCGCGTTCCCCGTTTTATCGATTTGGGCATTTTGTCAGTCTTCTGGGTGACGGCTCAGCGCTCGGTGACGAACCCGCAGAGCCGCACCCTGCGCACCGCCCGGTCGGCGACCTCCACCACCTGCAGGGTCAGCCCGGGCAGCCGCACCGTCTCACCCGGGGAGTCCGGCAGGTGCCGCAGTCGGGCCAGCACCAGACCAGCCACCGTCGTGTAGTCCCGGGACAACGGAAAGCTCAGCCGCACCCCCAGGTCGGGCAGGTCGTGCAGCGGAAAGTCACCGGGCACCAGCAGCGACCCGTCCGGTTCCCGGACGACCCCGCGCACGTCCCGGTCGGTCTCGTCGTACAACTCGCCAACCACCTCGGCCAGCAGATCCTCCATGGTGACCATGCCGTCGATGCCCCCGTGCTCGTCGACCACCAGGGCCAGTTGCTGATGCTCCTGGCGCAGCTGACGCATCGCGTCGGCGACCGGCAGGGTCACCGGCAACAGCAGCGGCGCCCGGACCCGCTCGCCCACCGGGGCGGTGCCGGCCCGCACCAGGTCGCGGATGTGCACCACCCCGAGCACCTCGTCCAGGCCGCCGGGGCCGGTGACGGGAGCGCGGGACCGGCCGGCGGCGGCCAACTGTCGGACCCCCTCGTCGGCGGCCAGACCGGCCGGCAGCGTGGTCACCTCCCGCCGGGCCACCAGGATCTCCCGCAGCGTCCGGCCGGCGATGTCGAACGCGCCGGTCAGGATCTCCCGCTGCTGGGCCGACAGGCCGCGCTGGCTGGCCAGCATCTCCCGCAGCTCCTCCTCGGTCGTCTCCTCCCGGTTCGCCCGCGGGTCCCCACCGGCGAGCCGCACGACCGCGTCGGTGGCCCGGCTGAGCAGCCACACCGCCGGCCGGGACAGCCGAGCCAGCAGATCCAACGGGCCGGCGCTCAGCAGCGCCCAACGCTCGGCCCGCTGCATGGCCAGCCGCTTCGGGGCCAACTCCCCGAGCACCAGCGTGACGAACGTCAGCAGCACCGTCACCAGCAGCACCGCGGCGGGACGCGCCGCCCCGCCGAGGAAACCCAACGGCCCGACCAACGGAGAGGCCAACGACACCGCTGCCGCCGCCGAGGCCAGGAACCCGGCCAGGGTGATGCCGAGCTGAATCGTGGCCAGGTAACGGTTCGGGTCGCGAGACAGCTGCACCAACCGGTCGCCGGCACGGCTGCGCCGACCCAGCCGCCGCAACTGCCCCTCCCGCAGGGTCACCAGCGCCATCTCGCTGCCGGAGAGCGCGGCGTTGACCAGCACCAGCACGGCCACCAACGCCAACTGCCCGAGCTGACCGCCCATCGCGTACCCCCGTCCGCCGTCTGAGGTCACTCAACCGCAGCGGGGCGCGGCGCGGGCCCGGTTCGCGACCGCGCCCCCGCTCAGTCGACCTCCAGGTCGTCCAGAGAGATGGCGTGGGTCATCAGCCACCGGGCCAGCGCCGACATCCCGAACAGCCACAGCGGCACCGACTCGGTGGGGCCGTTGGTGGCGTAGATGGCGAAGCGCAGGTCCGGCGCGCGGTACGCCTCGATCCGCCACCGGTGCTGCCGGTCCCGCCAGACCGCCGAAGGGTCCATGGCGTCACCGTAGGTGACCATCGCCGCCTCGGGGGCCGGTTAGCCGGGCACCGCCGTGCTGCCGAGCAGCCAACGGGCCACCGACACAAGCAGGCCGATCCCGATTCCGGCGAGGACCAACCAACCGAAGCCACGCCAGCCCGAGCCCCGGTCGGGGACCGGTGCTGGCGGGGGCCGCCAGAGCTCCCGGTACGTCCAGGCGAGCACACCCGTGCCGAAAGGCAGCAGCCCGATCCAGAACCAGAACCATCGGGTACCGGCCAGCGGTGGCGCGCCGCCGATCAACCGGCCCAGCCAGAGCAGAGTCAACACACCGGCGAGCAGGCCCGCGGTGTTCGCGATCCGGTGCGCGGTGTCGTCGCCGGCGTGCCACGGGTCGGCTACGGCGGCGAGCCGCGCATCCAGGCCGATGTGCGCCGACCGGCCCGGCTCAGCGGGGTACGACTGCGGTTCGGGCGGTTGGACGGGGGCGTACCGGGTCTGACCGCTCGGCAGCGTCCACGCGATCATCCAACCCTGCTCGGCGGGCCGTAGCTCAGGTCGACTTCCCCAGTAGGCGTCGTCGCCGGCCCAGCCATTCGCCCGTTGATAGGTCACCACCCGGCCAGCCGCGAGATCCCGATCGAGCTGGGCTCTGGTCGACTCGTGGGGCTCCACCCACCACGCCAGACCGGCCCACAGCACCCACAACACCGGCAGCCCCCAACGCAGCGCCGCCGGGACGACGACACGCCACTGGCCGCGCGAGGGTTGCGACCGAGACGGGGACACCTCGACCATCAGCCCAGCGTCGCATCGCGGCGCAAGCGTGTCAGCACCGGATCGGTCGCGGCGGTCAGCGGTCAGCGGTCAGCGGTCAGCGGTCAGGTTGATCCTGGTCCGTCGGCACCGTGGCTCGTCGGACGCAATCGCGAAGCAGAGCACGACGCCGGGAATGCACGTCGTCGGGTTCCTGGCTGCTGGCCGCATAGACGTTGCTCACCGGCGACCAGGCCATGGACATCGCGATGACCAGGGCCATGACGTCGAACGGGTCACCGCCGCGGATCCGCCCGGCGGCCTGGGCCTCGGCGATGGCCGTGAGCTTGCGATCGTCGTAGTGCTGGTGGGCCTCGACGAGGTGTCCGGCGGGCCGGCGTTCCAGCCGCGTCCAGGTCGCGAGGCGGATGAGGTCGGGGCGGCGCAGGTATTCGTCGTAGAGGCGAACGGCCCAGTCGGCGAGATCGTCGGCGTCGATGGGCACGACGTTGGTGATGCGCTCCAGCGAGCTGAGGAAGATCGCGTCGAAGAGTCGTTCCTTGTCCCCGAAGTAGGCGTAGAGCTGCGCCTTGTTGGTGCGGGCCGCCGTCACGATGCGTTCGACGCGTGCCCCGGCGATGCCGTGTTGGGCGAACTCCTCGGTGGCGGCGTCCAGGATGCGCTGGTAGGTCGCGGCGCCTCGCGAGGTCAGGGGCTGCTCCGGCATGCTCCCACCCTAGCAAACAGAACGGTTGGTTTGCTAGGGCTCGCCGTCCGACCTAGGCTAAGACAGACCGAACAGTCTGTTTAAAGGAGTCGATCATGCGAAGGACCATTGGATGGCGAGCTACCGGCCCGACGGCGCTGCGGCGTACCCCGATCGAGCGCCGTGACCTACGCCCAGACGACATCGCGGTGCGGATCGACTACTGCGGCGTCTGCCACAGCGACCTGCACGCCCTGCACGACTACGACCAGCACACCAACGCACCCCTGGTGCCGGGTCACGAATTCACCGGCGTGGTGACCGGCACCGGCCCCGAGGTGACCAACTTCTCGATCGGCGAGAGCGTCGCGGTGGGCAACATCGTCGACTCCTGCGGCACCTGCGCCATGTGCGTAGCCGGACAGGAGAACTTCTGCCACTCCTTCCCGACTCTGACCTACGGCGGCAGAGACCGGCAGGACGGGTCGACGACCCTGGGTGGCTTCTCCCGCGAATACGTCGTGCGGAACACCTTCGCCTACCCGCTCCCCGCCGGCCTCGACCCGGCCGCAACCGCCCCGCTGCTGTGCGCCGGCGTCACCGTCTGGGAGCCCTTGCGCTCCCATCGCGTCGGCCCAGGCACTCGGGTCGCCGTGGCCGGACTCGGCGGCCTGGGCCACCTCGCGGTCAAGATGGCCGTGGCACTCGGCGCTACCACGACCGTGATCAGCCGTACCCAGGACAAGCGGGACGACGCCCACCGGCTCGGCGCAGACAACTTCGTCGACTCCACCGATCCCCGGGGGATGGCTGCGGCCCGCGACACCTTCGACCTCCTCATCGACACCATCTCCGCACCGCACGACCTCGCCCCGTATCTGAAGCTGGTGGCGATGGACGGCACCCTCAGCCTGCTCGGATTCCTGGGTCCGGTGACCGTCGACACCACCGACCTGCTTGTCGGCCGCAAGAAGCTCAGCTCCGCCGGAAGCGGCGGCCGCCGCTCGACAGCTGAGATGCTCCAGTTCTGCGCCGACAACGGCGTCACCGCCGACATCGAGGTACTCACCTCGGCGCAGGTGGGCACGGCACTCGACCGCCTCCGGCGAAACGACGTCCGCTACCGCTTCGTGCTGGACATGTCCGACCTGGACTGAAAGTGGTTGGCCAGGTCGCGGCGCTCAGCTGACGACGATCCGGGCGTCGTCGGGCAGTCGGCGGGTAGCGCCCCGCCGGTCCAGCAACTCCAGCAGGGGCACCGCCACCCGGCGGGTGGTGTCCAACGCCTGCCGGGCCGCCGACAGGGTGAACGGCTGCGGCAACCCGGCCAACACGCGGACCGCGTCGTCGAGCGCATCGGGCAGCAGCACCACGTTGTCGGCCAGCCGCAGCAGGGCGCCGGCCCGCACCGCGGCGCCGATCTCCCGGGGGCCCAGACCCAGGTCGACGAGGCGGTCCGCCTCAGGGGCGCGGAACGGCCGGTCGCCGTACTCGGCGCGGACCCGTTGCACGGCCAGGGCCACCGGTTCGGGCAGCGCGTCGGCGCCCGCCGCCCCGACCCGACCGGCGTGGATCCGCAGCGGCGGCCGGACCAGCGCCTCGACCAGCACCCGGTCGGGCAGGGCGAGGCGCTGACGCAGCGCGTCCACCGGCATCCCGGGCTCCAACGGGTGTTCCCGCGCGTGCCGGGCGACCTCCTCGGTCAGCTGCTCACCGAGCCGCCGCCAGTGTGCGGGGTCGGCCAGCCAGTCACCGGCCACCGCCTCGGCGTACGCCGGCCCGTCTTGCACCGCCTCGGCGTGCACCGGCACACCCATCCGGATCAACGCGCCGGCCCGGATCAACCGGCGACGGCGCAGCTCCCCCACCAGGTCGGGTCGACCGTCAAGCTCGGCCAGGACCTGGGCGCGGGCGGCGGCAGCACCCCGTCGGCCCAGCGGTGGAGGTGCCACATCCAGCACCCGCACCCCGCCGCTGACGTGGTGGCGGCCGGGGTCGCGCAACAGCGCCCGGTCACCCACCAGCAACGGCAGCGGGCGGGCCAACCGCAGCCGGACGGTGTCCGGACCGAGCGGACGCACCCGTACCGGCACCGCCGCCGAGCCGACGTGCAGGGTGAGGGTGGCCGGCAGGTCGGCTGCCGGGTCGCCGGCGAGCCGGACGTCGACCAGGTCGGTGTGGTGAAACCGGCCCGGGGTGAGCAACGCGTCGCCCCGGCCGAGCCGGTCGCGGGGCGTACCGCGCAGGTTGACCGCCACCCGGGCGACCGCCGCCGCCTCCGGTCGGGCCTCGCCGAGAGAGTGCAGGCCACGGACCCGGACCGGTTCGTCGGCGCCGGCCAACTCCAGTTCGTCGCCCACCCGCAGCCGCCCGGCGCCGAGGGTGCCGGTGACGACGGTGCCGCTGCCCCGCACTGTGAAGCTGCGGTCCACCCACAGCCGGACCGGGTCGTCCACCACCGGCGCGGGCAGTTGGGCGGCGAGCCGGCCCAGGGCGGCCCGCAGCTGCGGCAGGCCGGCACCGGTCAGGCCGCTGACCGCCACCGCCGGCACCGCGCCGAGGCTGGTCTCGGCGATCTCGGCGCGGGCGCGGGCCGTCGCCGGCCCCGGATCGGCGAGATCCGCGCGGGTCACCGCCAGCAGGCCGTACGCGACGCCGAGCGCGTCGAGCGCGGCCAGGTGCTCGGCGGACTGCGGCATCCAGCCCTCGTCGGCGGCCACCACGATCAGCGCCGCCGGGACCGGGCCGACCCCGGCGAGCATGTTCGGCACGAACCGCTCGTGCCCGGGTACGTCGACGAAGGCGACGGTGCCGCCGGACGGCAGCGTCGTCCAGGCGAAACCCAGGTCGATCGTCATCCCCCGGCGGCGTTCCTCGGCCCACCGGTCGGGCTCCATCCCGGTCAACGCCCGGACCAGTGTCGACTTGCCGTGGTCGACGTGCCCGGCGGTCGCGACGACGAACACGCTCAGTCCTCGCCGGGTACGCGCAGCACTGCCTCGCGGACGGCCTCGTCCGCGTCGGCGGGCACACAGCGCAGGTCGAGCAGGAGCCGGCCGCGCACCACCCGGCCGAGGACCGGCGGGTCACCGGTGCGCAGCGGCGCCGCGTACCGCTCGGGCAGGCTCAACGCCCACGAGTCCAACTCCACCCCGGGGGCGCCGCCCCCACCGACCACCGCGACGGCCGGCACCACCTCCGCCTTGCGGCCGTCCGCGCCGAGCCGGTCCCGCAGCCGCTCCACCCGTTCCCGCAGGGCACCCGGGTCGGTGTGCAGCGCCACCCGGGTCGGAGTGTCCGGTTGGTTCAGGGTGGCGGCCAGCGCGGCCAGGGTGAGTTTGTCCACCCGCAGCGCCCGCGCCAGTGGATGCCGACGCAACCGCTCGATCACCTCGACGTCACCCAGCAACAGCCCCGCCTGCGGCCCACCGAGCAGCTTGTCGCCGCTGGCGGTGACCAGCGCGGCGCCCGCGCGCAGGGTGCTGGCCGCGTCCGGTTCGTCGGGCAGCAGCGCGTCCGCGCCGAGCAGCCCGGAGCCGATGTCCGCGACCACCGGCATCCCGAGCGTGGCCAGTTGCCGTACCCCGACGGCGGAGGTGAAGCCGGTGACCCGGAAGTTCGACGGGTGCACCTTGAGCACGAAGCCGGTCTGCGGGCCGAGCGCGGCGGCGTAGTCCGCGAGGGTGGTGCGGTTGGTGGTGCCCACCTCGCGCAGCCGCGCGCCGGTGCTCTCCAGCAGGTCGGGCAGGCGGAAACCGTCGCCGATCTCGACCAGCTCGCCCCGGCTGACCACGATCTCCCGGCCGGCGGCCAACGCGGTGGCGGCCAGCACCAGCGCGGCGGCACCGTTGTTGACCACGTGCACGGCGCCCGCGGCGGGCACCGCGGCGGCCAGCGCGTCGAGCGCGCCCCGGCCGCGGCGGGCCCGCCGGCCGGTGGCCAGGTCCAACTCGACGTCGGTGTGCCCGGCGGCGGCCACCACCGCGGCGACCGCGGCGGACGACAACGGCGCCCGGCCCAGGTTGGTGTGCAGCACGACACCGGTGGCGTTGAGCACCACCCGGGGGCCGGGCGTGGGCAACGCGGCGACCGCCGCGTCGCGTACCTCGTCGGGTTTGAGCTCACCGCGGCGGGCGCGGCCCTGCGCGTGGGAGACGATCGCCTTGACCCGCTCCCGGCCGAGGGTCACGGTGGCGGCGGCCAGCACCGGGTCGGCGAGCAGCGTGTCCGTACGGGGCACCCGACGTCGCGGGTCCACCGGGCCGTCGCCCATCACGTCATCTCCTGCAAGCGGTGTGGCGGAGACGGACGGGAATCGAACCCGCCTGGCCCGGGTCCCGGACCACTCCGGTTTTGAAGACCGGGAGGGGCACCAGCCGCCTGAACGCCTCCACCGGACATTCGATCACACCGCGGGCGGGACCGCCCGATCAGCTGGAAGATCCATGCCGGCTCGCCGCGCCTCGACCCGTTCGCGCTGCGGCACCACCGTGTAGCGGGGGTCGCGGGCCGAGGCGACGCCACCGTAGAAGATGCCGAACCGGGTCAGCACCGACGCGGCCAGCAGCGCGGTCCCCGAGAGCGCACCGACCACCCGGCTGCGCCGGCCCAGCAGAGCACCCGCCACCCCGCCGGCGGTCAGCAGCCGCCCGGCACGCAGCAACCGGCCCGGCCGACCCAACCGGTAGGGCTCGCTGAGCAGGCCGAGGCGGGTCTCCACCCGATGCGCGCCGTACAGCTCCAGGGCCGCGCCGGCCACCGCCATCCGGCGGGCCGGCCCGGCCTGGGCCGGCGGCGCGGCGAGCAGACCCACGCCGGCGCCGCTGGCCAACGCGCTGCCCGCGAAGATCACCGGCAACTCGGGGTACGCCTCATGCCAGGACGGCACCGCCGTGTCGGCCAGCAACACCCCGGTGTACGTGGCCAGCGCCGGCGCGGTGCCGGCGGCGAGCAGCCCGGCGGCGTGCCCGATCGGCGGCAACGCCCGGCCGGCCAGCCCGAGCAGACCGTGCCGGGGCAGCAGACCGGCCGCCTCGGCGATCGCGGCGACGCCCGCCGCTGGCCCGTACGCGGTGAGAATCCAGGTACCCATCGACATCGGCGAGGTCGGCTTGGCCACCCGCAGCATGTGGTGGAACCGCGCCGGCCGGCCCAGGTCCCTGATCAGGAAGACGGCGCTGGCGCTGACGGCGGCCAGGGCTGTCACCCGACCGGCGCGACGCAGCGCGGGCCGCCCGGTGAGCTGCCCGCCCGCAGCCAGCAGCGACGAGCCGGCTGCCAACCCGCCGGTGAACAGGTACGCGGCGATGTCCCACTTCCAGACCGGTCCCTTCAGAACGGGCCGACCGTAATAGGAGGTGAACTCGGCCTCCGGCACCCGCAGTTCCTCACCGCCGCCACGCCGCCCGCCCCGCCGGCCCGTCCGGCCCCCGGCTTCGGTGCTGCCGCTGGCGGTACTGGGGCGGTCGTCGCTCACCGGTGGTCGGTCGCCGCCCTCGGCGGCGAGGCGCTCCCGGAAGCGACGGAACCGGTCGCCCACAGGGCCCGGTGGGGTCATGAGGAACCTCCGACGAACGCGGCGACAGTCGCCGCCGCCATGGCGAGAGCGGCGAGGCCGGCGCGCTTCCACATCTTCGGCAGGTCACGGGTGGTCACGACCGGGTCGGGCGGCAGCCCGTACACCTCGGGTTCGTCCAGGAGCAGGAAGAACGCCCCGTCACCGCCCACGCCGTCGTTCGGGTCGTGCCCGTACAGGCGGGCCTCGGGGACCCCCCGCTCGTGCAGCGTCGCCACCCGGGCGGCGGCACGTACACGCAGCTCTTCCAGGGGCCCGTACTGGATCGACTCGGTCGGGCACGCCTGCGCACACGCCGGAGTCATCCCCGCGCCCAGCCGGTCGTAGCACAGCGTGCACTTCCACGCCCGACCGTCGTCCTTACGCTGATCGATCACCCCGTACGGGCACGCCGAGATGCAGTACCCACACCCGTTGCAGATGTCCTCCTGCACCACCACGGTGCCGAACTCCGTGCGGAACAACGAACCCGTCGGACACACGTCCAGACACGCCGCATGCGTGCAGTGCTTGCAGACGTCCGACATCATCAACCACCGGAAATCCGTGCGTTCCTCGACGCCCGTGCCCCGGCCCGGTGGCTGGGCCCCCGGCATCCCCAGGAACTGCGGCCCCCCGTCGACCGGCCGGGCCGCGTCGGCGTCGACCGGCGCGCCGAGGACATCCGCCGGTGCGGCGCCGTGCCCGGCCGGGCGGGGCTGCTCGATGAACGCGACGTGCCGCCACGAGTTCGCGGTCAACGCGCCGGTGTTGTCGTACGACATGCCGAGCAGGTCCAGGCCGCTCTCCGGGACGCCGTTCCACTCCTTGCAGGCGACCTCACAGGCCTTGCAGCCGATGCAGACGCTGGTGTCGGTGAAGAACCCCATCCGGGGCGGCGCGTTCTCATAGCCCGCATCGGGTGCCGGGTCCAGCGGACCGTACAGGCTGTTCGGGTCAGGAAGCACCGTGCTCCTTCCCCTCATCGTCGGTGGTCACGGCCGGCGCGTGCTGGCCGGGGACGATCCCGGCGCGCCGCTGGTAGTCGGCCACCAGCTCGAGCAACGCCGGGCCGATGGGACGACGGCCCGGCCGCACGTCACAGGTGCCGACCTTGCTCTCCTGGATCAGCACGTTCGGGTCCAGGCTGATACCGAACAGGTCGTTGGCCGAGTCACCGGTGACCAGACCCTCGAAACCGAAGTGGTACGGCAACCACACCTGGTGGATGATCCGACCGTCCACCCGCAGCGGGGTGAGCCGGTCGGTCACCAGCACCTTCGCCTCGATCACCGCACGGCCGCTGACCAGGTGCGCCCAGCCCAGATGCGTCAACCCGACCTCGCCGGCCAGGGCCGGGGACACCTCGACGAACATCTCCGGTTGCAGCTCGGCCAACGGTGACACGGTCCGGCTCATCGCACCGGCGGTGTGGTGCTCGGTGAGCCGGCTGACAGTGAACACGTAGGGAAACACCTGGGCGTGCTCCTGCGGCGGGCTCGGGTTCACCGAGTTCACCGGGTGTGCGTACATCTTGCGGGTCGGGTTGGCCTGCTGACCGTAGAGCGGGTTACGCACCGGCGACTCCACCGGCTCGTAGTGCGTCGGCAGCGGCCCGTCCAGGACGCCGCTGGGCGCGTACAGCCAGCCCTTGCCGTCGCCCTGCATGACGAACGGGTCGTCGCCCGCGATGCCCTCCGGCCCGGACGCGCCGGCCGGCGGCCGGTACGACGGTGGCTTGGTCTTCTCGAAGTCCGGCACGTCGTAGCCGGTCCACTCGGACTTCTCCGCGTCCCACCACACGTACCGCTTGCGCTCAGACCACGGGTTGCCGTCCGGGTCGGCGGAGGCACGGTTGTAGAGGATGCGCCGGTTCGCCGGCCACGCCCAACCCCACTCGGCGGCCACCCAGTCCTGTTCGTGCCGGGACCTGCGCCGGGCCGCCTGGTTCACCCCGTCCGCGTACACCCCGCTGTAGATCCAACAACCGATGGCGGTGGAGCCGTCCGCACGGGCCTCGGCGAAACCGGACAGCGGGCGGCCGGTCGCCACGTCGTACCCGTTGATCTCGCGCAGCACCGCCTCGGCGCTCGGCTCCGCGTGCGGACCGTGCGTGGGGTAGTCCCAGGTGAGGTCGAGCAGCGCGCGGTCGCGCGGCAGCGGCGAGTCGGCCAGCTTCTCCCGCAGTTTGTGGCCGAGGTGATAGAAGAACCACAGCTCGGAGCGGGCGTCGCCCGGCGGCTCGACGGCCTTCTCCCGCCACTGCAACAACCGCTGCGTCTGGGTGAACGTGCCCTCTTTCTCCACATGCGACGCGGCGGGCAGGAAGAACACCTCCGTGCGGCACTCCTCCGGCACGATCTCCCCGGTGGCGACCTCGGGGCCGTTCTGCCAGAACGTCGCGCTTTCGATCATGAAAAGGTCCCGGACCACCAACCAGTCGAGGTTGGCCATCCCGAGCCGCTGCGCGCGACCGTGCGCGGAGCCGACCGCCGGGTTCTGCCCGAGCAGGAAGTACCCCTTGATCTTCCCGTCGATCATGTTGAGCACCTGTTGGTACGTGCCGTGATCACCGGTCAGCCGGGGCAGGTAGCCGTAGCAGAAGTCGTTCTCCGGCGTCGCCGCGTCACCCCAGTACGCCTTGAGCAGGCTGGCGGCGAACGACCGCGCGTTACCCCAGAACCCCTTCTGCCCCGGGTGGCGAATGCTGTCCACCCACTCGTCGAAGCTCGGGTGCTCGGCGTGGTGCGGCATCGGCAGATAACCGGGCAACAGGTTGAACAACGTCGGGATGTCGGTCGAGCCCTGGATGCTGGCGTGGCCACGAAGCGCCATCACCCCGCCACCCGGGCGACCCATGTTGCCCAGCAACAGCTGGATGATCGCACCGGTGCGGATGTACTGCACACCCACACTGTGCTGCGTCCAGCCCACCGAGTAGATCAGCATGCCGGTGCGGTCCCGACCGGAGTTCGCCGTCCACGCCCGCGCCAACTCCAGGAACTGCGCCTGCGAAATGCCACAGACCCGCTCCACCATCTCCGGGGTGTAACGGGAGAAGTGTCGCTTGAGGATCTGGTAGACGCAGCGCGGATGCTGCAACGTCTCGTCGCGCCGGGTCTGCCCGCCCACCGGCGCGCCGTGCGACTCGTGCGTCAACCCCGCGGCGCTGTCCCGCTCCTGGGCGGTGTGCCCACTGCCCGACGAACCCTCGTGCCCCTCGTACTGCCAGCTGTCCTGCACGTAGGTGCCGGTCTCCGGGTCGAAGCCGGAGAAGAAGCCGTCGCCGTCCTCGGTGTCGCTGAACTCCTCGCTGACGATCGTCGCCGCATTGGTGTACGCGAGCACGTACTCCCGGAAGTCCAACTCGTGGTCCAGGATGTAGCGCACCACCCCGCCGAGCAGCGCGATGTCGGTGCCCGCCCGGATCGGCACGTACTCATCCGCGACCGCACTCGTCCGGGTGAACCGTGGATCGACGTGGAAGACCTTCGCACCCTTGCGCTTGGCCTCCATCACCCACTGGAAACCCACCGGGTGCGCCTCAGCCATGTTCGAACCCTGGATGACGATCACGTCAGCGTTGGCGATGTCCTGCTGGAAATCCGTCGCACCGCCACGACCAAAGCTGGCCCCCAGACCGGGGACGGTGGCGGAGTGTCAAATACGGGCCTGGTTCTCGATCTGGAGCGCCCCCATCGCGGTGAACAACTTCTTGATGAGGTAGTTCTCCTCGTTGTCCAGCGTCGCCCCACCCAGACTGGAAATACCCAACGTCCGGTTGAGCGGTCGACCCTGCGTGTCGACGTCCTCCCAGGTCTGCTCGCGGGCGGCGAGGATCCGGTCGGCGATCATGTCGAGCGCGGTGTCGAGCTCCAGATCCTCCCACTGCGTCGAGTACGGCCGGCGGTAGCGGACCGTGGTCTGCCGCAACGGGCTGGTGACCAGGCTCTTGCTCGCCGAACCCTTCGGGCAGAGCCGACCCCGCGAGATCGGGCTGTCCGGATCACCCTCGATCTGACTGACCCGCCCGTCCTTCACGAACACCCGCTGACCACAACCCACAGCACAGTACGGGCAGACCGAACGGGCGACACTGTCGGCGTCCTCGGTGCGGGCGGTCAACGCCGCCGAACGGGCGGACTGCGCCGCCGCGCCCCGGCCCAGCGGGTCCGTGCCGGTGAGCTGGCGATAGACCGGCCAACCCTCGATAAAGGTCCGTAACCCCAACCCCGACACCCCCTCCCCACGCGAGCGACCCTCTGAAGATAGGTCAACTGAGACAGGTTCGCGAGCGGGAGGATCGCTCGAGGCCGGATCAAGGGGGAACCAGATTAAGTCAGCGACCCGACAGCGGCGGAGTACACAGTGGTTGATGCTCAACCGAACCTGGCTGTCACGGGAGGTTTGATGCCAACCGAGTTGATGCGTGTCCGCACCGAGGACGGCGACGAGGTCGTCTTCGAGATCGACCGGCGAGAGGCCGGTTTCGGCGAGGCGGGGCTCGGTGCGGACCAGATCGTCGAGGCGCGGAAGCGATTTGAGGCGGGCCTGCGAGAGATCAACATAGCGGCACAGAAGGCGCTCGCGACCTTCCGCGAAGCCGTCCATCGCCCGGATGACATCGAGATCGAGTTCGGGGTCAACTTCAATGCTCAGGCCGGCGCCGTCTTCGCCAAGACAGGCGTCGACGCCCACCTCACGGTCAAGCTCACCTGGTCAGGCGGTGCCCCGCGCAGCGAGGTCGCCGCACTGTGAGTGCCGCGCCGCGGTGGCAGGTGAGAGTCGACACTGCTGGCGGATCTGGCAGCGGCTTCCTGATTGACGCCCAACACATTCTCACCTGCGCGCACGTGGTGGGTGACGCAATGGCCGTCACGGTGTCGTTTCTGCAGCCCAGCCCGGGCGGACTCGATGGTGCCGTGGTGTTCCGAGGGCCCTGGTCACCAGGTGAGGTCGACGAGGGTGACGTCGCGGTGATCCGCCTGACCGAGCCCGTCGAGGTAGAGCCTGCGAGGCTCGCGCCACTGAACGGGGTGGAGATCTTCGCGCGACAGGAGCTCGGTGCGTTTGGCTTCCCCGACGGCTACCGGAAGACCGGCCAGATCGCCCACTTCCACGCTGACGCGTACCCCCGGCTGGCGGGGCAGGCGTGCCAGACCACCGCGAGCGAGACCAGGGGCACCCGTCTGGAGCGCGGTTACAGCGGCTCGGCCGCCTACGTGCAGGGGACCTACGAGGTGGTCGGCATGGTGATCTCCGCCGACCGGGACCCGGACATGCGGACCGGCGTGGTGCTGCCGCTCGACGAGATCGGCCGCCACTGGCCGTTCATCATCGATCGTATGCGCCTCGGCCCATTCGACTCGATCGCGTACCGGGAGCTGCGGGCCATCCTGGACGACCTGAAGCTTCCCGACATGCGCCGGCTACCGATGGAGGTGCTGGGGCACCCCACCCGGCTCTCCCCCGACCCGCCGCAGCAGCCGTTGAGCAGCGTGCTCGCCATGGTCGAGTGGCTGGCGGTGAACACCACCTTCCCCGAGGAGGAGGTTGTCGACCTCGTGGTCACCCTGCTGCGACGGATCGGGTTGAAATCCCCCGACCACAGTGCGGCTCTGCACGAATGGGTGGGACGACACGGTTGGAGCGCGGGCGACGCGACATCGGTCGAGCCGGCAACCGAAGACGCCGGTACCCGGCCAGGGTGGGTGGTAGTCCGGATCGCGCCGTCGGCGGAAGGACGCAAGGCACACCACGTCACCATCTGGACCGCCACCAACCCCGACGGTGGACTGGACGAACGGACCCTGGAGGAGACGGTCACCGAGGACAAGATCCAGGAGACCATCGAGCAGCACCTGCCCGAGGCGTACCGGAAGATGATGCACGCCACGTACGAGACGATCGCCGTCGAGTTCGTGCTGCCCCGTGGTCACCTGGGCTGGCCCGTCGACTCCTGGCGTGCCCTCGACGACCACGACCAAGTGCCGCTCGGTTGGAGCCGGCCGGTCGTGGTCCGCGCCCTGGAATGGTTCGACACCACCGATCCGCGCATGATCGAGGAACGGACCCGACAGCTTCGCGATCGCCCCGGCCACCTGAACGCCACGATGAGCTGGCTCGACTGCTCCAACCGCACCGGGGAACTGCGGAAGTTCAAGGCATGGCTGCGCTCCGCGAAACGCCCGCTCGCGCTCGGCCTGGCGGGCCGCTGGACAGAGCCGGACCGGATCGGCTCCGCAGTGGCGAGTGGCCTGCCGGTCCTGCTGTGGCAACGAGCCGCCTGTGCCTGCCCCGAAACCGAGACCATCTGCGCCAGCAGGCGTTTCAGTGACACCATGGCTACCCGGTTGGGCGACATCCGCAGCGAGGAGTTGCCCGCGCGGGTCCGCGACCTACGGGTGGAGGCCGCCGAACTCGACGACGAGGACGAACACTGTGGCCGCGATGTGACCCTGCTGTGGGACGAACCTCGGCGACGCCCGACCCGCCTGAGTTTCGCGGAGTGAGGAGTTAGGAGTGAGCGTGTCCGAGAAACCGGGCTGGTGGATCTATGAAGGCACCGGAGTCCCCCACGACGGTATCGATCGGCTGCCCGCTCCACCGCCATGGCGGGTCTTCGACGAATCCGCCACCCCCACCGCGCCACGTGTCGAGGAAACCGAGGCGGACATCCGTCGAGGCGCGAACTACCGGCCGGATCCGGATACCGTCGAACTGGTGAACGCCGCCCTGTACCTGCGTCGTCCACTGCTGGTGACGGGCCACCCGGGCACCGGAAAATCGACGCTTGCGACGGCGGTCGCCCACGAGCTGAAGCTCGGCCGACCATTGCGCTGGAACATCACCAGCCGGGTGACCCTGAAGGACGGCCTCTACCAGTACGACCCGTTGGCACGGCTCTACCAGACCAAACGGCATGCCGACGACACCGCTGGACCTGACCACGGTGAGGACCTGGGCCGTTTCATCCGGCTGGGCCCGCTGGGCACCGCCCTGCTGCCTTCGGCGAAGCCCAGGGTGTTGCTGATCGACGAGATCGACAAAGGCGACCTCGACCTCCCCAACGATCTGCTCACCATCGTCGAGGACGGCGCGTACGAGATCGCCGAGCTGGTGCGGCACGCGGACCGGACCGCCGACGCCCAGGTGATGACCGCGGACAGCACCGAACGAGTGCCCGTCCATCAAGGGCAAGTCAGTTGTCGCGCCTTTCCGGTCATCGTCATGACCAGCAACGACGAACGGGAGTTCCCACCCGCGTTCCTCCGGCGGTGCATTCAGGTCACCCTTCCGCAGCCCGATGGGGACAAGCTGACAAGCATCGTCGACGCGCACCTCGACGGTCTCGCCCAGGGCAGCACCGACCTGATCGACACCTTCCTCACCCGTCGGGAGCCGGGCGACCTAGCCACGGACCAACTGCTCAACGCGATCTACCTGACTGACCAGGCAGGCCGCTCCGGCGGTGTCGACCGGGTGCTCCTGGCCGAGAAGGTGATGACTCACCTGTCCCGCCGGTCCGATGACGATTGACCTGCTCCGCGACGCCATTGTCGCGGCGGGTGGTGATCCGACCGCACGAGAACTCGCGGAGGCGCTCTGGCTGGGGCACCATCTGCGACCACGCGCCCCCGCCGTACAGCCCGGGCCGGAAGCGGACACCGCGGCCGGGCCCGGGCCGGCTGACGACGCGGTCGCCGACGTGTCGGCACCGCTCAGCGGGGCGGAACCGGCACCCGCGCCGGTTCCGGCCCGTGCGCCGACACCCACCAGCCTGCACATACCCCCGACCCGGACCGGAACAGCGACGGCCGCCGAAGTCGCGGTACCCCGCTCGATCGCGCTCGCCGACCGACTGAGATTCCAGCGGACGTTGCGCCCGTTGATGCGGCGGGTGCCAAACCGGCGGCTCGACGTCCTCGACGAGGATGCGACGGTACGCGCCGTCGCCGAACACATGCTGGCCGACCAACCCTGGCGTGCGGTGCTGACACCGTCGACGGAGCGGTGGCTGGATGCCGCGGTGGTGGTGGACAGCACCGCTTCCATGACGCTGTGGCGTGACCTGTCCACCAGCGTGGCCGACACCCTGGCCTCCTCGGGGGTCTTTCGCCAGGTCAGCAGGTGGCGGCTGCACGGCGACGACGCCGGCGACGACGCCGCGCTGTCGACCTGGCGTGGTGAGACGCGTCGCCCCGCCGAACTGATCGACCCCACCGGACGGCGCATCGTCATCGTCATCAGCGACTGCGTCGACCGGATCTGGCACACTGGCGCGGCGGGCGCGTTCCTGCATCGCTGGGCCCGGCACGGTCCGGTGTCGATCCTTCAACCGTTGCCGGAACGCATGTGGTCCCGTACCGGCGGACGGACCATGGTGGGGGCGCTCAGCGCTCCACGCCCGGGCGCACCCAACACCGACCTGCGATTCGCCGCCTTCGACGGCCTGCCCGCCCCCGACGGCACCGTGGTGCCGGTGCTGGAGGTCTCGCCGCGCTGGGTCGGCCGTTGGACACGGCTCCTCTCGGGCGTGACGGCGGTGACCGCAGCGGTGACCGTGGTCACCGGCGAACGAGTACCCAACATCCCGGTCCGGGAACGGGCGACGCCCAGCCCGACCGACCGGGTACGGCACTTCCGCTCGTCGGCATCACCCGAGGCGTTCCGCCTTGCCGGGTACGTCGCGATGAGCGAGCCGGTGCTGCCGGTGATCCGCTACATCCAACACGCCATGTTCCGCTCCGCCCCGCCGTCGCAACTGGCCGAGGTGCTGCTCAGCGGCCTGCTGCGGGTGGTGGACGGGCAGGCTGGGCGCTACCGGTTCGTCGACGGAGTCCAACCTCTGCTTTTGGACACGCTGCAGCGTCCCGATCTGTTCCGGGCCGGGGAGCTGCTGGACGAGCTGTCCCAGGCGGTGCAGGCCCGGGTGGGGGTGGCTCGCGAGCATTTCACCGCGCTCACCCCGGGCCCCGGTCGGGCCGGGATCACGACCGACAGCCGCCCGTTCGCGGTGATCAACAATATCGGGAGGGCCCGGCTGGACCGTATCGCGGCCCGGCCGAGCGCGCCCGCCGCAGCTCCGCCCACCAGCCCTGCGGAATTGGCTGACACCGGCCCTGCCGCCCCAGACCTCGACCCGGAACCGGGTGATGCGGGCCCCGATGGTCCCGCGACGCGCGACGAGGCCACGGCGACGGGCGCACCGGCGGACCTGCTCGCTCCACACCACCGGGTGGTGCGCTTCAGCGGTCGTGCGGCCGACCTGGCCGATCTGCGGCGATGGTGTGACAGCCCCGGCTCGGCGGTGCGGGTGATAGCTGGCGGCGCTGGTCAGGGCAAGACCAGGCTGGTGCTCGAACTTCTCGACAGCCGTTCGGGACGCTGGCGGGATGCGCCGGTGTCCGGCGCCGACACGGCCGACATCGAGGACGGCGGGCTGGTCGTGGTGGACCACGCCGAGACGCGACTGGACACGGTGCGTAGAGAGCTGACCCGTGCGGCCCACGGCGTGAGACCGCTGCGTCTGCTCCTGCTCGCCCGTTCCGCCGGCGACTGGTGGCAGGAATTGCGCCGTACCAATCTCCTGTTCGGGGAGGGGACGGTCCAGCAGTTGCAGGCGCCCTGGGCGGCGGGGAACGCCCGGCAGGCCGCCCTCCGGGACGCTCTGACCGACCTCGCGACACGGTTGGACACCAACTCCGGCACCGACTACTGGCAGCGCCACGCCGCCTCGATGAGCCTGCCCAGCGCCGACGATGACCACTACTCCGCCCCCGTCACGCTTCACCTGGCCGCGCTGCGACTCCTCGTTCGCACCGGGGCGGAGCGGCCCCCCGTCTCCGTACCGGAGGTGGTGGCCGCGTTGGTCGCCCAAGAGCGCCGGTACGGCGAGGGCACCGCCGTGGCCGCCCGGATCTCCTATGCCCGACCGGGCCAACTCGACGAGTACGTGGGGGCGGCCGCCCTCTACGGCGCGGAGCGGATCACCGACGCACACGAAGTCGTCCGGCGGGTCCGCCCGGAGGACGCCACCGACCGGGCCACCGTGCACCGCCTGGCGACCTGGCTGCATGAGCTCTATCCGGGCACCGAGGGCGAATACTGGGGGCCGGTCGAGCCCGACGCGGTGCGGCACGACCTCGCGGTGACCGCCGCATCGCGCAACCCCGCCTTGGTCACGGGCATCATCCCGTTCTGTACACCGGCGCAGTCGGGTCGAGCCATGACGGTGCTCGGCTCGGCGTGTCACCGGCACCCACACCTCGCCGAACCGCTCTGGCAGGTGGTACGCGACCAGCCGGCCCTCTTGGTGACATTGCTGCAGGCGCTCAAGGCCACCGCCGCGACCCCACCGCCGGCCCTGGCGGCCCGGCTCCGCACGTTGGTGCAGGATCCCCGCACCCCGCACCCGATGGTGCGGGCCGTGGCCGAGGGCATGCCCGACCCCGGGTTCCTCTTCGCCGACCAGCCAGCGGCCGAATCCACCAAGCTCGTTCAGGGTGCCCGTCGGCTGGGCGAGATCGACCGTTACCTGCCCTGGCTGGCGGAAGCTCTCGGCCATCATCGTCGAGTACTGCTGGCCCACGGATCGGGCGCGGACGTGCTCGACGTGCTGACCGACGAGGTCGACCTGTGGCAACGGATCGTCGACATCGCCGGGCAGTCGAGTTCCGCGCGGTTGGTGCAGCGGCTGACCTCGGCCCTGGACGCCCAGGCCGACCACCTGCACCGTGCCGGTCTGACAGTGCAGGCGCTCAGCGCCACGAACCGGGCAGTGGCGCACCATCACCACGTTCACCTCGACGAGCCGGACAGCCATCTCACCCCGGTGTGCGCCAGTGAGATCCGGCAGGCCCGGCTCCTCGGTGAGCTGACCCGCATCGAGGAGGGCCTTGCTGCGGCGGAGTCGGCCGTACGGCACGCGCGAACGCTCTTCGACGCGGAACGACGCCGCAGTGACCGGACGACCGAGACGCGCAAAGAATCGGCGCACGCCCCGGCAGCCGTCCTCGTTCACCTCAGTGACGCGCTCGGCGCACTGGCCGCGATGCATCGGCTTCGCCACGATGCCGCGTCCGCTCTCGCGGCGGAGGACGAGCGGGTGGACCTGCACCGCCAACTCGTCACCGGCGACCAGATCCGCCGCGCCCCGGCCCTGGCGAAGGCCCTGCTGAGACAGGCCATGGACCTCGGAGAGGTCGGCTCGCCGCAGGTGGCGCTGACGGCTGCGGACGAGGCCGTCGCGATCTACCGCACCCTCGCGGCGGAGGGGAGCAGCGATGTCCTCGCGGCACTGGCGACGGCCCAGCACTGTCGAGCCGTCCTGATGCACGACCTCGAACGGCACGACGAGGCCGCTCTGGCATTCCGCGACGTGGTGGTCATCCACCGCCGACTGGCCACCGCCGACCCGGCCCGCTACAGGGAGGACCTGGCGACGGTGCTGAGGCAGCAGGCCGGGCTGCTCCTGGAGGCCGGCGACGTCGGAGCGGCCATCGAGGCGCTCACCGAGAGCTGCGAGATACGGGGTCGGCTGTTCCGCGACGACGCGGCGAACGCCACGCTGAGCACGCGCTTGGCACGAGAGCACCGCCAACTCGCCGGCCTGTGGGAGCGGGTCGGCGACGAGCCGAACGCCAACCGCCACCGGTTGCAGGCTCGCCTGCTGGACGAAGGACGACGCTCCCGCGGTTAGCTAAACGGGCTCCACACCCACCAGGAGGCCCGAAGCACGCCTGCCGTGGTGTGGGCTACCGCCTGTGGCAGGCCGACCCACACAGACCATGCCGCCAACGCCATCATGACGGCGAACATCAACACCAGAATGGACAATCGGGTCGCCTTGTAGGAGGTGGGCAGGTCAGCGGAGCGCATTCGTCACCTCCGGGCGCAGGGCGCGCTCCCCGCGCAACAGCCACATCAGCGGGTCGGGCGACGGCGGGTCGGTCTGGCCGTGCAGGAAGTAGCGAACCTCGCCGAAGTCTCGGCTGGCTGACGTCAGGAGACTGTCAAGGCCGTGCTCGACCAGAAATCGCCGGACATCCGTCGAACCCGCCCGAAGCGGTGCGCCGACCGGCAGCAGGCCGAGCAGATCACCCTTGGACACCACGATCGCGAGCCGGCACCGGCTCGTGTCGACCCCTCGATACCGCATGCCGATGACAACTGCCTCGTACGAGTCCACCAGATCGTGCCGGGCGACCCGCACGACCGGCACCAGGTGCGGCGGCAGCCCCGCCAGCTGTTCGCGCAGCGCCGGCAGTGACAGGGGGTCGAGGACGAAGACGAAGTTCCGTGTCTCGTCCAGGTAACCGTAGGTCGCACAGGTTTCCCTGTCGACGAGTGCCGGTCCGGGCGCGTCGAACACCTGCACCCGTTGCGGAGCGCGGTGGGCCTGCAGTGTCACGCCGACGGCTTCCGGCCCACCGCGTCGGTCCCGCCGTCGCACGATCGCGCAGCGCTCCGGGGGGAAACGGTCGACAAGTGCGGCCACCATGGCGTCGACAAGCGTCGACTTCCCCGCGTCGGGCGCACCGAAGAGGGCGACTCTGATCTCAGTGGCTCGTCCGGTGCCGGCGGCGAGCGCCGTGTCACACTTGGGACATAGCGCCGTGAGCTGTGCGCCCGCCGACGCCTGGCGGACCGGCATCGACGTTCCGCAGCCGCACCGCCGCCGCCACAGTCCCTGGGCGCCGGGCCGCAGAGCCCGGTGTCGATCGGACCCAGACGGCGCGGTCGACGGGTGCGCCGTCGGGCAGGCAAAAACCGGGAGGTCGACCAGGTAGTAGCAGTGCGGGCAACAGGTCTCGGTGTGCCAGGAGGCCCGCCATCGCCGGTCGGCAGCGCGCAACCCTGCGGTCGCCGCGGCACCGAGGACCCAGGTCGGCACGACGACCATCACAACGACGACACTCAGCACGGCGATGCTGGTGACGACACCCACGGTGAGGCCGACGAGCCCCGCGGCAGGCAGGGCGAGCACCGGCCAGGTCAGCAGCACCGTCCAGGTTCGGGTCCGGGTCGACCCGTCCGGGCCAACGCCGTCCGGGGAACTGTCCAGGAAACGCTTGTGGTACCGGGGCAGTCGGGGCAGCGATCGCCACGTGGAGATCCACGAGCGGGTCACGTGCCGGTGGCAGCGCTCGACGACGGCCCACAGGTCGTACCCCGCCTGCCAGACGGCATAGTGCGACCAGGCGAAGTCACGGTGATACGACAATGACCCGCGACGTCGCACCGCAGTGAACTGGTCCCGTGGGCTGCGCACCCGCGGCGGGTCGAGCAGCCCGCCGTACATCCGGGCGGTCTCGACCAGGGCGAGGACCAGCCCGGCGAGGTAACCAGCTGATAGGACATAAAGGACGTACGGCGTCAAAATGATCACGACCAGGCTGTACGCCGTCACGACGATAAGCAGTGCCAGCAGGAGGAGCGGAACGGCGATCAGGCCAGACATCAGTCACCCCCGTCCGCCCGGCCGGAGACGCCGGACCAGCCCACGTCGGTGCGAGCGCGAGAAGGTCTTCCACAGTGCTGACCACATCGGGCCCAAGCCGTCGATGTGCATCGTCATCTCCCGGAACCGCTTCTCCGAACAGCGGGAAACCACAGTGCGCACCAACCGATCAAGGTCGGCGTGTGTGCCCGCGTGGATCATCGAGGCCATCGCGGCCGACTGCGACTCGATGTTCAGCAACACGAATGCCAGGGCGACGTGTGCGGGGTTGGAGTTGTTCATCAACTCACCGCGCAGCTTGCGGGAACACGGTTCAGTGAGCTGCTGGACGTGCATGTGGGTGAGCACGGTGAAAGCCACCGCGACCACCGGCGCCTGCGTTATCGCCTCACACAGGTCCGGCATCTGTGCCCGCACCAGGTGTGGTGGCACGTCGTTTAGAGCCTTGACGAGCGCCACCGGGTCGAACGTCGTGTCCGCCAGTTTGTCGAGCACGAAGACCAGTGCGCGTTGCGCGGCGATGGCGCGGAGCGTGTCCACCTGAGGCGCCCACAGGCCGTGCGCTATCACGACGAGCGCCGCGTCGACGTACTCCCGCTCCGATCGGTAGTCGGTAACCTTCCGGTGCAGCGGCGCGAACACCCGCGGGTCTAGTGGTGTGTCGCGGGGCAGAAGATGCGTCAACAGGTGCGCTTCGGCACGGCTGACCGCACGGTGTGTCCAAATGACCGAGGCGGTGCGATTCACCATCGCCGCCGGACGAGTGGCGGCCATCGCGGTGCGCAGGCACTGTTCGATCAGGTCGATCTGCTGCCGCGCAGGTAGATGGCGCAGGGCGGCCTCCACCACCGCCGCGTCCAACGGCTCGTCGAGTCGCATGGGTTCACGCAGCAGCACGTCCCACCACTTGTCGCCGAGTTCGTAGGCCCGGTCCGGCTCGTCCGCCAAGCGCTCGCCGAGCTCGTGTCGCAGGAGCCGCTGAATCTCGTCCCCGCAGGCCCACAACGCGACCCTGTACGCGTGATCCGGGTTGTTGGCCCAGTCCAGGACGAACCGGTCCAGGCCGGGTTGCAGATCGGCCAGTGCCGGACGGAGCCCGAAGCGCCCGCACAGTCGGAGCAGGGTCTCGAACAGGGGCGGCTCGGCGAGGCGCATCTCCCTGGTGATCGCGACGAATGACCGCTCGTGCTCGGCTGGAGTCCATGCACCGTTGACCGGGGCGACCGGCTCCGGACGGACGACGCCCGCCACCGTCGCCTCGCGTACCTCGGCGTCGATCAGCGAGAGCCGCACCTCCGCCGCCCGGTGCGGGAATGTGGCGGCACGGCTCACCTCGTCGAGGCTGCGCAGCACCTCCACCGGCCACTGCGACGCCGCGGCCACCAGCAGGTCGACAATGCCGCCACCGTAACGCCTGACCAACTGTGGCGGTCCGTGCCGCAGCCAACTGACCAGCCCGGCAACCTTCTCAGGAGGTGGGCGGCGGCCGAGGATGGCGGCGAGAGCGACCGCGGTGCCGCCGTCACCGTCCATCCCGGCCGCCGCTGCGACCTCCACAGCGTCCACCACGTCCATCGGGTCCTCGGCGAGGAACAGCTCCGTCCACTGCCGCGCCGCCTGTGTGTGCGTGACCCGACTCCAGTCGTGCCGGACCAGGTCGAACACGGCATAGCCCTGATCGTTGTCGAGGGCGGCCTCGGCCCCACCCCAGTCGGGGTGCACGGCGAGGATTCGATGCGGCGCGTACGCGGGATTGAGCGTGAACACCTTGAATCCGATCCGCAGGGCTTCCCGCTGCGGTATCAACAGCGTGACCGCTGTTATCCATCGGATCACCTCGGCCGGCTCGCGGGCGACGAAGAGGACGCGCCGGCCACGCTGATCGGCTGGCGGGCGCAGGGTCGACAACAGCGCCGCGAGCAACTCGTCACCGTCGGGCGCGCTGCGAACGAAAGCCTGCGCCTCCACCGCGCCGAAGGAACCCGGATGCCAGCCCGGTTGGAGTTCCGGGCATCGCGTGGTCAGTGCCGGCTCAGCGGTCCAGAACGGCGCACCGAACATCTGGGCCGGGCGCACGAGGCCGTACGCGGCAGGGTCGTCGGTGACGATGGCATGGGTCAGCTGGTTGCCCTCCCTGCCGCCCACGCTCTCCCGCCCCAGGTAGACCCCGGCGGCGGTAGCCAACAGCCCGTCCCAGACATGTGCGAACGAAGCGGGGTAGTCGCTGACCGGACGACGCTGCCCCATCAACCGCGGCGGTGGTTCGTAGAGCAGGTTCCGCTGCACCACTGCCTCCGCGTTCCGGTCCGCGCCCGCCGATCGCGACTGAAACTGGAGGCCGGGTGTCCCGCGGAGCCCTTGGCCCTCGCGACAGTCCGTCCAGATCAGCGCCTCGAACCGCCCTGTCATTCAGCGCTGCCTCGGTACGACGCCGAAACGGCGTAGGCTGAGCAACCAGAGCAACGGCTCGTCGACTCGGTACGGGCGAACACCACCGGGCTCGACCATGGCGTTGTCGTAATCCGGTGGGGCTCCCAGCGCGGAGACGAAGAAGTAGCGGAAGGTCGTGTAGTTCATCCGCAGGTGCTGCTCGATGTCGTCGCCCCGCCAGTCCCGGAGCAGGGCAGCGACCTGCTCGTGGGTGGCCCGACCCACCTGTTCGTCGTACGCCGGCCCGCGCCGCGGCTCATTGCACAGCGGGTGATCCCGGCCCAACACGTCGAAGAAGGCGTCCATCTTGGCGAACGCGACGGCGACCGGCTTGGTGATCCGCTGACTGCCGCCCACCCCGTTGCTGGAGCGCAGACTCTGGGTGAGCCGGTCGACTACCGCGATGGTGTCCTCGGTCGAGCGGATCGCCGAAGACGGTAATCGAAGCCGCTCCCGCGCCTCGGGCAGCATGAAGGGGTCGAGCAGCAGGATCAGACCGTCAGCGGCACCGATGTAGGCCAGGTCGTTGGCGCCGCTGAGGGTGCCGACATCCTCGCCTGCGGTGTCGTGGAACGACAGGTAACTGGTGCGGTAGACCGGCTTGCGCCGCCACCGACGGCGCTCACCCCGCCACTCGAACACCAGCGGATTCTGCCGGCCACCGACGGCGGGCGGAGTCGCCTCGAACAGTTTGTGCTCGGTGAACATCCTGTCGACGTTCTGCTCCAGCCACGCCAGCGGGGACTTGAAGCCACCCTGCCCGTCGCCGGTCATCCTGATATCCGCGGCGAACCGGCGACGCAGGTCGGAATAGCGCATCTCGTGGGCGAGAACGGTCAGATAGACCGTCTTGCCGGTGCCCTTCCCACCGAACATGGCGATCATCGGGCTGGACGCCTCCCCGAAGTTGGCCGGCACCGGGGTGTGGCAGGAGGGGCAGGCGCGAATCCCCGTACGGCCACCGCAGTCCGGGCACCAGGCGATCCGTGCCAGCCGGAGCCGTTGGTTGCGTGGGGGTGGGAAGACCGGACGCATCGTCTCGGTGAAACCGGTCATGTTGTGGCGGACCGTGTCGGTGCCGGGCGGGCAACCCTTCCGATCGGCGTCACCCTTGCCCAAGCACTGGAACCACAGCGCTGAGCCGTCGATACGCTGATAACAGAACGGACAGGCGACGTTGGCCACTATGTCAACCTCATCGATTCGACGGGAGGGCCGGTGAGCACCGTCGGTACCGGACCACGCAGGAAACACCGAACCCAGTACGGATCCTGACGCCGGGGCAGCACCGGAACGGGGATGGTCAGCTCTCGGGCCTGGTGGGCGACTAGGTCGACACCCTCGTGCTCGACGAGCACGGTCCCGTGAGCCGCGGACGGCGGCATCGCGAGATCCGTGCCGAGCACAACTGTGACGACGAGGTCGGCGAGATCCGTCTCCGCCCGCAGCCGGACAGCGAGATCCCGCCGGCCGAACCTCCACAGTCGGTGCCGGGTCAGGGTGTACGAGACCGGTATCGACCGGGGCGGTAGCTCGACCTCACGGCCTCGTGAACATGCCTCGTCGGCGGCGACGGCGGTGAGCACCGAGACCCGGACCACCCCGGGATCCAGGGCAGCGGGTATTCGGAAACCGTTGGACCCCGCGTACCCGGCGCGGGTGATCTGGTCCTGTCGTACGCCGCCCGGCGCTGTCCACTCGACAATTGCCAGCCGCGATCCCTCCGGCCAGACCCAGGTAACGATGACGTCGTCCCCGCGGCGCTCGGCCCTCAGCCTCCGGACTGGCTCAGCCAGACCGAGCGCAACGAATCGACCCACCACAGCCTGGTCCCGCTCCACCACGTACGGCACATAGAGGTGGTAGCCCACTGGCACCTCGGCGAGGAGCGCCGCCTCGCCGTCGTGCACCTGCCTGGTACCGCCCAGCTCGGTGCCGAAGGCCATCAGCGTCGCCACGGGAAGCACGCTCCCGGATGCCCATGGTGGTGGCGTCTCGGCCCAGCGGATCCTCAACCGCTCGGCATCCGTCGCCGGCCAGGACACCCGTACCTGACAACTGTCGTCGCGGGCACCGAGCGCCTCGATCGTGAGTTCGGCTGGCTGGACCAGGCGCGCCAACTCGTCCGAGTTCGGACGTTGATCTGCCTGCCGCCTCGCGGCCGCCGCATCTGACGTCTCGTTCGGTACCTGCGGCACATCCTCCGCGGAGCCGCCGCTCTTGGCGACCCGGCTGCGTCGAGCGACAGGTCGAGTCGATTCACGCGCGTCAACGGCGCCGGAGTCATCGAGGCGGGCACGGATGAACTCACGTGCCTCAGCCCGCCACCCAGGGGCGTCGTCCGGGACCTCAGTGGGTGGTTCGGCATGCCGGGTCGGCTCCGCCCGCACCAGATTCGGTGGGCGTATCCGCGTCGTCCGCCCCCCGCCGCCCTGCGTCGCCGTCGCCTGGTCCTGCCACCACGCAGGGTCGCTCATCAGGTCACCGACGTTACGGCTGAGTTCCTCGTCGGCCCGAATCAGCAGCCGACAGATCTCCGCCCGACTGTCCGGCCCCACGGCGCGGTCCTGCCAAAACTGTCGTAGCTGCTTGAGATGGACGGCAAGTTGGTCGACTGTCCAGTCTGGCTCCACCGCGTAACGCAGAATGAGGTCGCCGACGGGAAGTCGCCCGTGTCGACCACGCAGCGGCTTGATGACCTCGCGGTCGTAACGCTCGGCGTCGAACGCCATCGAGTTAGCAAACGCCGATAGGCGGCTGAACGAAACAGTCGAAAGCACCAGTCGCATCCACTGTGAACCTCACCGCCTATTCATTCACGTTAGCGACTTGAGATCATCACAATCCTGAGGGTGATTACAAGCATCTGTCAGTCCACGGACACTCCGACTTCGCGGGGACGCCGCTGGCCGGCACCCCGAGTGCGGGTGCCGGCCAGTGGTCGGTGCGGTGGTGCTGGGTGCTTGTGGTGTGGGTCAGCTGTTCCAGTGCTGGGCGACGAGGTCGGTGGCCTGCTGCTCCCACTGGGCGTAGGCGTCCGGGTAGGCCGACACCTGCACGGTCTGGGCGGCGTCGGTCAGCGGCATGTCCTGCCAGCCGTCGACCTGCTTGAGGCCCTTGAGGAACGCGGTGGTGGAGTACTCGGGGTCGGTGATCTGCTCCGGGGTGCCCCAACCCGAGCTCGGGCGCTGCTGGAACAGGCCCAGCGAGTCATGGTCGTTCCGGTCGCCCAGGTGACCCAGGTTCTCCAGCTTCGACTCCTGCAGGCTCGTCGCGATCGAGATGACCGCGGCCCGCTCCGGCAGACCGGCCTTCTTCGTGGCCGCGATGATCGCCTTCACATTCGCCGTCTGCTCGTCGTTGAGGGTGATGTGGGACTGCTCGCCCTGCGGCTTCGGCGCCGCCGACTGCACCGCAACCGCCACCGGGTTGGCATCGACCGGGTTGGCGTGGGCGGCGATCGGGCCGGCGAACACACCACCGGCGAACGCGAGACCAGCAACAGACAGCATGCTCTTACGGAAGATCGTGTTCATGAGGGGTAGCTCCTTCGGGGGTAGAACACCCGCACCGCCAAAGAGGGGGACGGCGGTGATGGGTGTGAGCACCTCGTCCGGCGCTGCACAAAACAAGGGGAAAAGTCTTGGGGGGTGACACCCTGCCGGGCGTCAGGGTCGGCGACCTGACGAGCGGGGGGCTCGTGGCGCCGGGTCCATCTGTAACGACCGGCGGGCCGGGGTCATTCCGGGGTCGGCCCATCCATCGGCACCCTCGTCGTGGCGGTGCCTGCGGTCGTTCGTGGGGGTTGTAACGACCGGGTGGAGGCTGGCATTCCACCCTGCGCGACCAGCCCTCAGGGGTCCGGCAGCGCGTCGGTGGTGCTGCGATCGTCAGGATGTGTAACGACCCTGAGCCCGCCATGATTCCGGCCCACGGGTGCGCCCGGCCACACCCCACAACCATCCACCAACGGGCAAACCACCCATGCGGCGTGGCTCGTGCGACCCCAAACCACCCCCTGGCCGGGCGTGATCCACTCGGTTTCACGGAAGTCGGGGCATCCCGGACACCGCGACTTCATGAAACCCGAGCCGACCACGATTGGGCCGACCGCAAATGCCAACAAACCGGACAGACGGCCTGACCGGGGCATGTCGGCGCGCAGCGCGCTGGGATCGACCTGAGCGACACCGGCTCTGGTGGGCGTTACCCTGACACCATGCAGGCCGTCTCCCCCACCGCGACCGGCGTGGCCTTTCTGGCCCGCCCGGGTCGCCCCGCTGTGGTGGCGCGGACGCTCGCCGAGCTTGCCGGCCCCACCCGAGGTGTGGTGGAGCTGCCGGTACGGCTGATGTGGAACGCCGAGCGCACCTTTGACCTCGGCGACCCCGACCAACTGCTCTGGATGTACGAGAACGTGCTTCGCGAGACCACTCGGGCCGAGGATCTGCGCGCCCTGATCAACGGGCGGACGCTGCGTCGGGTGTGGCGACTGCTCAACCTGCCTCGGGGCGTACGCCAGGCGTGGGAGAGCCGGCACCGCGGCCTGCGCGCGGCGTGATCGAGCCTCATCTGCACGAGTTCTACCGGGAGGTGGCCCGGGTGGCGCTTGCCGCCGCCGGGCCGTACCGGTTCGTTCTGGGTGGTGGGGTGGCGTGGGCGGCGCACGGGCTGGTCGCCCGACCGACGGAGGACGTGGACCTCTTCGCGGACGTGGAGGGTGCCGCAGCGGCGGCGTCCGCCGGGGTCCGGGTGGCCCTGGAGCGGGCCGGGTTCATCGTCAGCGACGCCGACCCGGACAGTGAGCTGGCCGAGCTGTTCGACGGGTACGAGCAGGACATGAAGGATTTCGTGGTGAGCCGCGACGGTCGGCAGATCCGGCTCAGCCTCGCCCGGTTGGACCGCCAGCAGAGCCCGGTGGTGATGGACCTGGGCCCGGTGATGGACGTTCGTGACCTGGTGGCGAACAAGATCGCGGCGTTGGTCAACCGGCGGGAGGTTCGCGACTTCATCGACGTGGCCGCAGCTCTCGACCACTACGACGTGACCGAGCTGTTGATGCTGGCACGGCAGGTCGACCCCGCGCTGGACCCGGACGACGTACGCGCCGCCGGCCGTTACCTGGACCGGCTCGCCGACCAGCGTTTCGGCCGGTACGGCCTGGGCACCGCCGACGTCGCCGAGATCCGGCAACGCTTCGCCGCCTGGCCACGCTGACCAGCGGGCCGCAGCGTCGGGTGGGCATCCCGAGCGGGCGCCCACCCGACGGCGGGTCACTTGGTCGGTCGACCGCCCGTGACCCCCAGGATCTCGCCCGTCACGTAGCTGGACTCCTGCGAGGCGAAGAAGACGTACGCGGGTGCCAGCTCAGCCGGCTGCCCGGGACGCCCTTCCGGGGTGTCGGTGCCGAACTGCTTCACCTTCTCCTCCGGCATGGTGGACGGGATCAGCGGCGTCCACACGGGCCCCGGTGCGACAGCGTTGACGCGGATGCCCTGCTCGGCCAGGTCGGCGGCGAGGGCCTTGGTGAAGTTGGCGATCCCCGCCTTCGTGGTGGCGTAGTCCAGCAGCTGCGGCGACGGGTCGAACGCCTGGATCGACGACGTGTTGATGATCGCCGACCCCTCGGCCAGGTGCGGAATGGCGGCCTTGCAGAGCCAGAACATCGCGTACAGATTGGTCTTGAACACCCGGTCGAACTGCTCGGTGCTGATGCCGAGGATCCCCTTGTCCTGCGACATCTGGTACGCCGCGTTGTTCACCAGGATGTCGAGGCCGCCCAGGTCGCGCACCGCCCGGTCGACCAGTTCCTGGCAGTGCGCCTCGTCGGTGATGTCACCGCGTACCGCCACACCCCGCCGGCCGGCGGCCTCGACCAGCCGGATGGTCTCCCGGGCGTCGGCGTCCTCCTCCTCGCCGAGGTAGGAGATGAGCACGTCCGCGCCCTCCCGGGCGAAGGCGATCGCGACCGCCCGGCCGATCCCCGAGTCACCGCCGGTGATCAGTGCCCGCTTGCCGTCGAGCTTGCCGCTGCCCCGGTACGACTCCTCCCCGTGGTCCGGCTTCGGGGTCATCTCCCCGGTCGAGCCGGGCGCTGACTGCTGCTGTGCGGGCTGACCGGACTGCTGGCCGTACTGGCTGGTCGGGTCCTGCTGGGTGTGCTGGTCCTCGCTCACTGAAATCTCCTCGCTGCGCGCGGGAAGCGGGGCTCTCCCGCGAATGCCGTCCCTGACGGCCCTACCCTGCGTCGGCCTGCGGAAACCCCTGCGCTGATCTGGGCTGCCGTGGCGTGAGTGCCGGGTGCTGGTTATGGTGCGCAAGGCGCTCACGAGGCGCGTCCACCCCCATGGAAAGGCACGTCATGACCTCTCCCTCCGGCCCGTCGCGCCGCCAGGTGCTCGTCGCCGCGGCGGCCGCGGCGACCACCCCGCTGATCGCC
>NZ_JBEYUF010000018.1:0-50642 GCF_040643355.1 Micromonospora sp. NPDC047187
GCGGCCTGCTGCTCCCACTGGGCGTAGGCGTCCGGGTAGGCCGACACCTGCACCGTCTGCGCGGCGTCGGTCAGCGGCATGTCCTGCCACCCGTCGACCTGCTTCAGACCCTTCAAGAACGCGGTCGTCGAGTACTCGGGGTCGGTGATCTGCTCCGGAGTACCCCAACCCGAACTCGGGCGCTGCTGGAACAGGCCCAGCGAGTCATGGTCGTTCCGGTCACCCAGGTGACCCAGGTTCTCCAGCTTCGACTCCTGCAAGCTCGTCGCGATCGAGATGACCGCGGCCCGCTCTGGCAGACCGGCCTTCTTCGTGGCCGCGATGATCGCCTTCACATTCGCCGTCTGCTCATCGTTCAGGGGGATCCGGGACTGCTCGCCCTGCGTGCCGTGCGGGATCAGCTTGCTGATGTCGGGCTTGTCGGCCTGCACCGCAACCGCCACGGGCTTGGCGTCGACCGGGTTGGCCACGTGGGCGACCGGGCCGGCGAACACACCACCGGCGAACGCGAGACCAGCAACAGACAGCACGCTCTTACGCATGATCGTGTTCATGGGGGTAGCTCCTTCGGGGGTAGAACACCCGCACCGCCAAAGGGGGGACGGCGGCAAGGGTGTGAGCACCTCGTCCGGCGCTGCGATAAGTCTTGGGGGGTGACGCCTGGTCGGGCGTCTAGGTCGGCGACCTGGCGAGCGGGGCTCGTGGCGCCGGGTCCATCTGTAACGACCGGAGGGCCGGGGTCATTCCGGGTCGGCCCATCCATCAGCACCCTCGTCGAGGCGGTGCCCGGTGGTCGTTCGTGGGGACTGTAACGACCCGGTGGAGGCTGGCATTCCAACCTGCGCGACCAGCCGTCAGGGGTCCGGCGGCGGGTCGGTGGTGCTGCGATCGTCAGGGTGTGTAACGACCCCGGCCCGGCCATGATTCCGGCCCACGAGTGCGCCCGACCACACCCCACAAACACCCACCAACGGGCAAACCACCCATCCGGCGCCGGGCCCACGGCGTCGAACCGGCCGTCGCCCGCTTGATCCACTCGGCTTCCCAGAATTCGGGGCATTCCGGACAACCGGGCACCCCGACTTCACGAAACCCGAGTCCATCACGAATGAAGCGACCTGCGCAAAGGCGGTAAGGCGGACATCGTGCCCATCGGAACATGGCGGGCGCACAGACCGGGCGGCGCCCGCACGGTGATGGCAGTGACGGCCATTCGCGGATGTGACCCACCCCGCCTGGGAAGAGACTGTCGCCGGCGAAAGGTTCGGGCCGGGCTGAGGCTCGACGCGGCGGCACTGGACGTCTGAACAGGCTGGCGCCCGTCGGAGTGTTCCGACGGGCGCCAGCTTGAGTGCTAACCGGGCGCAGCCCGGTGGTGTGGATTAGTGCGCCGCACCACCGAAGCGCTGGCGGCGACGCCAGGCCAGGGTCAGCAGCAGCATCACCGCTCCGGCGCCGACCAGGCCGCCACCGAGCTTCATGGGCGTGCCGAGGCTGTCACCCGTGACGGGCAGCGGCTGCTTCTTGTGCAGCACCCGCAGCTCGGTGGTGGCGGTACGGCCGGACTCCCGGCCCGTGGCGGTGAAGGTCAGCAGACCCGTCACCGACGGCTTGTAGCTCTTGGTGAAGCGACCCTGACCGTCGGTGTACGCCGTGAAGTGCAGAGGCGCGCTCGCCTGGTAGGCCACCGGGGCCATGGCCACGGTGCTGCCGTCGCTGCGGCGAGCCGGAGCCGCACCGCCGGCCGGAGCGGCCTGCGGAGTGACAGTCACGGTGATGTCGACGGTCTCGTTCGGGCCGAAGTTGGTGCCGGTCAGCACCACCGTCTCGCCCAGGAAGATCGTCGGGCGGTTGACGGTCAGCGACGCGGCGGTCGGCGGGTACGGCGGCGGTTGCGGCGGGTCGGTGGTGGCGCTGGGCGTCGGCTGCGGCTGTGCCGCCCCCGCTGCCGTCGGCACGGCCACCACGGCCAGGCCGACCGTGAGCGCCATGATGATGCGGGATAGCCGCATGATTGGTTCCCTCCTACTGATCACAGCTTGGTGCGGAATGAACTTGGGTGGTCCAGGGGCTGGCGGTGGGGGTCAGCCACAGCTCGGCCTGCCCGACGCCGGTCTTGGCCGTCAGCACGGTGACCTCCAGCGCTCTCTCGGCGCCGGGGCCGACGTCGACGCTGGCCGTGGCTACCTGGCGGCGGCGTTCGGTGCCGCTGCCAAGCGCCGTCTCGGCCCCGTCCAGTCGGGCCTCCAGCACCGCTCCACCAGCCGGACTGAAGATCGACACCAACGTTCGGGCGGTGTACGGATCGCCAGCCAGGCCGAGGCCGAGCACGGATTTGCTAAGTCCGGACTTCGGCGCCGTTGAGCGCAGGGTCACCCGCAGCCGGAGCTCACGGCGACCGTCCGATCGGCATTCGCCGACCGTCAGGTTCGCCGTCGGCCGCAGGTAGTAGCCGAGCTTCGCGCCGCTGCCGTCGTTGAGGAACACGCCGACGGTCGGCACGGTGTCCTGTTCCGGAAGCGTCCCGGCCATCCGGCTTTCGCCGAATGTCCGCTGTTCCTCAGGTCGGGCACTCCAGAACAATATCCGGCGTTCAGTGATAGCACGGTCAAATGCGGACAACAACACCCGTGGGTTGACATTCTTCTTGAAGAAGGCGTCGAACACCGCCGACGCCGACGCCGCGAAGAACTCGTCCTGCTGTTTGACGTCGAGGCGCTGGTAGCTGTCGTTCAGCAGGGTCTGTACGACCTTCTCGCTGGCGAGCGGGACGCCGCCGGGCACCAGCACCGGGCCGGTCGCCTTGAGCAGGTAGGACAGCACCACCGGATCGACGGCGAGCACGCCGTCGACAGTGGTGCCGGTCTTGCGCCGGAACATCTCGCGGTACAGCGTGGCGGCGGTCGGGAAGTGCGGGGACAGGTTGACGTCGGCGGGGTAGATGCCGGGCAGGTCCGTCCAGAGGGCCCTGGTCTCGGCGGGCACCTTCAACGCCGGGGTGAACTGACCGAGCGAGGACGTGCTGCCCTGCTTGCCCATCTTGACCTTGCCGTTCTCCGCCTCGATCATCGCGTACGCGCCGAACATGCCGCCGGTGGCGCGCAACTCGGCGAGGTTCTGCGAGACGAGCAGGTAGCGGCGTGGGCCGTTCGCGCCGAGCAGCGGCGGGAGGAGGCGGGCACCCTGGTCGGCAGCCGTGGTGAGGCTGGCCAACCGGTCGATCTCGTCGCGCAGATCGCTCAGCGCCTGCCGGATCTGGCTGACCAGGCTGTCGGCTGGCACCGCCGCCAGGTTCTGGCGGGTACGTTGCACCGACTCGTGCACCCCGGTCAGCTCCGTGGAGACGGCGGCGAGCCGGGCGAGGTCCACCCCGCCGCCGGTCGGCACCAGGCTGGCCAGGTCCGTCCGGAGCAGGGTCGGGAACGCGTGCCGGGCCAGTTCGTCAATGGCGACGGCGATCTGCGCGACGGCGTCGAGGTCGTCGCCGGCGATCGGCGTACGCCGTCCGAGCTGCCAACCCGGGTCGGCCGTTGCCGAGCGGGCCGCGCCGGCCTGCTCCTGGAGGGCGGCGAGCGTCCGCAGGGCGCGGTCGGTGTCCCCACCGACGATCTGGGCGCTCAACTCTCGGGCCAGGCCAGCGGCGTTGAGCAGGTGAGTGCGCGCCTGCCAGCCGCGGAAGCCGATCCACCCGGCCGTCGCCAGTAGCAGCGAGCCCACCACCAGGGCGCCAAGGAGGGCCCGTCGCAGTCGGGCCCGCCGACGACGCCGGGACCGGCTCCGCCGCCGGATCGGACGTTCGCTCACCGTCACACCTAACTCCCATTCGCGGAACCGGACAGAAGGTCGATTCCCTGACGTTCTTAGCACGCCTGAGGGAAGTTCGTACCGTTATTGCATTTCTCGCCCTTTAGGCGAGCTTTCTTCGTGGTGCCGTAGCGGGCTCAGTGACCCGTCCGGCCGCCTCGTGCAACAGCCGTTCGATCTGGTCCACGCCGGCCGGCAGCGACATCTCGCGCAGGTACGCGGCCCGCCCCCGGCGACCCATCTCGGTGCGGGTCGGCGGCGCAATGGTGGCTGCCAACCAGAACCTGTCGGCCAATACCGCCCAGTCCTCGGGCGGGCAGGACAACCCAGCCCGAACCCGTTCGACAAGCTCGGCCGTGTCCCCACCCGCTGACGCGATCACCGGCGCGGCGCAGGAGAGCGCGGCCTGGAGTTTGCCGGGTACCGTGCCGCGCAGCTCCGGAAGGTCGCGCAACATGACCAGCTGGTAGTCGGCGGCGGCGTACAGCTCGGGCATGTCGACCGGTGACCGCCGCTCCAGGAAACGGACGTTCTCCGCGCCCAACTCGGCGGCGAGCCCCCGCACCCGCCGCTCCGCCGCGCCCGAACCGACCAGGACCAGATCCATCGTCCGGTCCAGTGCCGCGGCCGCACGGACCGCTGTCTCCAGTCCCTGCCGCGCCCCGATGGTCCCGGCGTGCATCACCACGCACCGACCGTCGCGACGGACCAACTGGCGGGCCGCCGCGCCGGGTGTCGCCGGGTAGAAGATCCGCTCGTCGGTCCAGTTCAGCACCAGCCGGACCCGGGCCGGGTCGGCGCCGGCGGCGACCACCAGGTCCCGCATCGACGGCGCCGCGACCGCGATTCGCGCCGCGGTCCGGTAGATCCGGGTCATCGTGCTGCCCATCCGCGCCGCCCAGCGCCCCTCGCCCCCCTCGTCCGCGCCGTCGCTGGTCCAGACGTCCTGCACGTGCAGTACCGCCGGCACCCGCCCGAGCAACCGGAGCACCGCGGCGGCGGCGAACGTCGTGGCGGGCAGTTGAAAGACGTAGAGCGCGTCCACGTCGCCCAGGAACCGGCGTGCAACGAGCCCCGCGCTGCCGGCGAAGGAGAGGTAACTGGCCATCCGGCCACCGACGGACGCGGCAGCCCCGGGGTACCGGGGCACCCGTCGAACACTCAGCCGTTGGCTGTGCGTCTCGTGGTGCCACCGCTGTCGCCAGCCGGGATAGACGTGGCCACCGGGGTAGTCCGGAAAGCCGGTGAGGACCCGTACCTCGTGCCCACGCGCGGCCAACTCCTCGGCGAGGCTCCCCGGGATGAACGCCGGCTCGGGCGGAAAGTGGTACGACAGGATGCCGATCTTCACCGGTGCGCCCCCGCCCCACAGGGATCGCCGGCGACCGGCGCGGCACCACGACCGGCCGGCGTGCGGCGCGCGTACGATGCCGACAACCCCTCCCCGCGCGGCCACCGGCGTCGACGCACCGCCCTCGCGGTGCGCGCTGCGGTGTCCGTACCGATGAGAGGGGCACCGATGGCTGATCGCGTGTTGTTCGTCTGCCACGCCAACCTGTGCCGGTCACCGATGGCCGAGTACCTGGCCCGCCGGCTGCTGGCCGACCGACCCGTCGAGGTGGCCAGCGCCGGCACCGACGCGATCGACGGGCTGGCCATGCACCCGTACGCCCTGGAGGTCGCGACCGAGAGTGGCACCGACCCGGCGGCGTTCCGGACCCGGGGGTTGCGCCCCGAGTATCTGGTCGACGCGACGCTCGTGCTGACCGCGACCCGACGCCAACGCTCGGTCTGCACCGCGTTGGCGCCGGGCGCGCTGCACCGGACGTTCACGTTGCGCCAGTTCGGCCGGCTGGCCGCGGCGGCCGAGCCGCCCACCGACTCGGCCGACGACCCGCTGCGGGCGGCGATCGCCGCCGCCGCCCAGGCCCGGGGACGGCTGCAACCCGCCGCCCCGGACGAGGACGACCTTCGGGACCCGATCGGCGGTACCGCGGCCGACTTCAGACGCTGCGCCGAGGAGATCGAACGGTCGCTGCGACCCCTCGCCGCACTCATCGGGGCAGCCGGGTGAGTTCCTGGGTGTGGTCGGGGACCCCGTTGACCCCGTCGGCGGTCGCGCTGTGCCGGCCGGACGCGGCCCGGTCGGCCGGCACCGACGTCTCGGCCGTCGAGGCCACCACCCGGTAGGCCTCGTACTGGTACGCCTCGGCCTTGGCCACCTTCGCCATGTTCAGCACACAGCCGAGCAGCCGGACCGAAACCGAGTGCAGTGACCGGGCCGCCGCGGCGACCTGGGTCCGCGAGGTACGGCCCTGCTGGGTCACCAACAGCGCGCCGTCGGCCTGCACGGCCACCACCACGCCGTCGGTCACCGCCAGCAGCGGCGCGGTGTCGATGATCACGATGTCCGCCGACTCGCGCAGCGCCAGCAACAGGTCCGACATGGCCTTGGAGCCGAGCAGCTCGCTCGGGTTCGGCGGGGCTGACCCGCTGGGCAGCACCAGCAGGGACTTGTCGCCCCAGCGCTGCACGACGTCGCCCACCTTCACGTCGCCCACCAGCACGTCGGTGAGGCCGACGCCGGCGTCCAGGCCCAGGTAGTCGTCGACCTTCGGGCGGCGCAGATCGGCGTCGACAAGCAGCACCCGCCAGCCCGCCTCGGCCAACGCGATGGCCAGGTTGCAGGAGAGGGTGGTCTTGCCCTCGCCCTGAAGGGCACTGGTCACCGCGATGACCCGGGCCGGCTCGTGGACGTCCACGAAGCGCAGGTTGGTCCGCAACTTGCGGACCGCCTCGGCGCGCGCCGAGGTCGCGGCGTCGCCCACGATGAGCGGAGCGCTGCGGGCGTTGGCCTCGAACGGAATCTCACCGAGCAGCGGGCTGCCGGTGGCGCGTTGCAGGCCGGCGGCGTCGCGCAGTCGGACGTCGGCGACGCCGCGCAGGATCGCCAGACCGATGCCGAGGATCAGGCCGATCAGGCCACCGAGGGTGAGGTTGCGAACCGGCTGCGGCGAGACGGGGTCGGCGCTGACCCGCGGGCCACTGACCACCTCGATCTTGATGGGCGCCTTGCCCTCCGGCGTCGTCTCCACCTTCTGTACGAGCTCGACGAACTTGTTGGCGAGGGTCTCCGTCACGCGCAAAGCGCGGGTCTGGTCGGTGTCGGTGACCGATGCCCGCAGCAGAACGGTGCCGGTCTCGGTGGAGGTGCTCACCCGACGCTGCACCTCGTCGGCGGTGAGGCCGACCGGAGTCTCGGCCACCACGCTCTGCGCCAGCCGGTCGCTGCTGAGCAGGTCGGCGTACGACTTGACGCGCTGCTGGAGGAAGAGCCCGCCCTGGTAGGCGTCGGTGACGCCGGTGTTGGGGGTGGTGACGAAGAAGGTCACCGAGGCGACGTACCGGGGTTGGGCCCGTACGGTCAGGAACGCCGAGACGCCGAGAGCCACCATGACCGTGACCAGCGCGACCCACCAGTGCCGACGCACGTGGCGCAATTGGCGGAGCAGGTCCATCAGGAGCGCCCCCGTGCCGGTCCGGTTACGGCAAATAACTTCACGAAAACCCCCAAGGTCGTCTCTAAACTCGTGAAACCATTAAAGCGGCTCATGCGGCTTATGTCCGGAGTTACCTATATTCCGGCGGCGAGATGTGCGCCCGCATGACCAACCCGACAAACGTCCATTCGGCAGCGGCGACAACCGGGAAAAAAGTCGAAGGCCGATCGGACGGCGTCCGATCGGCCCAGCGGTCGCCGCCGACCGCACCTCCGGATAGGGTCGACAGCGGTGTGCCGGGAAGTCTGGTCGGCGAGTGGATTCCTGCCGTCCCGACTCCTGTAGGTGAGCCCGAAGTTGACCTCCCCCACCCCGCCAGCCGACCCGCGTCCGCCGAAGATCCGGCTGTTCTCCCGATCGTCCTGGCCGGAGGCCCGGCACCTGGCCGACGTGCTGCGCACCGAGACCGTCGGTGGCGCGCTACTGCTGTCAGGCGCCGTGATCGCGCTGGTCTGGGCCAACTCCCCGTGGTCCGACTCGTACACCCGCCTCGGCGACGTGGTGCCCTGGCCCGGCGCGCCCTGGCACCTCGACCTGGACCTGGCCACCTGGGCGGCGGACGGCCTGCTGGCCATCTTCTTCTTCGTGGTGGGCCTGGAGCTCAAACGGGAGTTCGTCGCCGGTGACCTCCGCGACCCGCGCCGAGCCGCCCTACCGATGGCGGCCGCGCTCGGCGGGATGGTGCTGCCGGCGCTGATCTACGTGGCGGTGGTGCTGAGCGGGGGCGGGGAGGGCCTGCGCGGGTGGGCCATTCCGACCGCCACCGACATCGCATTCGCGCTCGCCGTACTCGCTGTGGTCAGCTCACATCTGCCCCAGGGGCTACGCGCATTCCTGCTCACCCTCGCGGTGGTCGACGACCTGTTCGCGATCACCATCATCGCGATCTTCTACACCGCCGACTTTCATCCCGTTCCGCTGCTCGCCGCGTTCGCGCCGATCGGGCTCTTCGCGGTGCTGGTGCAGCGGGGGCGCACCTGGTGGTGGGCGCTGATCCCCCTCGCGATCGCCGCCTGGACACTGATGCACGCCTCGGGCGTGCACGCCACTGTCGCCGGTGTCCTGCTCGGCTTCACGGTCCCGGTGCTCGCCCGCCGACGGGCGGACGGCGGCCAGCCGGCCAGCGCCAGCGCAGAGGCGGGCGAGGGTGGGCTCGCCGCCCGCCTGGAACACCGCTGGCGGCCCGTGTCGGCCGGCTTCGCGGTGCCGATCTTCGCCCTTTTCGCCGCCGGGGTCACCCTACGCGGCACCGACCTGGGCGCCCTGCTGAGCGACCCGATCGTGATCGCCATCGTCGCCGCCCTGGTGTTCGGCAAGAGCATCGGCATCTTCGGCTCGACGTACCTGCTGGCCCGGTTCACCCGCGCCGAACTGGACGAGGACATCACCTGGGTCGACCTGCTCGGGATCGCCCTGCTGGCCGGCGTCGGCTTCACCGTCTCGCTGCTCATCGGCGACCTGGCGTTCGGGGCGGGCAGCACTGCCGACGACCGGGTCAAGGCTGCCGTGCTGCTCGGCTCGGTGATCTCCGCCGGGTTGGCCGCCGCCGTGCTCAGACGCCGCAACGCGGCCTACCGGAGGGTGGCGCAGCGGGAGCGGCTGGACGCCGACGGGGACGGCGTACCCGACGTCTACCAACACCCCGACGCACGCTGAACAACGCGGACGCGCCACGGCTGACGCGAAGCGCCGAGGGGCGGCGCGGCGAGCGCGGGTCACCGTCGTGCCGCGCCGCCGCACCAACGGCGCGGGCTTGCGCTCAGTGGCGACGGTCGGCGGGCGGCAGGTCCTCGGTCTCCTCGACCAGCGCCTCGGCCGCCGGCCCGGTGAGGTCGTCGCCCGGCACCGCCACCGCCTCGACGCGATCCTGCTCATCGGCCTTACCGCCGGGCGGCGGCTCCGGGGCGGTGGCACCGCCGGCGTAGCCGTACTCGTTCGGTTCGTCGTGCCGGCTCATGTGGTCATCCTCCCGCTTTTCCCGTTTCACCTGTCGAGGCCAACGGTAGGTGGTGATCGTCCGCGGCGCAGCGCGCCGGGGATTGTCGGCCGGACCATGGGGGTGGGCCGCTGAGCGCCGCCCCGAGCAGCTGACGCAGGGCGATGATCGCCACCGCGCCGGCCAGGCCGTTCCAACCCGGCTCGCCGGCAAGCCGGAGCAGGCCGGCCGCGGTGAGCAGGTCCAGCAGTACCCGGACGCCGCTGCGCAGCGCCCCGGTGGTGAGCGTGGTGAGCACTCCGGCGACCAGCGCCACGGCGGTGACCACCGTGACCAGGGTGCCCGTCACGATTGACGCTCCCCCTCGGCCACCTGACGCTGCTCCTGACGGATCTCGCGGCCCAGGAAGTAGTTCAACGCCGTTCGGATCGTCGCGATCGCGGCCAGTTGGCCGATCTGCGTGAACGACGGGGACACCGCCGTGCGCAGCACGTCGGCCGCCAGCTGGAATTCCAGGCCGAGGGTCAGAAAGCGGCCCAGCGAGAGCCGGATCGGCGTGAAGCGGGCGGCGCTGCGGTGTCGCAGCCCTTCGACAACGAACCGCACCGCCGCCCACACCGCGCCCACGAAGATCACCAGCGCGCCGGCCACCTCCACCACGGCAACCAGCACCTGGTCGCCCTGGCGCAACAACTCGGCCGGCTCCACCCCGGGCCGTTACCCGCCCTCCGGGCAGCTAGTCGGCGCTCAGGTCAGCTCATTCACCGCTTCCAGGATCAGCCAGAGACCGGAGATGGCGAAGAGGATCGCGGCGCCGTACTTGATGGTCTTCTCCGGCAGCCGCCGGCCGAGCATCCGGCCGACCAGGATTGCCAGCGCGTCCGCGGCCACCATGCCGATGGTGGAGCCGAGCCAGGTGCCGAACCAGCCGTACTTGGTGGCGAGCGTGATCGTGGCGAGCATCGTCTTGTCGCCCAGCTCGGCGAGGAAGAACGCCACCGACACCGCCACCAGCGCGGTCTTGTTGGTCTTCTCCGCCTTGCGCTTCTCCTCCTCGGTGAGCTTGTCCCCGCGTAACGTCCAGGCGCCGAACCCGAGGAACGCCACGCCGGCAACCAGGGAGATCCACTCAGTCGGCAGCACCGCCCCGAGACCCGCGCCGATGGCGACCGACGCCAGGTGCACCACCGCGGTGGCGACCGTGATGCCGATCAGCACCGGAATCGGTTTGAACCGCGTGGCGAAGGTCAGCGCCATCAGCTGGGACTTGTCCCCCAGCTCGGCGACGAAGATGACGCCGAAGCTGACGACCAGCGCGGCGAAAAATCCCTCCATGACGTCCTTCCCGTTCACGCCGGGAGGAGGTACAGGGGCGCCCTCGACCCGGCTGCAACAGCCTGAGTCGAAGGTCTCGCCCGCCCCGGGAAAACCGGGGCCGCGTGGCCGGATGCGGAACGCACCAGTATGTCGACCACGACATTGGGGGCTACTCCCCTTCGCGTGATCAGCCTATCGGATCACCGCCCGGCCCGGCCGAGCCGGGTGGACAGGCTCACCGCGCCCGCGCCAGCGTGACGCCGAAGAGCGCGTCCGGGTCGGTCCAGAACTCCGCGGTGGCGAAGCCGGCGCTGGCCAGTTCCGCGGCGATCCCCTCCCGGTGGAACTTCGCCGAGACCTCGGTACGCAGCTCCTCCCCCGCCGCGAAATCGACTGTCAGCCCCAGCACCCGCACGCTCATCGGCCGGGTCGCCCGCAACCGCATCTCGATCCACTCGTGGTCCGGATCCCACACGGCGACGTGCTCGAACGCCGCCGGGTCGAAATCGGCGCCCAACTCCCGATTGATCACGTGCAGCACGTTGCGGTTGAACTCGGCGGTGACCCCGGCGGCGTCGTCGTACGCCGGCACGATCACCGACGGGTCCTTCACCAGGTCCGTGCCGAGCAACAACCAGTCGCCGACCTCCAGCGCGGCGCGCATCGCCGTCAGGAAGTCGGCCCGCTCGGCGGGCAACAGGTTGCCGATGGTGCCGCCGAGGAACACCACGAGCCGCCGACCGCCGGTGGGCAGCCGGTCCAGTTGGCGGGTGAAGTCCCCCACGATGCCCCGCACCCGCAGGCGGGGATAGTCGGCCGCGATCTGGGCGGTGGACCCGCGCAGCGCACTGACCGACACGTCGAGGGGGACGAACGTGCCCAGCCCACCGCGGCGGGTGAAGGCGTCCAGCAACAGCCGGGTCTTCTCCGACGAACCGGAGCCCAACTCGATGAGCGTCTTGGCCCCGGTCAGCGTCGCGATGTCGGGCGCGTGCGCGGCCAGCACGGCCCGCTCGGCCCGGGTCGGGTAGTACTCGGGCAGTCGGGTGATCTCCTCGAAGAGTTCGCTGCCCCGCGCGTCGTAGAACCACTTCGGCGGCAGCCACTTCCGCCCGGCGCTCAGCCCGGCCCGGACGTCGTCGCGCAGGCCACGCTCCAGGTCACCCTCTTCGAGGTAGACCTCCAGGGGTTCCGCGGTCATCGGTTCGCTCCTTTCGTTCGATCAGCCTGTGCGTGCCTGCCCGGCGCGGCTCACCGGGGCCGGCAGTGGGCGTACCCGCGCCTCACCCGCGGTGGCGACGACGAGGTGCCCCTCCGGCACCGACCGCCACCCGGGATCGTCGTCGTGCGGCTCGGAGGCGAGCAGCACCGAACCCGGTGTCTCGCGGACCGACAACGCGTGCCCCGCCACGCTCGCCACCACCCGGTGCCCGTCGGTGAGCAGCAGGTTGAGCCGCGACCCGGGGGCGGCGGCGGCGACGTCGGTCACCGTCCGCCCGACCGCCTCGACCGGGTCGGCACCGGCGCGCAACCGATGCCGCACCAGCGCCCAGAGCAGCGCCGAGTCAGTGGTGGCGTCCAGAGTGAGCAGGTCACGCACCGGCAGACCGGCGGCGAGCGGCACCACGGCGTCCGGCCAGCCGCGGACCACACCGTTGTGGCTGAACAGCCACCGCCCCTCGGCGAAGGGCGCCGCCGCGCCGTCGAGCACCGCCATCCCGACCGTGGCCGAGCGCACCGCCGCCACCACCGCCGCGCTGCGGGTCACCGCCGCCAGTTGGGCGATGGTCGGGTCGCTCCAGATCGGCTGCGCCCGTCGGTAGCGCACCGGCTCACCCTCACCCGGGTACCAGCCGACACCGAACCCGTCGGCGTTGATCGTGCCGCCGCCGCGCATGTCACGGGGCGCCCAGGACTGCCGCACCAGCGAGTGCGGAGGGTCGAACAACAGCTCGGCCAGGGTGACCGGCGGCCCCAGGTAGGCCAGGTGGCGACACATCAGCGCCCCCGGCCCGCCGCCGGGCCGCCGGTCGTGCGGCGACTCACCGGTACGACTCGTCCGGTCGCGCGTCCCGGGCGCAGCGGAACCCGCTGAAGATCTGCCGGCGGATCGGATAGTCCCAGTTACGGAAGGTGCCCCGGCAGGCGGAGCGGTCGGTGCCGAACGAGCCACCGCGCAGCACCCGGTAGTCGCCGCCGAAGAAGACCTCCGAATATTCGCGATAGGGGAACGCGGCGAACCCCGGATGCCCGTCGAACGGGGTCGAGGTCCACTCCCAGACGTCCCCTATGAGCTGGTGCACACCCAACGGTGACGCGCCGGCCGGATACGCGCCCACCGGCGCCGGCCGCAGATGGCGCTGGTCGAGGTTGGCGTGCGCCTCGGTCGGGTCGTCGTCCCCCCAGGGGTAACGGCGCGACCGCCCGGTCGTCGGATCCCACCGGGCCGCCTTCTCCCACTCCGCCTCGGTCGGCAGCCGCTTGCCGGCCCACGCCGCGTACGCCTGCGCCTCGTACCAGCACACGTGCACCACCGGCTCGTCGGCGCGGACCCGCGCCCACTGACCGAAGCGCCGATACGACCAGTCGTCGCCGTCGGAACGCCAGTGCATCGGGGCGCTGAGCTGCTCCCGAACCCGATGCTCCCAGCCCGCCGCGCTCCACCAGCGCTGATCCGTGTAGCCGCCGTCGGCGATGAAGGCCGCGTACTGGCCGTTGGTCACCGGGGCGGCGTCGATGACGTACGCCGGGAGGTCGACCCGGTGCGCCGGACGTTCGTTGTCCAACGCCCACGGATCGGTGTCGGTGCCCATGGTGAACCCGCCGGCCGGCACCAGCACCTCCGCGCCGACCCGGACCGACGGCTCGGGCGGCGCCGGGGCGTGCAGCACCGCCGGCCCCGAGCGCAGCTGGTGGGTGGCGAGCATGGTCTCGTCGTGCTGCTGCTCGTGCTGCACGATCATGCCGAAGGCGAACCCGTCGGCGACCAGCGGCGGCTCGGTGAAGGTCACCGCGTCGAGCAGGTCGTGCACCTTGTCCCGAACGGTGGCCAGGTAGGCGCGCGCCTCCGCGGGCGGCAACAGGGGCAGCGCGGGGCGGTCTCGGCGCGGCTGCTTGAACGCGTCGTACAACTCGTCGATGTCACACCGGACCGGTTCCCGGCCCCCGACGTCCCGCACCAACCAGAGCTCCTCCTGGTTACCGACGTGGGCGAGGTCCCAGACCAACGGCGACATCAGCGGTGAGTGCTGGCGCGTCAGGTCGACGTCGTCGACCACCTCGGTCAGCAACGCGGTACGGGCGCGGGCCCGCGCCAACTCCACAGCGATGTGGTCGCGCAACTGCTCGCCGTCGACCCGGCCCGCCCGCGAGGTTCGCAGAACCGGCTCACTCCTCGCGCTCACTGAACCGCCTTCCGTTGGCGACTGCGAGGCTCGCAACCCCGGCTCACTCCTCGCGCTCACTGGTCTCTCCTCTCTGCGGCGGCGAGCCGCTGGCGTACCCCTCGCCGGATCTCGTCGTGAGTGCTGGCCGGCAGCTCCAGTCGGGGCATGCTGCTCAGGGCCAGGTCGAGCAGGGCCGCCGCGGCGGCGGCCAGCGCCGGGTCGGCCAGGCCGTGCCGAGCGGCGGGCGACCAGCGGTGCGCCACCGGCGTGGCGATGGTGTACGCCTCGCGCACGGTGCCCGGGTCACCGAACAGGGCGGTCAGCACCGCCAGTGGCAGCCGCCAGCCGCCACCCGGTTGGGCGTCCAGGTAGCGCAGCTCCAGGTAGCCGCGCGGGCGCACCGGCGGAAAGAGGGTGCTGACGTGGTAGTCGAGGTCATCGGTGGTCGGCGGTTGTGGCAGCGCGCCGTCGAGCCAGTCGGCGAAGGTCACTCCGGGCGGCGCGGCCCAGTCGGCGCTGCGCCGGCGCAGACAGAGCAGCGGCGCGGCGAGCACGTAGCTGATCCAGGTGTCGGTCGGATCGTCCCCAGCCCGGGAGGGCGACCAGACCGGGCGGGTCCGAGCCGGGTCGATGGCCAGCCAGGCGGCCATCCGGGCGGAGGCCCAACCGGTGCGCCGCCCGGCGTGTCGAGCGGCGGAGGCGAACACCGCGAGCAGTGGGGGCCCGACCGCGTGGGCGGCGGCCCAGCGGTCAGCGACCTGGTCCGGCTCACCGGCGTCGAGGCAGATCTGCAGGCCGGCGGTGCTGTACATCATCGTGCGGCCGGCCGGGCCGTGGCGGTCGAAGGCTCCGCGCATCGCGCGGTAACGGGGAGTTTCCACCACCGGGCGGGGCCGTCGGTGGGGGTCGATGCCGCTGCTGCCGAGGATCAGCCCGGCGGCGGCCAGCAGGTCGGTGACCTGGGCGATGTCGGCCTCGGTGGCGCGGATCAACGCGGCGACCGAGGGGCGGGGCGGGGTGGAGATCTCCAGCTGGCCACCCGGCTCCAGGGTGACCATGCCGCCGTGTCGCAGCGGCTCGGCTGGGCTGGTGGCATCCAGCGTGGCGGGGCTGTGCCGCCCCAGCGCCGCCCGCAGTCGCGTCGCGTCGACCGGTCGAGCGGGATCGGCGGCGTCGTGCACGGTCCATTCCAGTTCGACGCCGGTGTGGGTGGGTGGGCCGGTCTTGAAGCAGATCCGGGCGAGGTGTCGGACTGCGGCTGCGGACTCGCGCAGGATGGCGCTGCGGTCCAGGTCGGATGACGTCGCCAAGGGTCGGGCCCCCTCTCCGTTGTGCCGGGTCCGGCACACCGTGCCACCGTAAACCCACCCACCGACACCGTCGGGGGCGTGCACGGTGCCACCAACCTCTGTCTAACAGACGAATTTCCGAAGCAGGGCGGAACCAAACCGCTCCCACCGCCGACCGGTCAGCCGCCGGCCCGGTGGCCCGGTCCCGGCGGTGACGGCGGGGCGTTCCCGGATGGGGACGGCCTGCCGTTCGCCGACTCGGAGGGCGTGACCTTCGCCGGCTCGGACGGCTTCGTCTCGGGTACCAGCCGCTGGCAGTACGCCTCGACCTCGGCGGGGCCGCCGGCAGCGGTCACCAGCTTCTGGAAGGCCGGCGTGCGTAGCGCCTTCTCCCGCTGCTCGGGTGCCTTCGCCCGCCATGCGCGGCACAGTCCGTGCACCTCGCCGACGGTAGCGGGACTGGCCGGCGGCGTGGCGGTGACGGGCGGCGGCGCGCCCGGCGACGGGGCGCCGGTGCCCACCGACCGACCGGGCTCGCTCGATCGGGATGCGCCCTGGTGCGTCGAGGGTGACGGGCGCGACGGTGCCGGAGCGACCGGTTCTGGCCCCCGGTCCCGGGTGACCGCGGCGAAGGCGGCCCCCGCGGTGGCGGTGGCTGCCACCGCGCCGATCCAGGCCACCGCGCCGGTGGTCGTCCGGCGACGGCGTGGCCGCTGCGGCACAGCCGGTGCCGGGTTGGCCCGGGCGGCCCGGAACGCGGCCACCGCGGCGTCCTCCCCGGCCAACTCGCCTGGGCGGACGGGGCCGGCAGCCGCGGCGAGCAGCGCGGCGACCGGCTCGACCGGGGGCACGTTCGGGGCGCTCAGGTGCGCCTCAGGTGAGTCCGCGTCCAGTTCGGTGCGCGCGGCGGAGGGGTTCTGGTCCAGGGTGGCGTCCCCCCGGGCGGAGGCCGAGTCGAGCAGCCGCTCGCTGTCGGCGTGGTCGGCCCGCCGGAACGGGTTCATCGGGAGTCCCCTCACGTCAGCCGTCCGCCGGTTCGACGTGCGATGCCCGCAGGGCGGGGCCGCTGCCCGCACGCGGCGGTGGCACCCCCTCGACCCCGGCCGAGGACTCGGCCGGGGTCTGCCGCTCCAGCAGGACCGCGAGCCGGCGTAGGCCACGGTGAGCGGCGGTCCGCACGGCGCCGGCCCGGCGGCCCAGTACCCGGCCGGCGGATCCCGCGTCCAGCCCGATCACGGCCCGCAGCAGGACTGCTTCGGCCTCCCGGGGCGGGAGGGTGGCGATCAGCGCGAGGGCGGTCTCGGTACCGATCGTCTCGCTGGCTCGCTCGGCGGTGTCCGCGTCGCTGGCGAGCTCGACGAGCGCCTGCACCGGGACCGGGAGCGAGGGGCGGCGGCGCATCCGGCGCAGGTGGTCCATCGCGCGGTTACGGGCGATGGTGACCGCCCAGGCCCGGAACTCGCCCCCGGTGAAGCCGGGCAGGTCACGGGAGATCTGGAGCCAGGTCTCGGAAGCGACGTCCTCGGCGTCGGCGCCGACGAGCGCGGTCAGGTACCGCAGCAGCCCGGGCTGGAGGCTGCGGTAGAGGAAGCGGAACGCCTCCTCGTCCCCGGCCTGCGCGGCGGTCACCACCTCCGACAGGTCGGCGGTCATCCGCGGCCCACGCATCGTTCGGGGCGTGTCGGCCCGACCAACCGGGCTGGCGCACGCCACGCGGCACGAGTCGTCCGCCCGATCAGCACCAGCACCACACCGCCCTCCACCGCTCTGATTGTGCCCGCGACAACGATTGTCGGGGCGGCGTGTCCGGGGGCCAACGCCAGGGTGGTCGATCGGCGCGCTGCGCGCCGAGGTAGCCGGGAGGGCCCGAGCCGGGCTAACGCTAGGAGGGGGCTCGCGACGCGACAAGTCGGCGTCGTGTCACGGAAGAGTGACAATTATCAACCCGGCCCGACGGCGCGTCGCCGTAACGGCCGGTACGCAGCAGACGCCAACCGTGCCTGGAGGCGGATTCTGGCCACCGCCGACGACCCGAGCGACGGAAATAGTCGCTTTTTGTGACACCACACATCCGCAGCGTCACGAAGAGCGAGCGTCCACACAGGTCAGGCCGGATCAGCCAGTCTGAACCAGCCGCCCGGCGGCCCTGCCGCGGCGCGCCGCCCCGCGCCACTCTAGGTACGGTAATGCGGTGTTGTCATCGGAGGTCGTGCTCAGCGGTCGCTACCGCTTGGACGAACGTGTCGCCACGGGCGGCATGGGCGACGTTTGGCGTGCCTCCGACCTGATCCTCGGCCGGCAGGTCGCGGTCAAGGTTCTCCTGCCGGCGCTGGTCTCCGATCCCGATTTCATCGCCCGGTTCCGCGCCGAGGCCCGGATCATGGCGGCGCTGCGGCACCCCGGCATCGTGCAGGTCTTCGACTGCGGTGCGGACGACCTCCCCGACGGGGGGCGGGCGGACTACCTCGTCATGGAGTTCGTCGCCGGCGAGCCGTTGTCCAAGCGGATCGAGGCGGCCGGACGGCTCGACGTGGCCGAGACGATGTCGATCGTGGCCCAGGCGGCCGCGGCGCTCAACGCGGCGCACCGCGGCGGCATCGTGCATCGCGACGTCAAGCCCAGCAACCTGCTGGTGCAGGAGGACGGCACCGTCGTCCTGGTGGACTTCGGCGTGGCCCGCTCCACCGACATCACCAGCATCACCAGCACCAACGCGGTGCCCGGCACCGCCCTCTACATGGCTCCCGAGCAGGCCGCCGGTCGGCCGGTCAGCGGTGCCACCGACATCTACGCCCTGGGCGCTGTCACCTACTGCTGTCTGACCGGCAGTCCGCCGTTCACCGGTGACAATCCGCTCCAGGTCGCCGTGCGGCACCTGGACGACGAGCCGCCGGAGCTGTCGCACGACATTCCGGAGGCGGTCCGCGCCCTGGTGTCGCGGGCCCTGGCCAAGGATCCGCTGGAGCGGTTCACCAGCGGAGCGGCGATGGCCGAGGCCGCTCGGACGGCGGTCACCGGCGGCGAGCCGCCGACGGCGATGGCCGGGCCGGTCGCGCTGCGCGACGCTGGGCCGGGCACCCGCACGGACGTGCCGGCCGGCGCGGCGGTGGCGGACGGGCGCCAGCGACGGCGGGGTCCGCTCGTCGGCGCGGCGGCGGCGATGCTGGTCGCGCTGGTCGGGCTCGGCGCGGCGCTGGCCGCGACGCGCAACATCGAGGACCCGGCGGTCAATCTGCCGGCCACCTCGCCGACGGCCGCGCCGAGCGGTCCCGTCGACCTGCCCGCGGCGAACGAGCAGATCACCAGCGTCGAGCCGGGCCGGCCGGACCGGCCGCACGTCCCCGGCAACTCCCCGTCGGCCTCGCTCTCCGTCACGCCGAGTGTGCAGCCGAGTCAGACCGCCAACTCGCCGACGCCGACGGCGGGCGTCACCACGGCGCCGCCTACCAGCGCGGCACCCACGACGGCCGCGCCGCCGACGACCAGCGCGCCTCCTGATCCACCCGCCACCTCCAGCCCGCCGCTCGAGCCGGAGGTGCCGGCGGACGGTTGAGCCGACCGCTGTCGCCGATCCTCCTCCAGTCTCACCAGCACCGATATCCCCAAAACGGACTTACGACGCCGAAGACGCCTCTAGGCTCTCAGCAGGCTATTTACACCATCTGCTGCGGGAGCCTGGGTGAGCGCTGAAAAGCTGGTCGTGATCGGTCAGGGGTACGTCGGACTGCCGCTGGCCATGCGGGCCGTCGAGGCGGGGCTGGACGTGGTCGGTCTCGACGTCGACGCCGACCGGGTGAAGCGTCTCGCCTCCGGCGAGTCGTTCGTCGAGGACATTCCGGCCGACCGGCTGGGCCGCGCGTTGGGCAGCGGCCGCTACCACCCCAGCACTGAGTACACCGATGCTGACGGGTTCGACATCTGCGTCATCACGGTGCCGACCCCGCTGCGCGACGGGACCCCGGACCTGAGCTTCGTCGAGCAGGCCGGCATCGGTATCGGCCCGTACGTACGCCCGGGCTGCACGGTGATCCTGGAATCGACCACCTACCCGGGCACCACCGAGGAACTGCTGCGTCCTCTGTTGGAGTCGGCCAGCGGCCTGACCAGCCCCGGTGACTTCCACCTCGGCTACAGCCCCGAGCGGATCGACCCGGGCAACCCGACCTGGCGCCTGGAGAACACCCCTAAGGTGGTCTCCGGTGTGGACCCGGCGGCGCTGGCCCGGGTGGACGGGTTCTACCAGCGCCTCGTGGAACGCACCGTGCCGGTGGACTCCACCCGCGTCGCCGAGCTGACCAAGCTGATCGAGAACACCTTCCGCCAGGTCAACATCGCGCTGATCAACGAGCTGACCATGCTCTCGCACCACCTCGACATCGACGTCTGGCAGGCGATCGACGCCGCCTCGACCAAACCGTTCGGCTTCATGCCGTTCCGGCCCGGCCCCGGCGTCGGCGGGCACTGCCTGCCGATCGACCCGTGCTACCTGTCCTGGCAGGTCAAGCGCCGCCTCGGTCGGCAGTTCCGGTTCATCGAGCTGGCCAACGACGTCAACCACGAGATGCCCGAACACGTCGCGCAGCGGATCATGGGAGGGCTGAACCGGGACGGTCGGGCTGTCAGCGGCGCCCGACTGCTGCTGCTCGGTCTGGCGTACAAGAAGAACACCGGCGACATGCGCGACTCCCCCGCCGTGGACGTGGCCCGTCGGTTGCAGGCCCTCGGCGCCGAGGTGCACGCCGTCGAGCCGTACGCCGAGGCGCACCAGATCCCCGCCGGGATCACAGTGGTCGGGCTCAGCGAGCGTGAGGTGCGCGCGGCCGACGCGGTGGTGGTGGTCACCGACCATGACACCTTCGACTACGACCTCGTGGTCAGGCACGCCCGCTACGTCTTCGACACCCGCAACCGGTGCGTCGGCCCGATGGTCGAGCGCCTGTAGACCCGGCACCGCTGGCCGGTCCCGCCGCCGGGGAAGCCGGCGGGACCGGCCAGCGGATGTCCGTCCGGTCGGCGGGGTCGGACCCGGCCGGTCCGGCCGCGACCGGGTCACTGGTCGGCGAGCGCCTCGACGACCGGGCGGGACAGCGCCCGGCGGGCCGGCAGCACCGAGGCGAGCAGTGCGGCGAGCACCGCGACACCGAGGATCAGCCCGAGCTGGCCGAGCGGCAGCACCACGTGGAAGTCGCCGCCGAGGCGGTCCAGCAGGGCCATCGTGGACGCGCTGACTCCGGTGCCGAGCCCGACCCCGAGCACCGCGCCGACCAGCGCCATCAGCACCGCCTCGACGGCCAGCACCGCGCGCATCCGCCCTCGGGTGAGCCCGACCGCCCGCAGCACGGCGTTCTCCCTGGTCCGTTCGACCACCGACAGGCTCAGGGTGTTCGCCACGCCGACCAGGGCGATCACCACGGCCAGACCGAGCAGCGCGGTGACGAAGGCGAGCAGCATGTCCACAGTTCCGGTGAGCATCTTCTTGTAGGCGCCCTGGTCCATCAGGTTCACCGTCGGGTAGCGGCCCAGCACCGCGGTGATCGCGTCGCGGGCCCGCTCGGGGCTCACCCCGGCGGCGGGGTCGATCTCGGCCAGGTAGCCGCGCCGGGCGGGGAAGAGCGCGGCGAAGTCCTGGTCGGACACGTCGATGACGTGACCTGCGGGCACCTCACCGCCGGGGGTGTCGTCGGTCACCACGGCGGCCACCCGGAACGCCTTCCCCCTGACGGTCACCGGGGAGCCGACCTGCCAGCCACGGGCCCGCGCCAACTCGCTGTGCACCAGCACCTGCCCCGGCCCGACCCGCTCGGCGTCCCCGGCCAGCACTCCGCTCAGCGTCCGGCCGACCAGCGCCGGGTGGGCCGCGCGGATCTCGACGTCGTCGACGACGGTGCTGCGCTGCTCGTGCACCACACCCAGTTCGGGACGGGAGGCGAGCTCACCGACGAGCGCGGCCGGCAGGTCCTGACCGATTCCGCTGACCACGAAGTCCGTTCCGATCTGGGCGTCCACGCTGCGTTCGATGCCGTCCTTGGTGCTGCGCGCGCCGACCATAAACGCCGAGACCAGTCCGATACCGATCACCAGCGCGGTGGCCGTCGCGGCGACCCGCCGTGGATTGCGCACCGTGTTGTTGACCGCCAGCTCACCGATGGTGCCGAGCACCCGTCGAACCGGCCAGCCGAACACCCGGGCCAGCGCGGGGACGAGCACCGGCCCGAACAGCACGATCCCGAAGAAGGTGAGCACCCCACCGACCGCCACCAGTAAAAGCTGAGCGGCGCTGGCGGCACCGGCCAGCGCGGCCACACCGACGGCGAGGACCACCGCGCCGATGCTCAGCCGAACCCGACCAGCACCCCGGCCGGGCTGCACCGCGGCGTCGGTGAGCGCGGCCACCGGGGCGATCCGCGTGCCCCGCCAGGCCGGCAGCAGGGCGGCGCACACGGTGAGCCCGGTGCCCAGCAGCAGGCCGGTGAGCACTGTCGAACCGGTCACTGTCAGCCCACCGGTGACCGGCACGTCCAATCGGGACAGCAGCAGCCGCAACCCGGCGGCGAGGGCCACCCCGAGCAGCACCCCGAGCGCGGAGGCGACCAGACCCAGCACCGCCGACTCCAGCACTGTGGACCGGAAGACCTGTCCCCGGGTGGCGCCGATCAGGCGCAGCAGCGCGGTCCGTCGGGTGCGCTGGGCCAGCACGATCGCGAAGGTGTTGGCGATCACGAAGCCGGCCACCACGATCGCGACCCCTACGAAGATCAACAGCAGCATGCGGAACTGGTCCACGTTGCGGACCGCGTCCTCCACGGCCTCGTCGAGGATCTGCTGGCGACTCTTCACCGTGGCTTCGGCGCCGGACACGGCGCGTACCTTCTCGGTCAGCGCCGCGACGTCGGCGCCCGGTCGGGCCGCCACCATGATCCGGCCGTAACCCCGCTCGCCGGTGAGGGCCAGGGCGTCCGGCCCGACCAGGCCGACGAACGGACCGCCGACGTCGCGGGCGGTGCCGGCCACGTCGACGGTGCCCACCAGTGTGTACGGGCGCGCCGCCCCACCGGTGGCGCCGATCCGGACCGTGGCGCCGAGCCCGAAGCCCTGCTCGGCCGCCGTCGGCGCGTCGAGCACCACCTCCCCGGCCCGGTCGGGCAACCGGCCGGCCACCACGTCGTACGAGCGCAGCGCGTCCTCGGTGGGGATGGCGACGAGCATGGTGAAGCCGAGCACCGGCCGACCGTCGGCTCCGACGATCCCGGCGGTGTTGGTCAGCTCACCGGCGGCGGCGGCCACCCCGTCGACCGCCCGCACCCGGTCGATCAGTGCCGGGGGCAACACCTGGCGGCCGGCCGTGTAGACCCCCAGGTCGGTGTGGCGGTCGAAGGTGCCGGCCCGCTCGTAGGCCCCGGCCCGCATCCCGTCGACGAAGATCATCGTGCCGGCGACGAACGCGACGCCGAGCACGACGGCGAGCGCCGAGAGCAGCATGCGCAGCGCCTCGGCGCGCAGCGAACGCAGGGTCAGGCGGATCATGCGGGGCTCCCGGTGCAGGTGGCGGATCGGACCCCTCCGACGCTATGGCCGGAAACGGTCTGTCGATCTCCACCTGCGCGCTCGACCTGCGTGCGCCCCGGGTCGCGGTGCGTCCGCCGGTCGCTACGACCCAGGTCGTACGCGGTGTCATCCGCCGGGCGTGACCAGCCCGCTCTCGTACGCCAGGACCACTGCCTGGACCCGGTCGCGCAGCTGGAGTTTCGCCAGGATCCGCCCGACGTGGGTCTTCACCGTCGCCTCGGCCACGTGCACCCGGGCGGCGATCTCCGCGTTGGACAGCCCCTGGGCGACCAGCAGCAGCACCTCCCGTTCCCGTTCGGTGAGCTGCGCGAGTCGCGGGTCGGCGCTCGGGGCGGCGCCGAGCTGCCCCGCGAACCGGTCCAGCAGGCGCCGGGTGATCGACGGAGCCACCACCGAGTCGCCCTGGGCCACCACCCGGATCGCGGCCAGCAACTCCTCCGGCGGGACGTTCTTGAGCAGGAAGCCACTCGCCCCGGCCTGCAGCGCCGCGAACGCGTCCGCCTCGGTGTCGAAGGTGGTCAGCACCAGCACCCGAGGGCCACCCGCGGGCCGCTCGGCGCAGAGTCGACGGGTCGCCTCCACCCCGTCCATGGTGGGCATGCGGATGTCCATCACGACCACGTCGGCCTCGGTGCGGGCGAGCACCCGCAGGGCGTCGGCGCCGTCGATCGCCTCCCCGACGACCTCCAGGTCGGGCTGGGATTCCAGCACCATCCGGAACCCGGCGCGGACCAGCGCCTGGTCGTCCACGATCACTACCCGGACCGTCATGCCGCGATCACCTCCGTTGTCGGCTCTGACGGTAGTGGCAGCCGAACCTCGACCTGCCAGCCCCCGGCCAGCCGGGGGCCGGCGGTGAGGCTGCCGTCGTACACCGTCACCCGCTCCCGCATGCCGAGCAGGCCGTGACCGCCGGACGGCGCCGGGCTGACCAGCGGGCGGCCGCGACCGTCGTCGACCACCCGGACCACGACGGCCTCGGCGGTGTACGACAGGACGACCTCGACGCCGGCGCCGACGCCGGCGTGCTTGAGCGCGTTGGTCAACGCCTCCTGCACCACCCGGTAGACGGTCAGCTCCAGGCCCGGCGGCAGGCCCGGTGGCGCACCGGTGACGGTGCTGCGGACGTGCAGACCGGCGTCGTCGAACCGGGCCAGCAGGTCGGGTAGCTCGGCCAGCGCGAGGCGTCGGTGCTCGGGGTCGGCCGCCACCGCCAGCCCGTCGGCACCGTCCGCACCGGCCGGGCCGGCGTCGCGCAGAACGCCGACCAGGCGGCGCATCTCCTCCAGCGCCTGCCGGCCGGTGTCCGCGACCACCTTGACGGCGGTGCGAGCCTGGGCGGGGTCACGGTCGAGCATGAACCGGGCCCCGTCCGCCTGGACGATCATCACGGCCATGCTGTGGGCGACCACGTCGTGCAGCTCACGGGCGATCCGGGTGCGCTCCTCGGCGACCGCCGCCCGGGACTCGGCCTCCCGCTCGCGTTCCAGGGTGGTGGCCCGCTCCTCCAGGCTGAGCACGTAGAGCCGGCGGGTCCGCACGTTCAGCGCGACCAGCCACACCGCGCCGGTGACCAACGCGTACCACAGCGCGGTCACCCACCACTGGATGACGTTGGGAGTCTGTGCGGCGGCCAGCAGCACGCCGACGGCCGCGACCGCGCCGGCCAGTACGCCGTCGCGCAGCCGCCGGCCGTACTTCACCACGCTGTACAGCGCGATCAGGACGGCCACGTCGTAGATGAGCGGACCCCAGCGGGCGATCACCTGGATCAGGGCGAGCGCCGCGACCGCCACCGTCACCGCGCTCGGGTGGGTGCGGCGGAACAGCAGCGCCACCGCCATCCCCAGGCCGACCGCCGTGGCCGCCCAACCGCCCGGCTGGTTCACCGCCGCGGCCAGGGAGACGAGGACCACCAGCGCGGCGACGGCAACGTCGAAGGCGACGCCGCGCAGCGGGCGACCGAACACTGTGCGTCTCACGGTCACCCAGCGTACGTGCCGCGACGCTCGGCCCTCGCGCCCCGCGCCCGGGGGTCAGCCGCCGAGGATCTCGCGCATGCGGTCGATCTCGACGGTCTGCTCGGTGGCGACGGAGTTGGCGAACTCGTTGAGCGTCAGGTCGGAGCCGACAGTGAGCAGGTTGGTGGCCATCTCGATGGCGCCCTGGTGGTGCTCGGTCATCATCCGGACGAAGAGCCTGTCGAAGTCCGCGCCACGGGCCGCGGCGAGCTGCCGCAGCGCCTCTGGCGACTGCATGCCGCGCATGGTGCCGTGGTCGTGCCCCTGCACCTCCGCCGGGAGGCCACGGGTCTGCAGCCAGCCGCGCATCATGCCCATCTCCGGCCCCTGGCTGGCCCGGATGCGCTCGGCGATGGCCCGGACGTCGGGGTCGGCGGCCCGGTCGGGGGCGAGCTCCGCCATCGCCAGGGCCTGCGCGTGGTGCGGGATCATCATCCGGACGAACCAGACGTCCAGCGAGTTGTGCGGGGCGGGACCGGCGTCGCGGACCTCGTGCGCCGGGCGGGTGGCCGCCGTCTCGCCCGGACGGCCGGGCGCGATGACGGTCAGGTCGGTGGGGACGGGGCTGACCGTCGGTGACGCGGCGGAGGTGGCGGGCGCGGAGACCGGCTGCGGTGCGCTCGTACCGGTGTCGCCGTCGAGGCGAATCACCATGAACACCACCAGCGGCAACACGAGAGCCAGTGTGACGACCGCCAGGATGCGTGCGCGCCGATTGGTCATGGGCCACTCCCTGCAGTCGAGGTCACCGCGATGCTATCCATTGAAGAACCCGCTTTCATGTGATCCAGCTCACATCGACGTTCTTCGTCGGACGGTAACGTGTCAACCATCGTCTCCCCCTTGCGAAGGGCCCCGCCGATGATCAGATTCCACAAGCCACGGTTACGACAACTGCGTGTCGTGGCGCTCGCCACGACCGGCCTCCTCGTCGCCAGCGCCCTCGTCGCCCCGGCGAGCAACGCCCAGACGGTGCCGCAGGCTGCCAAGGCCCCCGCGCTCACCAACACGATCCCCGGCGTCGACGAGATCGTCAGCAGCCCCAACCTGCGCCAGATCGCCAACGTGCCCAAGGTCGCCCCACTGGACGCGACGAACAGCGACATCGCCTTCCAGGGCAAGTACGCGTTCGCCGGCAACTACAACGGCTTCGTCATCTACGACATCTCGCGGCCCAGCGCTCCGACGGTCAAGGCCCGGGTGCTCTGCCCGGGGTCGCAGAACGACATCTCCGTCCACGGTGACCTGCTCTTCCTCTCCACCGACTCGTCGCGCAGCGACGACTCCTGCAACAGCACCACGCAGGGAGCGGACGTGAAGGGCTCGTGGGAGGGCATCAAGGTCTTCGACATCAAGGACAAGGCCAACCCGCGCTACATCAAGTCCGTCGAGACGGCCTGCGGCTCCCACACCCACACCCTCGTGCCGGGCAAGGACCGCAAGGCCGTCTACCTGTACGTCTCGTCGTACAGCCCGCGGGCCGAATTCCCGGACTGCCAGCCGCCGCACGACTCCATCTCCATCATCAAGGTGCCGGTGAAGAAGCCGACCGACGCGGCAGTGGTCGCGACGCCGAACCTCTTCCCGGACGGTGGCTTCCCCGGCAGCCAGACCGGCTCGGCGACCACCGGTTGCCACGACATCACCGCCTACCCGTCGAAGGACCTGGCCGCCGGCGCCTGCATGGGTGACGGCATCCTGCTCGACATCAAGAACCGCGAGGCCCCCCGGGTCATCAACCGGGTCCGGGACGAGGTCAACTTCGCGTTCTGGCACTCGGCCACCTTCAACAACTCCGGCACCAAGGTGATCTTCACCGACGAGTTGGGTGGTGGCGGGGCGGCGACCTGCAACGAGACCGTCGGCCCGAACCGCGGCGCGGACGCCATCTACGACATCGCCGGCCGCGGCAACGCCCGGACGATGACCTTCCGCAGCTACTACAAGATCCCCCGGGCGAACGCCGACACCGAGAACTGCGTGGCGCACAACGGCTCGCTGATCCCGGTGCTCGGCAAGGACATCATGGTCCAGGCGTGGTACCAGGGTGGCATCTCGGTGTTCGACTTCACCGACTCGGCCAACCCGAAGGAGATCGCCTTCTGGGAGCGCGGCCCGCTCTCGGCCGACACGTTCGTCGGCGGCGGCACCTGGTCCGCGTACTACTACAACGGCCACATCTACTCCAACGACATGGTGAAGGGCCTTGACGTCCTGGAGCTGAACGACTGGCGTACCTGGTCGGCCAAGCTGACCCGCTACCAGGAACTCAACGTGCAGACCCAGCCCAGCTACCTGGGCTGGTAGGCACCGCGCACCACACCGGGCCCGGTCTCCGATCCTCGGGGGCCGGGCCCGGCCCGGTGCGACGCCAGACTCGTCGGGGGCGGGCACGGTGGGGCCCGTCACCAGGACGGGGGTTGCGAACCGGCTGGCCAGACGCTGTGCCAACGTGAACAGACGTGACAGTTGCCGCCCCGCCCGAGCCGACCACGCGGCGCCGGCCCCACCCCCTGGACCTGGTGGCGGCCGTCCTCTTCGTGGTCGGGGCGGCCTGCGCGCTCAGCGGGCTGCTCCCCCGCGCGGAGACCACCGCCACCCTGCACCGGATCCTGCCGCTGCTGCTGTTCCTCGGCACCGTGATCGTGCTCGCCGAGCTGACCGCCGTGGCCGGTGTCTTCGACGTGCTGGCCAGCCGACTGGCCATCGTCTCCCGGGGCAGGTGGGCCGTACTGTTCCTGCTCGGTGGTGGTCTCGCCACGCTGACCACCCTCGTGCTCAACCTCGACACCACCGCAGTGCTGCTCACCCCGGTGCTGCTCGCGCTGGCCCGGAACCTGCGGATCCCCGCCGCCCCGCTCGCCGTCACCACGGTCTGGCTGGCGAACACGGCGAGCCTGCTGCTGCCGGTGTCCAACCTGACCAACCTCCTCGCCGCCGACCGGGTCGGGCTGGCACCCCTGGCGTACGCGGCCCGGATGGCGTTGCCGCAGCTCACCTCCGTCGTGGTCACCATGGCCCTGCTCTGGTTCGGGTGGTGGCGGCGGGAGCGGCCCGCCGGTGGGCGCTTCGTCCCGCCGACCCGGCACGTGCCGGCCGACCCGGTGCTGCACCGTACGGCGCTCGCCGCTTGCCTGATCTTCGTCGCCGGCATCCTCGCCGGCGTGGAGATCGAGATCGCCTCCACCGTCGGGCTCGCGCTGGTGCTTGTCGGTTTCCTGGTCCGCTCCCCCGCCACGCTGCGCCCGGAGCTGGTCCCGGTGCGCCTGCTGTTCTTCGTCACCGGCCTGTTCCTGGTGGTGCAGACCCTCGGCCGGCACGGGCTGGACGACCTGGTCGGCACCCTGGTCGGCGCCGACGGTGGCGCGCTGGGCGCCCTGCGCGCCGGTGGCACCGGAGCGCTGCTCGCCAACGCCGTGAACAACCTGCCCGCCTACCTGGCCGGCGAGTCGGTGCTGCCGACCGGTGACCACACCCGCCTGCTGGCCCTGCTGATCGGCACCAACGTCGGCCCGCTGGCCGCCCCCTGGGCGTCACTGGCCACCCTGCTGTGGTTCGAGCGCTGCCGGGCGGCCGGGGTGGCGGTGCCGGTGACCCGGTTCGTGCTGACCAGCACCCTGCTCGCGGTCACCGCGACGCTCGCCGCGGTCGGCGCGCTGCTGCTGGTGAACTGAGCGCTCAGTCGCGGTACACGGCGACCTGAAGTTCGGTGACGCCCTTCTCCGGGGTGTCCGGGCAGTAGTCGAGGTAGACCTCCCGGGCGAAGCCGTCGGTGCGGTAGCCGTTCTCCTCGATCCACCGGGCGAGCGCCTGCATGCTCGGCTCGACGTCGTCCATCGCACCGCGATGGATGATCGTCGCAGCGTTGCGCAGCTCCGGCAGGTCGCGCACCGTGACGTCGGACGCCGCTGACGGCTCGGCGTCGACGAGCACACCGGCGTGGACGACGACGGCGTCGCCGCCCGGGTCGGCCGGCTCGTACCAGGCGATGCCCGGCCCCGTCGGCGTGATCCCGGCGGCGTCCAGCCGACGGAACAGCTCCGGGTAGAGCGGCTGGATCACCGGGCCGATGTCCTCGCCCCGGTAGCTGGGCGCGACGGCGGTCAGCTCCGCGACGCGGACCGGCGCGATCTCCTTGAGGACGACATCCTCGGTGGTCATCCGACCCTCCGACTCGATCATTCGGAGCCTCGCCTCGACAGCCGTGAGCCGGGCCGTGTCGGCGGCCAACTGTTCCGCCAGTTGGCTCCGGCGCAGCCGCAACATGCCACGCAGTTCGGCCACGTCGACGGCGTCGTCGACGATCGCGCGCACCTGTTCGAGGGTGAGGCCCAACTCCTTGAGGGCGATCACCCGGTTGAGCCGGCGCAGCTGGTCCGCACGGTAGAAGCGGTAGCCGGTGTGCGGGTCGACGCTGGCGGGGGGCAGCAGGCCGATGCTGTCGTAGTGGCGCAGCATCCGCACCGACACCCGGCCGAGTCTGGCGAAGTCTCCGATGGTGAACATGGTCCCCCCACACTCGTCCCTGACACCGTGTCAGAGTCAAGCGCGGCGTGCGGGGGCGGCCGTCAGTGGCGGGCGGGGCGCGGGCCGACCAGCCGGCGGACCATCGGAGCGGCGTTCCACTTGGCCGCGCCGACCAGGTCGCGGGCGTGCTCCAGGACCGTGTAGTCGGGTCGGGTCAGCCCGTCGGCGACGGCCCGGTCCAGGTCGTTGCCGCAGCGGCTCAGCACCGTGTCGAAGTCCCGACGGACCGGCTCCTGCAGGTCGTAGCCGAAGGAGCGGTGCAGCCGGGCGAAGAGCGGCTTGTACAGCCGGACCCGCTCGTGCAACCCCGACGAGTACGACATCGGGTTCTTCGGACGGCGCAGGACGTAGTCCGGCAGCACGTCGGCGAACGCCCGCCGGACGATCCACTTCTCCTGCCCGTGGCGCAGCTTCAGATCCACCGGCAACCGCATCGCCAGCTCCACCACGCTGAGGTCGAGGAACGGCACCCGGGCCTCCACGCCGTACGCCATGGCGGCCCGGTCGACGCGCTGCAACTCGGTGCGGCACAGGTTGCGGATCCGGTGCAGGAACAGTCGGCGGGCCGCCGCCGGGGCGACCTGGCGGTACATCGGGTACCCGCCGAACAGCTCGTCGGAGCCGTCGCCGGTCAGCACCACCTTGATGCCCAGGTCGCGGAGCCGCCGGAAGATCGGCACCGAGACGACCGCGTTGATGATGTCGCCGTACTCGGTCAGCTCGGAGATCCGGATGGCCTCGCGGACGTCGGCGAGCCGGATGTCGCGCGGTCGCAGCTCGACCACCACGTGTGGCACGTCGAGGTCGGCGGCGAGCCGCCGGGCGTACGCCACGTCGGGGCTGTCGGCCACGCCGACGGTCACCGCGACGCAGTCCGGGTGGATGTCGCGCACCTGCCGCAGGGTCAACGAGCTGTCCAGCCCACCGGAGAGCACCACCCCGACGGTCAGGTCGGTCTCCACCCGCATCCGGATCGCGTCGCTGAGCGCGGCACGGACCAGCAGCGCGGCCTCGTCCGGGTCGTCGATGACCGGCAGGCCGTCGCCGATGGTGAGCAGGTCGACGTACGGGCTCAGTCGCACCTGCCCGTCCACCTCCGCCCAGCCGTGGTGCCCGGGCGGCACCTCGGCGATCGGGGCGCCGTGCCCGACGAGCGCCTTCACCTCGGAGGCGAGGTGCAGGCAACCGGGTCGACGGGACCAGTACAGCGGCTTGACCCCGAGCGGGTCGCGGGCCAGGTACGCCCGGCCGGTGGCCCGTTCGACGACAGCGAAGGCGTACTCACCACGGAGTCGGGTGACCGCCGCCTCGCCCCACTGCTGGAACGCGGCGAGCAGCACCTCGGTGTCGCTCTCGGTGCGGAAGGCCTGCCCCAGGCGGGTCAGCTGCGCCCGCAGCTCCCGGTAGTTGAAGATCTCGCCGTTGAAGCAGAGCAGCCACCGCTCGTCGGTCGACGTCCACGGTTGCACCGCCCGGTCCCGGTCGACGACCCGCAGCCGGCGGGTGCCGGCGAGCAGCCCACTCTCGGACCGGGTCTCGGTGACCTCACCGCGCGGGGCCAGGGCGGCGAGCATCCGCCGGAAGGTCGCGGGGTCGGCCTCGGGACCGATGCTCAACGCGATACCGCACACCGGCTCAGACCCCCATCTCGGCCTCGTACGCCCGGCGTAGGCGACGCCGGGCGGTGGGCGCGAGACACACGTGCCAGGCCTGCCCCTCGTCGATCACGTTCAGCTCACCGGCCTCCTGCCGGCTCAGCAGCAGCTCCGCCAGGGCCTCGCGCGCGCCGAAACGCTCGAACCAGGCCAGCTCGACGTCGGCCGAGTAGCCGAGGCAGTGCCCGCTGGGCAGCATCGCCGCGTAGCCCAGGCGGCGCAGCCGGTACTGGTGCTCGGCGCTGCGGACCAGGCTGGTCACCCAGAGCGGCGGGGTGGCCGGCGGCGCGACGGCGGTGAACTCCCGTCCGATGTCGTTGAGCAGCGCCACCACCTCGCGCCGAGCGCGGCGGAACAGCAGCCCCGCGGTACGCGGGGTGGCGTCGGGTCGCAGCCGGCGACGCAGCCCGCGGGCGGCCCGGCCCAGTATCGTGGCGGGCTGCTCCTGGTAGCGGAAGCGCAGCAGGTCGCGGCGGCGCAGCCACTCCAGGTCGACCAGCTCGGGGCTGCCGTTGACCTGGTCGTCGGTGACGAAGGTCGGTGCGTCCTGCCACCACAGCACGTCGATGCGGGAGAGCAGGTAGATCCGGACCAGTGCCCTGAGGTCAGTCGCCGAGGTGCGGTCGTTCGGTTGGTAGCGGGCCATCTCCAGCAGCAGCGTCTCGCGCGCGCCGATCAGCCCCTGCGGCGTGGCGTCGAGGACCGCGGCGAGCGCCGGCTCCCGCAGCCGCTCGTCGATGAGCACCTGCCGGGCCCGGGTGCTCGCCGCGTCGGCCAGGGCGCCGACCTCGACCAGCAGTTCGGCGACGGCGGCCCGGTAGGCGGGCAGGTCGGGGGCGGCGGCGGAAACGCGGCGGGGGGTCGCACCGGAGGGTCGACGGCGGGCCGGAGCGGTGGGCGACGGAGGCGAACCGGGCTGCTGTCCCGGGCTACGGCTGGGCACTCGCATGACGGGTCCCTCTCTCCGGTCACGGCACTGGGTGGTTCGCCCTGAAACACACCGTAATCATCGGGACCGGAACGGACCGAACATTCCTCCTATCTCCCCCCTAACGGAGCGCCGGCAGCCACCGTCAGTCGCCGTCCGTCAGCACCAGGGCCTGCACCTCGGCGTACGACGGCAGTCCCCCCGGCATGGTGGACCCGCCGTCGCGGACGGCGTCGGCGGCGGCGAGCGCGGCGCCCAGCGCGGCCCGGAACAGCAGCGAGCCGGTGCTGACCCGGGCCGCCCCGGCCCCGCCCAACTCAGCCAGCCCTGGGCCGCCCGGCTGGTACAGCGCGTTCACCGGAGCGTCGATCCGCTCGGTGAGGATGCGCAGGGTGGCCAGGTCGACGGTCCCGGGCACGAAGATCCCGTCGGCACCGGCCAGCCGGTAGGCGCGAGCGCGAGCGAGGGTCTGCGGCAGTGGGTCGTCCACCCCGAGCCACCAGGTGTCGGTGCGGGCGTTGACGAACAGCTCCGGCACCGCCGCCTTCACTGCCACAATCTTGGCAGCGGCGACCTCGGTGTCGGCGAGGGTGCCGTCGGCACGCCCGTCCTCCAGGTTGATCCCGACCACGCCGGCCCCGGCCAACTCCGCCACGTACTCGGCGACCTCGACCGGGTCGTCGCTGAACCCGGCCTCCACGTCCACGCTGAGCAGCACCGGCAGCCCAGCCAGCCGGCGGGCCAGGGCGAGGGTCTCCGTTGCGGTTGCCGCGGTCCCGTCGGGCAGGCCGGCGGTCGCGGCGACCCCGAGGCTGGTGGTGCCGATGGCCGGATGTCCACGCGCGGCGAGCGCCGCCGCCGAGGCGTGGTCCCACGCGTTGGGCAACAGCAGGGGGCGGCCGGCGCGGTGCAGGGCGTGGAACGCCGCACGACGTTCGATCATCGGACGCTCACCTCCAGAGTTGTCGGCACCCGCAGGGTCGGGTGCGGCTCGTGGCGCACCGGGGTCGGAGCACGCCGGCAGCGTTCCCGCAGCACGTCGAGCACCCCGCTGGCCAGCGCCAGGGCGTGCCGGTCGCCGGGGCAACCCCGCTCCCCCGTCCCGAAGGTCAACAGCCCGGCACCGGGCCGACCGGGCTGGAACGTCGCGGGCTCGGTGAACGCCTGCGGGTCACGGTTGGCCGCGTCGAAGCGCAGCAGCACGGGGCTTCCGGGCGGCAGATCCCGCCCGCCCAGCCGTACCTCGTCGACGGTGACCCGTCGGGTGGCCCGGACCGGCGGGTCGAGGCGCAGCACCTCGGCCAGCAGGTCGGCGGTCGGTACCGTGGCCGCCGCTCGCGGGCCGGCCGGGGGCAGCAGGTGATGGGCGGCGGCGCCGATCAGGCCCGCCGTCGCGTCGCACGCCTGGACCAGCAGACCGATCAGGTTCGCCAGTACCTCCGGCGGACCCTGCGGCGCGAGTGCCAGCAGCGTCGTCACCGCCCGGTCGGCCCGCGAGGTCGAGGCCGGGTCCACCCCCGGGTGGTACGCCGCCGCGACGACAGCGACCGCCGTCCCGGCGGCTGCCGGATCAGCGAAACCGAGGCGATCGGCCAACGCCCGCAGCGGCACCGGCCGGGCCAGTTCCCGCATCACGTCGACGCGGTCGCCGGCGCGGTCGAGAACGGCCACTGTCAGCCGCGCCGCGTCCTGTCGCAGGTCGTCCGGGGCCAGCGCGGCCAGCGCGCTCACTGCGACCGCCCGACGGTCGGCGTGCTGTCGTGGTGAACTGAACCGGCTGACCGTGGCGCGCAGCCAGGCGAGGGTGCCGGGCGGACCGGTGTCGACGGCCGGCACCTGGAATGCCCTGTCGGTCAGCGCCGCGCGTACGTCGGCGTGCCGGGTCACCCACCAACCGCGTTCCGGTTCGAACGAGGACGGCCCACACGCCGGTGTTCCCGGGGCGGGCGCAATGTGCGGCCAGTTGTCAGTCACCGCCCGACCGTAGGGCGCGAACCGTTCGCCCCGCACCGAACGATCCCGCCCCGCCCCGCGCTGACCCTGCTCCGCGATCTTGCATTTTCTGTCCCGACGCAAGGGGCATATCCACGCATCTCAGCAACGGAAAGTGCAAGATCGGCGTGGTCCTCTTGCTCGACCGCCACTGGCGACGGCTGCCGCTGCGCGTCAGGCTCGGCCGCTGGTGGGTGCCGGGAAAGAAGCGGGGGCGAGGGTGTCGTCGGGGACGTCCAGGGTCTCGGCGAGGGCGACGCGGCCGGTGGGGGTGAGACGAATGGCGCGGCCGGTGCCCTGGCTGATCCAGCCCAGATCGGTGAAGCGGCGGCAGAGCGCCGCGCCGAGTGCTCCGGCCAGGTGCGGGCGGCGCTCGGTCCAATCCAGGCAGTCGCGGACCACCGGGCGTCGACCGGTGCGCAGCAGATGCACCGGTACGCCCAGTTCGGTCGCCCACGCCCATCCTTCGGAGGTCAACGCCAACCCGCTGGACTGGTCCAGCCGTCCGCCGGCCAGCAGCGCGTCGTACATCAGCACGCCGAGCCGCCCCGCCAGGTGGTCGTAGCAGGTCCGGGCGTACGCCAGGGCGGCGGTGGAGGTCGCCGCCCGCAGCGACCCGGTCGGTGCGGGCGTCGTTGGGGCGTGGCCGGCCAGGTCCTCGATCAGCTGGGCCACCGACGGCCCGGCCAGCCGCAGGTAACGGTGCCGGCCCTGCCGTTCCTCGACGAGCAGCCCACCGCGGACGAGTCGGTTGAGGTGGTCGCTGGCCGTCGACGGGGCGACACCGGCGCGCCGGGCCAGCTCGCCGGCGGTCCACGCCCGCCCGTCGAGCAGCGCGACACAGATGCTGGCCCGGGTGCCGTCGGCCAGCAGAGCGGCCACCTCGGCCATCCCCCGCCCCTCGGCACCTGCGGTCATCGCCTCATCATGCCCGGCGATGGCGGCGCATCAGCGGTGCGGGTGCCTGGCTCGAACCGACGGCCGCCACGATCAGGTGACCTCGTGCAACACCGGGACGATCCGGAAGTCGACGGTGGCGTGGTCGATGGTCGCGTGCACCGGCGAGTCGGCCATTTCGGTCATGATCCCTGACGCGCTGCGCCGGCCGTCCGCCACCGAGTCCCAGGCGACGATGTCGGTGATCGTGCCATCATCGGTCGCGATAATGCGGCGCCAGCGGAAGCCCGGCTGGCGTCGTAGGTAGTCGTCGATGTCTTTATTGGACTTGACGAAGTCGGCGCCGGTGAGGCCGGGGACGAGCCGGAATGTCGTCATCTCGAGCGCTTCACTCATGACCTTTCTCCTCCTCGTGCGTGTTCAGCCTTGCGCGGTGGACCGCATGATGATCTCGTTGACGTCGACGGTGTCGGGCTGCGCGATTGCGTGGGCGATGGCGTCGGCCACCGCCGAGGCTGGCATGCCGAGTTCCTCGGTCGCTGCCCGAGCGGCATCCTGGATCTGCGGGTCACCGCCGCGCTGGGTGAGTTCGGAGTGGGTGTACCCCGGGCTGACCAGGGTCACCCGGACGTCCCGGTTCTCCTGACGCAGGCCTTCGGTGAGCGCCCGGATGGCGTACTTGGTGGCGCAGTACACCGACGCCGTCGGGTCGACACGGTAGGCAGCGGAGGAACCGACGTTGATGATGTGGCCCTTGCCGCGGGCCCGCATGAGCGGCAGGGCCGCCGCGACGCCGTGCAGCGTGCCGCGTAGGTTCACGTCGATCATCTGGTCCCACTCGTCAGTCCGCAGGGAGTCGAGCGTGGACAGGGCCATCACCCCGGCGTTGTTGATCAAAACGTCGATGCGCCCGTGCCGGTCATGCACGCCCTCGACGAAGCCGAGCACGCTGTTCCTGCTGGTCACGTCGAGTTCCTGGTAGTCGGCCGTGCCGCCGTCATGGCGCAGTTCATCGACGAGCGCGGCGAGCCGCTCGACCCGTCGCGCGCCAAGCACGACGTGGTGGCCGTCGGCGGCCAACCTGCGGGCGGTCGCCGCACCGATGCCGCTGCTCGCGCCGGTGATAAGAATGATCTTTGAGGATGGGCTGGTCACTGCTGCTCCTGGTCTCGGTTGGTGCCTGCGTCGAGGCAGCGCGTGTCCAACCATCCTGCGGCGGCCGGGAGCCGGGAAGGGCGGCCTTTCCTAGGTGCACCGCACCCTGGAACGCCGCCCTGGACCTGCACGGCTCCGTCCGCCCCGGCCATCACACCGACCCAGCCCGGTTTCGACGTCGCTGTCCGGTTCCGCTGGCGAACGGCTGCCGGCGATGCCCGCCGTCGCGGTAGCGGCCGTCGAGGGCGGGGACCGGAGCTTTAGGCTGGTGGACATGGTCGCCACCAGCAACGGGCTCGGCGACTACCTCCGAGCCCAGCGTGCCCGTGTCGACCCCAGGGACGTTGGACTGCGCGGGGGCGGCGACCGCCGGGTGTCCGGGTTGCGCCGTGAGGAGATCGCGGTGCTGGCCGGCGTGAGCGTCGACTACTACGCCCGCCTCGAACAGGGCCGGGAGCGCAACCCTTCGGCGCAGGTGCTCGACGCAATCGGACGGGCCCTGCGCCTCGACCTGGATGCGCGCGGCCACCTCTTCCGGCTCGCCGGGCTGAACCCCAGCCTGGGTCCGACGAGCTTTCGAGATTCGGTTCACCCCGAGTTGCTGCGGCTGTTGGACGCGTTCCCCACCTCCGCCGCCTACGTGCTCAACCCCGCGTTCGACGTGCTGGCCACGAACAATGTGGCGGCGGCACTGCTGTCACCCTTCGTGGGCACTGTCAACATGGTCCGGGTGCTGTTCCAACATCCGCAGGCGCGCACCGTCTTTCCGGACTGGCCAACTCTTACCGAGAACGTCGTACACGCTCTGCGGCTCAATGCCGGCCTCTTTCCAAACGACCCGGAAATCCAGTCGCTGGTGGCCGACCTGGGGCGGGGCTCGCCAGAGTTCCGGACCCTCTGGGCGAACCAGAGCGTGCGCGGTCTTACCAGGATGTTCAAGGTGGTGCAGCACCCGGCCGCCGGACGGATCGAGTTGACCTACCAGACGTTCGACGTCCGTGATGCGCCCGGACAGCAGCTCCTGGTCGGCATGCCGGAGCCGGGGAGCCGCAGCGCCGAGGCCCTCGCCGCACTGGCCACCACGTACAGCCTGCCTGACAGGCGTCGGTGAGGCGCTTGCCTACTGCCCTACTCTGAAGGAGCCGCGGCGCCACTTCGGCAAGTCGGGGCCTTAGCGCCTGCATCGCCGGGCGGATAGAAGTAACCGGATGATCTGGACGAAGTTCAGAAGCGACCGCACCCCTCGCCGACTCCGTGCCGTGTCCGAACTGCGGTTTCCTGCCAGCGGGCGTCAACATCTCAGAAACCGGTATCCCCATCTCAGCGACGACGACCTCGTTCTCGTCGAAACCGCGACCCGGCAGTGGTTCCGGATCATCGCCCGCCAGCCCGGCGCGAAGCTGTCCATGCCCTCGGTGGTCGTGGACGATCTGTGGCAGGAGATGACCCTGCACGCGCGGGACTACGCCACCTTCTGCGACGCCGCGTTCGGGCGCTCTACGCACCACCGACCGACGTCCGCGACGAGCAGCGACAGGACCGACGCCAATCGCGGGCCTCTCCTGCTCGCCACGCTCGGCCATGGCCGGCGTGACGAGGGGTGTGGCCCGACCGGCCTTCCCCTGTTGTTCCGGGTGGACCAGGAACTGCACATCCACGACGGCAACCGCTACCTGGCCGACTGCGGAGGCCGTGGCGAATGCTTCCCGGTCTCGGGCCGGGTCTGCCTGCAACACCTCGCCGGGCCGGGCAGGCGGCCCAAGCCACCCGGCATTCGCGGCGACCTGCCCTTCCTCGACGGCCGCCACGGCTACGCCGGCGGCGCAGGTGGTGGCGGTGGTGGCGGCGAGTTCAGTGGTGGGGGCGATGGTGGAGGCGGCGACGGCGGTGGGGGCAGCAACTGAGGCTCCGGACGACGCGTGACGACCTCAGCCGCGGCCGGTCAACGGGCTCACCGTCCGGTCCGTGCCGTCGTAGCTGCGGGCGGCGTCGAAGTCACCCGTCGGACGCTGCCCCCCGGCGACGGCACGAGCCATCCGCAGGTCCGCGTTGCGGAACCGCAGGGCCAGGCTCAGGTGCGGCACCCATGCGTCGGGCGCATGCCACGGGCGGTGTCCGTCGGCCTCGGCGAGAACGTCCCAGACGGCGGCGTGCAGCGCGGTCAGCGCCGGAGTGGGTCGGACGAGCCAGACCAGTGGGGCGCTGCCGTCGAGGACGACGACCCGGTCGAGCGTCACCGGCACCGGCAGCGCGGCGTCGAACAGTGCGGCGAGGCGGTGCTCGACCCCCGGCGGGAACTCGTCGACGGCGGCGAGGGTGAGGTGCGGCCGGCTGGTCGGGTGGATGTTGCGGGCCAGGCTGGGCAACCCGGCGGCGGCCAGCCGACCCCAGACCGCCCGGACCGCGACCTCCAGGCCGGGCGAGCAGACCAGTTCCACCGTACGCACGCGCCCACGCTAGCCGGCGACGCTCCTGCTCGGCGGACGCCAACCGAAGTCAGAGCCAGCCGTTGTCCCGGGCGGTGCGGACGGCCTCGGCCCGGTCGGCGGCGCCGAGCTTCTGCACGGCGGCGGAGAGGTGGTTGCGCACGGTTCCGGTGGACAGGTGCACCCGACGGGCGATCACCGCGACCGGGGCACCGACCTCCGCCAGCCGCAGCGTCTCCAGTTCCCGAGGGGTCAGCGGGCACGGGGGCAGGGTCAACGCGTCGGCGGCCAGCGAGGGGTCGACGTAGCGCCCTCCGGCGTGCACCCGGCGGATCACGTCGGCGAGCGCCCCACCCGGCGAGCCCTTGGGCAGGAACCCTCGGGCGCCGGCGGTCAACGCCTGGCGCAGGTGCCCGGGACGACCGTGCCCGGTCAGCACGACCACCGCGCAGTCGGGTCGGACCCGGGTCAGCTCGGCGGCCACCGCGATGCCGTCCAGGCCGGGCATCTCCAGGTCCACCACTGCCACGTCCGGGCGGTGCGCCAGCGCCGCGGTGACGGCTGTCGGCCCGTCGGCGGCGTGTGCCACCACCTCGATGTCCGGTTCCAGGGCGAGCAGCGCGGCGACGGCTACCCGGATCAGGTCCTCGTCGTCGGCGAGCAGGACGCGGATCACGACGGCGCCGGCACTGTGGCTTCGAGGGTGAAGATCATGTCCTCCCGGCGTACCCGCAACTCGCCCCCGGCAGCGGCGAGCCGGTCGGCCAGCCCGCGCAGGCCGTGGCTGTGCGCGTCCGGGCCACGGTCGTCGGCACCGTCGTTGGCCACCGTCATCCTGGCCACGCCATCCTCCCGATCGATGCGGATCCGGCACCAGTCGGCCCGGCTGTGCCGCAACACGTTGGTGCTCGCCTCGCGCAGCACCGCCGCCAGCTCGGTGGCGGCGGGTTGCGGCAGGTCCGCCGGCAGTGGCAGAACCGTGCACCGCACCCCGCAGGAGCGCAGCACCCCCACCACCGCGGCGAGCTGTTCGTCGAGGTCGACGGCCCGATAGCCGTGCACGGTCTCCCGTACCTCGCTCAGCGCGGAGGCGGCCAACCGTTGCACCTCGGCGGCTTCCCGCCCGGCCCGTTCCGCGTCGACCGGGGCGAGCCGGGCGGCGAGTTCGGCCTTCAACGCGATCACCGTGAGGCGGTGCCCCAGGACGTCGTGCACGTCGCGGGCGAAGCGCAGCCGCTCCTCGGCGGCGGCCAGCCGGGACTGGGCGGCCTGGCCCTGCCGGGCCTCCACGAGCAGGTCCCAGAACCAGACCTGGAACCCGTTGACGGCGGCCACTGCCGCGCCGATCCCACCAGTCACGGCGAGATGGCGCGGAACGGAACCACCGGTCCACCAGGCCACCGCCACCGCCACCGCCAGGACGCCGACCGCGACCGCCAGCGCGGCCCGCCACCGCACCAGCAGCGGCGTCATGCCGATCAGCGCCGCACCGAGCCAGGCCCAGGTCGGCCACCTGCCGGCCGCCACCGGACCCACCAGCGGAACGGTCAGCACCGCCACCGCGACCAGACTCAGCTCGGCCCGACGCCGCCAGCGCGGGTCGAGCCACGGCGTCACGGCCGCGTACAGGACGACGGTCTGGGCGATCACGAAGGCGAGGATCCCGACCGCGCCGAGTGTCACCCGGCCCGGGTCGGGCTCGCGGGTCAGGCCGACCGCCGGTAGCAGGACGCTCGCCCAGACGCCGGTGGCCAGCGACACCAGCGTCGCCTGCCGGGCGCGACGCAGCCGGCGGTCCGCCCGGGGAGTCACCGCCTCGCTCGCCACGCACCGATCCTAGGACCGCCCCGCGCACGGTCCACCCATGCGAACCGTCACGGTCGGGCCGTGCGGTCCGCACGGTTTTCCCGTGACGAACGGGTCTGCCGGCCACACCGGGGGGCACCGGCAGGGTCGAGGCATGGAAAACACCCGGATGTACGCGGACAGCCTCACCGCCGTACCGTCGACCGCGCCCCTGCCCACCGACGAGCCGACCCCCTCGGCCCCGACACCGACCAGCGCGGCACCGACCGCCGCGGCACCGGCCAGCGGCAGGCGGCGGCTGCTGGGGCACCTGGGCGAGATGGCAGTGGCGATGGTCGCCGGGATGCTGCTGCTCGGGCCGTTGTGGGAGCTGGCCGGCGCCGCTCTGGGCGTCGGCGACGCGCTGGCCCGGCCGGAGGTCGCCGCACTGGTGATGGCCACGAACATGACCGTCGGGATGACGGTGGGGATGCGCTACCGGGCGCACCGCTGGCACGCGGTCGGCGAGATGGCCGCCGCGATGTACGTTCCGTTCCTGCTGCTGGTCGTGCCGTTTCGGGCCGGCCTGATCGACGCCGACGCGCTGATGCTCGGCGGTCACCTGCTGATGATCCCCGCGATGGTGCTGGTGGCGGTCCGACACCGACACGAGGCGTTGGCGCCGGTACGCCGACACCGGGTCGTGGTGGCGCTCGCCCACCGCTGGCCGACCGGGTTGGCGCTGCTGATGACCGTGGACATGTGGGTCGACCCGAGCGTGCTCAGCCCGTGGACCATGCTGGTGCTGCCCGGCGGCTACCTGGTGATCGGCGTGGCCCGCCGCACGCTGGGCGGGCGGGGCGTGCTCGCCACCCAACTCGCCGGTCTGTTCTGCTGGGTCGCCCTGACGCTGATCGCGGTGAAGGCCGGCGGGCGGACCGCCGACTGGCTGGTGGCGTTCGGGTGGTTGGCGCACGCCGGCTGGGACCTGACGTACCACCGCAGCGGCCGGGTGGTGCCGCGCGGCTACGCCGAGTTCTGCGCGGTGCTCGATGTGGCCCTCGCCGCGGTGATGGTGCTGGCCATCCTGACCACCGACGCCTGATCGAGGCCGCCGTCGGGACCGCGGAACGGCCGCAGCACGGGCTCGGGGACAGCTCTTGTGGCGGTCGCCGCAACGGCCCGGACGGCGTGATGAAAGGCTTGGCGCATGAGTTCCGCACCTGCACAGCACGACGCACCGATCGACGCCACCCCCGACGGCACCGACGAGGTGAGCGCCTTCACCGAGCTCGGGCTCCGCGCCGAGCTGCTGGGCGCGCTCGCCGCCCTCGGGTACGAGGAGCCGACCCCCATCCAGCGGGAGGCTATCCCACCGCTGCTGGAGGGTCGGGACCTGCTGGGTCAGGCGGCCACCGGCACCGGCAAGACGGCCGCGTTCGCGCTGCCGCTGCTGAACCTCATGACGGCACACCGCCAGGGCGGCGACCCGGTGGCGCTGGTGCTGGTGCCGACCCGGGAGCTGGCGGTACAGGTCTCCGAGGCGTTCCACCGCTACGGCAAGGACCTGGGCGCGCGGGTGCTGCCGATCTACGGTGGGCAGCCGATCGGGCGGCAGTTGCGGGCACTGGACAGCGGTGTCGACGTGGTGGTGGCCACCCCGGGTCGGGCCCTCGACCACATCGCCCGGGGCACCCTGCGCCTCGGTGGATTGGCCACGGTGGTGCTGGACGAGGCCGACGAGATGCTCGACATGGGCTTCGCCGAGGACATCGAGGCGATCCTGGAGCACGCTCCGGCGCAGCGTCAGACGGTGCTCTTCTCGGCCACCATGCCGTCGCGCATCGACGGGATGGCCCGCCAGCACCTGCGCGAACCGGTGCGGATCGAGATCGGCCGGGAGCAGCAGGTAGCGGGTGAGGCGCCCCGGGTACGGCAGAGCGCGTACATCGTGACCCGGGCGCACAAGCCGGCCGCGCTGGGTCGGGTGTTGGACGTGGAGTCCCCGACCGCGGCGATCGTGTTCTGCCGCAGCCGGGAAGAGGTCGACCGGTTGACCGAGACGATGAACGGTCGCGGCTACCGCTCCGAGGCGCTGCACGGTGGCATGAGCCAGGAGCAACGCGACCGGGTCATGGGCCGGCTGCGGGCGGGCACCGCCGACCTGCTGGTGGCCACCGACGTGGCGGCGCGTGGGCTGGACGTCGAGCAGCTGACCCACGTGGTCAACTACGACGTGCCGTCCGCCCCGGAGTCGTACGTGCACCGGATCGGCCGGGTGGGTCGGGCTGGCCGCGAGGGCGTGGCGATCACCCTCGCCGAGCCGCGTGAGCACCGGATGCTCAAGACCATCGAGCGCGTGACCGGCCAGCGGATCACCATCGACAAGATCCCCACCGTGGCCGACATGCGTACCCGCCGGCTGGAGCTGACCCAGGCGGCCCTGCGGGAGAGCCTGCTGGAGGACGACCTCGACCCGTTCCGGGTGATCGTGGAGACGCTGACCGACGAGTTCGACCTGATGGAGGTCGCCCTCGCCGCCGTGAAGCTGGCCCACGAGGTGACGTCGCCGGGCTCCGACGACGAGGAGGAGATCCCGCAGGTTCCGGTCCGTGGGCCGCGCGAGGGTCGACCGGAGGCCGGCGGCCGGGGCGGCGACCGGCGGGGCGGGGGCCGGCCACGCTCCGGCGGCGGCAACACCGTCCAGGTCTTCGTCGGCCTGGGTCGACGCGCCGGGGTGCGCCCGCAGGACCTGGTCGGCGCGATCACCGGGGAGACCGGCATCCGCGGCCGGGACATCGGCTCGATCGAGATCGCCGACCGGTTCTCGCTGGTGGAGGTGCCGCAGGGGGTGGCCGACGAGGTCATCTCCGGGTTGCGCTCCAGCACGATCAAGGGCCGCAAGGCCACCGTGCGCCGCGACCGCGGCGGCGACGAGCGCTGAACACGCCGTCGGCGACCGCCGGGGCACGACGGTCGCCGACGACACGGCCCGGCGAGGCGGCGGGAGAAACGCCGAGCACCCGCCGCCCCGCCGGCGCTAGCCGATGTTTCCGTTGACCACGTTGTTGGCCCCGGCCAGCGACGCGCCACCGGACCGGTGGTCGTACGCCCGCATCACGTTGTTGGTGACGATCCAGTTGTTGCTGGTGCCGGCCGTCACGATCGGTCGGTCCTGGCGGCGGGGCGTCGCGTCGTCGTAGAACTGGTTGCCGATCACCTGGCACAGGTCGGCGTCACGGCCGAGGATCCCGTTCGCGCCGTTGTCGTGGATGTCGAGCCCCATGATCCGGGTACGTCCGGATGAGGAGACCTCGATACCGTTGGTGGCGTTGCGCCACAGCCGGCCGCCGATGAACTGGGTCCCCCAGACCTGCCGCAGGTCGGCGCCGCTACCGGTGCCACTCGTGCCGTTCGACTCCAGGTAGACGTTCTGGAAGATGTTTCGATGGGCGGGTTCGCGCAGCTCCACGCCGTTGCCCCGGCAACCCCAGACGTGCAGGTTGTCGAAGAAGCAGGCGCTGTCCAGCAGCCGTATCCCGGTCTGGCACTCACCGACCCAGACGTTGAGGAACTCGTTGTCGTACGCGACCTTGTTCACGAGGATGCCGACGCCGAGGCAGTCCTCGATGTTGATATCGGTGATCTTGTTGGCGTGGGCGCTGGTGTCCGCGTCCTTGCCGAGGAACTCGATGGCGTGGCTGCCCGAGTTGCCGAAGTGCAGGTGGTGGAAGGTCGACCGGGGGCCGCGGACGGTCAACAGCACGTCGGAGGTCCGCATGCCGTAGAAGTGCACGTTGGAGATCTGGTTGTACTTACCGCTCGATACCAGACGACCGGTGTAGCCCGGGGCCGGCTGGATGATCGCCGCGCCGATGTTCTCGCCGGTCCAGGTCACGCTCGTCGGGAAGCGGACCTCCGATCCGAGACCGAGTGCGCCCACCGGTTGGAAGATCTCCCCGCCACCGGGCGGCAGCAGGTTCAGCGCGGTGGTGACCTTGTCCGACTCGTCACTGCCGTCGAGCCGGCAGCCGACCCGGGGGTCCCGGAGGCTGAGCGGGGCCTCCCGCACTGTCGTGACGGGCGGTGATCCCGCCTGTTCGGCACCGGCGAGGGTGGCCACCGTCGTCGCCACCGCGGCGCCCGCGCCGCCAGCGAAGAGCACCCGCCGTCCCAACCGTCGGCCCGGTGGATCTGACCGTTGTGGCACTGCCGGCGGTACCGCACCAGGTGCGCTCACGATCGGTTCCATGCCTCTCCCCCGTTGAGTGCCACCTCGAGCGGCGGGCAGACTCTACTGTGCATTGTCGCCTGCTGGCCGACGCGGATCAGAGAGCGTACGGGCCGAAACGGCCAACGGCCACCACGGCGGCGAGGACGAGCAGCACCGCGCAGGCGACAGCGCCCTGGATCTCGGTGCGACGCCCGTCCTGGGTGGTCTGCTGCTTGCGGGCGCGCAGGTGCACCAGGATGCCGCCGATCATGACGATGACCAGCCCGACGGCGGCGAGTGGGGTGAGCACTGTGGCGATGCCGGTGGCGGCCGGCAGCACGAGCCCGGCGGCGGCCAGCAACTCGACCGCGCCGAGCGACCTGACCTGTGACGGCGGCACCGGGTCCACCCACCGCATCACGTCGCGCAACTTCTCCTTGGGCTGGCTCAGCTTGGCCAGTCCGACGCCGGCGAAGACGGCGGCGAGAAGGATCTGAATGATCCAGAGCACCACGTTCACTGGGGTTCCTCCAGGGGGCCGCCTCGCGGCGGAGAGGTGGTTGACGGTGCAGACGAGACAGTAGACCTTCCCCCGCGTACCGAAAGGGCCCCCGCCGTCGGAAGACGGCGGGGGCCCGAACGGTCGGAGCGTCAGACCGCGAAGAGCGCCGGACCGTCCAGCGTCTTCACGTCGGCCGGGCGCAGCGCCAGGGCGAGCACGTCGGCGACGTCGGCCAGGGTGTGCACTGTCAGCGCCTCGCGCACCTCGGTCGGCAGGTCGTCCAGGTCGGGCTCGTTGCGCGCCGGGATGATCACCTCGGTGAGGCCGGCCCGGTGCGCGGCGAGCAGCTTCTGCTTCACCCCACCGATCGGCAGCACCCGGCCGGAGAGCGTCACCTCACCGGTCATCCCGAACTCGGGGCGGACCGGGCGACCGGTGACCAGCGACGCCAGGGCCGTGACCATGGTGATGCCGGCGCTCGGACCGTCCTTGGGCACCGCGCCCGCCGGGAAGTGGACGTGGATCCGGCGTCCCGCGAGAGCGTTCGGGTCGATGCCGAACCGCCGCCCGTTGGAGCGCAGGTAGGAGAGCGCGATCTGCGCCGACTCCTTCATCACGTCACCGAGCTGGCCGGTCAGGGTCAGCCCCGGCTCGCCCTCCATGCTGGTCGCCTCGATGAAGAGCACGTCCCCACCGGCACCCGTGACGGCCAGACCGGTGGCCACGCCGGGCACGGCGGTGCGCTCGGCCGATTCCGGGGTGAACTTCGGCCGACCCAGGTAACCGGTGAGGTTGTCGGTGCCCACGCGTGCCGGCGTCGGGTCCGTCGCCAGCGTCACCGCCACCTTACGCAGGATCTTGGCCAGGGCCCGCTCGAGCTGCCGGACGCCGGCCTCCCGGGTGTACTCCCCCGCGATCAGCGCGAGAGCCTCGTCGGCAACGGCGACCTCGTCGACGGTCAGCCCGGCCCGCTCCCGCTGCCGGGGCAGCAGGTGGTCGCGGGCGATGGCGACCTTCTCGTCCTCGGTGTAGCCGTCCAGGGTGACCAGCTCCATCCGGTCCAGCAGGGGGCCGGGAATGGACTCCACCACGTTGGCGGTGGCCAGGAACAGCACGTCGGACAGGTCGAGGTCAACCTCCAGGTAGTGATCCCGGAAGGTGTGGTTCTGGGCCGGGTCGAGCACCTCCAGCAGGGCGGCGGCCGGGTCACCGGCGTAGCCGGCGGCCAGCTTGTCCACCTCGTCGAGAAGCACGACCGGGTTCATCGAACCGGCCTCGCGCAACGCGCGGACGATCCGACCGGGCAGCGCCCCCACGTAGGTGCGCCGGTGCCCGCGGATCTCCGCCTCGTCGCGGACGCCGCCGAGCGAGACCCGGACGAAGTTACGGCCGAGCGCCCGCGCCACGGACTCGCCGAGGCTGGTCTTACCCACGCCGGGAGGACCAGCGAGGGCGAGCACCGCGCCGGACCCGCGACCACCGACGACACCCAGGTTGCGCTCGGCACGCCGGTTACGCACCGCCAGGTACTCCAGGATGCGGTCCTTGACGTCGGCCAGGCCGGCGTGGTCGGCGTCGAGCACGGCTCGGGCCGCGGCCAGGTCGGTGTTGTCCTCGGTACGCGTGCCCCACGGCATCTCGAGCACGGTGTCCAGCCAGGTACGGATCCAGCCCGCCTCCGGGGAGGCGTCGCTGGCCCGTTCCAGCTTGCCGACCTCCCGCATGGCCGCCTCGCGTACCTTCTCCGGCAGCTCGGCGGACTCGACGCGGGACCGGTAGTCGGCGGAGCCGTCCGGCTCGTCCTCGCCCAGCTCCTTGCGGATCGCGGCGAGTTGCTGGCGCAGCAGGAACTCGCGTTGGGACTTCTCCAGCCCCTCGCGGACGTCACTGTTGATCTGCTCGGTGACCTCCTGCTCGGCCAGGTAGTCCTTCACCCAGCCGACCAGCAGCTCCAGCCGGGCGGTGACGTCCGGCGCGGCGAGCAGCTCGGTCTTCTGCTCCAGCGTGAGCCAGGGCGCGTAACCGGCCGAGTCGGCCAGCTCGGAGAGGTCGGTCATCCGCTCCACCGCGTCGATGACCTGCCAGGCGCCCCGCTGCTGGAGCACGGAGGTCACCAGGGCGCGGTACTCGCGGGCGAGTTCCCGGGCCCGACCGGCGTAGGCGGGTTCGTCGAGTTCGGTCGCCTCGACCCAGAGGGCGGCGCCGGGGCCGGGCACGCCGGAGCCGATCCGGGCCCGGGACAGGCCACGGATGACGGCGGCGGGCTCACCCTCGGGCAGCCGGCCGACCTTCTCGATGGTGGCGACCACGCCCACCGGACCGTACTCGCCGTCGATGCGCGGCACGGCCAGCAGCTTGCGGTCGCCGGTCGCCCGCGCCGCGTCGATCGCGGCCTGGGTGGTGGGGTCGAGGGTCACCGGGATGACCATGCCGGGCAGCAGCACGGCGTCGGTCAGGGGAAGTACCGGAAGAGTTGCCATCGAACACCTGCTATCGCGTTGAGTTGAGCGTGTCTCACTCAAGTAACAAAGCGTTCCCCTTGTTCCGACCTGTGACCCAGACCACTCTTCTCCCCGGTCCGTCGGGTCGCCCAGGACCGGCGGGCGACCCGACGAGGCACCTCAGGTGAGCTTGCTCTTCACCGTGTTCACCACCGAGCCGGCCACCCCCGGGTTGGTGCCGTACAACCGAGGGTCACCCGGAGGCAGCACCGGTTCCGGCGCGTTCGCCCGCGGGTTGTCGTCGTACCGGAACTCGCCCTTGCCGTCCGGCGAGGGCCCGGACGCCCAGCGCCCCTGGGCGGCGTCGGTGCCCGAGGAGAAACCCAGGTACGTGTAGCCGTACTCCTCGGTGAACTCACCCGAGTCCGGGAAGGCCTCCGGCACCGGCATCTCCTCCAGCCCGTCCTCCTTGAGCTGCTCGATCGCCGCCAGCCACATGTTCTGGTGCATCGTGTCGCGGGCCAGCAGGAAGCGCAGCATCTGCTTGACGCCCGGGTCGTCGGTCATGTGGAACAACCGGGCGACCTGGAGCCGACCCTGCGCCTCGGCGGTGACGTTGAGCTGGAAATCGGCCAACAGGTTGCCGCTGGCGGTGATGAACGCGCCGTTCCAGGGCACCCCGTTGGAGTCGGTGGGCAGGGCCCCACCCCCGCCGTGGATGAAGTGCGCCGGATTCTCACCGGCGTAGGTCGCGGCACCTCCGGGATCCTCCGCGATCCCCTCGGTCAGCGACAGCGGCGCGTTGTCCAACAGCCGGGTGATCATCGTGACGATCATCTCGACGTGGCCCATCTCCTCGGTGCCGACGTCGAGCAGCAGGTCCTTGTACTTGCCGGGCAGCCGGCAGTTCCAACCCTGGAAGAGATACTGGTTGGCGACCGTCATCTCACCCCACTTGCCGCCCAGCACCTCCTGCAACCGCCGGGCGAACGCCGCGTCCGGGCCGTCCGGCTTGGCTTCGAACTGCAGATCCTTGACGTGGCTGAACATCCAACCTCCTCGGTACCGGAAAACAGGTAGCGAGGCCGTTCCCGCCCCGATGACCCGAGCGGGCCAACCGGTGTCCCGCCCGGGTCAGCGCACCGGCCGAGCCATCGGCAGCAGCACCTCCAGCGCCACTCCACGGGGCCGTAGCCGGTACGCCCGCAACGCTCCACCGTCGGTCGCGACGAGCTGCCGCGCGATCCACAGGCCCAGACCGGACATCCCGACGGCCGGCGCCGGACGCCGCAGCGCGACCAGCAGCGCTTCGTCGACCCGACCCTCGTCGGTGACCAGGATGCTCAGGCTGGGGCCGCGCACCGTGGCGTAGAGCCCGACCTGTCCGTCCGGCGGCCCGTGCCGCAACGCGTTCTGCACCAGGTTGACCAGCACCTGTCGAGTTCGTCCCGCCGGCACCGGGAAGGAGGCCGCTCCCCGGGTGGCCCGCGCCCGCCGACGGCCGACCGGCACCAGAGCGGCGGCCTCCCGCAGGATGCCCGCCAGCGCGACGGCCGGCTCCGGCTGCGGAGTCGGCGTCAGCACGCCGGTGCCGGCGGTCGCGTCGCGCAGCAGGCTCTGCAGGTGGGCGGCCTGGTCACGGGCCAGCTCACTGAGCGCCCGCCGGTCGTCCCCGGTCAGCTCCCGACGCTCGTCTGCCAGCGCGCGGGTCAGCGAGGTCAGGGTGCTGATCGGCGTCCGGAACTCGTGGCACAACACCCGCAGCAGCAACTCCGAATCGGCCGCCGTCGGTCGCCTCTCGCCGGGTGTCGGCTCATTGGGGCGCAACCCTCGCAGCAGGTCCCGCAAACCGTGCCGTACGCGCATCCACCCGACTCCCCTCGTTCGGTGCGAACCCGCATGATCGGTACCCGCTGGGGAACGGCGCAGACATGCCGGGAGCCTCCACCTTGCGACTCGTCGTCGTGGACGATCACCCCCTTTTCGTCCGCGGCCTGGAGTTGCTGCTCCCGATCACCACTAACGGCCGCGCCGAGGTGGTCGCCTCGACCGGCGACGCCGCCGCGGCGGCGGCCCTGGTCAGCAGCTGCTGCCCCGACCTGGCCCTGGTCGACCTGCACATGCCGCCGCCCGGCGGTATCCGGGCGGTGGCCGCGATCCGGCGGACCACCCCACGGGTACGGGTGGTCGCGATGTCTGGTTCCGCCGAGCCCGGGCCAGCGGTGGAGGCGCTGCGGGCCGGCGCCGAGGGGTTCCTGCCGAAGACCAGCGAACCGGAGGAGCTGCTGCCCCCGCTGCTGGCGATCCTCGACGGCTGGGCGGTGCTGCCGGCCGAACTGCTGCGCGCCATGCTGCGGCCCACGCGCTCCGCGCCCGTCGACCTGGACGGCGAGGAACGGCGACTGCTGCGAGCGATCGCCGCCGGCCGCAGCACCGTCGACATCGCCGAAGAACTGCACGTCTCCGAACGGACGGTGAAACGGATGACCGCCGCGTTGCTGCGCAAGTTGCGGGTCTCGAACCGGGCCGAGGCGGCTGCCGTCGCCGGTCACAGCGGCATCCTCGGGGAATGAAGCCTCCGCACCGAACCGATTCACGGTTTTGCTCGGTAACGGAATCGCGACGCGCCGAATGAATGGAAGGCATATTGTTGCGGATTACCGGGGTGGTAGGTCAGACTTTGGACACATCCCGCCGCACACAGGGAGTAATCGGCAATGGCGAGAAAAGTAATCACGGTCCTGACCGACGACCTCGACGGTGGGAAGGCCGACCGGACGGTTGAGTTCAGTCTCGACGGCGTGGCCTACACGATCGATGTCTCCGACGAGAATGCCGGCGTCCTGCGCAAGGCGCTCGATCCGTACATCAATGCGGGTCGGCGGATCGGGCGCGGTCCGGTGGAGAGCACCCGTTCTGTCCGGCGACCGGGGCGACCCACCGGCGCGGGAATGGATCGGGAGCAGAACCGGGCCATCCGGGAATGGGCCGTCAAGAACGGCTACAAGATTTCCGAGCGCGGCCGGATCCCGGTTGAGGTCGTCGAGGCGTACAAGAGCCGCTGACGCGACTCGACGGGGCCCCGCCGGAAACGGCGGGGCCCCGTCGTTTGTCCAGGCACCCGAAGCGAGGCGGCGGGGGGGGCCCCCCCGGGGGGGGGCCCCGGGGGGGGGCCCCCGGGGGCCCCGGAAAAAAATGTGGGGGAGGTGCCCCCCGGCGGAAGCGGGGGGGGGGGTTTGGGG
>NZ_JBEYUF010000018.1:50652-122259 GCF_040643355.1 Micromonospora sp. NPDC047187
GGGGGCCGGGCTGATCCGGGGGGCCCGGGTTGGTTTGCCCCCCCACCCTGCGGGCGGGGGGGGCCCCCCACCGGGTTTTCCGCCGGGGGGGGCCCGCCCGCCGTTGGCACCTGAACTCAGTTGACGTCGATGCGCACCGAGTCGAAGGCGGGAGTCTGGTTGGCCCGCTCCATCATCGGCAGGCGGTGCGAGCCGTCACCGGCCCAGACGGAGCACTGGGCGGTACCGGACTCCGGCAGGCCCGGAATCTGGATCGTCACCTCGTCGGGCTGGGCGCCACCGCGGCCGTCCTCGGTCGCGACGAAGAACGCGGGCACCTCCTGCGGCTCCGGCGGAGCGGTCAGGCTGTCCAGCATCCGGCAGGCGGTGTGGAAGTGACCGCGGACCAGGCCCTGGTCGTTGAGGAGCGAGCTCTCCACGTAGTAGCCACCCTGACCGGCGGCCAGGAAGCGGTCCCGGACCAGATTGCGGGTACTGACCCGCAGGGTGAAGGGCTGGTTCTGGCCGACCTGCTCGGGGAACTGGGTGATCAGCAGCGACGGGTTGTTGGCCGCCGCACCGACCTCACCGAACTCGGTGCTCACGCAGCGGTTGCCGTTCTGGAAACCGTCGTGCGGCTGGAGCCGGCTCTCGTCGCAGTCGTTGGCGAGCACGCCGAGCCCGGCGCCGGGCTCGGTGCCACCGCCGTTGTTCCCGCCGCCGTTGTTCCCGCCACCGTTGTTGCCACCGCCGTTGTTGCCACCACCGGGGGTGGTGGTGGGCGTGGTGCCGCCGCCGTTGTTGCCGCCCGTACCGCCGGTGGGCTGCACCTGGCACTCGGCGAGCTGCGCGAGGCCCTGCGGCCGGGGTCCGACCCGGTCGATGGCGGTCGTGATCCGGTCCAGCACGGCGCGGCGCTTGCCGGCCAACGGCTGGAGGATCGCGTTGCGGATGAACGCCTCACCCTTGTTGCCCTCGGCGGCGAGCCGGCGGTCCGCCTCGGCGATCTGGGTCTGCAACTGGGCGAGGTTGCGGTCCACCTCGGCCCGAGCCCGGTTCGGCACCTGCGGCAGTTTGGCCGCCACATCCGGACAGGCGATGGCGGTGCCGGTGCCCACGGTGCCGTCCTTGCCGTCCTCACACTCGGGAACCGACTGCTGTCCGTCACCCCAGTGATTACGCACCCACCGACCGTTCTGCCAGGTACGGCTGGTAGAACCGCCACCGGTCGGCGCGGTCGCGCCCGGGCTCGGCTCCACGCACTGCCCGGAAGCCGGACGGGGCTTATTTGTCCGCCGGTCCTGGGCCGACGAAATCTGAGTCACGGCGACAACTCCGCCGAAGACCGCGAGCGTGCCGACAACTGCCAGCAGACGCTTGCTCCGCGCGTTGCCGGAAGGCCGGCGCGCCCGAGTGGACCTGCGCATCGAATTGCTCTCCTTCTCGATCCGGTAGTGGATTTCTGCCCTCGGCGGACCGACGGATGTGAGTGGCACGCCGCGGTGGCGACCCACCGTGACCTACCCGGTAATGCGTCGATGGCCGACGATGCCCTTTCCGCACCGTCTCCCGCGCCCGGTGGACGCGGATGGGGAGATCCTGTTCATTCGCGCAGGAGTACGGGGCGGCGGCCGGGAAGGTTCAACAGACGCACAGGAAATTGCCGCGACCCGACGCGGAGCCGGCGCGGAGCAGGAGCAGCAGGTGAAAAGGGGCGCTGGTCAGTCGGCGCAGAGGTGGTCGAAGGCGAACCCGCCGACCAGTTCGTGGCGGCGCTGGCTCAGCGCGGCGATCTGCGCGGTCCACTCGGCGCGTGACAGCAGGTCGGCGACGGCGTTCTCCCGCAGTCGTTCCCCCACGGCGACGGCGGCGAGATCCTCGGCCAGCCGGGCCGCGTCGATGCCGCAGGAGAAGCGGTGTTCGGTCACCGAGACCTGCTCGATGAGGCACGCGTCGGGGCGTACCTGCACCCAACTCCACCCCTGTGCCGGCCCGTCCACCCAGCGGACGTGCAGTCCTCGCACGATCGGGTCGGCCACCCGCCCGGCCACGTACGCCTCGACGGCCGCAGCGCGGGTCAGCGCACCGAGGTCGTTGACCGGCCCGGTACGTCCGTCCGGCAGCCGGCCCAGGATGTCCCGGAAGCCCACCGGCGCCGGTTCGGTCCCGCCGGCGGTCGGCCCGCCCGCGGCGTAGGCGCGCGCGTCGATCACGTACTCGACCAGGCGGCGGCCGTGCTCGGCGGCGTTCAACGTGGGCGAACCGATCCGCAGAACGGGCAGGCCGGCGGCCGCGCTCACCGCGTCCGTGAGTCGCTCGACGCGCTGCTCCGCCGAGCCGGGAGACGGCACCGGGCCGATCTGCACGGCGGCGACCGGACGGCCGGTGTCGGCGGCGTGGACCACGAAGTCGAAGCTGGCGCGGCTCGCCGAGGTCCACTGGCTGCCGGTGACGCCGGGTGGGCGGCCCTGGACCAGATCAGTGAGCCGGCGTGCCGGCAGGACCCGATGGCCGGCGCGGCTGAGCAGCGCGTCGCGCCCCGCCTCGGCGGGCATCGCCCGCAGCCAACCGCGGTCGTCGCTCCCGATGCTCGTCATCTGCCTGATCCATCCGCCGGTCGGTCGAGCCGGGCCGAGTCTAGGTGGTCGATCATGGGCCACCGACTTCTTGTGTGACCGGGATCACAGTAGCGCCGACGTTCCAGAGACTGCCGCCAGGTGTATCCACCGACCGCCGGTACCGGACCGGCCCGGAGGTGACCATGTCGCGACAGCAGTTCGGCTTCCTCGCCGGGTTCCTCGCCGTGGCGGTCTGGGCGCTCGCCGGCGTCGGCGTGGCCGCCCTCGCCGTGCTCGTCGGCCTGCTCGGCTGGCTGGTCGTCCGGGTGCTCGACGGCGACCTCGCGGTGACCGGTCTCGGTGACCGCCGCGCCGACGCTCGGCGGCGCCGATGACCACCCGCCCGTCCGCAGGGACGAACCCCGGCACCGGACCGGCCGCCGGGACGAGCGGTCCGGAACGCCGCCCGGGCGACATCGCGGACGTCGCGCGGATCGCGGTGCAGGCGGCCAGCCTCGTGCCGGGCGTGTCCGTCGTCCGCCCGGCGGCGGTCCGCCTGGATGACCGGTCCGTCGGACTCGACCTGCACCTCATCACCTGGTACGGGCACAGCGTGCCGACGATCGCCGAGACGGTCCGGGCGGTGGTCACCGACCGGGTGGCCGCCCAGACCGGGCTCAGCGTGGCGGTGGTGACCGTCACCGTGGACGACCTGCTCGTCCCCGGCGTCGACTCCTCCGGCGTCGGCACCGCCACAACACCGGAGGACGGCTGAGATGCGCACCGCCAACCGGGTCGCCTCGTTGCTGCTGGCAACCGCCCTGCTTCTCGGTGGCGCGGCGGCGGCCGTCCAGGCGTTGCTGCTCACAGTGCACCGACCGGCACCGCTCGACACCAGCGGCTGGCTCGACGCGCTCAGCGGCACCCGGTGGCGAGACCCCACCGTCCGGGCCGTGGCCGGCGGGGCCCTCCTGCTGGGCCTGGCCATCCTCGTCGCCCAACTGCGCCGCTGGACGCCGGTCCGCCTACGCGCCGACGAGCGCGACGGCTGGCACCTGCACCGACGCTGTGTGGAACGGCGGCTCGCTGACGCGGCCAGCGCGGTGCCGGGCGTCCGCCACGCCCGGGTCCGGGTCCGACGGCGCGGCGGCCAGTGGCGCCCCCGGGTCCGCGCGACCGGCGATCCGGCGGCCCGGGCGGAGATCGAGTTCGCCGTGCGCCAGGAGCTGCGCCACCTCAGCGCACCCCGCCCCGCCCGGATCGACGTCCGGCTGCTGCCTCGGCGACGGCCGGCGTGACAAACGCCGGGCACCGACTGCTGTGGACCATCATCGCGTTGCTGCTGGTCGGGGGCGGCGGGGCCGCGCTGACGGCCAGCCTCGGCACGTTGCCCGGCGCTGACCCGGCGGCGGTGCTGCTCAGCGCCGAGCTGGTCGACAGGTGGCGGATCGCCGCGCCGTGGAGCACCCTGGCCGCGGCCGTCGCCGGAGCGCTGTTCGCGCTGGCCGGGCAGCGCCTGCTGACCCGGGAGCTGCGGGGCCCGGACGGCGCGCTGCGCGGCACCCTGAGCCACCCCGGACGCCGGCCGGGCCGGACCCGGCTCGCCACCGACGTTCTCGCCGACGCACTGGTACGCGACCTGACCGGCAACCCCGGGGTACGCCGGGCCCGCGTGGTGCTCACCGGCGCGCCACCGCGCCCCGACGTGTGGATCCGGGTGGACCTCACCGCCGACGCGTCGGCCACCGGCGTACGCGAGCACGTTCGCGCCGCGGTACGCCGATTCGCGGCGACGACCGACTGCCAGCCCGCGCACCTCGACGTGACCGCCCGCATCGAGCCCGGCCGCCCCTGTCAGCGGCCCGGCGGCTCAGTCAGCGGTTCGGCGGGCGGCCAGGGTGCTGGCGCCGATGGAGACCGCCAGGGTCAGCAGAACCACGGCCAGGGTCAACCAGACCGGCAGCTTGCCCACCGGCGTCTCGGCGAGAATCAGTTTCAGCCCGGCGAAGGCCAGTAGCAGCGCGAGCCCGTACCGCAGGTAGCCGAAGTGGCGCAGCAGGCCGGCGAGGCAGAAGTAGAGGCTGCGCAGGCCCAGGACGGCGAACGCGGTGGCCGTCCAGACCAGGAAGGTGTTGGTGGTGATGGCAAGGATCGCCGCCACCGAGTCGATGGCGAAGACCACGTCGGTGGCCTCGATGGCGACGAGCGCGACCAGCAGCAACGTCGCCATCCGTCGGCCGCCCACCCGGGCGGTGAACCGGTCTCCGTGGTAGCGGGCGTCGGTGGGCACCAGCCGCCGGAACAGCCGGACGGCGATGTTGCGTTCCGGGTCGACCTCCGGCTTTCCGCGTACGGCCAGCCGCCAACCGGTCCAGATCAGGAACGCGCCCAGCACGAACCCGGCCCAGGCGAGCCGGTCCAGCAACTCGGCGCCGGCGAAGATGAACAGCAGCCGGAAGACGAGTGCCCCCACGACACCCCAGAACAGCACCTTGTGCTGGTAGCCCGACGGCACCTGGAAATAGCCGAAGAGCAGCGCGAAGACGAACACGTTGTCCACCGAGAGCGCCTTCTCCAGCAGGTAGCCGGAGAAGTACGCGATGGCCGGGTCACCGCCGAGGCCCCACCAGACGACCAACCCGAACAGCAGACCCGCGCCGATCCAGACGGCGCTCCACAGCAGTGCCTCACGGAGTTCGATGACGTGGTTGTCCCGGTGCAGGAGCACATCCACGGCGAGCATCACCGCGATCACCGCGCCGACCGCCGCCCAGGCCCACAGCGGGACCGCGACCGTCGCCTCAGCCACCGACGCCCTCCGCATCGACCACCGCGCACCGCCCGTCAACCAGGCCGGCCGGCCCTTTCCGAGCCTAGGTGAACGCCCGACCCGGCATCGGACGGTCGCACGAAGTCGGGTCGGGCACCGGTGAGGCCCGCCATGGCGTCGCCCCACCGCCCGGGCCCGCAGCGCCACCGGGACCGTCGGCGCACGACCGGCGTACGGGGGCCGCGGAGCAGGTTGCGGGTCCGCCACACATCGGTGACGGGTGATCCGGCAGGATCGACGGTGACCGGACACATCACCCAACACGGCAGGAGATCCCCGCATGACCCAGGCAGCAGGCGCCCAGTCGGGCAAGCCCGAGGTTGGTCCGATCGAGGGTGCACCGCCGGCCGACCTCGTGATCGAGGACATCACCGTGGGCGACGGCCCGCAGGCCGAGCCGGGCCAACTGGTCAGCGTTCACTACGTCGGCGTGTCGCACTCCACCGGCGGCGAGTTCGACTCGTCCTGGAACCGGGGCGAGGCGTTCGACTTTCCGCTCGGCGGCGGTCAGGTCATCGCCGGCTGGGACCAGGGCGTCGCCGGCATGCGCGTCGGCGGTCGCCGCCGCCTGACCATTCCGCCACACCTGGGGTACGGCGACCGGGGCGCCGGCGGCGTCATCAAGCCGGGCGAGACGCTGATCTTCGTCGTCGACCTGCTCGGAGTGAACTGACCGATCGTCGGGGTCGCCGGCCCACGCCGGCGGCCCCGCGCCCGGGTGCGACGGTGGCGGCCCACCTCGTCGACCGGGTTCAGGCGGCCAGTTGCAGGTCCGTGGTCGCGACCACCGGGCGACGCGCGGCCTCGATCGGCGAGGTCAGCTCCAGAATCGGCATCACGCGGTGCAGCCCGGTGACGCGCAACACCCGCGCCACCACCGGGCTCGGGTCGACCAGGACCAGCTCGCCACCGCGGGCCCGCACGCGCAGATGCGCGGCGAGCAGCGTGCGAACGCCGGCGGCGGAGAGCAGCCGCAGCCCGGACAACTCCAGTTGAAGCACCGGGCGGGCCGGCGCGGACCACAGCGCGGACCGGAACGCGGCCACCGTCGCGATGTCGATCTCGCCGGCCACCCGCACGAGGACCATCTGGTCACCCACGCTGACCTGCACGTCCAGCCGGTCGCTGTGCTCTTCCATGCCCAGAAATCTAGCCGCCACCACCGACACTTTCGCCCCTCCGCGGAGTGATTCCGGGTACGCCCAGGGGCATACCCCGAGGTACCCCACCTCCCTCTCGGGGTGGAGTCAGGGGCTCGGGCGGCGCGCCGCGCGGGCCCGGAACCCGGGGGTCGGCCGGCATTCGGGTGGAGAATAGGTCGATGTTGATCCCCCGGCCCCGGCCGCCCCGGCTGATCCGCCCCGTCCGCGAGCCGGCGACCAGCCCTCCGGCGCTGGCCGGGCCATGGGCCCCCACCGACCGCCGGCTCGACGAGGCCGAGTTGCTACCCCTCCCCGCGGGCGCCGTCGGCCCCGAGGACGTGCTGGTCGACGGCGCCGGGCGGGTGATCAGTGGCGACGAGGACGGTCGGCTGTGGTGGTGGCCGGTCGACGCGCGGGCCGGCACCCCACCCCAACTGCTGGCCGAGACCGGGGGCCGTCCGCTCGGCATCGAGCTGGACCCGTCCGGCGAGGCCCTGGTGGTCTGCGACGCGTACCGCGGGTTGCTGCGGGTCACCCCGGACGGCGCGGTACGCGAACTGACCGGAACGGCACCGCCGGTGCACCTGGCCAACAACGCGACGGTGGGCCGTGACGGCACCATCTACTTCACCGACAGCTCCGACCGGTTTCCGGTCTCGCACTGGAAGCGGGACCTGCTGGAGCACCGTCCCAACGGTCGGGTGCTGGCCCACCATCCGGGCAGCGGCCGCACCGAGGTGGTGACCGACGGGCTGTACTTCCCCAACGGGATCGCGCTGACCCCCGACGAGTCGGCGCTGATGCTGGTGGAGACCAGCACCCACCGCCTGCTGCGAGTCGAGCTCAGCGGCGGTGTGCGGGTCCTCGCCGACCTGCCCGCGTACCCGGACAATCTCGCCTCGGTGGGTGACGGGACGTACTGGATCGCGCTGCCCAGCCCGCGTGTGCCGATCGCCGAACGGCTGCTGCCCCATCCGCGGCTGCGCCAGATCGCCGCCCTGCTGCCCGACGCGATGCAGCCGCAGCCACGCCGCTACGGGCTGGTCGCGCTGGTCGACGACGGGGGAACGGTCCGCCGGACGCTGCACGGTCCGAACGGGCACTACTCGATGATCACCGGGGTACGCCAGCACGGCGACCACCTCTGGCTGGGCAGCCTGACCGGGTCCGGGGTGGCTCGCGTGCCCCTGGGGTGATGGCCTGGGGCGGCGACTGGGCCGGTCCCGCCGGGTACCCCTGGTGTGACGGGCGCGGGCGGCGACAGGGCCGGTCCGCCGTCGTGGCGGCCCAGCCCTGTCAAGCCGTCAGTGCTGCCTCAGCGGCCGCTGACCGAGGGCGCCGGTGCGGGCGATCCGCCGGCCACCGCGCCCGGGTGCGCCGGGGCGACCGGCGCGGGCTTGAGCCCGGGCGGCACCGGCAGGGCGCTGCCCCGGGCGAACTCGTCCCAGCTCACGTTCCACGCGGTCCAGCCGTTGCCCGGCTGTAGCTCCACCTCGGTGCCCTTGACGGTGACCAGGTCACCAACCTGCGTCACCCCCATCAACCAGTCGGCCGCGGTGGCGGAGACGTTCGCACAACCGTGCGAGACGTTGGTGTTGCCCTGGTCCCCCTCCGACCAGGGGGCGGAGTGGATGAACTCGCCGCCCCAGGTGTAGCGCTGGGCGTCGTCGACGTCGACCACGTAGCCACCGTCCGGCTCACCCCGGGTGTCGAAGGTGACCCGCTCGTGCTTCTCCATGATCACCATCTTGCCGCTGGAACTCGGTGTGCTCGGCTTACCCAGGCTCACCGGGATCCGGCGGACCTGCTTGCCGTCGCGCAGCACTGTCATCTGCTTGGTGGCGTTGTCGATCTCCAGCGAGACCTGCCGTCCGATCTTGGAGGTCGCGGTCCGCTCGGCGTCGCCGACCAGTTTCTTTCCGATCGGCAGACCCTCCAGACCGGCCCGGACACTGATGGTGGTCCCCGGCTTCCAGAAATCGGGAGCCCGGTAATAGACCTGACTTCCATCCTCAAGCCACGACCAGGCACCCGGTTGCGGCGGATTCGTCTTTACGAACAACCGCCGCTGGACATCCGCCCTGGCCTCTTTCGGAATTCCTGGGTCGAACGCCACCGTTACCGGCATCGCCGTGCCGTACGTCCGATTACCGTTGAAATAGAGGGTGCTGGTGATCTGCGGCCTGGTCGATTTGGCCATCGTCGTGAACGTGGTGGTGCGGGTGGTGGTGGCACCGGAGTCACCGGTCGCGGTCACCTCGGCGGTGTAGGTCCGTCGTGGTTGCAGCGGGGCGCTCGGCACCCAGCCGGAGCCGTCCTCGCGCGGCTCGGCGTTGACCTGCTTGCCCTTGTCGTCGGTGAGGCGTACGCCGGTGACCCGCCCGCCCGTGACCACGGTGCCCACCTCGGCGCTGACCGGGACGTCCCGGGCCTTGTCCCCCGGCGTCACAGCGAGCTCCGGTGGGGCGGCGTGCTTCTTGGCCGAGCCGGTCGCCGAACCCCGGTCGGCGGTGCACGCACCCAGGACGAGTGGTGCCGCCGCGATGGTTACCGCCAACAGCGTCAATCGCCGCCTAGACATCATGTTTCAGTCCCCCCGTTTTCGACTTCCCTCCGCCACATTCTTGCCCGCTTGAGGGGACCATTCGCGGCATTCGGAAATACTCGGCGGCGCATTTATCGACGCATTTTCCGACAATGCTCCGCTTGGCCGGAACAGGTGTTCAACCGACCCGTGTCATGCGCTTTGCTCCGCTTGAGCGACGCAACGTCGACTGTCCGAATGGCGGGGGCGGTGGCACGGCCGGCCGGCTTCATGATCGACTCGACTACAAGGAAGTCGCCGCATCCCGGTCGCCCTGCCGCGACTTCCATGAACCCCGGGTGGATCACGCGCCGGGGCGGGCCGGGCCGGGCGGGGCTGATGGCGCGCGCGGCGGCGCGGCGGCGCGGCGGCGCGGGAAGTAGAAGGTCAGGCCGGGTGGCGCACCTCGTGGGCGGACTTTTGTCAATTGAAGCGAAACTTCCGGCGAACGCGACAAAGCTTTGCCTTCGTCCGGAGGCAAGGGTAAGGTCTCGATCTAGATAGAGGGTTGCCCATTCGTCGATCAACTTGCCGCCACCTCTGCCGGGTCGCCGCGTTCCGCCCCCCGATGGGTCCGGGCCGCACCCGCGCCGTCCCTCACCGTTCCAGCCGGAGCCCGCCTCCGGCCGGTTCGGCGCGCCCGGCGGACGGCAGTCAGGTCGACCGCCGCCGACGGCGTACCAGCCGTCAGGAAGGGACCACCACCATGGATCAACAACTCAACCGACCGGGGCCGACCCCGGCGTCCGAGCCGGTCAGCCGGCGTGGAGTGCTGCGCGCCGCGACCGTCTCCGCGGCCGCTGTCGGCGCCGCCGGCCTGCTCGGCGGCCCTGCCGTCGCCGCGCCCGCCGCATCCACCGGGCAGGCCCAGGGCCGCCGCCGGGTGCCGGTGGACCGGATCAGCATTCAGCTCTACACGCTGCGTGATCAGCTCGCCGCCGATCTGCCCGGCACCCTGGACGCGCTGCGTCGGATCGGCTACCGGCGAGTGGAGCACGCAGGTTTCGTCGGACGCACCGCCGCACAGTTCCGGGCCGCGCTCGACGAGGCCGGCCTGCGTTCCACCTCCGGGCATGTCGGCATCCCGCAGCCGTTCGACGCCGCGACCTGGGAGCAGGCTCTCGCCGACGCCAACGTGGTGGGCTGCAAGAAGATCGTCCACCCGTACTTCGGTCGGGACGCGAGCGGTCAGCCGATCCGGGACCCCGCCATCTACCGGGCCTTGGCTCGCGACCTGAACCGCGCCGGTCGGCTCGCCGAACGCGCGGGGCTGGACTTCGGCTACCACAACCACCAGCTCGAGTTCGTGCCGCTGACTGGCGGCTCGACCGGGTTCGACATCCTCAGCTCGCAGACCGATTCCCGGTTGGTCCACTTCGAACTCGACCTCTACTGGACCTGGCGGGGCGCCCACGACCCGGTCGACGTGATCCGGGCCAACCGCGGTCGGATCCGCCAGGTGCACGTCAAGGACCTCGACGTCGAGGGTGGTTTCGCCGACCTCGGCGACGGCGTCATCGATTTCGGCCGCATCTTCGCCCACGAGCGGGAGGCCGGCATCGAGGAGTACATCGTGGAGCGTGACGACGCGGGCACCGCACCGCGCTCCCCCGCCGACGCCCTGGACACCGCTCGCGTTGGCTTCGACTATCTCGCCTCACTTCGGTACTGAAACCACCCCGGGGGATTCACCTGATGAACAGGACCGCATTCGCGTCCGCCCTGCTGTTGGTGACGGCCGGTCTGGCCGTACCACAGTCGGCAGCGTCCGCGGCGCCGGCCGCGCCGCCGGACAGCAGCTTTCAGAAAGTGACACTGAACGACTTCCCGGGCGAGCCGATGAGCCTCGCCGTCCTGCCCGACCTGCGGGTGCTGCACACCTCCCGCACCGGTGAGGTCCGCATCCACGACCCGCGCACCGGGCTGAACACCCTCGCCGCCGACATTCCGGTGTACGAGCACGACGAGGAGGGGTTGCAGGGCGTCGCCATCGACCCGAACTTCGCCCAGAACAAGTGGGTGTACCTCTACTACTCCCCGCCGATGGACACTCCGGTGGACGACCCGGCGACCCCCGGCGTCAACGAGGGGGACGCGCCGGAGACCGGCACCGAGGCGGACTGGCAGCGGTTCAAGGGCGCGTTGCGGCTGTCCCGGTTCAAGCTGGACGGGATGAAGCTGAACCTCGCCAGCGAGCAGCAGATCATCGACGTGCCCACCGACCGGGGCATCTGCTGCCACGTCGGCGGCCAGATCGACTTCGACAGCAAGGGCAACCTGTACCTGTCGACCGGTGACGACACCAACCCGTTCGCCTCCGACGGCTACATCCCGATCGACGAACGGGCCGACCGCCACCCGGCGTACGACGCCCAGCGCACCTCGGCCAACACCAACGACCTGCGCGGCAAGCTGCTGCGCATCAAGGTGAAGGCCGGTGGTGGTTACACGGTGCCGGCCGGCAACCTGTTCAAGCCCGGCACGGCGCAGACCCGCCCGGAGATCTACGCGATGGGGCTGCGCAACGCATTCCGGTTCGCCGTCGACAGGCGTACCGACGACGTGTACGTGGGCGACTACTCCCCGGACGCCTCCAGCCCGAACCCGGAGCGTGGGCCGGCCGGGCACGGCCGGTGGATGCTCGTCGACAAGCCGGCCAACTACGGCTGGCCGTACTGCGTGACGCCGACGATCGCCTACCGCGACTACGACTTCGCCACCGGCGAGTCCGGCGCCAAGTTCAACTGCAAGCGCCCGGTCAACGACTCACCGCACAACACCGGCAAGCGCGTGCTGCCGCCGGTCGAGCAGCCGGAGGTCTGGTACGCGGCGGCCCCCTCGGCCGAGTTCCCGCAGCTGGGCACCGGCGGCATCTCTCCGATGGGTGGCCCGGCGTACGAGTACGACGGAACCAGCACGTCGCGCACCCGCTGGCCGGCCTACTACGACGGGGTGCCGCTGTTCTACGAGTGGTCCCGCGACTACATCAAGGAGTTCCGCCTCGACTCCGACGGCGACGTGACGGACATCCGTCCGGTGGCGCCGTCGCTGGTGGTGGACAACCCGATGGACATGGAGTTCGGCCCGGACGGCGCACTCTACGTGCTGGAGTACGGCGACGGCTACTTCGCCGAGAACCCGGACGCGCAGCTGTCCCGGATCGACTTCGTCCGCGGCAACCGGACGCCGATCCCGAAGATCAGCGGCACGCCGACCGTCGGGCAGGCCCCGCTGACCGTCGCGTTCTCCAGCGCCGGCACGACCGACCCGGACGGTGACAAGCTCAGCTACGCGTGGGACTTCAACGCGGACGGCTCGGTGGACAGCACCGCTGCGAACGCGAGCTGGACGTTCCCGGAGAACGGCTCGTACACGCCGACGTTGAAGGTCACCGACCGCACCGGACGGTCCGCCTCGGCGTCCCTGCCGCTGGTGGTCGGGCCGACCGCGCCGATCGTCGAGTTCGTCACCCCGGAGGCCGGGCAGCCGTTCCAGTTCGGGCAGACGGTCGCGTACGAGGTGAAGGTCACCGACGACCTGCCGGTGGACTGCTCCCGGGTGAAGGTCACCTACGTGCTCGGGCACGATGAGCACGGGCACCCGCTCTCCACCTCGACGGGTTGCTCCGGGTCCATCCCCACCTTCCTGGACGGTGGGCACAGCGGCGCGGACAACCTGACCGCGGTGTTCGTCGCGGAGTACACCGACGCGCCGACCGACCCGGGCGTACCCGCTCAGTCCGGTTCGGCGACGGTGGTGCTGGACCCGACCCCGGTGGCCGGTCTGGCCGGCTGATCAGCTCAACCACGACAGTGGCGGCGGCCGGACCCTTCCGGCCGCCGCCGCACGTCGTTCAGCTCCAAGATCTCGCCGGCGCCATCGGCGGGGCCTCCGGACAGCGGCCGGCGGCCGGTCAGCTCCAGTCGCTGTCCACGTGGTTGTCCCGCCACCGTCCGCCCACCGGCGGGGTGTCCAGTCGCATCCCCTCGTCGGCGTTGCCGGCCAGGTCGTTGTCCTCGACCCGGCAGTCCACGCAACTGCCCCGCTCGGTGATCCACAGCCCGTGCGTCTGGGTCGGGTCGTCGTGGTTGTCCCAGACCCGGTTACCCCGGATGGTGGCCGAGTCGAACGGCGCGTCGACGGTGATGCCGGCCCGCACCTTCGGTGCGGCGGCCAGTTCGTATCCGCACCCCGGCGGTGGCACGTCCCCGCTCCACGCGCTGAACGCGTCCGGGCGGACCGGGGCGAGGGTGAGTTCGTCGCCGGTGTTGGAGGCCACCATGGCCACGGCCTTCCCGACCCGCAGTACCTTGCCCCGGTGCCCGTCGTGCGGCCAGTTGGCCGACCGGTCCACCAGGCACCGCTCGCTGTAGCGGACGGCGTCGCCGGTACCGCCGGTGCCCTCGCCGTACTGCCGTCCGTTGTTGCGGATCCGGTTGTTGAGCAGCACCGCGTCGGTCATCTGGTGGTCGATCCGGATCGCGTCGAGGCCGTTGCCCCAGAACTCGTTGCTCTCGATCACCACGTCCCGGATCGAGCCCCGGTAGCCGCGCCCCAGGTCGTGCGAGTGATAGCCGTGCCGGCCGTTGCCGCTGATCCGGTTGCCCCGGACGGTGTACGGGCCGGGGCTGTTGCCGATGCTGACCCCGTCGCACATGTTGCCGTCGATGACGCAGTCGGTGAGCAGCCCGCCCCGGCCGGCCACCGACGAGGTGCCCTGCGCGGACACGTCGAACCCGGTCTCCAGGTTTCCGGTCATGGTGCAGGCGGAGACGATCAGGCCGTCGGCGCCCCAGTCGGAGATGCCGAAGCGGTTGCCCTGGCTGTGGCAACCGATGATGCGGTAGCCGCGCGGCGGCGCCCAGTAGTCCTTCTGCAGTTCCAGGAAGATGCCGTTGGTGCCGTTGGCCAGGGCGGTGCAGTTGGCGATGGTCAGCCGTTCCACCGCTCCCCAGCCGCCGATGCCGATCCCGATGCCGGCGCCGCCCATCTGCTCGCCGTTGTCCAGTCGGCCACAGCCGACCACCACCACGCCGTCGATCAGGGAGTCCTGGAGGAAGTCGCAGCCCAGCCCGGTGGCGGCGGTGTGGTGGATGTAGAGGTTGCGGAAGACGCCCCGCACCACGTACTGGAGGCCGAGGCCCTTGGCCAGGTAGTTGTACTCGGCCATGGCGACGCCGGAGCCGTCGATCTGGAAGTCGGAGAAGGTGCAGTCGGCGATGTGCCGATCCCGGTCGGCGCCGTGCTGCACCGTGGTCCAGAAGGCCAACGGCGTGGGGTCGGCCCGGTTGCCCTCGTTGCTGAGCATGAACCGGGTCGCCGCCGGGCCGGCCCCGATCAGCGACACGCCGCTGCGCCACACAGTGCCCGCGTCCCGGATCGAGTAGATGCCCGGCGGGCAGTAGATGACCCGGGCCCGTCCGTCCGAGGCGTACCCGGCGCCGAGGCGGTCCACGAGGGCGGCCAGCGCCGGCTGGTCGTTTGTCGCGCCGTCACCGGAGAGCCCGTACTCCAGCGCGTCGCAGTACAGCGGCGCGCCGGCCGAGGCGGGCCGTCGTACCCGGACCGAGTTCAGTAGCAGCTCGTTCGCCACGGCCACGGGCGGGCTCCCTTCGACGCGTTCGGTGCGCTCCGGCGGGGCCGACTTCCCGGTGAGGCCGCCGGGAAACCCGGCCCGATGGCACCGCCGGGAAACCCCGGCCTCGATGGCACCGCCGGCGACCCCGGACGTGCGCCGGCCCCGGCGCCGCATCAGCAGCGCCGGGGCCGAGGGGGTACGCGTCAGACGGCGGCGATCAGCAGCGCCGGTCGCTCCACGCAGTCGGCGACGTGCCGCAGGAAGCCGCCGGCCACCCCGCCGTCGCAGACCCGGTGGTCGAAGGTGAGGCTGAGCTGCGTCACCTTGCGGACGGCGAGCTGCCCGTCGACCACCCACGGCTTGTCCACGATCCGCCCGACCCCGAGCAGGGCCGCTTCGGGGTGGTTGATGATCGGCGTGGAGCCGTCGACGCCGAACACCCCGTAGTTGTTCAGCGTGAAGGTGCCACCGGTCAGCCGGGCCGGGGGCAGGCTGCCGGCCCGGGCGGCGGCGGTGGTCGCCGCCAGTTCGGCGGCCAGCTCGGCGGTGGTGAGCCGCTGGGCGTCGCGCAGCACCGGCACCAGGAGCCCCCGGTCGGTCTGCGCGGCGATGCCGAGGTGCACCCCGGCGGACTGGACGATGCGCTGCGCCTCGGTGTCGACCCGGGCGTTGAGCTGCGGGAACCGGCGCAGTCCGCTGAGGCAGATCCGGGCCAGCAGGGCCAGGATGCTCACCGGCGCGTCGGGCGTCGCGGCGTTGATCGCGGCGCGGGTCTCCAGCAGCCCGGTGGCGTCCACGTCGACCCAGATGGTCACCTCCGGGATCTCCCGCCGGCTGCGGGAGAGTTTGTCGGCGATCACCTTGCGGACGCCGGTCAGCGGGACGATGACGTCGCCGTCCCCGGCCGGGGCCGACCCGACCTGCGGGTCCGGCACGGCGGCGAGCCGGGCGGCGGGCGCGGTCAGCGCGGCCTGCACGTCGGCGCGGCGGATCACACCCCCGGGTCCGGTCCCTCGCACCGTGTCGAGGTCGACGCCGTGCTCCCGGGCCAGCCGCCGCACGATCGGCGAGATGACCAGGGCGGCAGTAGGCGGTGCCGGTTCGCCGGACGCGGCAGCCGCGCCGGTCGGGCCGGCATCAGCCGGTTCGGGGGCCACCGCCAGGCGGGGGCGACGCCGACGACGGGTGGTGCTGCCGTGCCCGGTGCCGTACCCGATCAGCACGTTGCCGGAGCCGGCGCGCTCCTCCTCGCGGTAGGTGGCGTGCCCGGCGGGCTCGTCGCCCCCGTCCAGCGGCGCAATGGTGATCAACGGCTGGCCGACCGGGCGTACCTCGCCGGCCGCGCCGTGCAGGGTGACCACCCGTCCGGCGTACGGGCAGGGCACGTCGACGACGGCCTTGGCGGTCTCCACCTCGACCACGCTCTGGTCGACGGTGACCACGTCACCCACGGCGACCCGCCACTCGACGATCTCGGCCTCGCTCAGCCCCTCGCCCAGGTCGGGCAGGAGGAAGACCTGCGTCCGTTCGACGATGGTCATGCCGCCGCCCAACGCGCGTCCGGCTGGTCGTCCCACTGGAGGCGGGCCACCGCGTCGAGCACCCGGTCCACGCCGGGCAGGTGGGTGTGCTCCAGCATCGGCGCCGGGTACGGGATGTCCAGTCCGGCGACCCGCAGCACCGGGGCGTGCAGCGCGTGGAAGCAGCGCTCCTGCACCCGGGCGGCGATCTCCGCGCCGACGCCCGCGAAGCCGGGCGCCTCCTGGATCACCACGCACCGGCCGGTACGCCGGACCGAGGCGGTGATGGTCTCGTCGTCGAACGGCACGATGGTGCGCACGTCGACGACCTCCAGGTCCCACCCCTCCTCCCGGGCGGCCTCGGCGGCCTCCAGCGCGACCGGCACCGCCGGCCCGTACGCCACCAGGGTGGCGTCGCGTCCGGGCCGGCGCACGACGGCCCGACCGAACGGCTCGTTGCGGGTCGGCAGAGACGCCTCGGCGCTGGCGAAGTAGAGCTTCTTGGGCTCCATGAAGATCACCGGGTCGGGGTCCTCGATCGCCTCGCGCAGCAGCGAGTACGCGTCGTCGACAGTCGCCGGGGTGACCACCTTCAGCCCGGGCGTGTGCGCGTAGTACGCCTCGGACGAGTCGCAGTGGTGCTCGACTCCGCCGATCCCGCCCGCGTACGGCACGCGGATGACAATCGGCACGCTCAGCGCGCCCCGGGTGCGGTTGCGCAGCTTCGCCACGTGCGAGGCGATCTGCTCGAACGCCGGGTACGCGAACGCGTCGAACTGCATCTCGACCACCGGGCGCAGGCCGGACATGGCCATGCCGACGGCGAAGCCGACGATGCCGGCCTCGGCGAGGGGGGTGTCGAAGCAGCGGTTCTCGCCGAAGCGGGCCTGGAGGCCGTCGGTGATCCGGAAGACGCCGCCGAGCGCGCCGACGTCCTCACCGAAGACGACGACCCGGTCGTCGGCGGCGAGCGCGTCGGCGAGCGCGGTGTTGAGCGCCTTCGCCATGGTGGTGGCCATCAGGCGTCACCCTCCTCGGCGTGGGCGGCGGCCAGCTCGGCGCGGACCTGCTCACGCTGTTCGATCAGCTGCGGGGTGGGCTCGGCGTAGACGTGGTCGAAGAGGCTCAGCGGGTCGACGGTGGGCTGCTCGTTCATCCGGGTCCTCAGGTCCGCCGCGTACGCCTCGGCCTGCTCGGCGATCTCGGCGACCGCCGCGTCGTCGAGCACACCGCGGGCGCGCAGGTAGGTCTCCAGCCGGGCGACCGGGTCCCGGTCCCGCCAGGCGTCGACCTCGGCGCCGTCGCGGTAGCGAGTGGCGTCGTCGGCGTTGGTGTGCGGCTCCATCCGGTAGGTGTGGGCCTCGACCAGGAACGGTCCCTTGCCGGCGCGGACGTGGGCGACCGCGCGGGTGAGCACGGCGAGCACCGCGACCGGGTCGTTGCCGTCGACCTGCTCGCTGGGTACGCCGTAGCCGACGCCCTTGTAGGCCAGCGACGGCGCGGCGGTCTGCCGCGACAGCGGGACGCTGATGGCGTACTTGTTGTTCTGGACGAAGTAGACCACCGGCGCCTTGAACACGGCGGCGAAGTTGATCCCCTCGTGGAAGTCGCCCTCGCTGGTGGCGCCGTCGCCGATGAAGGCCAGCGCCACTGTGTCGCGACCCTGGTACGCCTCGCCGTACGCCAGCCCGGCGGCGTGCACGCACTGGGTGGCGAGGGGGGTGCACTGCGGTGCGGTGTGCACCTCGGTCGGGTCGTAGCCGCAGTGCCAGTCGCCGCGCAGCAGGGTGAGCACCTCGACCGGGTCGATGCCTCGGGCAACCAGCGCCATCGATTCGCGGTACGTGGGGAAGACCCAGTCGGTGTCGCGGACCGCGAGGACCGCGCCGACCTGGCACGCCTCCTGGCCCCGCGAGGACGGGTAGACGGCGAGCCGGCCCTGCTTGGTCAGCGCGGTCGCCTGGGTGTCGAAGCGGCGGCCGAGCACCATCCGGCGGTACAGCTCGCGCAGCACCTCGGCGGGTGGTTCGGGGTAGTCGGCGCGGGCGGGCAGCGGCGTGCCGCTCTCGGCGAGCAGGCGGACCGGCTCGGCGTCTGGCAGCAACGAGCGCGCCGGGTCGGGCGGGGTGACCGTTCGACGGGCGCGCGGGGATGCCCTGCGGACCGCCTGGGGAGTGGTCGTCACGGCGGAACCTCCTGGGACGTGTGGTGAGCCTATGCTTCCGCTTGTGGATGATTGACTCAAGATCGACACGGAAGGCGGGACGGTTGGCATGCGGAGGGCCCAGCAGTGAGCCAGGAGACCGCCGACGAAGCGAGCCGGGGTACGGGATCGGGACGATCGGCCCGAGCCCTGGACGAGGTCGACCGGCGGATCCTCGACGAGCTGGTCCGCGACGGTCGGACGTCGGTGCGCACCCTCGCCGAACGGATCCACATCTCCCGCACCAACGCGTACGCGCGGGTGGAGCGGTTGCTCCGCGACGGGGTGATCACCGGGTTCCGGGCCCAGGTGGCGCCCGAGGCGGCCGGGCTGGGCACCTCGGCGTACATCGCCCTGACCATCGAGCAGAACACCTGGCGGGAGGTGTCGGCCGAGCTGGCCCGGGTGCGCTACATCGAGCACGCCGCGCTGCTCGGCGGTGACCACGACGTGCTCGCGCTGGTGCGCGCCCCGGACAACGCCGCGCTGCGCGACGTGGTGCTGGGCCGGGTGCAGAGCATTCCCGGGGTGCTGTCCACCCGCACCTGGCTGGTCTTCGAGGAGTTCGACGGGGCCGGCAGCCCCTGGGCGTGAGCGGCGGGCTCAGCGCTCCGGCGGGGCCTCCAGCCCGTCGCGGTCGGCCAACTCCAGCAGCGGTTCCAGCGAGTGCCGGTCACCGTCCAGGCCGGCGTGCGGGTCGCCGCGCTCGGCGAACCGGGCCGGCATGCTGAGCACGTCGAAGTCCTCCGGACGGACCTGGTCCAGCTCCGACCAGTCCAGCGGCGCGGAGACCAGCGCGGCCGGCGTCGGCCGGATCGAGTACGCCGAGGTCACCGTGTGGTCGCGGGCCATCTGGTTGTAGTCGACGAAGACCGGCCGGTCCCGCTGCTCGCGCCACCAGGTGGTGGTGACCAGGTCCGGCAGCCGACGCTGCATCTCCCGGCCCAGCGCGAGCACCGCCCGACGGCACTCACCGAAGCTCCACCGCGGCTCGATCGACAGGTAGACGTGCAGCCCTCGACCGCCGGTGGTCTTCGGGTAGCCGGTCATGCCCAGCTCGGCGAGGAACGCCCGCACCTCGTGCGCCACCGGCACCACCTGCTCGAAGCCGACGCCGGGCATCGGATCCAGGTCGATGCGTAGCTGGTCGGGGCGTTCCACGTCGGCGGCGGTGACCGGCCACGGGTGAAACCGCAGGGTGCCCAGGTTGGCCGCCCAGATGACGACCGCCAACTCGCTCGGCGCGACTTCGTCGGCGGTACGCCCACTGGGGAAGGTGATGTGCGCGGTCCGCACCCACTCGGGCGCTCCCGCCGGCAGCCGCTTCTGGTAGAACGCGTCGCCCTTGTTGGTCTGCCGGGTGGCGATCGTCGCGCCCTCGAAGACACCGCGCGGCCAGCGTTCCAGCATGGTCGGCCGATCGCGCAGCGCCCGCAGGATGCCGTCGCCCACCGCCAGGAAGTAGCGGACCACGTCCAGCTTGGTCAGCCCACGCTCGGGAAAATACGGCTTGTCGGGGCTGGAGACGCGGACCAGCCGCTCCCCCACCTGAATCTCCTCCGCCGTCGTGGCCACGCACCGAGGGTACGCGGTGGTCAGGTGATCAGCAGGCACCGACTGGCGTCGATCGCACTTCTTGACCCGGTCGGGCAGGATGGCGTCGTGCGCCAGCAGAAGACCAGATCGGGTGGGGCACCCGCCGTCCGGATCGACGACGCGAAGATCGAGGACATCCCCGCCCTGCTCGCCCTCGACGCGCTCTGTTTCCCGCCCGACGACCCGGCGCACGAGCCAGCGGCGCCGAGCGAGATCGAGAACGGCGTCGCGGGCGGACACGTCCGGGTGGTCCGCGCCGGCACGGAGATCGTCGGCTTCCTCCAGTACGAGTTGCCGAGCGCCCATCACCTCTACCTGAGTGGGCTCGGGGTGCACCCGGACCAGCGGCGCACCGGTGTGGGTGCGGCACTTCTCGACGACTTCGTGGCCCGGGCACGGGCGGTCGGGGCGCAGCCCCACCCGACCATCTCCACGGTGACCAGCCCGGAGAACCTGGCCATGCTCGGGTTGCTGCTGTCCCGCGGGTTCGTCGTGCGCACCATCGTGCCGGACTACTTCGGCCCGGGACGCGACCGCTACTACTGCCAGCACAAGTCACGGGTGGAGTACGTCGACGCCGACGAGCGCTATCTGATCCCGGTTGCCGCGTCGGCACAGATCGCCACCCTGCTGGCCGGCGAGCAGAACGTCATCACGGGACTGGTGAACCTGCCCGCCGGGCCGGCCCTGGAGCTGTCCCGGTTCGAGAAGGAGGACTTCGCGGCCCTGCAGTCCGACGAGAGCGCCGCCGGGATCGCCTTCTCCAGCGGCATCCTGGCCTCGATCGCGTTCGTGCTCGGCCTGTCGTTCGCCTCCCCGGCCTATCCCGACGGGGTACGGGTGCTGCTGATGTGCTCGGCCCTGGCCACCACCGCGTCGCTGATCATCTATGCCAACACCTCCGGTGAGCTGGCGCGGCTGCGAACCAACAGCTTCGGCCGGTACACCAAGTGGGGCAACGTGCTGTCGGAGTTCGGCGGTGTCTTCCCCTTCCTCATCGCCCTACCGGTCACCTTCGCGAGGATCACCTCCTCGGTGGGCGTGGCCCTGGCGGCCGCGGCCCTCTTCGGCGCCGCACTGCTCGTCTACGACCGGTCGGCCTTCGCCATCTCGGCGCGCTTTCGACAGAGCGTCAGCACGACCGCACTGTCCCTCTTCGTCGCCGCCGCGCCGGTGCTGGGCGTCCTCGCGGTACGCCACTCCGCTCCGATGGTCCCCTGGGCCTGGACGGGAGCGGTACTCCTGGCCCTGGCCGCCCAGTCCTTCACGTACCTCTTCCGCCGGCGCGACGAGTCGACACCCCAGGCAGGGCTGCGCCCCTGGCAGAGCCGCCGCTAGGCAACGGACGGCGCTCCGATTACCAAACGCTCGTGCCGGGTAGGGGGGCCGCATGGCGGAACTGGCAACCCTGTGGATCGTCCGGCACGGCGAGAGCACCGCGAACGTCGCGGCGACGCACGCCGAGGCGTCGGGCGCGGAGCTGATCGACCTCACCCACCGCGACGCCGACGTGCCACTCTCCCCGACCGGCGAGGAGCAAGCTCGGGCGACCGGCCGTTGGCTGGCCGAGCTGCCGGACGCGGGGCGACCGGACGTGGCTGTGGTGTCGCCGTACCTGCGGGCGGTGCAGACCTCGCGGCTGGCGCTGGCCGGCACCGACATTCCCGTGCACCGCGACGAGCGGCTGCGCGACCGGGAGCTGGGCATCCTCGACGGACTGACCGGGCACGGGGTGCGCCGGCGGTACCCGGACGAGGCCGAGCGCCGGGAGCGGTTGGGCAAGTTCTACTACCGGCCGCCGGGTGGGGAGTCCTGGACGGACGTGGCGCTGCGGCTGCGGACGCTGCTGGGCGACCTGCGCCGCGACCACGAGGGTTGCCGGGTGCTGCTCTTCGGCCACGACGCGCTGGTCTTCCTGCTTCGCTATCTGCTGGAGGGGTTGACCGAGGACGAGCTGATGGCGCTCACCCGGCAGGACGTGATCGCCAACTGTTCGATCACCGAGTGGTCGGCGGACGGCGAGGACCGCCTGGCCCTCACCGCCTTCAACGATGTCGCGCACCTGCGTCAGCAGGGCGCCCAGCCGACCAGGGAGGACGAGATCCATGCCGAGCCGGTCTGAGGTGAAGGTGATCACCCCGGCGTTGCTGCGGGACTGGGCGCTGCCGGTTCCGGTCGGTGGAAAGGAGAGCCGGGGCACCGTGCTGGTGGTCGGCGGTTCCCGCTTCACGCCGGGCGCGGTGCTGCTCGCCGGGGTGGCCGCGCTGCGCGCCGGTGCCGGGGTGCTCCAGTTGGCCGCCGCCGAGTCCACCGCCGCCGCGCTGAGCATCCAGGTGCCCGAGGCGCTGGTGGTCGGGTTGCCGGAGACCTCCGACGGCGCGGTGGCCGCCGACCGCGACGGGCAGCTCGGCGACCTGGTCGCGCAGGCCGACGTGGTGGCGATCGGCCCCGGCTTGAAGGCGATCGACGAGACCAACCGCCTGCTGGGCCTGGTTCTGGAGGCGGCCCGTCCCGACACGTCGCTGGTGCTCGACGCGTACGCCCTCGGTGCGCTCAGCCACGCACCGGACCTGCTGGTCGGCTCGGGTCGGCCCGTGGTGCTCACCCCCAACGTCACCGAGGCCGGGCACCTGCTCGGGCGGGAGCCGGGCGACGACCTGGACGCCGAGGCGGCCGAGTTGGCCGCGCGGTACGAGGCTGTCGTGTCGCTGTACGGGCACGTGGCCGCTCCGGACGGGCGGGGTTGGCGGGAGGAGAGCGGCGACGCCGGGCTGGGCACCTCCGGCAGCGGGGACGTGCTCGCCGGGTTGCTGGCGGGGCTGCTGTCCCGGGGCGCCGACCCGGCGCAGGCGGCCTGCTGGGGCTCGTTCGCGCACTCGGTGAGCGGCCAGCGGCTGATCCCCCGCTACGGCCGGATCGGCTTTCTGGCTCGGGAGTTGCTCGACGAGATCCCCCGCACCCTGGCGATGGTCTGAGGCGGTTTCACCTGTTTCCGCATTCGGTGTCGGGGTACCGGAACCCCACCAGCCGAGACTCGTCAGGGAGGTCATACCGGTGTCGACCGATGCCATCGTCCTGCTCAAAGAGGACCACAAGGAAATGCGCCGCCTGTTCACTGCCTTCCAGGACGCCGAGGAGGGGCCGGCGAGCCAGCGGCAGAAGCTGGTGGACCAGATCCTGGAGGCACTGACCGTGCACACCTATCTGGAGAACGAGGTGATGTACCCGGAGGTCCGGCGGCTGCTGCCCGACCTGGAGGACGACATCCTCGAGTCGTACGAGGAACACCACGTCGCCGATGTGCTCTGCGCCGAGCTGGCCAGCATGGACGCCGACGACGAGCGGTTCAACGCCAAGACGACAGTGCTAATCGAGAACGTCACCCACCACGTCGAGGAGGAAGAGCAGGAGTGGTTCCCCAAGGTCCGCGACGCGCTGGGCCGCAAGCAGCTCCAGGAGATCGGCGAGAAGATGATCGCCTTGCGCGCGGACGCGCCGCGTACCCCCACCGCACCGAAGGCGATCAAGAAGGCGCTCGACGCGGTGACGGCCTGAGGCACCCGCTCACACCGAAGGGCCCGGCACGATGCCGGGCCCTTCGTCGCGCGCCACGGGTCAGCTGCCCGAGCCCGGCTCGGCCATCCGGCGGTGCTGCTCGGACTTGAGCTTGTCCGGAATGATCTTGCCGGCGGCGGTCTGCACCTTGTTCATCAGCGAGCCGGCGGTGATCGTCTGATCACCCCTCATCATCGCCTCGAAGCCCTGCTCGGCGACCTTCGCCGGGTCGTCCTTCCTGCCCGAGCCCACCCGCGTGTCCTCCATGTCGGCGCGGTCGAAGAACTCCGTGTCGGTCGGCCCGGGCATCAGCGAGGTCACCGTGACGCCGGTGTCCTTCAACTCGTTGCGCAGCGCCTCGGCGAAGGACTGCACGAACGACTTCGACGCGTTGTAGACCGCCTGGAACGGCCCCGGCATGGTGGAGGCGATCGACGAGGTGAAGAGGACCCGGCCCGCGCCCCGCTCGACCATCCCGGGCAGCAGCCGCTTCGCCAGGTGCACCGTCGAGCGCACGTTGAGGTCGACGATCTCCAACTCGTCAGCGAGGTCGGTGCCGCCGACGAAGGCGCCACCGGCGCCCCGGCCGGCGTTGAGCGCCAGCGCGTCCAGCGGCCGTCCGGTCGCGGTGACGGCCGCCACCAGTTCCGACACGCCCTGCTCGCGGGCCAGGTCGACGCGGACCGACCAGATCTGCGGGCCGCCGTCGCGGCGCAGCTTCTGCGCGGCCAGCTCGATGCCGTCGTCCTCGGCCGCGATCACCAGGTCGAAGCCGTGCTCGACGAACTGCGCCGCCAGCTCGTACCCGATCCCGCTGGAGGCGCCGGTCACCAGGGCGAGCGGCCGGTCGGAGGTGGGTGTGGTCATGTTCTCGACTCCTTCTGTGCGAACCCTGGCCGCACCCGTGACGGTGCGGTGGTCTCCTACCGTGTGCCCCGCGACGCACCGCCCAATCACGTCGGCGGGGTCGCCTCCCGGAGGGTGGCCCGAACGGCCGGCTCCGGCCCGGTAGGATCCTCCCGGGCCGTTACTGGCGCGTGGGGATGGAGAACCATCGGGGAGCGGCCTCGTCACGTGGACGTTTGCCGAGCGCCTGGGCCTTCCCGCACGTCTGTTGGAGGTCGCATGTCCCGCAACGCCGAGTCCACCGCATTCCGGAGTGCCCTTGAGGTGATCCGGGCTGTCGAGCCGCGGGTCGCCGACGCCATCGGCGCCGAGCTGACCGACCAGCGGGAGTCGCTCAAGCTGATCGCCAGCGAAAACTACGCCTCCCCGGCGACCCTGCTGGCCATGGGCAACTGGTTCAGTGACAAGTACGCCGAGGGCACCGTCGGCCGCCGCTTCTACGCCGGCTGCCAGAACGTCGACACCGTCGAGGCGCTCGCCGCCGAGCACGCCCGGGAGCTGTTCGGCGCCGCGCACGCGTACGTGCAGCCGCACTCGGGCATCGATGCCAACCTGGTCGCCTTCTGGGCGGTGCTGGCCGACCGGGTGGAGTCCCCCGCCCTGAAGAAGGCCCAGGTCCGCCAGGTCAACGACCTCACCGAGGCCGACTGGTTCGCGCTGCGCCGCGAGCTGGGCAACCAGCGGATGCTCGGCATGTCGCTGGACGCCGGCGGCCACCTCACCCACGGTTTCCGGCCGAACATCTCCGGCAAGATGTTCGACCAGCGCAGCTACGGCACCGACCCGGCGACCGGCCTGATCGACTACGACCGGGTGGCCGAGGCCGCCCGCGAGTTCAAGCCGCTGATCCTGGTGGGCGGCTACTCGGCGTACCCCCGGAAGGTGAACTTCCGGATCCTGCGCGAGATCGCCGACTCGGTCGGCGCCACCTTCATGGTCGACATGGCGCACTTCGCGGGCCTGGTGGCCGGCAAGGTGTTCACCGGCGACTTCGACCCGGTGCCGCACGCGCACATCGTCACGACCACCACGCACAAGTCGTTGCGCGGCCCGCGCGGCGGCATGGTGCTCTGCCAGCCGGAGTTGGCCGACCAGGTCGACCGAGGCTGCCCGATGGTGCTCGGCGGCCCGCTGCCGCACGTGATGGCCGCCAAGGCGGTCGCGCTCGCCGAGGCCCGCCGGCCCGACTTCGCCGACTACGCCCAGCGGATCGTCGACAACGCGAAGGCGCTCGCCGAGGGGCTGCTGAGCCGGGGCGCCACACTGGTCACCGGCGGCACCGACAACCACCTGGTGCTGATCGACGTGTCCGGCTACGGGCTCACCGGCCGGCAGGCCGAGCAGGCCCTGCTCGACTCGGGCATCGTCACCAACCGCAACTCGGTCCCGCAGGACCCGAACGGCGCCTGGTACACGTCCGGCATCCGGATCGGCACCCCGGCGCTGACCACCCGGGGCCTGGGCACCGCCGAGATGGACCAGACCGCCGAGCTGATCCACACCGTGCTGACCCAGACCACCGCCGGCGCCAACGCCGACGGCACCCCGTCGAAGGCGAAGTACAACCTGGACGCCGGCCTGGCCGACAAGGTGGCCCGCCAGGCCACCGACCTGCTGGCCACGTACCCCCTCTACCCCGGCATCGACCTGAGCTAGCCCTCGACCGCGTCGATCATGGAGTTGTGGTGCCCGATCCGGGCTGGTGCACGACTTTCGTCCACCACCACAACCCCATGATCGACGCGGGGGCCTCAGTCCATCGGGCGCTTCAGGTGGTAGCGGTGGACTTCGGTGCTGCCCTGGACGTTGTTGACGTCCTCCGCGGCGGAGACCAACTCCCACCCCTCCCGGCCCGCGCGGTTGAGGTGCGCGATGGCGGTGTCGCCGTAGGCGGTGATGTCCTTGCGTGACCCGTCCGGCGCATACCAGACGAACGAGACGTGAAAATTGCGGCCCTGTCCCTGATAGCGACGGACGAGCAGGGCGTACTCCCAGGCAACCATGCGGCTTATTATGACCGTCCAACCAGGACGGCGGCACGCGGGTCGTCGCGCATTGCCATCCGATGAACGCGGTGTGTCAACCCGCCCGGCGAGTCAACTCGTCGGTGATCAGCGCCGCGAGGCGGTCCAGCCCGACGTCGATCTGCTCCGGTGTGACAGCGCTGACCGACAACCGCAACGCGTGGACCGGCACGCTGTCGTCGTAGAAGTGCGCCATCGGCGTCCACAGCACCCCGTAGTCGCGCCCCGAGCGGTCCAGCAGCGCGTCGTCGACCGGGAACGGCACGGTAACCACCACGAAGAACCCGCCGGCCGGCACCGTCCACCGCACCGCGGGCCGGTCCGGCTGAGCCGGAAAGCGCCGGGTGAGGCCGGCCACCAGGTGGCGCAGATTCCGGGTGTACGCGGACCGCTCCCGGGTGTTCGCGGCCACCAGGCTGCATCCGTGCTCCAGCAGCCGGCCACCGATCACCGCCTGCGCGATCGGCGACGTGTTCACAGTGACCATGCTCTTGATCATGGCGAGTTGGTCGGCGAACGGGCCGACCCGCCCGTCCGGGCCGGCAACCCGCTGGTCGGCGACGACGTACCCGACCCGTGCGCCAGGGAGCACGGTCTTGGCGAACGAGCCGAGGTAGACGACCCGCCGCCCGGTGTCCAACGCCTTCAGGGTGGGCGGGCGCGGCCCGTCGTCGCTGTGGAACAGACCGTACGGGTTGTCCTCCAGCAGCAGCAGATCCTCCTGCCCGGCCAGGTCCAGCAGCCGTTGCCGGTGTGCGGCGTCGATGCTGACCCCGGAGGGGTTGGCGAAGTCCGGCATCAGGTAGCAGGCGCGCGGCCGCAGCCCCGCCGCCCGCGCCCGGCGCACCTGGGCGGCCAGGGCGGCCAGGTCGACCCCGGCCGACCCACTCGCGACCGGCCACACCGGCAGGTCCACCAGCCGGGCCGCCCCGGTCAGCCCGACGTACGTCGGGGCGACCGCGAGCAGCACGTCCGTCGGCCCGGCCCGCAGCGCCCGCAACACCAGGAACATCGCCTCCTGGCAGCCGACGGTCACCACCACGTCCTCCGGGTCGACGGTGATCCCCTCGTCGACCGCGAGGTTGCGGGCGATCAGGTGGTGCACGATGCCCTTGGTCCGGCCGTACTGCAGCAGCAGCCGCCGGGCCTGCTCGGGTCGGTGCCCCAGGTCGTCGACGAGGTGCCGGTGGAAGGTGTCCAGGTGCCGGTGCACCGCCGCGAGGTCGAAAAACTCCTCGTACGGCCGGCCGGCCGCGAGGGACACCGCCGCCGGGTAGCGCTCGGACACCTCGTTGAGGAAGTTCATCGAGGTCAGCGCCGGATCGCCCAGCGCGGGGTGCAGGTCGGCGACGCTCAGGTCGACCGGTTCGCCGGCGGCCATCCCTCAGCCGACCCCGAGGGTGCGCAGCTCGCCGGCCGCCACCACGTCGGCGCAGCCGGCCAGGATGAGCGCGTCGGTCAACTCGGCCACGAGCAGCCCCAACGCGTCCCGGGCGGCCGGTTCGCCACCGGCTGCGAGGGCCCAGAGCAGCGGCCGGCCGACCAGCACCCCGGCCGCACCCAACGCCAGCGCCCGCAGCACGTCGGTGCCGCACCGGATGCCGCTGTCCAGCAGCACCTGGCAGTCGTCCCCGACCACGTCGACGACCTGCGGCAGCATGGTGACGCTCGCCGGTGAGCCGTCCAGTTGCCGCCCGCCGTGGTTGGAGACGACCACCGCGTCCGCGCCGACCCGTACCGCCTCGGTCGCGTCGCGCGGGTCCAGCAGCCCCTTGACCACCAGCGGCAGGTCGACCTGCTCGCGCAGCCACGCCAGGTCCGCCCAGCGCAGCGCCGGCGCGAACGACGCGGCGGTGTGCGCGGCGATCGCGGACACCCCGGGCGCACCGGCGTGCGCCAGCGCGTCGCGACCGTCCGGGAGGTTCGCGGCGACCACCTCGGTCGGCAGCCGGAACGCGTTGCGCAGGTCCCGGGGACGTCGGCCGAGCACCGGGACGTCCACGGTGACCACCAGCGCCCGGCACCCGGCCGCGACGACCCGGTCCAGCAGGTCGCGGACGAGCGCCCGGTCGCGCAGCCAGTAGAGCTGGAACCAGACGTCCGCGCCCGCCCCGGTGACCTGTTCGATGGGGGTGCTGCCCAGCGTGCTGGCAAGGTACGGGATCCCTGCCGCGCCGGCCGCCGCCGCCAGACCCAGTTCTCCGTCCGGGTGCACCAACCGCTGGTACGCCATCGGCGCCACCCCGACCGGCATGGCGTACCGCCGGCCGAGCAGGTGGGTGCCGAGGTCGACGGTGTCCACCCCGCGCAGCACCCGGGGCAGCACCGCGACCCGGTCCAGCGCGCGACGGTTCGCGGCGAGCGTCACCTCGGACGCGCTGCCGCCGGCCAGGTAGTCCCACACGTCCGGCGGCAGCACGGCCCGGGCCCGCTCGGCGTAGTCGGCGAGCGACACGGCCGGCAGGTCGGCAAACACCCGCTCACCCATCGCCCGGCCCCGGACCCGTCGCGGCATCCGGCTCGGCCGGCTCATCCACCCCGCCCGGCCCGGCCGGCAGTCCGAAGCGCTCGCGGAGGAAGGCCGCGGCGCTTTCCTGCGCGCGCCGACCGTCGGTGAAGGTGCCCGGCATGGCGAAGAACCCGTGGATCATGCCCGGGTAGTGCTCCAGCCGGGTGGACACACCAGCGTCGCGCAGCCGCTCGGCGTACCGCTGCCCCTCGGCGCACAGTGGATCCAGTTCGGCGGTGATCACCAGCGCCGGCGGCAACCCGGACAGGTCGTCGGCGAGCAGCGGCGAGGCCAGCGGATCCTTCGCGTACGCCGGATCGGCCAGGTAGTGCGTCCGGTACCAGGCGACCGAACGGCTGTTGAACAGCGCCGGGTCGTCGTCCCCGGCCGGTTCGCCGCTCTGGTCAGTGTTCGGATAGACCAGCAACTGCGCGGCGAGCGGCGGCCCGTCCGTACGGCTGAGCAGGGTGACCGCGGCGGCCAGGTTCCCGCCGGCGCTGTCGCCTCCCACCGCCAGCCGGGTCGGGTCCACTCCCAGCTCGTCGGCGTGCCGAGCGATCCACGAAGTGGCGGCGTGGCAGTCGTGCACCGCAGCCGGGAAGGGGTGCTCCGGGGCGAGGCGGTAGCCGACGGTGATCACCTGACAGGGCACGGCGTTGGCCAGCCGCCGGCAGATGCCGTCGGCGGTGTCGATGCTGCCGAGCGTCCAGCCGCCGCCGAAGAAGTACAGCAGGGTGGGCAGCGGACCCGACCCGGTCGGCCGGTACACCCGCAGCCGCAGCTCACCGGCGGGGCCGGGGATCCGCTCGTCGCGTACCTCGGTCACCGGCTCGACCGCGCCGCTGCCGGCGCGGATCGCGGCCAGGTCCGCGGCGCGCGCCTCGGACAGGGTCTGTGCGTACAGCGGCGGGGTGCCGGCCGCGGCACGGGCCGCCCGGTAGGCCGCCACCTCCGGGTGCACTGCCATCTCGCTCCTATCCACCGGTGCTGACCAGCAACGTGTCGACGCCGCGCAGGAACAGGCTGCCGCTGTACGCCGGCGCCTCGGTGACCCTCAGCGCGGGGAACCGGGCGAACAGCCGGGGCAGCGCGAGGCGGCCCTCCAACCGCGACACCGCCGCGCCGAGGCAGAAGTGCGGGCCCACCCCGAAGGCCAGCGACGGCGGGCCGCAACGGGTCGGGTCGAAGGTGTCCGGAGCCGGGAAGCGGGCCGGGTCGCGGTTGGCCGCCCCGATCATGATGAGCACGTTGTCGTCAGTGGCGACCGGCACGCCGTGCAGCACCGTGTCGGTCGGCGCGGCGCGGGCCAGGAAGTGCACGGGGCTCGCCAACCGCAGCACCTCGTCGACGCAGCCCTGCGCCAGCGTGGCGTCGGTGGGCAGCGCCGCGACGGTCTGCGGGTGGGCCAGCAGCAACGGCAGCCCGTTGCTGAACATGTAGACCGTGGTGACGAAGCTGGCGTTGAACAGCACGATCAGGTTGCTGACCAACTCCTCCTCGGTCAGCTCCACCTCCCCGGAGTCGAGGGCCTCGACCAACGCGCTGAGCAGGTCGTCGGCGGGCACCCGGCGGCGGTGCCCGAGCAGCTCCCGGTAGAAGTCCCGCAACTCCCGCGCGGCGGTGTTGGCCGCGGCCAGCCGCTGCGGGGTCTTCCCCGCCACGTCCAGGAACTCGTCGATCCACTCCACCCGTTCGCGGTACCACTGCAACTCCGCTGCCGGGATGCCGATGAACTCGGCCATCACCAGCGCCGGAATCGGGTACGCGAAGTCGGCCACGAAGTCGACGACGTCCTCCCCGGCGTCCGCCATCCGGTCCAGCAGCTCGTCCACCACCCGCAGGATCACCGGTTCCAGCGCGCCGAGCCGGCGCGGCGTGAAGGTGCGGGAGAAGACGTGCCGCATCCGGGTGTGATCGGGCGGGTTGACGAACATCATCGAGGTCTGGAAGGTCCGCAGGATCTCCTGCTCCTCCCAGCCCGGCGGCGGCTGCTTCGTCCACTCCGGATCGCGCAGCAGCCCGTCGACCAGGTCGTAGCCGACCGCGACGGCGGTCACCGTCCGGTGCTCGGCGCGGGCCGGCAGCGCGCTGATCGGGCCGAGCCGGTGCAGGTCCGCGTACCACGGGTACGGGTCCTGTCTGCCCTCCTCGCTGTACAGGCCGGTGAGTATCTCGTCCACGTCCACGGCCAACTCCTCCCCCCGCCGATGTCGGTGACCGGGGGCAGCGGGGATCACCCGCCGCCCCCGGCCCATGTCACAGGTCGAGCAGCCGCAGCGGCACGGCGTTTGCCAGTGCCTGGTTGCCGGCGTCGTTCGGGTGGATGTGGTCCCCCGAGTCGTACGCGGGCAGCAGCTGGCTGGGCCGTGCCGGGTCGCGCAGCACCCGGTCGAAGTCGAGCAGCCCGTCGAACTCCCGACTGCCGCGCAGGTACGCGTTCACCGCCTGGCGGGTGGCCTCCTTCTGCGGCGTCCACACGCCCGGCGCGCCGTGCCCCTCGTACGGCGTCAGCGTGGCCACCAGGCTGGTCAGCCCGCGCTGCTGGAACTGCTGGTTGATCTGCCGCAGCGTGCCGATGATCGCCTCGGGTGAGTCGTTCGACATCCAGATGTCGTTGATGCCCAGGTGGGTGACGACGGTACGCACCCCGGTCTGGCCGAACACGTCCTCGTTGAGCCGGGCCGCCGCGTTCGGGCCGAGCTGGTAGTAGCCCGGGTAGTTGCCGTCGCCCGGCTCGGTGCCCTCGTGGTTGAGCCGGTTGCCGGCCAGGCTCAGGTTGAGCACGCCCGGGGTGCGCCGGTCCGGCCGGTCGGCGAGCAGCCGGTCGGAGAGCAGGTCGGGCCAGCGCCGGTTGGCGTTTACGGTGCTGCCGTTACCGTCGCCGATGGAGTCGCTGAGCACTACCAGCGCGCCGGGGCTGCCCTTGCGCTGCACGTCGACGCCGGAGAGGAAGAACCAGCAGCAGGTCGGACGGGTGGTGAACCCGGTGCCCTCGGCCACCCCGGTCAGATCCCCGGCACCGATGAAGTTGGCCTGCTGGGACTGCCCGTGGAACGTGGTCGGGCCGGTCGGCGTCGGGAAGTGCACTGTGACCACCAGGTCGCTGTCGTCAGCGACCGGGAAGGCCAACGGGTCGCTGAGCAGTTCGGCGCCCCGGTTCATGGTCGCCGTGGTGGCACCGGTGAAGGTCAGCGGGCGTACCGAGGCGGCGTCGATGTCGGAGAGGTCGTCGGGGGTCGCGGTGTTCGGCCGGGCCACTGTGGCGCGTCCTACCTTGACCGCCTGCTCGCCGTAGAGGTTGCTCAGGCGGACCCGCAGCGCCGGGCCGCCCACGGAGACGTGCACGATCATCCGGACGCTCTGGTCGTTGAGGCCGGTGTTGGTCAACCCGACCGAGTTGCCCCGGGTGACAGCGGTGGCCCAGCTGCCCGCCCACTCGGCGCGGTCGGGTCGGCTGGCGGCGGTGCCGGACGGACCGGCGCTGGCGACGACGGCGGGTGCGCCGGCGATCAACAGCGCGGCCGCAGCGGCGATGACATGCCATCTCTTCGGGGTTGCCGTTGCCATGGAACCTCCATCGTGTGGCAGCCCAGGGCCGTCCGCTGACGGCGCCCGCCTGGACGATGGTCCAGAAACCTAGCCGCCGCCGCTGACAGGCGTCAATCAACCTGATCGACGCGATCAAATGTCCGGCGGGACGCTCGGACCGCCCGTCGGCACGGTTCCGACCAGCCGTTTCCCGCCTAGGCTTCCAGGCGGCGGCGGAGCGGTCGCCCGAGCGCGCCACCGTCGCGTCGTCACCGGGAGCTGCCCGGGGACCGCCGCTTTCTCGGATGGGGGCTGCCGGATGACTGACGGACCCGGGCACACCACTACCTACGTGCACAGGGTGTTGGACCTCTTCGCCGAATTCGGCGACCGGGAGGCGTTGGTCGGCGCCGATCGGCGACTCACCTACGCCGAGGCCGCCGCGCGGGTCCGGGCGATGGCCGCGACGTTGACCCGGCATGGCGTACGGCCGGGGTCGGCGGTGTTGGTGACCGTGGCGAACACGGTGGAGGGTCCACTGCTGCAACTGGCCCTGCACCTGCTCGGCTGCCGGACGATGTGGGTCGCCCCGGTGACCGCGCGCCGGGAGGTCGACGAGTTCATCCGGTTGGCTCGCCCGGACGCCCTGGTCTACGACGCCCGGGACGGGGCCAGCCTGGGCCCGGAGCTGGCCGTCGCGCTGCCCGGCACACCGGTCTGCTGTCTGGGCGCGGGTGGCGCCGGCCCTGACCTCACCGCCGACACCGACGTGGCGGAGCTGCCGGCGTCCGTGCCGGCGCCCGAGTCGTTCCTGCAGACCAGTGGCACCACCGGCAGCCCCAAGCTGGTGCACCACCGGGAGAGCTTCTACGCCCAGATCCTCGCCCTTGCCGCCGACTTCCGCGCCGCCGGGTTCCCGTTGCTGCGACACCTGTCGCACTCGCCGATGTGGCTGGCCAGCGGGCAGATCACCACACTGTTCAACCTGTTCACCGGCGGGGTGCTGTTCCTGCGCGACGACTGGGACCCGGTGGCCTTCGTGGACACCGTGCAACGGGAGCGGATCAACTCGACCTTCGTCACCCCGCCGATGCTCTACGAGGTGTTGGACCACCCGGCGCTGGTGGGCGCGGACTTCTCCGCCATGTTCATGTTCAACGTGGGCGCCGGGCCCGCCGCGCCCGCCCGGCTGCGCCAGGCCATCGCGCGGTTCGGTCCGGTGCTGCGCATCGTGTACGGCCTCAGCGAGGCGGTCGTGATCACCGCGCTGCCCGGGCTGACCGACGATCCGGAGCACCCGGAGCGGTTGCGCTCCTGCGGGCGGCCCTACGGCGACGTCCGCATCGAGATCCGCGACGACGACGGCGCGGTGCTGCCGACCGGCCGCGACGGCGAGGTGTGGGTGCGGACCCGACTGAGCTTCGCCGGCTACCACGGTCAGCCCGAGCTGACCGCGCAGACGCTCGTCGACGGGTGGGTGCGAACCCGCGACATCGGCCACCTCGACGACGACGGCTACCTCTACCTCGTCGACCGGGCCCACGACATGATCGTCACGCATCGCCGGAACTGGGCGATCTTCTGCCGTCCCATCGAGGACGTGCTGGTCGGGCACTCCCAGGTACGGGCCGCCGCCGTGATCGGCGTGCCGGACGAGACGGTCGGCGAGGTGCCGTACGCGTACGTGGTGCTCGGGCCGGGCGCGACGGTCACCGGGGCGGAACTGATCGACCTGGTGACCGCCGAACTCAACGAGATGTGGGCGCCGGCCGCTGTGGAGTTCCTCGACCGGCTGCCGGTGAACCGGTCGATGAAGGTGGACAAGCGGGCGCTGCGCGCGCGGTACGCGGCCCGTCGGGCGGCGGCGGTCGGGGCGTGACCCCCCGCCGACAACTGGTCGTCCTGGTCAGCGCGGACCTGATCTCCAACCTGGGCACCCGCATCTCGGTGGTGACCATTCCGTGGCTGGTGCTGGTCACCACCGGCAGCCCCACCAAGATGGGTCTTGTCGCGTTCGCCGAGACCCTGCCCTACCTGCTGTCCAGCGCGTTGGGCACGCCGTGGGCGGACCGGATCGGCCTGCGCCGTACCTCGATCCTCTGCGACGCGGGCAGCGCGGTGGTGATGGTCGTCGTGGCGCTGACCCCGTGGTTGGGCTTCGTCCCGCTGGTGGCGCTCGTCGCGGTGGCCGGCGCGCTGCGGGGCATCGGGGACCGGGTGAAGCACGTGATGTTCCGCCCGGTCGCGGAGGCCGCCGGAGTGCCGCTGATCCGGCTGACCTCCGCGTACGACGGGCTCAGCCGGGTGGTGACACTGTTCGGCGCCGCAGTGGGCGGCCTGCTGATCGCTGTCTTCGGGGTGACCGAGGCGATCCTCATCGACGCGGCCAGCTTCGGGGTCTGCGCGCTGCTCATCGGTGTCCTGGTCCGCCCGCCGGCCGTCCCGACGCAACCCACCCAGCCGGAAGGTTACCTGCGCGCCCTGCGGGGTGGCTTCAGTTACCTGGGCCGGGACCGGCCGCTGCTCGGCATGCTCGCCGTCATCTCGGCGCTGAACATGGTGGCCAACGCGAGCGTGGCCGTCTACATCCCGGTCTGGGTCGCCCGGGAGCTGCCCGGCCCGAGCGGTCTCGGCCTGGTGCTGGCGGCGTTCTCGGCGGGCGCGCTGCTGGGCAACCTGGTGTTCACCGCGCTCGGGCCCCGGCTGCCCCGGCGGCTGACGTTCCTGGTCGGCGCGCTGGTCGCCGGCACGCCCCGGCTGGTGGCGCTGGCGATCAGCGACGAGCTGCCGGTGGTGCTCGTGGTGACGTTCCTGTCCGGAATCGGCATCGCGGCGGTCAACCCGCTGCTCGGCGTGGCGCTCTACGAGCGGGTGCCACCGGAGTTGCAGACCCGGGTGATCGGCATCGCCGGTTCGTTGGCGTTCGTCGGGTTGCCGGTCGGCGCGCTGCTCGGCGGCTGGTCGGTGGACGCTCTGGGATTCACCCCGGCCCTGCTGACCATGGCGGCGGCGTGCCTGGTGGTCACCGCGTACCCGCTGCTGAGCAGGGCCTCCGGCCCGGAGACGCCGGCGCGGCCCACCCCCGTCACCACCCGGTAAAGCGCGCGCGTTGTTCGTCGGACGTTCGGCTGCTGGCCGCGCGGGCGTCGACCGGGGACGGCTAGCGTCGACCGTCGTCACCGCACCTGGAGGTCGCCGCGTATGACGTCACCCACCCGCCGCCGCACCGCCGAGGTCACCGCCGTACGCCGGATCGGCGACAGCGCGCCGCACAGCGCGTTCACCGACCTGGTCCGGTACTCCGGACGTTGGTTCTGCGCCTTCCGGGAGGCCCGCACCCACCTCAGTGACGACGGCGTGATCCGGGTTCTGACGTCGACGGACGGTCGGTCCTGGACCTCCGCGACGGTCATCGCGCAGGCCGGCACCGACCTGCGCGATCCGCGCTTCGTGGCACGACCCGACGGGCGGCTGCAACTGCTGGCGGCGGCCGCCACCGGCGCGGTCACCACGACGTTCCAGACGGTGACCTGGCTCTCCACCGACGGGCACGCCTGGGGCGGTCCGACCCAGGTGGGCGAGCCGGGCGTCTGGGTGTGGCGGGCGGCCTGGCACGACGACGCGATGTACGGCGTCGGCTACGCCACCCGGGAGCCGAGGTTCGCCCGGCTCTACCGGAGCACGGACGGGGTGGACCTGCGGCAGTGGGTGCCGATGCTGTTCGAGGACGGGTACCCCAACGAGTCCGGTCTGGTCTTCGCCCCGGACGGCACCGCCCTCTGCCTGCTGCGGCGGGACGCGGGCACCGCGAGCGCGCAGCTCGGCCGGGCCGTGCCGCCGTACCGGGACTGGACCTGGACGGATCTCGGTGTCCAGGTGGGCGGGCCGACGCTGCTCCGGCTGCCCGACGGGCTGCTGCTGGCCGGGGTGCGGCTGCACGACGGCGAGGTCCGCACCGCGATCTGCGTCGTCGACCCGGACCGGGGCGAGCTGACCGAGCTGGTCGCGCTGCCGTCCGGCGGCGACACCAGCTACCCCGGCCTGGTCTGGCACGACGACCTGCTCTGGGTGAGCTACTACTCGTCGCACGAGGGGCGGACCTGTGTCTACCTGGCCGAGGTCAGCCTGACCGGCTGAGCCTGGCCGGGCAGCCCGGCGGTCGGCTAGCGTGCCGGCATGCCATCGACGCTCACCGAATCGACGGACCCGTACTGTCTGCGCCCCGGGGAGGCCGCCGAGCTGCTGAACGGGCACCCGTGGCGGCGGTTCGTGGCGCTCGGCGACAGCGTCGTGGAGGGCATGTGTGAGCCGACACCGGGCTACCCGGACGTACAGTGGGTCGACCGGGTCGCCGCCGAGCTGACCGCCGTGCGCCCCGAGTTGGCGTACCGGAATCTGGGTCGACGCGGGCTGCGCGCGCACCAGGTGCGGGCCACCCAGCTCGCCCCGGCGCTGGCGTTCGCACCGGACCTGGCGCTGGTCGTCTGCGGGGGCAACGACGCCTTCCACCCGGCGTACGACGCGGAGGCGGTGGACGCCGAGCTGACCGCGATGATCATCGGGCTGCGCGACGTGGGCGCCGACGTGATCACAGTTGGCATGTTCGACGTCTCGCACAGCCCGGCGGTGCCCGCGCACCTGCGGCCCGGCCTGGGCGACCGAATGCGCCGCCTGTCGGCCCACACGGCAAGCCTGGCCGAGCGCCTGAACACCATCCACGTGCACCTGACCGACCATCCCCTGACGGCCGACCCCACCCTCTACAGCACCGACGGCCGCCACGGCAGCGCCCGCAGCGACGCCGTGGCCACCGCCGAAACCCTCCGCGCCCTGTCCACCCGCCATCCCCTCCGGCGCGGTTAGTCGGTTAGGAGGATTCCGGTTAGGAGGACGCCGTGGGCCAGGTTGAGGATGCCGTCGCAGCCGGGGTAGCCGACCCTCGCCAGGCCGCCGGAGGCGTGCCGACCGAACAGGTACGGGGCCAGGGAGTACGGGACGTCGGCGGTGACCGTCTCACCCGTCTCGATCTGGACGAAGTCCATCGACACCCGGTCGGTCGGCAGGTACTCCTGGAGGATGGCGCCGCCCTGGTCGACGGCGGCCCGCACACCGTCGGCCCAGTCCGCCGCGCTCAACTCCGGGCCGAGCAGGACACCGTGCCCGGCCGAACCGTCGGCCGGCTTCGCCACCAGCGTGGCCTGCTCGGCGATGGCCCGGTCGAGCACCGCGGCGGTCAACGGCACCGTGTACGGCACGTGCCGGCGGATCAGTGCCTGGTCGTCGGCGGGCAGCCCGGCCACGTCCTCCCACAGCCAGGCGAACGTGGTCTTGTTGCCGAGCAGCCAGGCCGCCGCCGACACGAACATCGGCAGGGTGCCGGCGGCGAGGGCCACGGCCACCGCGTCCAGACCGGCGGTCGGGGTGACCCGGTTGGGCACGAACAACCGGAACAGCGCGTCGACCGGGGCGCCGTCGACGACCAGACGGTTGTCGGCGTCCACTGTGGCGGTGGCGACCGGGGCGATGACCAGGTCGATGCCGAAGTCCCGGGCCCGTACGGCGAGGGGGTCGAGGATCCGGAGGAACGTCTGCGGGTCGTCGAGGCCCGGGTAGTCGCCGTCGAAGTCCATCAGCAGCGCCACCCGGGCGCCCTCGGGCAGCCGCAGCTCCTCGCGGATCGCCACGAACCGCTGGTCCAGCAGCGACGGCGCGGCCCGCACCGGCAGGTCGTCGAGGATGCCGTGCTCCCGGTAGAGGCCCTCGTACCGCTGGATGACGGTGTCGGCGTCGAACCCACCGCCGAGGCTGCTGTCGATGTTGTACTCGACGAACTTCGGCACCCCGGCGGAGAAGATCACGTCCGGGCGGTACGCGGCCAGCAGCGCCTCGGTCAGCGGCTCGGCCTCGTCCAGCAGCCGGGTCTCCCCCGCCGGTACGCCGAGCAGCCGGCGCAGCTCGCCGGCGGTGCCGGCCCGCCGACGGCAGGCGTCGAGGATGAGCTGGGCGAGCCGGTCGCAGACCTCGTTGAGTTCCCGCCAGGCGTCGGCGGTGAGCACCGGGGGTCGGGCCAACCGCCACTGCTTGTTGTAGGTGGCCCGGCCGTGGAAGAGCTGCTCCCAGGCCGCCGCCCCACTGGCCACCATGGCCCGACGGCCCGGCTCCGGAAGGTCGGTCCAGGCCCGGTCGGCCGCCGGCCACGGATAGTTCGGGTCGATCATGATCCGTCCTTCAGGGTCAGGTGGATGGCGGTGGCGAGCTGGTCCCGGCCGGGTTGGACGGCCCGGTCCAGTGCCGGGGCGAACGGCAGCACCGCCCCGTCCGGGCGGGTGACCCGGCGCGGCGGCGCGAGCAACCGGACCCGCTCCACCACGCTCGCGATGATCTCGGCGGCCATTCCGCAGGAACGGTTGCCGTCGTCGAGCACCACGAGGCGTCCGGTGCGGGCCACCGACTCGGTGAGACCGTCGATGTCGAACGGGTACAGGGTGCGCGGGTCGAACACCTCCACCGAGACCTGGTCGGCCAACTCCTCGGCGACGGCGAGCGCGTCGTGCACCAGGTGCCCGATCGCGACCACCGTCACGTCGTCGCCGAAGCGGTGGATCCGGCCCCGGCCCAGCGGCACCGGCGTCAGGTCGTCGACGTCGTCGCGCACGTCCATCGCGCCGGCCGGCGCGAACACCACCACCGGGTCGTCGTGGCGGATCGCGGTGACCAGCAGCCCGTACGCGTCGGCCGGGGTGGCCGGCACGACGGTGACCACGCCGACGTGGGCGAAGAGGCTGTACGGGTGGTCGGAGTGCTGCCCGGCCCACCCGGTACGCGAGCCGGAGCCGGGCACCAGGTAGGTGACGGGGACACTGCACTGCCCGCCGGTCATCAACGGGAACTTGTGCGCGTGGTTGACGATCTGCTCGAAGACCAGGAACAGCAGCGACGGGATCTGGAACTCGACCACCGGCCGCAGCCCGGCCAGCGCCGCACCGGTCGCGAAGCTGGTGAACGCCTGCTCCGACAGGGGGGTGTCGCGGACCCGTTCGGCGCCGAACCGCTTGGCCAGCCCGGTGGTCACCAGCGACGCCCCGACCCGAACGTCCTCGCCGAGCAGGAACACCGCCTCGTCGCGGGCCAACTCGTCAGCGAGGGCCCGGGTCAGCGCCCGGCGGTACGACAGTCGGGGCACCTCAGCCACCTCCGGTGCGGGCGGTCAGGCCGCTGGCGTACAGGTAGGTCAACGCCTCGGCCGGGTCGGGTTCCGGGCTGTCCAGGGCGAACCGCACCGCCGCGTCGAGGGTCGCCTCGACCTCGGCGTCCACGGCGGCGCGATCGGCGTCGGCGAGGCGTTCACCCTGGATGCGCACCGGGTCACGGACCCGACCACGGGTCACCTCGTCGGGTGGGCGATAGTCGTCGAGGCGTACCGCGTGTTCGAAGGTGTGGTGGACGTCGAAGCGGTAGGTCCGGGCCTCGATCAGCTCGGGGCCGCCGCCGGCGCGCATCCGGTCGACGGCGGCGCACGCGGCGACGCGTACCGTCTCGGGGTCCTGGCCGTCGACGCGCACGGCCGGGATGTCGAACGCGGCGGCCCGCCCGGCGATGCTGCCGGCCACCGCGCCGGCGACCGGCATGGTGGTGGCGTAACCGTTGTTCTCGCAGACGAACAGCACCGGCACCCGCCAGAGCGCGGCCAGGTTGAACGCCTCCAGCAGCATCCCCTCGTTGACCGCGCCGTCGCCGAAGAAGCTCACCCCGACGGTGTCGCGGCCCCGGCGGCGGTGGGCCCAGACCGCGCCCGTGATGATCGCCCCGGAGGCGCCGACGATCGCGTTGGCGCCGAGCACGCCGATACTCAGGTCGGCGGCGTGCATCGAACCGCCCCGGCCGGCGTTGAGGCCGGTGACCCGGCCGCACAACTCGGCGAGCATCCGGGCCGGGTCGGCCCCGCGGGCCAGGACGTGCCCGTGCCCCCGATGGGTGCCGGCGAGCACGTCGTCGGCGCCCAGCGCGGCGCAGACGCCGGCGGCGATCCCCTCCTGACCGAGGTACGGGTGGATGCCGCCGACGATCTGCCCGCCGTGGACCAGCTCCACCGCCCGTTCCTCGAACCGGCGGATCAGCCGGACCGTGCGGTAGAGCCGGACCGGGTCGGCGTCGGTCACGCGGGCCCCTTGATGGCGGCCAGGATGTCGTCCCAGAGCCGGGCCCTGGCGGCGAGGGCGGTGTTGACCGTGTCGGCGCACTCCTGCCACTTGGTGTCGTCGTCGCCGCACAGGTCGGCGAGCATCTGCATGGCCATCGGGGTGTGCTGCTCGCCGTCGACCTCGATGTGCCGCTCCAGGTAGTCGACGAACGTGTGCAGCCGGTTGCTGTGCTCGTTGACCGAGACGACCTGGGTGAACATGTCCGGGATCAGGTCCTCCCGGCCGAACGCGAAGGCCGCCGCCTGGCAGTGCACCGGGGTGGACTCGATGATCTGCCAGGTGGTCGCGGCGAACCTCGCCGACGCGGCCGGCACCCCGGCCTCGGCGAGCGCCTCGGTGACCGGCCGGCCGGCGCGCAGCAGGTCGATGAGCGCGTTCACCGCCGTGGTGTCCGCGCCGGCCTCGGCCATGCCCTGCACGTACAGCTCGAAGTGGCTGATGTAGCCGCCGCCCAGCTCGTCGCTCTCCTCGACCATGACGATGTCGTTGATGAGGCGGCGGCTGCCGGTCGGGCCGGTCGGGATCCACGGCACGCTGACGCAGGTCAGCTGTCGTTGCAGCGACTTCAGCAGGGACATGAAGTCCCAGACCGCGAAGACGTGGTGCCGCATGAAGGTGACCAGCGCCTCGTGGGTGTCGAGGTTGGCGTAGAGCGGGTGTTTGACCACGGCGTCGCGCCTGTCGGTCACCGCCCGCTCCAACCGCTCGATGCCCGGGTGCGTCTTACCCCAGTCGTACCGTGACATGTCAGCCTCCCTGCTGGGCGCGGTGGCGCCAGATGATCGGGCAGTAGTCCGGGTCCGCGTAGTCCGGCCGCCCGTCGTGGGTGCGGCGGACCAGCACGTCGTGGTTGTACGCGGCGAGCGTGCCGTCGGAGAGCGGATACTCCCGCCAGGCGTTGTCGCCGTCCTGCAGGTGCAGCGAGATCGCCTGTCGGGGGCGACCGCTGACGTTGGGGCCGCTGCCGTGGTAGGTGCGGCAGTGGTGGAAGCTCACGTGTCCCTTGGGGATCACCATCGGGATCTTGCGGATCTCCGCGCCGTTGTACGCGGCGTTCTCGGCCAGCATCTCCTCCAGCTGGCTGCGCTCCCGGTCGGCGAAGTGGCGCACCACCGTGTCGTCCGCGCCGATTTCCTTCCACCGGTGCGAACCGTCGACCATGGTGATGGTGCCCATCTCCTCCCCGCAGTCGTGGAAGGGGATGAACGCGGTGAGCATCTTCTCCGACGACGAGGACGCCCAGTAGTGCTTGTCGAAGTGCCAGGGCACTATGTTGCTCGGTTCGCCGGAGATCGGCGGCTTGTAGATCAGAGTGGACTGGAAGACCCGGATCTCGTCGGCCTGGGCGAGCCGGGCGGCGACCGCGCCGAGCAGCGGCTTGCGCAGGATCGCGCCGAGCCCGTCGTGTTCGTGGTGGACGTAGTCGTTGTGCCGCTGCACCGGGCCCTTCGATGGCTCCCAGTAGGCCAGCTTCGGTGGGCGTACCGGCAGCCGCCGGTCCCGCTCCCCGTCGTAGTAGCGCTGCGTGGCGGCGGCGAGGGCGTCCACCTCGTCGTCGGTGAGCACCTTTTTCGACAGGTACCAGCCGTGCTCGGCGTAGTGCCGCACGTCGTCGTCGGACGGCAGCAGCGCCCGCTCCTCGGCGGTCAACGTCGGCTCGTACTCCGTGACGGTCATGCCCCCACCCCCTGTGGTGTGGCCGCCACGGCGGCCAGTTCCCGCTCCTTGGCCTCGTAGAGCGCCTTGATGTTGCCGCTGCCGAAGCCGCGCGCGCCGCGTCGCTCGATCAGCTCCAGGAAGAGCGTGCGACGCACGTGCATCGACTCGGCGAAGATCTGCAACAGCTGGCCGTCGTGGTCGGAGTCGACGAGCACACCCAGCTCGCGCAGCCGGTGCAGTGGGGCGTCGATCCGACCGACCCGCGCCTCCAGGGCGTCGTAGTAGCTGGCGGGGGTGCCGGCGAAGCGCACCCCGCGCCGGCCCAGCGCCTCGACCGCGCCGACGATGTCGTCGGTGCGCAGCCCCAGGTGCTGCACTCCCCCACCGGCGTGCTGGTCGAGGAACGCGTCGATCTGCCCAGGCCGCCGGGTGCGGTCCGGTTCGAGCAACACCACTGTGACCCGCCCGGACGGGCTCTGCACCACCTTGGAGTTCATTCCCTGTCCGTCGACCTCGATGTGCTCCTCGAAGATCTGCGCGAAGCCGAACAGCGCCTCGAAGTGCCGGACCGTCTCGTCGAGCTGGCCGGGCGGCACGCAGACCGCCAGGTGGTCGATCTCGGCGAGCACCGGCGGATGACCGTCCGTCGTGGACGCCGCCGCGGTGATGGCGCCGGGCAGGAACTCGCCGCCCTCGCCCCGGCGCTGCACCAGCCGGTGCCGCACGTCGGCGAAACCGTCCACCTCGGCGATCACCACCTCGGCGTCCGCGCCGGTGCGAGTGGTCGGCGGCGTCACCCCGGTCGCGCCCCGGGCCACCAGCTCGGCGTACGCGGCCGGCACGTCGTCGACCTCGACCGCGACGACCCCGATGCCGTCACCGTGGCGTTGCACGTACCGAGACGCCGGATGCTCGGCGCTCAGCCCGGAGGTGAGCAGCAACCGGATGTCGCCGTGGCAGAGCAGCAGCGAGCGCTGCCCCGCCAGCCCGGTCTCCGGACCACCCTGGCCACAGATCTCGAAGCCGACGGCGGTGCTGAAGTAGAAGGCCGCCTGTCGGGCGTCCCCCACGTAGAGTTCGATGTGATCGATACCACGGATGTCCATGTCCCCTGAAACCCTTCCCACCCGATTCCCCTGCGTTGCCCCGTCCGGGCACAACCCGCCCGGAATGCCGCCTCGATCACCCCCTCGGCTCGGCGACGCGGGCCAGCAGCAGGCTCACGTTCTGGCCGCCGAACCCGAACGAGTTGGTGACCGCGTACTCCAGGTCCGCCTTGCGGGGCGTGCCACGGACGTGGTCCGCCGGGCAGGCCGGATCCGGGTCGTCGAGGTGGTACGTCGGCGGCAGCAGCCCCCGACCGAGCGCCAACGCGGTGGCCGCCGCCTCCAGCACCCCGGAGGCACCGAGCAGGTGACCGGTGAGCGCCTTGGTGGAGCTGACCGGCACACCGCCGACGCCGAAGACGTCGGCCAGCGCGGTGGCCTCCGCGATGTCACCGAGCTTCGTGCCGGTGCCGTGCGCGTTGACGTAACCGACCGCCGCCGCCGGCACACCGGCGCTGAGCAGCGCCCGGCGGATGCACGCCGCCGCGCCGGCGCCGTCCGGGCGGGGGGCGGTCGGGTGGTACGCGTCCGTCGTCGCGCCGTGCCCGGCCACCTCGGCATACCCGGCGACGCCGCGCGCCGCGGCGTGCTCGGCGCGTTCGAGCACCAGCAGCGCGGCACCCTCGGACAGGACGAACCCGCTGCGGGAGGTGTCGAACGGCCGACTCGCCCGCCCCGGGTCGGTGCCGGCGCGCGCCAACGCCCGCGCGTTGCCGAAGGTGTCGGCGAAGGTCGGGAAGAGCGGAGCCTCGCTGGCCCCACAGAGCACCACGTCGACCTCTCCGGTCGCGATGAGCCGCGCCCCGTCGGCGACCGCCTGGGCGCCGGAGGCGCAGGCCGTGCCCACCGACGAGCTGTAGCCTCGGATGCCGTGCGCGATGGCGATCCGCGCCGCCGGCATGTTCGGCAGGATCCCGGTGAGCAGGTACGGGCTGACCGCCGCCCGACCCCGGGCCGCCCGGGCCAGCACCTGCGACTCCAGGGTGGCCATCCCGCCGACCCCACCGACGATCACACCGATCCGGTCGGGGTCGACGTCGCGGCCCACCTCGATGCCGGCATCGGTGAGAGCGTCGACGGCGGCGAGCAGGGCGAGGACGACGATCCGGTCCAGCACCCGGGCCTCCGGCCCGGACGCGACGGTACGTGGGTCGATGTCGGGCAGCAGACCGGCCACGTCCAGCGACCTGCTCGCCGGGTGCCCCTCGGGCGGGCGGGTCAGCCCGGACCGGCCGGTGGTCAGCGCGTCGAAGGTTTCCTCGACACCCCGCCCGACCGGTGTGAACAGACCCATCCCCGTTATCAACGCGGTCACGCCGCCGCTCCGCTTCGCTCGCTCATGACGTGGCCTCGGTGAGGTAGCGCTCGCGCAGGACCACCTTGCGGACCTTGCCGGTCACGGTGACCGGGATGTCGGCGGAGCGCACCGGCACGACCCGGCGCAGCGTGGCGCCGACGTCCGGGCCGAGGGCGGCGCGGACCCGCTCGGTGCGGTCCTCGTCCTCGTCGGCGCCGGCGGCCAACTCCAGCAGCACGTCGGTGACGACAGCGCCGGCCTCGGCGACGATCACCACAGTGCAGTCGGTGACGTCCGGGCAGGCGGCGAGGATGCGCTCCTCGGACAGCGCGGTGTAGAAGCGCCGCCCGTCACCGGCGTCGACCGAGTCCACCGCCCGGTCCAGGTGGTAGTAGCGGCCGTCGGTGTCGGCGCGGACCAGGTCACCGGTGAGGTACCAGCCGCGCTGGCGGAAGCGGTAGGTGGTGACCGAGTCGTTCCAGTAGCCCCGGAACAGCGACGGCGAGTCGATGCCCAGGAAACCCACCTCGCCGACCGGCACCGGCTCGCCGTCGGCGTCGAGCACCGCGACCTTGGCGAACCGGTACGGGCGGCCGATGCAGCGGCCGTACCGGTCGGTGTCGGCGCGGTGGGTGATGTGGAACATCGAGTGCCCCATCTCGCTGGAGCCCAACCCGTCGATGAAGACCGAGCCGGGCACCTTCGCCACCCCGTCGCGGGTGACGGTGTCGTGCCAACCGACAGCGACCAGGCGGCGGATGTGCGGCTCGTGCGAGGCGTCGCCGGTGTTGAACCACAGCCGCACCGAGTCCAGGTCGTACCCGGACAGGTCGAAGCGGGCCAGCTCCGCCCAGGTGACCGAGAAACCGAACACCCCGTCGGGGCGCCAGCGTTGGATGGCGTCCAGCACCCGCTCGCCGCCCTGCTCGGAGAGCAGGAACATCTGCGCGCGGTTGCCCAGCGCCTGGTTGACCATCAGCACCGTGGCGGTGTGCGGTGCGGGCAGCGCGTTGAGGATCCGGGTGGTGCCCTGCGCCTGCGGCATGGTGAGCAGGTGCCGGGTGGCCGCGAAGAGGCTGGCGTGCGAGTGCAGCACCGCCTTGGGCACCCCGGTCGTTCCGGAGGTGTGGGTGATCACGATCGGGTCGTCCGGGTGGTGCCGGTAGTGCGCCGGGGCCGTGGCCGGGTCGCCCGTGCCTGCCTGCGCGGGGGTGCCGAGCAGCGGTACGCCCAGGTCGTGCCCGGCCAGCAATGCGGTGTGCGCGTCGTCGGCCAGCACACCGACGCCCCGCAGGCGGCGGATGTACTCGGCGGCGATCTCCGGGCGAAGTTTGCCGTTCATCAGCGCCGGGATCGCCCCGAGCCGGGCCAGCGCCAGGTAACTGAGCACCATGTCGGCGGCGGCGGTGGCCCAGACCGCGACCGGGTCGCGGGGGCGTACCCCCTGTTCGTGCAGCCAGGCGGCGCGGGCGGCGACCCGCTCGTCGAGCCGCCCCAGCGTCAGTGGCGTCTCGGCGGGGTGCCCGTCGACTGCGGTGTCGAAGGTCAGGCCGGGCCCGTCCGGGTCGGCGTCGTGCGCCAGCACCCGGGCCAGGACGTTGCCCGCACCCAGCTCGGTGTCGGCGGCCAGTGCGCCGCGCAGTCCTCGTGTCCTCATGGTCGTGCTCCTCCCCCCAGCAGCACCGCGACCGCCTCGGTCGGCCCGTCGGGTGCCTGTTCGATCAGGATCAGCAACACCTCGTCGGCGTCGCCGTCGTCGCGCAGCAGGTCGGCCTCGGCGACGCCGTCGGTGTACGGGTCGCCGGTCGGGCTGAGGCAGACCACCGGGCCGCGTAGGTCCCAGCGAGCCGCGAGGTGCCCGGCGACGCTGTTGGGCACGGACTGGAAGAAGAACAGCGGGCCGATCCGCCCGCCGGTCTCGACGGTGGCCCGTACGTGCTGCGCGCTGGCGAGGTCACCGCTGGCGCTGACCAGCACGATCCCCGTCCGCACCCCGGCGGGCACTCCCGCCGGCCCGTACGCCAGTCGCAGACACCGTTCCGCGACGGCCACCACCACCGGCGCGAAGTCCGAGTGCACAAACCCCGGCACCCCCGCCGCGCCGCCCCCGCCCTCCCCACCCTCAGGCCAGAAGGCCCGAGCCCTCTCCCCGCCCCTCTCCCCGCCCCTCTCCCCGCCCCTCTCCCCGGCCCTCTCCCCCGCCGATCTTGCGGTTTCGGTCGTCGTTTCGTGTGCTTGGTCGGAATCGTCGGGGCAGAAAGTGCAAGATCGCGGGGAGTGGGGGGCGGTCATCCGACGCCGACCAGGAGAGCGGTGTTGGCGCCGCCGAAGGCGGCGTTGAGGGTCAGGGCGTGGGTGGCTTCCGTCTTTTGGGGACGGTCCTTGACCACGTTCAGGGGGCAGGAGTCGTCGGGCGCCAGCCAGCCGGCGTTGACCGGCAGTACGCCGTGGCGCAGCGCGAGCACTGTGACCACCAGTTCGAGCAATCCGGACGCCTCCAGCGCGTGCCCGTGCACCGACTTGGTCGAGCTGACCGGGACCCGGGTGCCCTGCCCGCCGAGAGCCCGACGCAGGGCGGCCGCCTCGGCGGCGTCGCTCTGTGCGGTACCGGTGGCGTTGGCGTTGACATAGCCGACGGACTGCGGTGGCAGCCCGGCCCGGCGCAGCGCCGCGTCGACCGCGCGGGCCAGCCCGGTGCCACCGGGCTCCGGCTGGCAGGGATGGAACGCGTCACCGGCCCGTCCCCAACCGGCCACTGTGGCCACCGGATCGACACCGCGTCGTCGGACGGTGCTCGACTCCAGCACCACCGCGGCCACGCCGTCACCCAGCAGCAACCCGCGGCGTCCGGCGCTGAACGGGCGGACCGCCCCGTCGACCGCGAGGGCGCGGCCGGCGTCGAAGAGCGCGAACTGGTCCGACTCCACCAGGTAGCCGGCCGCGACCACCACCCGCTCGACGTCACCCCGGGTGATCCGGGCGGCGGCGTCGGCCACCGCCGTGCTCGCCGACACGCAGGCGCTGGTGTAGACCCGGGTGTGACCCGAGAGCCCACATCGAGCCGCGAGCTGAGCGGCCAGCACGGCCGGCGCCGGGCCCGAGACTGGGCCGCCATGTACGGCGAGCAGCAGGGCGCACCCGGTGCGCTGCGCGCGGTCCAGGCCGGCCGCCCGACAGGCCGCGTCGATAGCGGCGGCCAACTCGTCGGGGAGTGTGCCGACCTCGGGCAGCGTCGCCGCCACGGTGACCCGGCGGGCGGCGGTGTCGAATCGGCCCACCGGTCCGAACGCCGGCACCCCGGCCAGCACACCGGCGAGCTGCGCGTCGGCGCCCCGCCCCAGGGCGCTGACCGCGTACACACCGGTGAGCTGGGCGACGCGCGCCTCAACCATCAGCGGAGGCGGTCAGCGACGCCCGGAACACCACCAGGGCGTCGTCGACGGTGCGGATGCCGGCCAGTTCGTCGTCGGTGAGGTCGAGCCGGCATTCGTAGCGCTGCTCGACGAGGTGCACCAGCCAGGCAAGCTCCATCGAGCCGATCCGGTCGGACACCTCGGCAGCCGGTTTCGCGGTGAGTTCGGCGAGCATGGTCATCAGGTCAGCTCGCCCCAGATCGGGCTGACCGCTCATCAGGCTTTGTCGCTCGTCGCCTCGGTGACGCGACTGGCGACCATTGTGGTGAACTCGCCGACCGTCATGAGGGCCAGCTGCTCCGACTCGTCGTCGGCGAACGTCAGGCCATACCGGTCCTCGACCCGGACGGACAGGTCGGCCAGGGCGAGAGACTCCAGGTCGACGCCGGACGGGCCGAGCGTGGTGTCGTCGTCGAGCCCCTCGACGTCGTAGTTCATGTCGGCGAGCTGCTCGACGACGAAGGCACGGACCTCGGCTCTCATGGATACCCTCTCTGCGTGGCTCAGCTGACGGTGTCCGGTCGCGACACCGTCTACGTGTGGGTCGGCCGGGACACCGGCGGTCAGCCGGATCCGGCCGCTGTGCTGGTGCGGCGGGCGGGTGCTCTGCTGCTCGGTCGCGCGGACAGCGAGGTGGTGCTGACGCACGACCGCGAGGGACGGCCGGTCGTGCGGGTCGACGAGGTGGCCGGGTCGGTCGAGTTGGCGGTCAGCGTCAGCCGCACCGCCGGACTGGTGGTGATCGCGGCCCGTCGGGCCGGCGCGGTCGGTGTGGACGTGGAGCGGATCCGCCCGCTGCCGGCGCTCGCGCTGGCCCGCCGCTGGTTCCCGCCCGGCGAGCTGGCCTGGTTGGGCGATCGACCCGAGGCCGGCCGGACGGTGGACTTCCTGCGGCTGTGGACCGCGAAGGAGGCGGTCGGCAAGGCGCTCGGGCGGGGGTTGCGTGACGGCGGGCTGCACCGGCTGATGCCGCCGCCGGGGCTGCCGTTGCGGCCGGTGCCCGGCGTCGAGCACCTGCGGGTCGGTCACCCGCGGCTGGGCGAGGGCCTCGTCCTGGCGGTCGCCGCGCGGGCGAGCGCGCAGGTCGACGTCGAGGTGGTGCAGCGGCCCGGTCATCGGGTGACCGCCGAGCGCAGCGCGTCGGTCGAGCGGACCAGCTTGCCGGTGGTGGTACGGGGCAACTGATCGAGCAGGTGCAATGCCCGGGGCCGTTTGTAGCCGGCCAACCGCTCGGCGAGCAGCTTGTCCAGCGTCTCCTCCGACAGCGGGCCGTCGGGTTGGACGTACGCGGTGATGCCGTCGTCCCAGACCACCACGGCGGCGGCCACCCCGGTCAGCTCGGCGACGGTGGCCTCCACCTCGGTCAGGTCGACCTTCATCCCGCCGACGGAGACCTGCGAGTCGAGTCGACCGCGCACCGTGACCAGGCCGGTGTCCTCATCGACGGTGCCGGCGTCGCGGGTGTGCAGCCAGCCGTCGGACCAGCGGGTCGGGTCGCTCAGGCCGACGTACGGCGACGCCGGGCAGGACACCCACAGCTCACCGCCGGACTCGCGGACCTCGATTCCGGGCACGGGGGAGATCGACGGTCGGTGCGACCCGTACAGGTCGGTGCCGATCACCCCGACCTCGGTCATCCCGTACATGTTGCCCAGCGGCACCCCGTACCGGTCGGTGAACGCCCGCGCGACGGCGGCCGGGACCAGCTCACCCCCGGTGGTCATCCGCCGCAACTGCGGCAGTGGACCGGTCGGGCGGGTGGAGGCGAGCAGTCCGATGTGGAACGGCACACCGAGGACGGTGGCCGGTGTGCTGCCGGCGCTGATCGCGGCCAGCACGGCGTCGCCGCTGAGCCGCTCCGGCGGCACCAGCTCCACCCCGGCGTGCAGCCCGTAGAGCAGGCCACCGACCAGGCCGAGCACGTGCACCATCGAGGGCAGCAGGATGATCCGCTCGCCGGGCAGCGCCACCCCGTCGATCCGGGTGTAGCGGTGCACCTCGGCGACCAGGTCGGCGGCGGTGCGGCCGATCACCTTGGACGGGCCGGTGGAGCCGGAGCTGAGCTGGATCACGGCGTGGCCGCTGACCGCGGGACGGTCGGCGTACCGGGTGACGCCCTCGGTGACGTCGACGAAGATCTTCAGCGCGCCGCCACCGGTGCGCACCGGAGCGACCACGACCTGCGGGGTCAACCGGGCCAGCGCCAGGTCCACCTCGTGGTCGGTGAGTCGGTGGTCGAGCAGGATCGCCTGCCCCCCGCAGCGCCAGGTGGCCAGCAGGTTCACCACGTACGCCAGCGACGGCGGCAGCCGCAGCGCCGCGGCACCACCGGGGCGCAGTCCGGCGGCGGTCAACCGGTCCTGCGCGGCGGTGACCAACCGGTGCAGGGTGGCCCGGTCGACGGGCTCGGGCAGACGGAGACAAACGTCGGTCGGGTGGCCGGCGAAGAGGACTTCGTCCACCCAGCCGGGGTCGGTCGCCGTAGGATCTTCTGCCATCGCTGCCGTTCACCGCCCAGCATGAAAGAGGGCGAATCCGCCCATCACGTACGCCTGTCGGGGTGCTGCGGGGAACCATACGACGCCCGCAGGACCATTGCTAGATGCGAATGGATGGATCAAAAGCAGCGGCCAGCCGGATTGCCCACAGCCCGTTCGGCGGACAGGATCGGGCGGGCGACTTGGCAGAGCGTCACCGAGACATGACCCCTCGTACAACCGTCGCGCGGTGCCAGCCGGACGGCCGATGGCGTCGCCGTTGTCGGCCGAGCCCGACGACTCTCGGGCGCTAGTGCGTTGTCCATGAACGTTCACCGGGCCTGAGCGGTCAGGCGGCCTTGAGCCGTGGCCGGCCCGTCCGCAGCGGACGCCAGCACCATTGGGGCCGATCCCGCACCAGGGCCGCCTGACGCTCAAACGTGCCGGGCGGCGTGTGCCGTCCGTTTGCGCTCCCGGGGGTAACGGGGTTCTCGTCGGCAGACGCGAACGCGCGTTCGGGACCGTTCGGGCCCGTTCGGAATCGTTCGGAATCGTTGCCGGGATGACCGCCCCTACCGATGATGAGTGAGTTCGCGACGAGTTAGCGCAAACGATGAGGCGGAGGTGCACGTGAAGAGAGCATTTGCCATTACGGCGGTAGTCCTCGCCATTCTGCTGGGCGGACAGGGTCCCGCCCTGGCCGCAGATTTCGCGAAGTCGTTCGAGGACGACATCTCTACCTTCACCTACGAGTCAGGCGGCGAGTCCTGTTCGGAGAGCTGGGCGCTCGTTCCGAGCGTCGGATGGGTCATGACCGCCAAGGGCTGCTTCACCAGGTACGGCGACGTCTGGCGTATCCAGGACAGCTTCGCCGATGGAAGCCAAACCTTCATCTACTGGGAGAACTGGCTCAAGGACGGCTCCACGTGGCGGCCATATCGTCACGGCGAGTGCAACAACAATTTGAGCTCCCCGAGCTGGGGCAGGTGCAACAAGGACTATTACGAGTCCGCCAGCAACAATAACTACGGCGACAAGGGCAGCCGAATTCGCTTTCAGACCTGTCGTCGATCCCCCGGTGACAACATATGCACCCCCTCCACCATCGAGGAAGCACCCTGGATCCAGAACAACAGCTGATCGCTGAGGTAGCAGCGAGTGCCGTACCGCGTGGCCAGACGGAGCGGTCGTGCCCCGAGCATGATCGAGCGTCGCCATGCGGTACGGCGTTCGCTGACGATTCTCACCACCTCATCCGTACGCACGCCTCACCGACCCTGCGGATGCAGGGCCACCGCGGCGATCTTGCACTTTCGGTGGTTTAAATGCGTTAAATGCCCCCCCCATGTCGCGACAGTAAGAGCAAGATCGCGGAAAGCGGGGCGAGCGCGGACCTCAGGCCAGGGCCGGGGTCTGGGCGTGGATGTGGAAGCGCAGCGAACGGGCGTCGGTGAAGCACTCCCGCATCGGGCGCACCAACTCCCGGTGCTCCGGGCTGTGCTCCCAGTCCTCGAAGTCGGCCAGGCTCGCCCACTCACTGGTGATCAACCATTGCTCCGGATCGGTCGACGACCGGCACACCTGGTCGACCAGGTGCCCCGGCACGCCGCCGGCGACCAGGTGCCGCACCTTCTCGTACGCGGCGAGGAACTGCTCGGTGCGCGGCACCGGCACCCGTACCAGAAAGACCACCCGGGCCCGTTTGTCGCTCATGACGCCTCTCCTATCGTCGGCGCGGCCCCGCGCAGGACCAGCGCGCTGTTGAACCCGTCGAAGCCTCGTGCGCAGATCAGGGCGAGACGGCTTCGCGGTCGGCGGTGCTCGCGCAGGAAGTCCAGCTCGCAGCCCTCGGCCACCTCGTCCGGTCCCGCCGACGCGGGCAACGTGTCGTGGGCGAAGGCGAGCAACGCGGTGGCCACGTCCAACGCCGAGCCGCCCTGGTACGCCCGACCGGTCAGCGGTTTCTGCGTGGTAACCGGGGGCGGCCGGTCGGCGAACACGGCCCGTAGCGCCTCGGCCTCGCTGCGGTCGTAGCGGGGCACGCCGAGAGCGTCCGGCAGCACCACGTCGATTCCTGCGGCGGCGACGCCCGCCCGGTCCAGGGCCAGCCGCATCGCCCGCGCGTACTGGGCCGGGTCGCCGCTGCTCTCCGCCGTGGTGTGCGCGGCGTCGTGGGTGGAGCCCCACCCGCTCACCTCGCCGTAGACCCGGGCACCCCGCGCCAGGGCGTGCCCCAACTCCTCCACCACGAACACCGCTCCACCCTCGGCCGGCAGGTAACCGCTGGCCGTGGCGTCGAACGGCCGGTACGCCCGCTCCGGGTCGGCCACGTCACTGAGCAGCCCCGAGCGCAGCTGGCAGGCCAGCGCGTACGGGCTCAACGGGCACTCGGTGGCCCCGGCGATCACGACCGGGGTGCCCCGGCGCACCGCGCGGGCGGCGTGCGCCAAACTGTCCAGCCCGCCGGCCGACTCCGCGACCAGCACCCCGCTCGGGCCCTTGAACTGGTGGTGGATGGAGAGCTGCCCGACGCTGGCCGCGTAGAACCAGGCGATCGACTGGTACGCCCCGACCGTCCGCGACGTGCCGCCCCACAGCCGTTGCAGTTCCCGCTGGCCGAACAGGTTTCCCCCGGACGAGCTGGCCAGGGTCACCGCGTATCCGTACGGGTCGGGGGCCCGGTCGGGCAGACCGGCGTCGGCCAGCGCCAGCCGGGTGGCGGCGAAGCCGAGGTGCGTCCAGCGGTCGGTCTGCACCAACTGGCGACTGTCGGCGTAGGAGTCGGCGGTGAAGCCGGGCACCTCCCCGCCGAAGCGGGTCGGATAGCCGGCCGGGTCGAACAACGTGATCGGCCCGGTCCGGCGGGTGCCGGCGAGGACCGTGCGCCAGTGCGCGTCCGCGCCGATGCCGCTCGGTGCGACCACCCCGATGCCGGTCACCACCGCCCGGGCCGTCGCGCCGCCACTGTGCGACGGGGCGCTCACGCCGCCACCGCGCCGAGCATCCGACGGAAGACCATCGCCGACTGGAACCCGCCGAACCCGCTGCCGACCGAGAGGGCCACGTCCACCGGGACCTCCCGTGCCTCATTGGGTACGTAGTCCAGGTCGCACTCCGGGTCCCTGGTGCTCCAGTTCGCCGTCGGTGGCACCACACCGAACTCGATGGCGAGGGCGCACGCCGCCATCTCGATCGACCCGATCGCGCCGAGCGAATGCCCGACCATCGACTTGATCGAGCTGATCGGTATCCCGTACGCGGCCTGGCCCAGCGCCCGCTTGAACGCGGCCGTCTCGTGCCGGTCGTTCTGCCGGGTGCCCGAGCCGTGCGCGCTGATGTAGGAGACCTGCTCGGGCAGGATCCGGCCCTGCCGGAGCGCGTCGGTGACGGCGAGGCCCATCTCCAGCCCGTCCGGCCGCAGCCCGGTCATGTGGAAGCCGTTGCTGCGGCTGGCGTAGCCGGCAACCTCGCAGTAGATGTGCGCTCCCCGCCGCCGGGCGTGTCCGGCCTCCTCCAGCACCAGCACCGCCCCGCCCTCGGCCAGCACGAACCCGTGCCGGTCGGCGTCGAACGGGCGGGAGGCGTGCTCCGGGTCGTCGTTGTCCGGGCTGGTCGCCTTGATCGCGTCGAACGAGGCGACAGTGACCGGCGAGATCGGCGAGTCGGACGCGCCGGCCAGCATCACGTCCGCCTCACCGTCCACGATCATCTGGTGGGCGTACCCGATGGCGTCGATGCCGGAGGTGCAGCCGGTGGACACCACCTGGGCCGGGCCGTGCAGCCCGTGCCGGCAGGCCACGTCCGCCGCGAGGCTGCTGGGCACCAGCGCCTGATAGAGGTACGGGCCACCGCGGTTCCCGTCCACCAGCCACCGTCGGCCGTGCTCGCTCACTGTGACGTACTCCTGCTCCAACGCCATCGTGCCGCCCACCGCCGTGCCCAGCACCACCCCGGCCCGGTCCCGTTCCGCGTCGGTGAGCACCAACTGGGCGTCGGCCACCGCCTCCGCGGAGCAGGCCAGCGCGAACTGCACGTACCGGTCGGCCCGGCGTCGCTCGGCCTCGCTGAGCCCCGCCGCGACCGGGTCGAAGTCGCACTCCGCCGCGATCTGCGACCGGAACGCCGACGGGTCGAAGAAACTGATCCGCCGGGTGGCGGTCCGCCCCTCGGTGATGGTCTTCCAGAAGCGGTCCCGGCTGGCGCCGCCCGGGGCGACCACCCCGATCCCGGTCACCACCGTGCGGCGCCCGGTCATGACCCGCCCCGCTGTTCGACCAGCTCGGTGTCGACGTGGCCCAGTTCGGGCCGGGGGGCGAGCGGGCCCAGGTGGAAGACCACCTCGGCCGGTTCGACGCCGGTGTTGCGCAGCCGGTGCCGCACGTTCACCGGTACGAACAGCCCCTCACCGGCGGCCAGCAGCGTCGGCTGGTCGTCCAGGTCGACGGTGATCGCGCCCCGCACCAGGTACAGGAACTCCTCGCTGTACGGGTGGTAGTGCTCGGCGATCCGCTCCCCCGGCTCGAGCGTTGCCACCCCGAGGAAACCCGAGGTGCTGCCGACGGTGCGGGGGCCGAGCAGCACCCGCAGCTCACCGCCGCGCCGGCGGTCGGCGGGTACGTCCCGGGCGGCGATCGGGCGGGTGCTCAGGTCACTCATCGTCGGCTCCGGTCGGTGCGTCGCTGGCGGTCGGGCTGCCCTGGTCGGCACGCTGCCAGGCGATCCGCTCCACCCGGTCCTTGATCACCGCGAGTTGGATCACGCTGTTGGTGTTGATCCGCTCGGTCATCGCGGCGTTGTCGACCGGCGCGGTCGGCTTCATCGCGAAGTCCTGCGTCCAGGTCATCCGGGTGCCACCGGCCTCCTCGGTGTAGCGCCAGTGGATGCGCATGTGCTCGAACGGCCCGGTCTCCACCCGGTGCGCCCGGACCTGCCTGCTCACCGGGTCGGCGGTGCGCTCGCTGACCCAGCTCCAGGACACCCCGTTCTCGTCGGGGTACATGGTGAGGCGGAACCGCACCGTGTGCCCCTCGCGGTGCAGGATCTCCACCACTGCGTACTCGGTGAACAGCTCGGTCCAGTTCGCCACGTCGTTGGTGACCTCCCAGACCAGCCCCAGCGGCGCGTCGATGACCACGCTGTTCTCGGTGTGCCCGGGTGGGTCGGCGCGGCGGGCGACCAGGTCGGCCACCGCCGGGATGCTCAACTGCCCGGCCTGCTCGGGGATGGCCACCTGCCAGCGGTCGGCGACGACAGCCGACAGTTCCAGCAGGGCGAGCGAGTCCATGCCCAGCTCCTCCAGCGACGCGGCGGGCGCCCGGGCCGCGGCGTCGGCGTCCAGCCCGCAGTGCGCCACCAGGATGTCGGTGATCTCGGCGGTCATCGGGCGACCATGGGTGACGGTCATCGGGTCCTCCTGTGGGTTGCGTCGGGATCTGCGGCGGGCGCGGTGCGCGGTGCGGGAGTGGCCGTCGGCCCCGGCGCGGGCGCGGGCGCGGCGAGCAGGCGGTCGACCAGGCCGGTGGTGTAGCGGCCCTTGCGGAATGCGGCGTCGTCGAGCACCCGGCGGACGAACGGGATGGTGGTGCGCACGCCCGGACCGGCGATGTCGAACTCGTCCAGGGCACGTTCCAGCCGGTTGAGGGCCAACTCCCGGTCGGGCGCCCAGACGATCACCTTGGCGAGCAGCGAGTCGTACCAGGGGCCGACCAGGTAACCGGCGCTGGCGTGGGTGTCCACCCGGGTGAACGGGCCGCCGGGTGGGGTGAACCGCTCCAACCGGCCGGGGGTGGGGGCGAAGCCGCGCGCGGGGTCCTCGGTGTTGACCCGGCACTCCACAGCGACGCCGTGCAGACGGATCTCCTCCTGCCGCCACCGCAGCGGCACCCCGGCGGCGATGTGAAGTTGCTCGTGCACCAGGTCGATGCCGGTGACCATCTCGGTCACCGGATGCTCCACCTGGATCCGGCAGTTGATCTCCAGGAAGTGGAACTTCTCCTCGGCGTCGACCAGGAACTCCAGCGTGCCGGCGCCGACGAAACCGACCTGGAGCGCACCCCGCAGGGCGGTCTCGGCGATGGTGTCGAGAACGGCGGCGGGCAGCGCCGGGGCGGGCGCCTCCTCGACCAGTTTCTGGTGCCGGCGCTGCACCGAGCAGTCCCGGGTGCCCAGGTGGATCCCGTTGCCGTGGGCGTCGCAGAGCACCTGCACCTCGACATGGCGCGCCTCGGTGAGGTACCGCTCGACGTACACCCGGTCGTCGCCGAAGGCGGCCTGCGCGGCGGCCCGGGTCCGGGTGTACGCGCGGCGCAGCTCGCCCGGGGTGTGCACCACTGTCATCCCCCGGCCCCCGCCACCGGCGGCGGCCTTCACGATCACCGGATAGCCGACGGCGTCGGCCACCTCGGCCGCCGCGGCGGCGGTCGGCACCGGCGCGACACTGCCCGGCGACAGCGGCAGGCCGGCACGGCTCATCAGTGCCCGGGCCGAGGACTTGTCGGCCAGCGCGGCCATCACCGCCGGTGGCGGGCCGATGAACGTCAGCCCGTTGTCGGCGCAGATCTCGGCGAAGTCGGCGTCCTCGGAGAGGAAGCCGTAGCCGGGGTGCACGGCCTGCGCCCCCACCTGTCGGGCCGCCTCCACGATGGCCGCGGCGTTGAGGTAGCTGCGCCGACTCGACGCCGGTCCGATTCGGACGGCCTGGTCGGCGAGGCGGACCACCGCCGAGTCGGCGTCGGCGGCGGAGTAGACCACCGCCGTTCGCACGCCGAGCTCCTTGCAGGCGCGCAGCACCCGCAGCGCGATCTCGCCCCGGTTGGCGATCAGCACGGTCTCGAACATGGTCAACCACCCCGCGCCGTCACGCCGGGTCCAGTTCGACGAGCGGCTGGTCGTACTCGACCGGCTGGCCGTCCTCGAGGAGGATCGCGGCCACCCGGCCGGCCCGGTCGGCCGTCACCTCGTTCATCAGCTTCATCGCCTCGACGATGGCCACCGGCTGGCCGGGGCGGACCAGGTCGCCCACCGCGACGAACGGCCGCGCGCCGGGCTCCGGCGCCCGGTAGAAGGTGCCGACGATCGGTGCCCGCACCGCGGCGCGCCCAGGCACCGGCGGCCGGAGCACCGCAGGTGGGGCGTCGGCCGCCGGTGCCGCCTCGGCGCGCGGTAGCGGTACGTCCGGTCGGGTCGCGTCCTCGGGGTGCCACTCGACCTCCAGCACCGCCGGCCCGCTGCGCAGCCGGATCCGCCGCACCGGCCCGGCCAGCTCGGCGATCAGGTGCTGCGCCTGCCGCCGCAGCCCGGCCAGCGCCTCCTCGCCGTCCACCCCGACGTCGTCGGACGCGTCGACTGTCGACAGCGCCCCTTCGCCGGCGGTCATCGCAGGCCCGCGCGAGCGCCGACGCGGTTCGCGCCGAACCGTCGGAAGCGTTGCCGACGCAGGCGGACCAGCATGGCCGGCGGCACGTCCAGCAGCGGCAGAAGGTTGGCCAGCAGGGCCGCACGCAGGCGGTGGGCGGTCTCCGCCGGGTCGTCGTGCGCGGCACTCGACGGCTCCGACACGACCTCGTCGACCACCCCGAGCCGGCGCAGGTCGGGCGCGGTCAGCCGCAACGCGCGAGCCGCCTGCGGGGCCGCGGACCGGTCCGGCCAGAGGATCGCCGCACACCCCTCGGGGCTTATCACCGAGTAGACGGCGTTCTCCAGCATCAGCACCCGGTCGGCCACCGCCAGCGCCAGCGCGCCGCCGCTGCCGCCCTCGCCGGTGATGACCGCGAGCACGGGGGTGGGCAGCACGGTGAGGGTGAGGATGTTCTCGGCGATGGCCGCCGCCTGGCCCTGCTCCTCGGCGCTCACCCCGGGGTCGGCGCCGGGGGTGTCCACCAGGGTGACCACTGGCAGGCCGAGGCGGGCCGCGAGGCGCATGAGCCGCAGCGCCTTGCGGTGCCCGGCGGGGCTGGCCATGCCGAAGTTGCGGGCGACCAGCTCGGCGGTGGTGTGCCCCTTCTGGTGACCGATGACCATCACGTGCCGACCGGCCAACCGCGCCACCCCACCCACGACGGCCGGGCAGTCCGCGCCGAGCCGATCGCCGTGCAGCTCCACGAACCCGTCGAAGACCGAGTCCAGGTAGTCCAATGTGGTGGGCCGCCCGGGGTGCCGCGCCATCCGGACGGTGTCCCACGCGTCGCGTACCGCCGGGGTGCCGGCGTCCCCCTCGGCCGCCGGGTCCGTCGGCCGCGCCAGGGCCGCGCCGTCGTCGGCGAGGCGCTCGCGGTGCGACGCCGGCTCCTGCCGGGGTACGGGCGAACGCGCCGGACGGCCGACGCGGGTCGCGGCGAGCAGCGCCGTCAGCCGTCCGCGCAGTGACCGGCGCTGCACCACCATGTCGACCTGCCCGTGTCGGAGCAGGAAGTCGGCGGTCTGGAAGCCCTCCGGCAGGGCCCGTCCGGTGATCTGGCGGATCACCCGAGGGCCGGCGAAGCCCATCCGCGCACCACTCTCGGCGAGCACCAGGTCGGTGTTGGTGGCGAACGAGGCGGCCACCCCGCCGTACGTCGGGTCGGTGAGGACGCTCACGGTGAGCAGCCCCGCCTCGCGCAACGCGGCGATGGCCTGACTGACGGTCGCCATCTGCATCAACGACAGCGCGCCCTCCTGCATCCGCGCCCCGCCGGAGGCGGTGATCAGGACGAGCGGCGTGCGGTCGTCCAGTGCCCGTTCGGCCGCCCGGGTGATCAGCTCGCCCACCGCGCAGCCCAGGCTGCCCCCGAGGAAGCGGAAGTCCATCACCGCCAGGACCACCGGGTGCCCACCGATGGTGGCAGTGGCGCAGACGACCCCCTCGGCAAGACCGGTGCTGGCCCGCGCGCCGGTGAGCCGGTGCGGGTACGGCAGCACGTCGACGAAGTCGAGCGGGTCCGCCTCCGGCAACCGGTCGGGCAGCAGGCACAGCGAACCCGGGTCGACCAGTTGGCGCAGGCGTTCCGGCGCGCCGAGTCGGGCATGCTCCCCGCATTCCGGGCAGACGTCGAGGTTGCGGCGCAGCCGTTTGCGGTAGAGCAGGCTGGCGCAGCCGGCGCAGCGGGACCAGAGCTGCTCCTCGCGCGGCGCGGTGGCCGTCACGACCGCCGCCCGGTGTCCGGGGCGTCGAACCGGTAGAAGCACCGCGCCATCGCGTCGCGCGGCGAGCGCCAGGTCGACAGGTACGGCGACACGTACGGGCGTAGGCGGTCACTGACCCGGATGAACTCGGGGTGGTCACGAGCTGCCTCCACCGCGCCCTCCGCCGGCTGCGCGGTCTCGAGCAGGTGCACGTAGAGGTCGTGTAGTCGGTACAGCGAGCGGTGCCGGACACCGACCAGGCGCGGCAGCTCCGTCGCGTCCGACTCGGCGAAGATCTCGGCGACCCGCTCCTCGGCGGTCGGATCGACCTTCGCGACGATCAGCGATCGGTCCATACTGGGCCTCCCCCCACAGCGTCCGGCCGGCGACGGGTGGCCCCCGGACGCGCTGGACGACTGCCGCCACGATGCGCCGATCCTCGTCACGGCGGCGTCACCGCGCCGGGTCGGTCAGCGACGGATGATGGTGACGCTGCGTTGACGCAACCTGTGTATCAGCTATGCGTCCGGTCCACTTCACGCGCTAATGTTTATGCAGTTCAGAACCGATCTCGGGTTGACTGTCGGCAATAGAAGGTCCACGCTGACATTGACGCAACGTGACCGTTATTGATAATCTTCAGCGTGGTCAGTTCGGCGGCCTCGGCGGGCGGGGCCGCGCCCGGCCACGCCGTGATCGGCGGGGTCGACAGTGGCGTCGAGGCAACCGATCCGGGACACAGCAGACAGTCGGGACGAGCGTTCCGCAGGGGGTGCCGCCGTGGCCGCTGATCCGTCCGTGCCGACCGCCGGAGACCCGCCCGAGAAGGGCGTCTCACTGCATCTGCTCGGCGGCTTCCGACTCCTCCGGGAGGCGGTGCCGGTCGTGGTGCCGCGCGGGCTGCAACGGGTGATCGCGCTGATCGGGCTCCGCCCCGGCGCCACCCGCAGCCAGCTCGCCGGGCTGCTCTGGCCCGACGCGTCGGAGGAACGGGCGCTGTCCTCACTGCGTACCGCCCTGTGGCGGCTGCGACAGGACCCGTGCTGCCCGATGACAGTGGCCAGCGACACCGTACGCCTCGGCCCGGCGGTCCGGCTCGACGTGGACGACCTGGTCGGCACCGCGGCCCGGGTCCGGGACGGCGACGACCCACGCACCGCGGCCGGTGCGCTCGCCGCCGGGCGGCACGACCTCCTGCCCGGCTGGTACGACGACTGGGTGCTGCTGGACCGGGAACGCCTGCGCCAACTCCGCCTACACATGCTGGAACAGGTGGCCGGGCACCACCTGGCCGCGGGACGGCACGGCGAGGCCCTCGAGGCCGCGTTGGAGGCGATGGCCGCCGAGCCGTTACGGGAGACACCACACCGACTGGTGGTCCGCATCCACCTGGCCGAGGGCAACGCCTTCGAAGCCGTGCACGCCTTCTACGTCTACCGGGACCTGTTGCGTCGGGAGCTGCGGCTGGAGCCGAGCCCTGCCATGAGCGCCCTGCTCGACGACACCCTCGCCCCGATCCGCCAGGCCAGCCGCGAGGCCATCACCGACCGCCCGTCACCCGCCGCTCGGCGTACCTGACGACGGCGCCCGTCACCGCCCGGTCGGCGTACGTGACGGTGATGTGACAGGCGCTGCGGCACGGTGGGCGCACGGAGCACGTGGCACCGATCCCCGAGGGGTCGGAAGGCCACCGGCGGAAGGGGTCCCATGAGTCGTCTACTGATCGTCAGCCGGATCATCCCGGGAGCGGAGGGGCGGGTCGCGCAGATCTTCGCCGAATCCGACGCCACCGAACTGCCCAGCCTGACCGGTGTCACGCACCGATCCCTCTACTGCCTGCACGACCTGTGCGTACACCTGCTGGAGACCTCGGACGACGTCGACCCGGACGCGCTCGCGGCGGCCCGCAACCACCCGCTCTTCCGACAGGTCAACGAGCGGCTCTCCGCGCACACGTCGCCGTACCTGCCGACCTGGCGTTCCCCCCGGGACGCGATCGCCGGCTGCTTCTACCGCTGGGACGCGCCCGACGCGCCCGCTCCACGCCCGGCCGGCACCGACGTGCCCGCGGCGCGCCCGGCCAGCACCGAGGCGCCCGCTGCGCGCCCGGCCGTTTCCGAGGCGCCCGCCGCGCACCCGGCCGGCTGACATGTCCGCCGCGCCGCCGCACGTCCTGATCATCGGCGCGGGCACGGGCGGGCTGTGCCTGGCCCACGGCCTGCGCCGCGCCGGGATCAGCGTCGCCGTCTACGAACGGCACCGCGACCGCGCCGAGGGGCTGCTCGGCTACCGGGTCGGCATCGGCCCCACCGGTAGCCGGGCGCTGCGGGAGTGTCTGCCTCCGGAGCTGTTCGCCACCTTCCTGGCCACCTGCGCCCGGCCGCCGCACTACTTCAACGTCGTCACCCAGGGACTCCGCCAGACCGCGTCGTTCGCGCTGCGGCCGAGCGTCGACCCGGTACGCACCGAACACTCGGTGGCCCGGATGGTGCTGCGCCAGGTGCTGCTGACCGGCCTGGAGGACGTGGTGCACTTCGACAAGACCTTCACCCGGTACGAGCAGCGCGACGACGGCACAGTCACCGCGCACTTCGCCGACGGCACCAGCGCCACCGGCGACCTGCTGGTGGCGGCCGACGGCACCCATTCCGCCGTACGCCGCCAGTACCTGCCGCACGCCGTCACCCGCGACGCCGGGACGATCAACATCGCCACCCGGATCCCGCTGACCCCGCACACCCGCGGTCTCGTTCCGGAACGGGTCCACCAGGGCATCTCGCTGATCTTCGGCGTCGGCGGGATGATGGGCGTGCTGCACGTCATGGAGTTCAAGTGGGACGCCGAACGCGCGATCAAGCCCGGCGTCAGCGAGCCCGACGCCGCCCTGCTCCGAGACTGGCCCGGCCTGGCCCACGACACCACCACCGACAACATCAACCTGATCATCTGGAGCGCGGCCAACCGGTTCCCGACCGACATCATGGAACGCCGCGGTGAGGATCTGGTGCAGGTCGCCCTGGACCTCACCGCGAACTGGCACCCGCACCTACGGGAACTGCTCGCCCACGCCGACCCGGCCAGCGCCCTACCGATCAAAGTGTCCACGTCCGAGCCGGTGCCGCCCTGGAAGAGCAGCACCGTCACCATGCTCGGCGACGCCATCCACACCATGACCCCGGGTCGGGGCGTGGGCGCGAACACCGCGCTGCGCGACGCCCGTCTGCTCTGCGCACAGCTCAGCAGCGCCACCGCCGGTGACAAGACGCTGCTCCAGGCGGTCGCCGACTACGAGGCCGTGATGGCGCCGTACGGCTTCGCCCGGGTCGCCGAATCGCTGAACCGCAGCGGCACCAGCGGTGACGACCGGATGTACCGGCCGGTGGTGGGTCGGCTCGCGTTGCTCGGCGCGCGCGGCTACTTCGGAGTGACCAGCCGGGTGCCACGGCTCCGTCGCCGGTTCGTCGACGACTTCCACACCTACGAGGGCGACCGGGACTGAACCCCGCATCGTCCGACCCGGGCTCGGCGTTCCACGCCGGGCCCGGGTCTTTTCGTGTCCGGACCTCACCCGGTACCGGTGTCATCTGGGTACCGGTGTCATCTGGGTACCGGTCTTCTCGGGTCGGTTTCGGGTTTTCGGGCGACGCTGTGTTACCCGGCAGGCACCGGCTGAGGTGGCCGTCCCACCCGTAACGCTGACGGCCGGTCCTGCCTGTCGTCGGCAATACGCGTGTGCGAAGCTGCGGCGAGTTTTTCTCGTGACTTTTCCAACGACCTGAGAGGGAGGTTCGCCGTGGCGTGGTCTTTCGGACACTCGCTGATAGTGGTACTGGCACTGTTGCTGGGCTTGGCCGCCGGGTGGCTGCTGCGCGGCCGACGGGGCGTACCGGGCAATTCGATTGTGGATGGTGACCCCGTCGCCGGTCTGGCCGTGATCACCACGCCCACGCCGGCTGCCACCACCGACGAGGCCCGGCCTGCGGCCGCCGTCGACCCGGCACCCACCGCGGTCGCCGACGAGCCGGTGCCGGTCGACACGGTCAGCGCGCCAGGTTCAATGACCGAACCGGACGGTCCCACCCCGGTGCCCGTTCCGGCGGACGCTCCGAGCAGCCTCGACCCGGCGGACATGGCGCTGACCGAGGACCCGCCGACCGTACCGGCCACCGAGCAGTCCGACGCCGCTGAGCTGCGGCAGGAGCCGGCCCTGGACTCGGCCCCCGAGCCGGTCACTGTCGACGACCAGCTCGCCCCGGCGACCGTGGTCGCTCCCCGCCAGCCCGCGGACGACCTCCCGCCGGTCGGCGCGGCACCGCTCGACACGACGCCGCTCGACACCACGCCGGTCGACGCCACGCCGGCAGAGGCGGTGGCGAGCGCAGGACCGTCCGATGCCGAGCCGGCGCAGGCCGACTCCGTGAACGCTGAGCCGGCGCAGGCCGACTCCGTGAACGCCGAGCCTGCGGGCGCCGAGCGGTCGACGGTGGCCGCGCCTCCGGTCCGTCCGACCGCCGCCGCGACCCCTCCGGTCCGTTCGGCCGCCGACACGGCGATCAGCAGCGTCGACGCCGACCCGACGGGCCCGGCCGACGACTTCCGTCGGATCCAGGGGATCGGGCCGAAGATGGCGGCCGCGTTGCAGGACGCTGGCGTGCGCACGTACGGCCAGCTCGGCGAGTTGGACGAGCCGGCGCTGCGCGACCTGATCCGGGCCGCCGGCCTGCGCGCCGCACCTGGGCTGGCCAGTTGGCCGCAGCAGGCACGCGTGCTCGCCGGCGCCGGCGACGAGATGGCAGCGGTGCTGCCGAGCGGCAACCAGGCCTGACCGCCTGCAAACGAGCCCCCGGCGTGCCGTCCACCGCGACGGCACCCCGGGGGCTCGGCGGTAGCTGCCGAAACTCCTCCGACGCCCACCGCGCCGAGTGATCGATTCGGCATTGGTGTCGGGTGCGGCGGATGCCACCGGGGCGGCGCCCAGGCTCAGGCGCGCAGCTTGGCCGCGAGGTCGCCGATCGACGCCATCGCGTACCGCTGCATTCCTGGACCGAAGGTGATGCGTGTGGCGCCCTGCCGGCCCAGCTCGGCCACGGACTCCCGGTCCGGTCCGGCGGCCATGTTGATCGGTCCGGAGATGCCCTCCCGCAGCTGCGGGAGCACCTGCGGCGGCGCCAGGATCGGGTAGACGCAGTCGGCGCCGGCGGCCACGTACAGGCGGGCGCGTTCCACCGCGTCGGCCGGGTCACCCGTTCCGAACAGGAAGGTGTCGACGCGGGCGTTGATGAAGAGAGCGTCGCCCGCCTCCGCGCGCACCTCGGCCAGCCAGTCGGCGTGCCGCCGGGGGTCCTTGAGGGTGGCGTCCCCCTCCGAGTCCTCCAGGTTGCAGCCGATGGCGCCGGCCTCCAACAGCCGTCCGACCAGCTCGCGGGGGGCGAGGCCGTAACCGCCCTCGACGTCGGCGGACACCGGAACGGACACGGCGCGGACGATGCGCGCGACCGCCGCGAACATCTCGTCCGGCGGGGTCTCGCCGTCCTCGTAGCCGAGCGAGGCGGCGACACCCGCGCTCGGGGTCGCGAGCGCCGGGTAACCGGCGTCGGCGAGCACCCGGGCGCTGGCCGCGTCCCAGGGGCCTGGCAGGACGAGCGGGTCACCGGCGGCGCGGTCGTGGTGCAGGGCACGGAAGGTGGAGGCTGTCATCGTTGTGGTCTCCCGACGGGGCTGCGGAGGGCAGGGCTCGGGCGGTGTACCCGCCGTCGGAGTCAAGCACGACGCCGGTGATGTACGAGGCCGCGGGCTTGTCCCCCGCTGGTCTGATTATGGATCGTTCGGTCCACCATGCGTTTGGTGGACCGAACGGTCAAAAATTGCTACGCTGGTCAGATGGCCAGACCACGGCAGTTCGACGAGGAGCAGGTGATCCGCGCCGTCCGGGACCAGTTCTGGGACGCCGGCTACGCGGCGACCTCACTGGAGGACCTGGTGCGCGTCAGCGGGCTGGGCAAGGGCAGCCTCTACGGCGCCTTCGGCGACAAACACCGGCTGTTCCTGCGGGCGCTGCGGGAATACACCGACACCAGCGGCGGCTACCTGCGCGAGATGCTCACCTCCGCTCCCCGCGCCCTGGACGCGCTGCGCGCGTTCGTCATGGCGCCGGTGAACGACCCGGGTGGTGCCGCCGCCCGGCGCGGCTGCCTCATGGCCAACAGCACCTACGAACTCGCCACCAGCGACCCCGACGTCCTCGCCGAGGCGCGGCGCACCTACGAGGCGACGACCGCCCTGGTCGCCGAGAGCGTCGGGCGGGCCCAGGACGAGGGCGACCTGCCGCGCGACGTCGACCCGGTCGGGACGGCGCGCGCCCTGCTCGCCGCGCAGCAGGGCCTGGTGTTCATGGGGCGGACGGGGCTGGACATCGACACCCTGACCGCCACGGCCGGCACCCTCGCCGCCAAGCTCCTACCGGACGCCTGACACCAACACCACCGACCGGGGCACGGTTATTTGATCTTGCGGGTGGACCGGACCACGATGCTCTCGTACTCGGGGTGCTTGACCACCCAGTCGGCGATGAACGGGCAGATCGGCACGACGGTCCGGCCGCGGCTCCGCGCGTCGTCCAGCACGGCCCGCGCCAGCGTCGACCCGACACCCTTGCCCTCGTACGCCGGATCGACCTCGGTGTGGGTGTAGGCGATGATCGGCCCGGTCAGCTGGTAGGTGACGAACCCGACGACGCCGCCCGCCTCGTCGCGCGCCTCGAAACGCTCCCGCGTCGGCGCGTCTGTCACGGTGAACTGCACCCGACCATCCAACCACCCGGCCCGGCAGCGCTCGCTGCGAGGCCGGCCGGGGACGTGACCCCACGCGCATTGTCTCGGCCGAAACGGGAAACGCAACGCCGCCGGGCAGCGGGAGTACGCGACGCCGCCGGGCACACCGTGGGAGGAGACACGCCACCATGACGAACCCATCGACGGACGGCGGCTTCGCCGTCGTGGAGATGTTCACGTCCCAGGGCTGCAACAGTTGCCCTCCCGCGGAGGAGTTGCTGAGCGAGATCGAGCGCGACGCCCGGGAGCGGGGACAGAACGTCTTCGCCCTCGGATTCCACGTCGACTACTGGGACGACCTCGGCTGGCCCGACCAGTTCGCGGACGCGGCGTACACCGCGCGGCAGGAGTCGTACGCCCGCGCGTTCGGCACCCGAGGTCTGTACACCCCGCAGATGGTCGTCAACGGCACCGTCGAGTTCGTCGGTTCCGATCGCCGCCGGGCGGCCGCCGCGATCATGTCCGCCATGGCCTCGACCCCCGCCACACCACTGGCGCTCTCCATCGCCAACCTGGGCAATGACCGCGTGATGGTGGACTACCGGACCGAACAGCCGCCGCAGCGCGCGGTGTTGCACGTGGCGGTCGTGGAACGGGAGCTGACCAGCGACATCGCCCGGGGGGAGAACGCCGGGCGGACGCTGCGGCAGGACAACGTCGTACGCGCCTTCAGGTCGGTGGGCCTGGACGCCGAGCGGGGGCAGGTGGAGCTGGCGACACCACCGGGTCTCGACCCGCGACGCGCCAGCGTGGTCGGCTATGTCCAGGAGAACGGCGAACGGGCGATCGTCGGTGCCACGGCCGTCGAACTGTCCACCGCGTAATCTCAGCCCCATGCGGATGGTGCGGGGTGCGAGGGAATTCGGTGGCTGACGCGGACGACGTACGCCGGGTGGCGTTGGCCCTGCCGCACGCGGTGGAGATCGCCAGTGACGGCTTCGACTTCCGGGTGGCCGACAAGGGCTTCGTCTGGTCCTATCCGGAGCGGACACCGGGCAAGCCTCGGGTGATCCGGCTCGACGTCGCGGTGCTGTTCGTGGGCGACGAGGCCGAGAAGCAGGCTCTCCTGCTCGGGGAGCCCGAGATCTTCTTCACCACGCCCGGCTACCAAGGCCTGCCCCTGGTGCTGCTGCGCCTGGCGGCGGTCGACCTGGACCGGTTGACCGAGCTGGTGACCGACGCGTGGCGGATGCGCGTGCCGCACGCGCTGTTGAACGAAGGCGAGCCACCGGGCGACCGTGCGGGCGAAGCGCTGGGCGACCGTGCGGGCGCCGGCAAATAGCGACATCAGCACGCAACGGGTTGGACACATTGACGGGGATCTCGGTACTCCATTACGGTGGCCGAGAGAGCGCTCTCTCACCTGACCTTCCCCCCAATTCAGACGCAAAGCGCTGGACCCGGCAAGGGCCGCACCCGGCGCGCGCGATGGAGGCACGATGAAACCTCCCGTCCCCCACCGCCGATGGGCCCTGGCCGCCGCCACCGCGCTGGCCCTGGTCGTCGGCGGCCTCGCCATCCCCGTCACCCCCGCGGCCGTGGCCGCACCCGTCGGCGCCGGCAGCTACACCACCACCCCGGTCGGCCCGCTTCCCAGCGGCTGCGGCGCGATGTCCAGCAACCCCCGGCAGTTCGCCACCGCCAACGCGCCCGCCGGGCCGATCCCCACCAACGACTGGTGGTCCTCGCTGCTGTGGAAGCGCACCGACTGCTCGTTCAGTGAGCCGCTGCACGCCCACCCGATCTCGTACGACACCTTCGGCGACGGGCTCGGCTTCTCCGCCAACTCCACGCCCTCCATCAGCGGCACCGCCACCGGCGTCGGTGAGTTCCACTACCCGTACGTGCAGGACATCCGGGTCGGTGTGGCCGGGCTCGCCGCACCACTGGTGAAGGTCGACGGCTGGACCGACTGGACGGTCAGCCCGCACTGGAGCGACGGCACGCGCACCATGCGCGCGACCATCGGCCACGGTCTGCCCTTCGCGTACTTCCAGACCACCGGCGGGAACGCGCAGATCAGCACCGCCGGCACCCCCGACGTCTGGTCCAACAGCGGCGCGACCATCGGCTTCCGGGTCAACGGCCACGACTACGTCGGGTACGCGCCCGGCGGTGCCAGCTGGACCGTCGCGTCCGGCCGGATCTCCTCCACCCTGGCCGGTCGGGGTTACTTCTCCGTCGCGCTGCTGCCGCCGACGTCCAGCGCGACCGAGCGCGCCGCGCTGGCCGCGACCTACGGTCAGTACGCCCACGCGCACGTGACCGGCACCCAGGTGTCGTACGCGTACAACCCGGCGACCAGCGGCCTGACCACCACGTACGCGTTCACCACGACCGCCCGGGAGGGCACCGCCACGCAGACCGTGGTCAGCCTCTACCCGCACCAGTGGAAGTCGCTGAGCGGTTCCACCGCCATCACGCCGACCTACCCGTCGGCGCGTGGCCGGATGAAGGTGCTCACCGGCGTCAACCAGTTCCGCACCGCCATGAAGTTCCAGGGCATCCTGCCGGAACTGCCGGCCGTCGGCGACGGCAGCGGTGGTGACCTGTCGACGCTCACCGGGCACCTGGCCGCCGCCCGCGCCAACCCGATGGACCAACGCGGCAACGACACCTACTGGACCGGCAAGGGGCTCGGCCGCGCCGCGCGGATCGCCGAGATCGCCGATCAGGTCAACGACACCGCGACGCGCGACAGCGCGCTGAACGCGATCCGCAGCACGCTCACCGACTGGTTCACCGCGTCCAGCGGCAAGACCAGCCGGGTTTTCTACTACGACAACAACTGGGGCACCCTGATCGGCTACCCGGCGTCGTACGGGTCGGACCAGGAGCTCAACGACCACCACTTCCACTACGGCTACTACATCGCCGCCGCCGCGACGCTGGCGAAGTTCGACCCGGCCTGGGCGGCCACCAGCCGCTACGGCGGCATGGTCGACCTGCTGATCCGCGACGCGAACAACTACCGCCGCGGCGACACCCAGTTTCCGTACCTGCGCGACTTCGACATCTACGCCGGGCACGACTGGGCGTCCGGGCACGGCTCGTTCGGCTCCGGCAACAACCAGGAGTCCTCGTCGGAGGGGATGAACTTCGCGAGCGCCCTCATCCAGTGGGGGCAGACGACGGGTAACACCGCCGTGCGCGACGCCGGCGTCTTCCTCTACACCACCCAGGCCGCCGCCATCCAGGAGTACTGGTTCGACGTCAGCGACCAGAACTTCCCCGCCGCCTTCGGGCACTCGACGGTCGGCATGGTCTGGGGTGACGGCGGCGCGTACGCCACCTGGTTCAGTGGCGAGCCGGAAATGATCCAGGGCATCAACCTGCTGCCGATCACCGGTGGACACCTCTATCTCGGCAACAACCCGGCGTACGTGCGGACGAACTACGCCGAACTGGTCCGCAACAACGGCGGGCAACCGACGGTGTGGCAGGACATCCTCTGGCAGTTCCAGGCCCTCGGCGACCCCGACGCGGCGCTGGCGAACCTCCGCGCGAACCCGGGCTACACCCCGGAGGAGGGAGAGAGTCGGGCGCACACGTTCCACTGGATCCGCAACCTCGCCGCCCTCGGCAATGTCGACACGACGGTGACCGGCAACCATCCGCTGTCCGCGGTCTTCTCCCGCAACGGGGCTCGCACCTACGTGGCGTCGAACCCGACGGCGACGCCGATCACCGTGACGTTCTCCAACGGCACCACGCTCACCGTGGGCGCCGGCAAGACGGCCACCACCGGGGCGTACACCTGGAGTGGTGGCAACGCGGCCGGCGGCGTCCCCCCGACGACGCCGACGGACCCCCCGCCGACGACCGACCCGCCGACGACCCCGGGCACCCCGACGCGGTACCTGCTGCCCGGGGGTGGGTTGGGCGCCGCCGGTAGCGCGGCCACGACGACTGTCGCGGCGGCGAACGGCAACCACGACGGTACGCCCACCAACGCCCGGGTCTTCACGGCGACCGGCCTCAACCTCGCCTACGCCGGCGGGCAGACGGCGTTCGACCTGTTCGTGGACGCCGGGACGGCGGTTGGCAACGGCGTACAGGTGCGGATCTCCTACGACCTCACCGGCAACGGCAGTTGGGAACGGGTGGAGACACTGCGCTACTTCGCCACCGACCCGGTCACCGGCTACGAGCACTACACGCAGAACGCCGGCCTCTCCTCGGCCACCGGCACGTTGGGCGCGCTGAGCAACGGCACGGTCCGGGTGGAGGTCTGGTCGGCGATCGGCAACAACCCGACCACGCTGGGCATCGGCAACCAGTCGGTGCTGCGGCTTCCGTACTCCTGATCGACAGGCACGGCGCGACATGACGTCGGCCGGTGCGGAGGACCACGACGGGTCCTCCGCACCGGCCGACGTCGGTCGTTCAGTCGGTCATCGGGTGATCACGAGGCGGTGCAGGTCGGCGTGACGCCGGAGGCGCTGCCGGTGCCCTGGAATCCGAACTCGGTGACCTGGCCCGCGCCGAGGCGGCCGTTGTAGTTCACGTTGGTGAACCGCACAGTGCCGGTGGAGCCACTGGCCGTCGCGCTCCAGGTGTTTGTGACGCTGGCACCACTCGGGAGCGTGAAGCCGACGTTCCACCCGCTCGTGCCGGCGGAGCCGGCGGTCACCTTCACGGTGGCCACGAATCCACCGGTCCACGAGTTCAGTGACACCGATGCCGAACAACCAACCGTCGGCGGATCGGTCGGCGGGTCCGTCGGCGGGTCGGTCGGCGGGTCCGTCGGCGGGTCGCTGGGGATGGCGGGGCCGGCGTTGAGGGCGTTCAGAACATTCGTGTACGCGGCCTTCTTGTTGCCGTTGCAGTCGAACAGCAGAGCGTTGTCGGAACCACGCCACGAGTCGCAGTCCCGTACACCCCACACCGTGATGCCGGTGCAGCGCGAGACGTTCATGCAGGCGCGGGTGACGGCGCCGTAGATGTTGGCCTGGTTGCCGCCGGTCATCACGTCCAGCTCGGTGATCTGCACATCCACACCGAGATCGGCGA
>NZ_JBEYUF010000019.1:0-121499 GCF_040643355.1 Micromonospora sp. NPDC047187
CCCGGTCGACGCTGGGCGTCGACCGGGCCGCTGTGTCACGGGCGGGAAGGGACGGTGCGGGCCCCTTCCCGCCGTGTGGGTGGTGCGTCGGCCCTCGGCTCAGCCGAGACCGCCCTTGATGGCGCCGATGAGCTCGCCGTTGCTCGTGTCACCGGAGAGCTCCCAGAAGAACGCGCCACCGAGGCCCTGGTTGTTCGCGTACGTCATCTTGCCGTTGATGGTCGACGGGGTGTCGTAGCTCCACCAGTTGCTGCCGCACTTGGCGTACGCGGTGCCGGCGATGGTGCCGGTGGCCGGGCAGGTGTTCTTGAGGACCTTGTAGTCCTCGATGCCGGCCTCGTAGGTGCCCGGCGCCGCGCCGGTGGCGCTGCCACCCGGAGCGGCCTGGGTGACACCGGTCCAGCCCCGACCGTAGAACCCGATGCCGAGCAGCAGCTTGTTGGCCGGGACGCCCTTGCTCTTGAGCTTCTGGATCGCCGCGTCGGAGTTGAAGCCCTGCTGCGGGATGCCGGTGTACGAGGTGAGCGGTGAGTGCGGCGCCGTCGGACCCTGGGCGGCGAACGCGCCGAAGTAGTCGTACGTCATCGGCATCAGCCAGTTGAGGTTGCCGATGGCGCCGGCGTAGTCGGTGGCGTCGATCTTGCCGCCGTTGCTGCCGTCCGCGGTGATGGCGGCGGTGACCAGGGCACTGGACCCGAACTTCGACCGCAGGGCGCTGATCACGTTCTTGAACGCGTTCGGGCCGCTGCTGTCACAGCTCAGACCGCAGGCGTTGGGGTACTCCCAGTCGACGTCGATGCCGTCGAAGACGTCCGCCCAGCGCGGGTCCTCGACCAGGTTGTAGCAGCTCTCGGCGAACGCGGCCGGGTTCTGCGCGGCCTGGGTGAAGCCACCGGACCAGGTCCAGCCACCGAACGACCAGATCACCTTGAGGTGCGGGTTCAGCTGCTTGAGCTTGCGCAGCTGGTTGAAGCTGCCGCGCAGCGGCTGGTCCCACGTGTCGGCGACGCCGTCCACGCTCTCCGCCGCGGTGTACGCCTTCTCGTAGTCGGCGTAGCTGTCACCGATGGCGCAACGGCCACCGGTGGTGTTGCCGAAGGCGTACAGGATGTGGGTCAGCTTGGCGGCCGAGCCGCTGGTCTGGATGTTCTTGACGTGGTAGTTGCGCCCGTAGACGCCCCACTCGGCGAAGTAACCGACGATCTTCTTGCCGCCCGGGTTCGGCGGGTTGGTGGTCGGCGGTGGCGTGGTGGGCGGAGGGGTGGTGGGCGGCGTCGTCGTCGGTGGGGTGGTGGTCGGCGGAGTGGTGGTCGGCGGGGTCGTCCCGCCGCCGCACGCGGCACCGTTGATGGTGCAGTTCAGCGGTGCCTTGTAGGCGCCGCTGCCGTTGTAGCCCCAGCTGAACGAGGCGCCGGGGGCGATGCCGCCGGCCCAGCTCTTCTTGACCGCGACGTAGTGGTTGCCGCTGCTGGTGACGTCGGCGTCCCACGCGCTGCTGATGGTGGTGCCCGACGGCAGGTCGAACTCGATGCGCCAGGTGCTGACAGTGGCGCTGGAGCCGTTGGTGACGGTCACCCTCGTCTCGTGACCGGTCCCCCAGTCCTGCGCCTTGGTGAAGGTGGTGGTGACCGTGCCGGCGCCGAACGCGGTGGTCACCGGCACCGCTGCGACGGTCACGGCGACCACGGCACCGGCCCAGAGGGCCCGGCGGAGCGATCTTTTCATGAGGCGTCTCCCGAACTGTTAGGAAACTTTCCAAAAGCGATGGTGAGACGGTACTCACGCTGTCATCAGTTCGTCAAGATGCGCATGTTTCGATTTCTCCTGGTGCACGGAGTGCGTACGCTGCGCCCACCCCGGGTCGACACCCGGCCGGCGCGTAACCTCGGCCCATGACCGTCTTCGACATCTCGATCGACGCCCTCAGCGGCGGCCCCGCCGACCTGGCCCGCCACAGCGGCAAGGCGTTGCTGGTCGTCAACGTGGCCTCCCGCTGCGGCCTCACCCCGCAGTACGCCGGCCTCCAGACGCTCGCCGACTCCTACGCCGACCAGGGCCTCGTGGTGCTCGGCGTGCCGTGCAACCAGTTCGCCGGGCAGGAGCCGGGCAGCGCCGCCGAGATCAGCGACTTCTGCCAGGTCAACTACGGGGTCACCTTTCCGCTGACCGAGAAGGTCGACGTCAACGGCCCCGACCGGCACCCGCTCTACGCCGCGCTCGTGGACACCCCGGACGCCGACGGGCACACCGGTGACGTGCGCTGGAACTTCGAGAAGTTCCTGGTGGCCCCGGACGGCTCGGTCGCCGCCCGCTTCGCCCCCACTGTCGCGCCCGACTCCGACGACCTGCGCTCAGCCATCGAGAAGGCCCTCCCCACCCCCTGACACCCCGGGGCGCTGCACGGCGTCGCCTCGATCACGCTCGAAGTTCTCGGATGCCACTACATCCCGGATCCAGCGCGATCATGCCTGGTCGACGCCGCACGGCAGCCGGCACGAACCGCTCGTCACCGGAGAGTGGCACCTCCCGGGAGAGCCGGTCGGCGACCAACGTGGGCAGTACGTTGTGCAGGACGAACTCACGGCGCCACCCAGGCGCCCGCCGTGGACGGCGAAGGTCGCGAGCAGCCTGAGCAGTCGCCCGGCGGCGGACAGACCGAAAAAAACCACCAGGCAGATGGGGAACGCGTCGTGGGTGGACGGAGTTGGGAACGAGCATGACAACTGTGGGACTGATCGGCAGTGGCAACATCGGCGGCACCGTGGCCCGGCTGGCCGTCGACGCCGGCTACGACGTGGTGCTGAGCAACTCGCGGGGCCCGGAGACCCTCACCGACCTGGTGGAGACCCTGGGCGAGCACGCCAGCGCCGGCACCACGCGGGACGCGGCGCAGGTCGGTGACCTGGTGGTGGTCAGCGTGCCGCTGAAGGCGTACCGCGCGGTGCCAGTGGAACCGCTGGCCGGCAAGGTCGTCATCGACACCAACAACTACTACCCGCAGCGCGATGGCACCTTCCCGGAGCTGGACTCCGGCGAGACCACCAGCAGCGAGTTGCTCCAGCGCCACCTGCCGGACTCGCGGGTGGTCAAGGTCTTCAACAACATCAACTTCAAGGGCCTGGCCGCCCTCCCCCGGCCAACCGGTGCGGCCGACCGCAGCGCCCTCGCGATCGCCGGTGACGACGCCGCCGCGAAGGCCGAGGTGACCGCCTTCCTGGACCGGATCGGCTACGACGCGGTGGACGTCGGCCCACTGGCCGAGGGGTGGCGCTACCAGCCGGACACCCCGGCGTACGGCACGCTCTACTCCGCGAGCCCGACCGACTGGGAGCACCCGGCCCCAGGCGACGCCGCGAAGCTGCGCGCCGCCCTGGCCGCCGCCACCCGCTGAGCAAAGCCGGCCGCCGCCCTGCCGGCGATCACTTACCGGCTGGTCGTGCGGAGGGCGGCGGCGAGCTCGTCGTCGTAGCTGGCGATCTGCTGCCCGTCCGAGGCGTACGCGACGAGCCGACCGTGGGCCATCGTCGCCGACCGGAACGAGAAGGTACGCGAACCCGGGTACGCGGCGAGCAGCGGAATGGCCCGGGGTGCTCCACCCGGCGCGGAGTAGTACTCCAGGCGGCTGACCTGCGGGGAGACCACGCCGTTGACCCGGACCTTGGTCTTCTCGGCGCGGGTGCCGAAGGTGACCGGCACCTCGGTGGCGTAGGCGGCGCATTCGGCCGGACCACGGCAGACGAAGAAGTATCGCGGGTTGACCACGTCGTCGAGGGTGTACGCCTTGAAGGTGGGGTCCGCTCCGGCCGGCAGCGGCTGCACGGCGAAGAACGCGACCGCCACCGTGGCAGTGACGCCCACCCGCAGCCAGGCACGGCCGGCGGCCGGTCGTCTGCTCGTGCGCTGGGCGGCGACGGCGACACCGCCGAAGCCGACCAGGCACAGGAGGCACACCCCGACGGCACGGGCGTTCTCGAAGAGGAACTGCACCCCCGGCCGCGTCGAGATCGGGCTGAGCGCCGCGCCCAACGAGACGACCATGGCGGCGAGCAGCGCCGCGCCGGCGACCCGCTGGGTAATGCCGGAGGCGCCGATCAGCAGCATCGCGGCGAGCACCGGCCACACCTGGTGGTGGGTCCAGGAAACCGGGGACGCGGCCACTGTGGCGCAGCCGACGAGCACGGCGGCGTGCCCGGGGCAGCCCTGCCGCGTCAACTGCCGGGCCCGCAGCAGCGCCGCCACGCAGATCAGTGCCACCATGGCGGCCCAGAGCACTGGCAGCGCCGTCTCGTCGACGCCGACGCGCAGCAACATTCCGTGCAGGGACTGGTTGCCCAACGAGGACAGATTGCCGATGCGCGAGGTCTGCCGCACGGTCTCGGTCCAGTAGGACCAACTCTCCCGGGGCAGCACGATCGCGGCGAGCCCGGCGCAGGCCACGAACGCGGCCGCCGACCGACCGGCGTCACGGTAGCGCCCGACGGCGAGGAAGTAGACCACGAACAGCAGTGGGGTGAGCTTGATCGCCGCGGCCACCCCGACCAGCGTCCCGCGCAGTCGGGGTGGGACGACGCCCAGCCCGTCGAGCAGCGCCATCAACACGATGAAGATGCTGACCTGCCCGAAGCGTAGGTTGCTCTGCACCGGCGCGGAGAGCATCAGCACGGTGGCCGCCAGCGCCACGACGAGCGGACGCCGGGAACGTCGGGTGGTCAGCGCGACACCCACCGACCCGGCGATGGCGACGACCGCCGCGCACGTCGCGACCAGCCAGATCCCCTGGAGTACGCCCTCGCTGACGGCGGTGATCGGCCACAGCACGAGAGCGGCGAACGGCGGATAGGTGAACGGACCGCCGTTCTCCGCCACATACCCGTACAGCGGCTTGCCGGCGTGCAGGTCGGACAGCGCGCCGTAGTAGATGTGCAGGTCGGAGAGGCGATCCGGACGGCGTAGAACGAGCACACAGGACACCAGCGCGACGACGACGAAGGCCGCCCACGCCAGCGCCACCCGGCGATCCCGCATCGCCCGAGAATAGGCGACCACGACGCTCCCGAGTGCCCCGTAGCGGCGGACGCGGGGGCTCCCTTTGCGATCGGTAGTGACAGCCGACGAAAACATCGCTGTGGCAACTTGCGCCGCAGTCCTGTTCACGGGACCCTGTGCTCTGGGTTGCCGCCCGCTCACCGAACGTGCCCCCGGAGGCGACATGCACACGCTCCGTACCGTGCCCCGCCGGCTGTTGGCCGGTTCCGGCGCGCTCCTGCTCGGCACCGCCCTCGCCACCGCCGCCATTCCGATTCCGGCGAACGCCGCGACCGGCGCGGACACCGTCGGATACGTCCGGCTCGCGCACCTCTCCCCGGACACCCCGGCTGTGGACGTCTACCTTGCCGCGCCAGGCGCGGCGAAGCCGCAGGTCTTCCCCGGCGTCGGTTACGGCGTGGTCTCCGACTACCTCGAACTCGCGCCGGGCCGCTACGCCGTGGCCATGCGCGAGGCCGGCGCCCCCGCCAGCGACCCCCCGGTACTGACCACCGAGGTCGCGGTGACCAGCGGGGACGCCTTCACGGTGGCCGGTGTCGGCCGGCACGCCGACCTCGGACTGCGGGTGCTCAACGACGATCTCAGCGCCCCCACCGACGGCCGCGCCAAGGTGCGGGTCGTACAGGCGTCGGTGCGGACCCCGGTGCTCGACGTGGCCGCCGCCGACGGCCCGATGATCGCCGACGGGGTGCAGTTCGCCACGACGACCGACTACCAGCAGGTCGAGCCGGGCAGTTGGCGGCTGAAACTGACGGGTGCCGGCGGGCCGAGCACCGAAGCCGAGGTGCGGCTCACCGGCGGCGCGGTCTACTCGCTGCTGGTGCTCGACGCGAAACAGGGCGGGCTCACCGCCGAGCTGCGCCGCGACGCCGAGGGCGGCACCGTCGTACCGGCCGGCGGGGTGGACACCGGCGCCGGAGGCACCGCCGGGGCCGGGCTCGACGCGTACCCCCTGGTGGCCGGCGGTCTGGCCGCGGCGGCCGGCGCGGTGGCCCTGCTGCTCTGGCGTCGGCGGCGGCGCACCACCTGGTGAGCGCCGGGCCGGACCCGTCGATCCGGCGGCACCGTGAGCGCCGGATACCGCTGGCCGCGCTGATCGCGGCCAGCGCGGCGGTCTGCCTGGCCGCCGGCACCGGCGTCGGGCTGGGGCTGGCCACCACCGGCCCGCCACCGCCGGTGGCGAGCTGGCACCCCGGCTGCGGCGAGGACTGCCCGTCGGTGGCCGCCGCGCCCACGCCACACGGTCCACCCACGCGGGTACGCGTACCGCGCATCGACGTCGACTCACCGCTCACCGTGCTGGGCCTGGACCGCGCCGGCGTGCTGATTCCGCCGAGCGACTTCCACACCGCCGGCTGGTACGGCGGCGGCCCGGCCCCTGGCGACACCGGCCCGGCCGTACTCGCCGGGCACCTGGACTCACGACGCGGCCCGGCGGTCTTCGCCCGGCTCGGCGAGCTACGGCCCGGCGACCTGGTGGAGGTGTGGCGCGGCGGGCAGCGGTTGCCCTTCCGGGTGACCGGGTCGCTGCGTACCCGCAAGGACCAGTTTCCGACTGCCGTGGTCTATGGCCCGACACCCGGGGCGGAGCTGCGCCTGGTCACCTGCGGGGGTGACTTCGACCGGCGGCAGGGCCACTACGTCGACAACGTGGTGGTGTTCGCGGTGACCGAGGCCCCCGACCCGGTCCTGCCGACGTCCGCCGCGGGCTGAGTCAGAGGGGGCGGCGGCCGGCGAAGCCGCACTCGGCCCGGTGGTACCAGCGCACGTCGGAGTCGCCCTCCAGCCAGCACCAGAGCACGGCACGGCCGGCCCGCTCGCCGGGAAAGTCGAGCAGCACCGGGGCGATGCCCTTGACCTGGATGTCGTGCTGGTGCAGCTCGTCGACGACGGCGTGCAGCCGAGCTTCCAGCGCCTTGACCTCGGCCAGCCCGCCGAGCGCGCTCACGCCGTGGTCGGTCAGGTCGGCGCGCAACTCGGCCAGGTCGGCCCGGACCCGGATCAACTCGTCGACGCGCGGCTGCAGGGTGGCCACCAGGTGCCGGGCCTGGGCAAGTGTGAACACCGAGCCAGTATGCGGCACACCCGGTCCGGCGACGCGCCCCGACCGCTCAGTCGGCCTGTGCCGCCAGCTCGCGGGCGCGATCCCGGGCGGCCTCCAGCGCGGCGAGCAGCGCCGCGCGTACGCCGTGCTTCTCCAGCTCACGAATGGCGGAGATGGTGGTGCCGGCCGGCGAGGTGACCGCCTCGCGCAGCTTGACCGGGTGCTCGCCGGAGTCGCGCAGCATCACCGCCGACCCGATCGCGGTCTGCACGATCAACTCGTGCGCCACCTGACGGGGCAGCCCGAGCAGGATCCCCGCGTCGATCATGGCTTCGACCAGCAGGTAGAAGTAGGCCGGGCCGGAGCCGGAGAGCGCGGTGACCGCGTCCTGCTGCGATTCGGGCACCCGGATCGTCTGGCCGAGCGGCTTGAACATCTCCTCGGCCAGCGTGAGGTGCGCCCCGGTGGCGTGCGCGCCGGCGGAGATCGCGGTCATCGCCTCGTCGACCAGCGCCGGGGTGTTGGTCATCACCCGCACCACGGGGGTGCCCTCGGGCAACCGGCGGCTGAAGAAGCTGGTGGGCAGACCTGCGCAGAGCGAGATGACGAGCTTGTCGGCCGGCACCTTGGGGCCGATCTCGTCGAGGAGCGCGGCGGCGTCCTGCGGCTTGACCGAGACCGCGAGCACCGCGGCCTCGTCCACAGCGGTCAGGTTGTCGACCACCCGTACGCCGTACCGAGCGGTCAACTCCTCGGCGCGAGCGGGTCGGCGGGCGGTGGCCAGCAGCCGGTCCACCGGCCATCCCGAGCGCAGCAGCCCGGAGAGCATCAGCTCACCGATCTTGCCCGCGCCGATCACCGCGACCGTGTGCACTCCGGCTGACATGTCGGCCCGTACCCCCCTCGCCTTGGGTCGCGGCGCGGCGGACCCGCAGGCCCGCCGCGCCGCCGACGATCGATCAGCTGCCGAAGAAGACCTCGGCCTCGGCGTACCGCTCCAGCGGCACGGTCTTCAGCTCGCGGGTGGCCTCGGCGAGGGGCACCCGGACGATGTCGGTGCTCTGCATCGCGACCATCTTGCCCCAGTCGCCGTCGTTGACGGCGTCGATGGCCTGCAGGCCCAGGCGGGTGGCGAGCACCCGGTCGAAGGCGGTCGGGGTGCCACCGCGCTGGATGTGGCCCAGCACCACGGTGCGGGCCTCCTTGCCGGTCTTGGCCTCCAACTGCTCGGCGAGCCACTGGCCGATGCCGCCGAGGCGGACGTGGCCGAACGAGTCGAGCTCCTGGTTGGCGAGGACCATCTGGCCGTCGAGCGGCTGGGCGCCCTCGGCGACCACGACGATCGGGGCGTACTGGTGCTGGAAGCGCTTCTCGACGTAGCCGGCCACCTGGTCGACGTCGAACTGACGCTCGGGCAGCAGGATCACGTTGGCGCCGCCGGCCAGGCCGGCGTGCAGGGCGATCCAGCCGGCGTGCCGGCCCATCACCTCGACGACCAGGGTGCGGTGGTGGCTCTCCGCTGTGGTGTGCAGCCGGTCGATGGCCTCCATCGCGATGTTGACCGCGGTGTCGAAGCCGAAGGTGTAGTCGGTGGCGCCGAGGTCGTTGTCGATCGTCTTCGGCACGCCGACGACGTGCACGCCCAGCTCGTAGAGCTTGGTGGCAACGCCGAGGGTGTCCTCGCCGCCGATCGCGATCAGCGCGTCCACGCCCTGGGCGGCGAGGTTGTCCTTGATCCGCTCGACGCCGTTCTCGATCTTGAACGGGTTGGTCCGGGACGAGCCGAGGATGGTGCCGCCGCGGGGCAGGATGCCGCGGACGTCGGCGATGTCCAGCGGCCGGGACAGGCCCTCGAGCGGGCCCTTCCAGCCGTCCCGGAAACCCACGAACTCGTGACCGTAAGTGGCGACGCCCTTGCGGACCACCGCCCGGATGACCGCGTTGAGACCGGGGCAGTCGCCGCCGCCGGTGAGCACGCCGATACGCATGATCCGCTCATCCTCCTGGAGCATCAGGTAAAGCCCGATATGCCCCAGGGTATGTGTCAGGTCAGACCATCGGCGCCGTTGCCGGCCCGGGGCGGGCCGTCACTGCGAACTGTAGTCGGCCCGCCAGTACGACGACAGCGCGCCCCGGGCACCCACCCCCGGTCAGTAGGTCACCTCGTGGTTCTCGCCGGCCTTCGGTGGCCGGCCGGTGACCGCGGCCCTCGCGTAGTCGAGCAGGTTCACCACAGTGCTGTTCGGCGAGTCCCAGTACTCGGCGGAGCTGGCGTGCACCTTGATCAGCGTGAGACCGGACGTGTCCAGCCCGTCGGGGAACCACGCCTTGAGCAGCGGGTTCCACAGCCGCTCGGCCCGGGCCCGGTCGAACCCCTCGGTGGCGGTGCCGGAGATCGACACCCACGCGTTGTGCTTCTGGTCGGAGAAAGCGACGTTGACCTCCGGGTTCACCCGGATCTGGCGGACCTTGGCCGAGTCGGCGTAGGCGAAGAACCACAGCTCGCCGTCGAACTCGGCCTCCTGGAGCCCCATCGGTCGACTCACCTGCCGCCCGTCCAGAGCGGTAGTGGTGAGCATGCAGATCCGCGCGGCCCGGGCCAGGCCGGTGACCCGGGCGCGTGCCTCCGCGGCGTTGCTCGGCTGGTCGCTCATGGCAATCTCCCTCGGCTCGGCTGGTCGAACCGATGCCCGGGACAGAACCGGTCAAACCTACGGCGGCGCGGCCACCGCTCAGCGGGCGGTCATCGCCCGCCAGCGGGCCAGATTGTGCCGGGCGTCGACCAGAGCGTCGTGCCGGGCCGCGTCCGCGTCCGGCAGGGGCGGCCGGCCCCGGTCGTCCCAGAGCTGCCGCAGCTCCTTGGTGTAGCGGGGAATCTCCCGGGGCAGCGCCGGCATCGCGCCCCAGAGCTGGGCGAGCACCACGTGGTCGTACGCGGCGAACCAGGCCCACAGCTCCAACTGCTCCCCCGGCCGGTCCCGGATCGGCTCGACCAGGAAGTCGTACAGGTCGTCGCGGATGCGCTCACGCGAGCGCCAGGCCCGGTCCGCCGGGGAGGGCAGCTTGTCCAGCACGTTGCGTCGGACCCAGGGCACGGCGCGGGAGTCGTCGAACTCGGTGGAGACCGCGTAGAACTCGCGGCCGTACTCGTCGACGACACCGATCGAGACGAGGTCGACGGTCGTCCCGTCCTCGATGAACTCGCAGTCGTAGAAATAGCGGTAGACCATTCCGGGCATCCTCGCCCACCGCCGCACGGCCGCGCCCGGCGGGGCCCGTCCGGGCGTCGACCCAGCTCCGGCGACACCTCGTGAACGGCACGTCGCAGCTCGTGACGGTCACGGAAGTGCTTCGAGGGGTGTACAGCAAGCGACCGGACCGTCATGATCTGATGTGTACCGCTACCGGACGCCGAATCGGTGTCAGTTCACCTTGTCGGGGCCCATCAGGTTCGCCCGGTGAGCGAGTTGTGGTCCATGACCGGGGGAGGGGTTGGGCCGTGGAGGTTCGCCTGCCGGAGCCGGGTGACGCGCTCACGGGTGTCGAGATGTTCGCCGGGCTGGAGCCCGAGGTACGGCAGCGTGTCATCGCCGCCGCCGTTCCGCGCACCTACCGCAAGGGCCAACTGCTCTTCGTGGAGAACGACCCCGGCGAGTCCCTGATCGTGCTGCGCCGCGGCGCGGTGGCGGTCTTTCGCACCGCACCCACCGGCGAGCGGGCCGTGCTGTCGGTTATCCGTCCGCCGGACGTGCTCGGTGAGGTCTCCCTGCTCGACGCGTCCACCCGGTCCGCCTCGGCGGAGGCCATCGAGGACTGCGCGGCGCTCGCGCTCTCGCGGGGCGCCTTCATGGAGTTGGTGCACTCCAACCCCCGCATCCTGGACGCGGTGATGCGCTCACTGGGCGGGCTGATCCGCCGGCTCACCGAGCAGAACGCCGACCACGTCTTCCTCGACCTGCCCGGTCGGGTGGCGAAGACGCTGGTGCGGTTGGCCGGCGAGAGCCAGGCACCGATGATCACGATCGAGCTCAACCAGAGTCAGTTGGCCGAGATGGCCGGTGGTTCCCGGCAGAGCGTCAACCAGGCGATCGGCTCGTTCGCCAGCCGTGGCTGGCTGCGCACCGAGGGCCGCCGGATCGTGGTGACCGACGTGGCCGCGCTGCGCCGCCGCGCCGGCATGGCCGACCGCTGACCGACCGGCCCGCCCCGGTTTCGTCGACGGTCGGGCGTCCGATCTGGACGGCCGTCACCCGGCGCCGGCCCACCCGTACCCACGGCTGATGCCGGCCGCCACTGGCAACCGGCATCAACGAACGTGCAGGACAGACGGGTGCGGCCGGTGGACCGATGGCCCGCCGACCGCACCCGGGCGTTCAGTTCTCCGTGCTGTCGGCCGGCGGCGCACCCGGCCCCGGCCCGATCTTCTTCGGATCGGTCGGCTTACCAGCCGTGGACGTGCTCGACGAGGTGGTCGTGGTCTCCCCCGACCCGCCCGACTGACCCTCAGGCTCTTCCACCATGCCCTGCTCCTCCAGTTCGGCGAGAGTGACAGCATCGACGTCGATCGTGTCCCCCGGCGCCCACAGCGTGCCACCCGGATCGGTCCACGAGGCGGACAGTCGTACCTGCACGGCACTCTCCCTGACATGAAACTTCCTGGTACGGAACACTAACCCCGACCGATCGATGCCGTTGCCCGCCCGCACGTCGGGTACCCGACTGGGTCGACCGGCCGCGATACTGACCTCTTTCGCCCACGGAGCTGAACATCGACCTCAAGTGTGGACACTGCGCACGCGCGGCCGGGCCGGACGACCGCTTCTGCGGCGGGTGTGGCCAGCCGCTCGGGGTCAACTGTGCGCACTGCGGGCATGCCAACAGCACCGAGGTCAACTTCTGCACCAGCTGCGGTCAACCGCTGCGGGACCACGCCGTCGCGGTGCAGGAGGATCGGCGTCAGGTCAGCGTGCTCTTCGTCGACATCGTGGACTTCACCAGCTACGCGGAGCGGACCGACCCGGAGCAGGCCCGCAGTCTGCAACAGACCTACTTCGCCACGGTGCGCCGGATCGTGCACCAGTACGGCGGGGTGGTCGAGAAGTACATCGGCGACGCGGCGATGGCGCTGTTCGGCGCGCCGGTGGCCACCGACAACGACGCGTTGCGGTGCGTCCGCGCCGGCCTGGAGCTGCAACGGAACCTGGCCCGCCAGCCCGCCGGTCCGCAGCCGCCGCTGAGCTTCCGGGTCGGCATCGCGACCGGCGAGGCCCTGGTCGACCTCTCCGCCACCCGCGACGGTGGGCAGGCCTTCGTGACCGGAGACGTGGTCAACACGGCCTCGCGCCTGCAGGGGTTCGCCCCGCCGGGCGGTGTCGTCGTCGACGAGAGCACCTGGTCGGCCACCCGACACGAGATGGAGTACGCCGACCAACCACCGGTCACCCTGCGCGGCCGGTCCGCGGTGAGCCGGATCTGGCTGGCCGTCCAGGTGCGACCACACCGGGACCCGCGCGGCGCCGAACTGACCCCGATGGTGGACCGGGAACACGAGCGCGGTCTGCTGGTCAACGCGCTGCACCGGATGGTGACCGAGCGGACCTCCCAGTTGGTGACGGTGTTCGGCCCGGCCGGTGTGGGCAAGAGCCGGTTGCTGCGCGAACTGGCCCGGCACGCCGGCAGCGTGCCCGGCCCGCCGATCACCTGGCTCGTCGGGCAGTGCCCGCCGTTCGGCGAGAACGTCACCTGGGCCGCCCTGTCGGACATCGTGAAGACCTGGGTGGGCGTGCCGGAGGTCGACGACCCGGCCGCGCTGCGCGAGCGGCTGCGGTCCCGGCTGGGGCAGCTCGCCGACCCGCACGCGACCCGGTTGGCCGAGGCGCTCGGGCCGCTGATCGGCGTACCGGGCGAACGGCTCACCCCCGGCGAGACCGAGGCCGCCTGGCGGCGGTTTTTGCTCGCCCTGGCGACCACCGGCCCGACCGTGCTGGTCTTCGAGGACATGCACTGGGCCGACCAGGCGATGCTCGCCTTCGTCGAGCAGTTGGGCGCGTCGGCGCGCGGCGTGCCGCTGCTGGTCGTCGCTACCGCCCGGCCGGAGCTGCGGGAACGGCACCCGGCCTGGACCGGCACGATCAGTGGCGCGATGTCGATCTCGGTGCCGCCGATGCACGACACCGACATCGACACGCTCTACTCGCTGCTCCTCGGGCAGCTGACGCTGCCGTCCAGCTCGCGTACCCCACTGATCGAGTTCGCCGACGGCAACCCGCTCTACGCCCAGGAGTACGCCCGGATGCTGCTGGACGGCGGCCTGCTCGACGCGGTCGGTTCGGCCGCGCGCCCCGACCTCGACGGTGGCGCGGAGATGCCCCGCACCGTACAGGCGGTCATCGCCAACCGGCTCGACCTGCTGGACCCGGCCGACCGGGCGGTGCTCCAGGCCGCCGCCGTGGTCGGCGTGGTGTTCTGGGCCGCGCCGGTGGCGATGGCGTTGGGACGGCCGGTGGAGTGGGTGGAGCGTGCGCTGGACCGCCTGCAACGTCGCGACCTGGTGTACGAGCAGAGCACGTCGACGATGCCCGGCCAGTCCGAGTACCGGTTCCGGCACATTCTGGTGCGCGACGTCTGCTACCAGCGGCTGCCCAGGGCCGAACGGGTGCTGCGCCACCACCGCACCGCCGACTGGATGGCACAGCTCACCGACGGCCGGCAGTACGACCTGGCCGAGGTGCTGGCCAACCATCGCTGGGCGGCCCACGAGATCGCCCGGACGGTCGGGTTGGACACCGCCCCCTACGCCCCCTCGGCGCGGGCCGCGCTGCACCGGGCGGCCCGCCGCGCGTACGAGCTGCACGCGCTGGACACCGCCGCCGCGCTGGTCGGCCGGGCGCTGGCCCTGGACGTCGGGCCGGACCCGGCGCTGGAGCTGTTCGACGCCGAGCTGGCGTTCTATCGGGACGGTGACGCCTTCCTGGTGGCGGGGGGCACTGACACCCTCACCAGGCTGGCCGACCGGCTCACCACGAGCGGCGACCGGACGGGGGCGGCGCGCGCCTGGACGCTGCTCGCCACCGCCGCCTGGAGTCGGGCCGACCGGTCGGCGACCCTGCACTGCCTGGACCAGGCGATCGGCATCTACAGCGACCTACCGGACAGTCAGGAGAAGGCGGGCGCCCTGCTGGAGCTGGCCCGGGTGCACATGCTCAACGCGGAGACCGAGCCGGCGTGCACGGCGGCGCGGGCGGCAGGGGCCCTCGCCGAGCGGCTCCAGCTGCGCGAGGTCCAGGCCAACGCGCGGATCACCCTGGCCGTGGCGCGCTACCTCGCCGGCTCCGCCGAGGCGTTCCCGGAGCTGGCGGAGGTGACCGAGCACTGCCGGGTGGAGCGGCTGACCAGCCGGCGCCGGGCGGTGCAGAACCTGGCCTGGGCGTTGCAGGAGGAGGGCGACCTGGCCGGCTCGGCCCGGTTGGTCGACGAGCAGCTCACCCTCGACCTGGGCGGCGAGCACAGCCTGGCCACCAGCTTCGCCGACCAGTGGGCGCGGTCGTACTACGCGGGTGACTGGACGGCGGCGCTGGCGATGGCGGCGGAGTCGACCCGACGGCCGACCGCGGAGTGGGATCTGCACATCGTGGCGGTCTCGGGTTGGATGCGGGGGCTGGCCGGAGCCGAGCTGGTCGGCCCCGACCGGCCCGACGAGACCGCGGGGTCGGACGGACCGGGTGGGGATCTGGTCGAGCAGGCGTTGGTCGCGGCGCGGCGCAGCGGATTCCACCGGGTGCTGCGCTCCACCCTGGCGCACGCCGCCCTCTGCCGGGCGGTGCAGGGCCGCCGGGACGAGGCGATGGCGCTGCTCACCGAGCTGGACGAGGACTGGCAACGGACCCGGATGATTCCGTTCGCGGAGTGGGTGCCGGCCGTCGGCCACGTCGCCGGGGTGCTCGGCGCGGACGCGGCCCGGCTGGTCCGGCAGATGCTCGGCCGGGCGCCGCGGACGACACCGTGGGCTCGGGCCGCCGGTCAGGTCGCCGACGCCACGCTGGCCCGGCACGCCGGGGACGCCACGACCGCGGCGAACCTGCTGCGCTCGGCGGCGACGAGCTACGCCCGGATGACCGACGTGACCGACGAGATCATCACGATGGCGCTGGCCATCGGCCCGCTGGCCGAGACCGACCCGTCCGCCGCCGCGGCCACCCGCGCCCGCCTGCACGACTTCGCCACCCGTCACCACGCCCCCGCTCTGCTCCACCTGCCCTGACCGGCGAGCGGGCCGGCCCGGCGGCGGCTCAGGCGGCCAGCGGCGTCGGGACGGGCTGCTTCAGCTTCTGGGCGTAGACGTCCACGTACTCCCGACCGGAGAGCTCCATCAACTCGTACATGATCTCGTCGGTGACCGCGCGCTCGACGAACCGGTCGCCGGCCAGCCCGGCGTAGCGGGAGAAGTCCAGCGGAGCCCCGAACCGGATCCTCACCCGGTCGATCTTGGGAATGAGCTTGCCCGGCGGCTGGATCTCGTCGGCGTTGAGCATCGCCACCGGCACCACCAGCGCACCGCTCTCCAGGGCGAGCCGGGCCACCCCGGTCTTGCCCCGGTAGAGCCGCCCGTCCGGGGAGCGGGTGCCCTCGGGGTAGATGCCGGCCACTCCCCCGGCCCGTAGCACCTGCAACTGGGTGTCCAGGGCGGCGCGCGCGGCCCGGCCACCGGAGCGGTCCACCGGAATCGTGCCGGTGCCGACGAAGAACATCTTGGTCAGCCAGCCCTTGATCCCCTTGCCGGTGAAGTACTCGGCCTTGGCGACGAAGGTGACCTTCCGGGCGGTGATCAACGGGGTGAAGATCGAGTCGGAGAAGGAGAGGTGGTTGCTCGCCAGGATCACCGGACCGGTCGCCGGCACGTTGCGCAGGCCCTCCACCTGCGGGCGGAAGATCAGCTTGAGCAGCGGACCGAGGATGACGTACTTCAGCAGCCAGTAGAGCACCGGCGTCCTTTCCCGTGGTGTGCCCGCGACAGCGCCAGCCGTCGTCGCCGCCGAGCCTACGAAGCGAGCGCTCTCACCACAACGGACGACGTTCGGGGGGCGGAGGCATAGAGCCGCTTCCGCGATCACCGAGATCGCACTTGTCGCGCAAAAACCGACAAAGAGCCCCTGCCGTGACCAGCGGCAGGGGCTCTGACTTTGGAAGACGCGACACAACGCACTCCCGGAACCATGCCCTGACGTGTCACGATTCAGAGCACGGCGTGCGGACTGGCGCCGAAGGGCAGCGGTGGCCGCGCCGGCAGGCGCGTTAAGGGGGATGTCCGGGTGTCAGCGGGTGGGGCCCGCCGGGGACGGCGGGACAACGGGCTCGACGCGAACGAGTACGCCGTCGTCGGCGACGTCGATCCGCGCGTCGGTGAGCACCTGCTCGACGTGCTGGCCGCCGGCGGGATCGCCGCCTACCTCCAGCCCTCCGCCGACCTCAACCCGGTCACCCGCACCACGACCGTGCCGGCCCGGCCGGTCGACCGGCTCTACGTCGACCGCTCGCACCTGACCACCGCCCGGGACTACCTGACCCAACTCGCCGACGAGACCGCTCCGGAGCAGCCGCCGGCTCGCGACGAACCGGACGTCGACGCCGAGTGGGCGCGGATCGTGGCGGGCTTCCACACCACCTCCACGCCCGGTGACCACCCGTGGCCGGCCTCGGAGGACGTGGACGAACGGGACAGCCGGGACGAGCCGACCTCCGGGCCGCTGACCCGCTCCGGCACCGACGAACCCGGTCCGACCGCCACCGACGTTCGCCGGCTGCCGTCCGCGACGGACATCTCCGGGATCTCCGTGGGGCGCGGCACCCGCCCGGACGAGCCGTCGCTGCTGGACGGGCTGGACACCTTCGGCGCCGACCTGCCCGACGACGAGGACGACGAGGGCTACCACCCGCCGCCACCGCCGCCACTGCCGCGGGTCAGCAAGTACGCGGTGATCGGCGTGCTCGGGGTGGTCGTCGGGTTCGTGCTGTTCCTCTTCCCATGGCTGCTTCCGATCGACCGCTCCGCGGTCACGCTGTTCGGCTTCACCGGCATCCTGGCCGGTTTCGTCACGCTGATCTGGCGGCTGCGCCCCGGCGACGAGGACGAGGACGACCCGGACAACGGCGCCGTCGTCTGACGGTCGGCCCGCATCCCGGGACAGCAGCGCCCCGCCAGGGGCGTAACAGTGGTGTAACTTACTGTCAGTAGGAATACCGCTGTACGTCACTTCCCCCGCTGACTGACCGGTTTTTCCTTGCTCGCGGCGGTCAGTCCTCTGCTGATCGGAATGCCCGAGATGCGACAGAGTTCTCTCGTGGTGGTGGCCAACCGCCTCCCCATCGACGACAATCAGGCCCCCGATGGAGCCTGCGAGTGGCGGCGCAGCCCCGGCGGGTTGGTCAGCGCGCTGCTCCCGCTCCTGCGGCACACCCCGGCGACCTGGGTCGGCTGGGCCGGTGGCACCGGGCCGGCCCCCGCCCTGCCGGACGTGGACGGCGTGCGGATGCACACCGTCGCGCTCAGCCCGGAAGACCTGCGCGACCACTACGAGGGGTTCGCCAACGCCACCCTCTGGCCGCTCTACCACGACTCCGTGGAGCAGCCGCAACACCACCGTCGGTGGTGGGAGGCGTACCAGCGGGTCAACCAGCGCTTCGCCGAGGCGACCGCGGAGGTGGCCGAGCCGGGCGGGGTGGTCTGGGTGCAGGATTACCACCTTCAACTGGTCCCCGGGCTGCTGCGCGCGCTCCGCCCGGACCTGCGCATCGGGTTCTTCCTGCACGTGCCGTTCCCGCCGCCGGAGCTGTTCATGCAACTGCCCCGCCGGGCCGAACTGCTGCGCGGCATGCTCGGCGCCGACCTGGTCGGCTTCCAGCGGGTGCAGGCGGCGCACAACTTCGCCCAGTTGGTGACCCGGGTGCTGGAGCTGCCGGCCACCGACCGGCGAATCGGCATCGACGACCGGGTCGTCCGCATCGGCGCGTTCCCGGTCTCCATCGACACCGCCGAGATGGCCGCGCTCGCCGACCGCCCGGACGTGGCCGCCCGGGCCCACCGGCTCCGTCAGGACCTCGGCGATCCCCGGCAGGTCGTCCTCAGCGTGGACCGGATGGATTACACCAAGGGCATCGAGCAGCGCCTCAAGGCGTACAGCGAGTTGCTCGCCAGCGGCGACGTCAAGGTCCGCGACACGGTGCTGGTGCAGGTCGCCATGCCGAGCCGGGAACGCGTCGGCCAGTACCAGATCCTGCGCGAGCGCATCGAACGCGAAGTCGGCCGGATCAACGGCGAGTTCGGCCGGGTCGGTGAGCCGGCGATCCACTACCTCACCCAGCCCTTCGACCGGGCCGAGCTGGCCGCGCTCTACCGAGTCGCCGACGTGATGGCGGTGACCCCGTTGCGCGACGGAATGAACCTGGTCGCCAAGGAGTACGTGGCCGCGCGGGTCGACGACACTGGCGCGCTGCTGCTCAGCGAGTTCGCCGGCACCGCCGCCGAGCTGTCCCAGGCGTACCTGGTCAACCCGCACGACCTGGAAGGGCTCAAGCAGGGCCTGCGCGCCGCGCTGCGGGCCGACCCGGCCGACACCACCCAGCGGATGCGAGCCATGCGCGCTCACCTGCACAAGCACGACATCCGGGCCTGGGCCCGCTCCTACCTGCGCGCCCTGGACGAGGGCGGCGGCCTGATCAGTCGCCTGACCAGCACCGACACCGGCTCCGACGCTCGGGTGCCCCAACCGGCCACCCCGGCCGGCAGCCCGGCCGTCCACCAGGCCGGCGGCTGACCGCCGACGGCCCGGCTGCTCAGTGCGCCACCGGCTCCTTCTCCAGCCAGTCCAGGATCGCGTCGATCGGCTCCTCCCACCGCGCGTCCAGCATCAGGTCGTGGCCCATTCCGGGAAAGAGCAGCGGGGCGGACCCGTACCGGCGGGCCACCCGGGTCAGCGTCGACGCCGGCACCACCCGGTCGTCCGGGCTGCCCAGCACCAACACCGTGGGCGCGCCCACGGCCGGCTCGGCCTCCGGCTCACCCAGCAGCGCCCACTGCGCCCGTCGACCCGCCCGACCGAGGCGGCCGACATACCGCCGGGCCTCCTCGTCGGGCAACTCGCGGCTGAACAGCTGTCCCCGGTTGAGCCGCAACGGCCCGCCGAACACCGCCGGCAACGTGCCCGCGGGGTTGCGGCGCAGGGCCGCGCCCAGCACTCCCCAGCCGCCGAAGACCGGCGCCACCAGCACCGCGCCCCGCGCCGGGTAGCGGGCCAACGCGTGCGCCACCACCAGGGCGCCGGCGCCGTGCCCCACCAGCACCGCCTGCCGCGGCAGGCTCGCGGCCACCTGGACCACGTCGTGGGCGTACGCCCGCAGCGTCGCCTCCGGCGCCGGCTCGCTGCCACCGTGCCCGCGCAGGCTCACCGCGTACGCCGGGAACCCCCGCGACGCCGCGTGCCCCAACCAGTGCTCGGCGAACGCCCACGCGCCGTGCCCGAACCCAGGTACGAACAGCAGTGGCGGACGCCCCTCCTCCAGCTCGGGGACCGCGCTGAGCACCTCCCGGCGGGCCGGCCGGACCGGCCGGGACCACTCCCGACCCCGCATGATCCGCAGCTCACTACTCGCGCTCACCGTGCCAGCCTTTCGTTCGCGACTGCGGGGCTCGCAAGCTCACTCCTCGCGCTCACTTGCCCTCCAGCTCGACCAGGGCGCGTTGGATGGCGCGCAGGTAGTCGGCGTGCCCGACCTCGAACCAGTGCCGGCTGCTGTCCTTGACCGGCCCGGAGTACCGCTCCCCCGCCCGGTCCCGCACCCGCTGCGCGAACGCCGTGGCCCGTTCCGGCCGGTCCCGACGGGCCTGAAGCAGCCGGGCGAAGAGCACCGTCTGCCAGTGCGACAGGGTGAACAGCCCGGAGTCCGGTTGCAGCAGGCCGGCGACGGCCAGGGTCGGATGCCCGGGGGTGAACGCGTTGAGCCACAGCGTGGGCCGGCCCGCGCCCGCGCTGTCACCGAACACCGACGCGTCGAGGAACTCGAAGCGCGGCAGGTAACCGGTGGCGAAGACGACCACCTCGGGGTCGATCTCGCGGCCGTCGGCCAACTCCACGGCGTACGGGTGGAACCGGGCGACGTCCGGCACCGGGCCGATCCCGCCGTGGCCCACGTAGTACACGAGCTGGCTGTTCGCGATCGGGTGCGTCTCGTACACCCGGTGGTCGGGCTTGGGCAGGCCGAAGCGGGTCAGGTCGCCGACGGTCAGCCGCAGCGTCCAGTGGTAGAGCCACTGCCGCACCCGCAGCGGCACCCGCAGCGCCAACAGGCTGTCGTTGACCTGGTCGGCGGGGCGACCGAGCACATACTTCGGCGCGTACCAGTAGCCCCGGCGGGTGGAGTGCCAGCAACGCGACGCCTGCTGGGCGGCCTCGACGGCGATGTCGCAGCCGGTGTTGCCGGCGCCGACCACCAGCACCCGCTTGCCGCGCAGCTGCGCCGGGTCCTTGTAGGACGAGGCGTGCATGATCTCGCCACGGAACTGTTCGAGGCCCTCGTAGCGGGGCAGCTTCGGCGACCAGTTGTGGCCGTTGGCGATCACCACGGCGGCGTACCGGGCGGTGCGCTCGGGGCCGTACCCGCCGGTGGAGCGGGTGGTCACGTCCCACCGGTCACCCTCGACGGGCTGGACCCGGATCACCTCGGTGCCGAACCAGATGTGCGAGCGCAGGTCGAAATGGTCGGCGTAACGCTCGAAGTAGGACAGCAGCTGACCGTGGTGCGGGTAGTCCGGCCAGGAGTCCGGCATGGGGAAGTCCGGGAACTGGGTGAACGGCTTCGACGAGATCAGGTGGGTGCTGGCGTACACCGGGCTGCGGTCGTGCCGCCAGTTCCAGGCGCCGCCGACGCCCGTCTCCCGCTCGTAGCAGTCCACGCCGAACCCGTGCTCACGCAGGTTCTTGATGGCCGTCAGGCCGCTGGCACCGGCCCCGATGACGCAGACGGTGTCGCCCCGGTCGGAGACCGGGCGGCCGTCGCTGTTCGCCGCGGGCGAGGTCGCCTCCGGGTCGGGCCGGCCGTGGTCGGTGGAGGTGGACACCGGGGACATCTCCTTTTGGTACGGCAGGCGTGCCGGTCGCCGCGAAATCCTCTCCACAACCGGGCCGGATGTCCAGTCCTGAGCCGGATGCGCCGACGGTCGAGCCGGCGTCGGGGGTCAGTCGGTGGCGGGTAGCAGCAGGTCGACCAGGACCGGGAAGTGGTCGCTGGCCCGGCGGGTCTGCGGGGTGTCCACCACGTCGTAGTCGACAACTGTGATCCGCGGGTCGACGAAGAGCGCGTCGATGCGTCGGCGGGGGTCGGCGCAGGAGTAGGTGAGCCGCTCGGCCCGGTCGGCAGCCACCGCCGCGTCGGTCAACCCGCGCGACACGGTGGCCCAGGCGGGCCCGTCCGGCCCCTCGTTGAGGTCCGCCCCGGCCAGCACGGGGCTGGTCGCCGCGTCCAGGCCACGCTTGAACTCGGTGGCCTGGGAGGGTCGCTCGGCCGGGTCGGTGGACAGGTGCGAGCCGGCGAGGGTGAACCGGGCGTCACCGACCCGGCAGTCGGCGTACGCGGCACCGCGCAGGTGCCGGCCGGGGGTCAGCGGAAAGCGCTGACAGCGGGTGCCCAGCACCTGGACCCGCAGGCTGGTCAGGAGCAGGTTGCCCAGGGCGGGCAGCCCACCGGCGGCCACCACCAGACCGAACGACTCGGCCAACGTGGCGGACTTCTGTCGCCACCGGAACCGGCGCGGCCCCTCCTGCACGATCACCACGTCCGGCGTCGCGGCCCGGACCACCGCAGCCAGCGCGGCGGTGTCGTCGCGCTGGCTGTGGATGTTGTACGACACCACGCGCAGCGGCACGCCCATCCCGGACCGCCTCAGATCCGGCGGGCCAGGTCAGCGGCGCCGATCACCCCGGCGCTGTTGCCCAGCTGCGCCGGGAGCACCTCGGCCACCGGCAGGCGACCACGCTGGGCGAGCGCGTCGAGGTACGAGCGGCGGGTGGGACCGAGCAGCAGGTCACCGGCGTCGATCACCCCGCCGCCGACCACCAGGGTCTGCGGGTCGAGGATCTGCGCCATGTCGGCGAGGCTGGTGCCCAGCCACCGGCCGATCTGGGCGAACGCCTCGGCGGAGACCGGGTCGCCGCCCTGCGCGGCGGCGGTCACCATCGGGCCGGTGATCGCCTCGGCCTCACCGCCGGCCAGCTTCAGCAGGGCGGTGGCCCGGTTGGGCTCCTGCCGGGCGCCGGCCCGCGCGAACCGCACCAGGGCGCTGCCGCTGGCGTACTGCTCGATGCAGCCCAGCCGGCCGCAGCCGCACTGGTGTCCGTCCGGGACGGCCAGCATGTGGCCCAGCTCCGCGGCGATGCCGTGCGCGCCGCGCATCAGGTCGCCACCGAGGACGATGCCGCCACCCACACCGGTGCCGATGGTGAACATGATCATCGAGTCGTCGGCGTCGCGGGCCGCGCCGTAACGGAACTCGGCCCATGCGGCGACGTTCCCGTCGTTCTCCACGATCACGGGCAGCCCGACGGCCTCGCTGACGTACTCACGCAGCGGTTCGTCACGCCAGGCCAGGTTGGGAGCGAAGAGCACCGTCGAACGGCTGGCGTCGATCCAACCGGCCGCGCCGATGCCGACGGCCTCGATGGTCCGCCCGGCAGCCAGCTCGCCGACCAACTCGATGATGACGTCGCGGGTCTTGGCCACGTCATCGGCGGGAGTGTCCCGTCGGGTCTGCACGAGGACCGTGCCGGTGTCGTCCACGACACCGCCGGCCACCTTCGTGCCACCGACGTCGACTCCGATGGTCAGCGTCACCGCTACCGCCCCCCTCTGCTGTGCTGTCCGGCCCAGGTTCCGGCCCAGTGCCGGTCCGGGTCGGAAGGTCCCGCGCTCAGGCGCCGTCGCCCGATGCTTCCGCGTCGGCGTCATCGGGCACCCGCGAGGCGGGCACCACGGGACGGGTGGTCGGTGCCGGTACGGTCGCCGTCCCGGCCTCGTCGACGGGTGGTACGGCGGCCGGGGCGAGTGGGTCCGCCGTCCGGGTGGCGACCGACCAGACATCCCGCTCCGGCGCCGGCTGAGAATCATGCCCGGTACGGGTGGCATCGCGCCACACGTGGTCGTCGACGGTCGCTGTGGGCGGGGTGCCCGGGGGTGGCTCGGGGAACACGTCGTCGGTGCTCGCGGCGGGTGCCGGCGAGGGCGGGGCGGTCGGTTCGGCGGCCGGCTCGGCGGGGCTCGGCGTGGACGGTTCCGCCGGGGAGAACGCGCGGAGCAGGCTGGCGACGCCCGCGGCGAGGTCACCGGCGCCGGTCGCGAGCCGTTCGGCGAATTCCGGACTCGGGTCCCGCAACGCGGCGATGCCCCGACAGACCGGACAGACGCAGCATTCGGCCGAACCGGTGGCGAAAGCACCACCGGCGCCGGAGCGGGCGTCCGGGCCCGCGCTGTGACCGAGGACACCGGACAGCATCCCGCCCAACGAGCCGAACGCGCCGCCCGCCGAGCCGGCGGAGGCCAGTCGCGCCCCCGCCAACAGGGTGGCGACCAGCCGCTCCGCCTCTTCCCGGGCCGAACCCGGATCCGTTCCGCCCACCGTCGGCTCCTCTACCGTGCCACCGGACACGTCACTGCGCCGCACCGGTTGCTTCTACCCGGCGCTTGAGCTGCTTCAACGCGGTATCCATGATCATCTTCTCGGCTTTGCGCCGAAACATCCCGAGCATGCCGACCGACAGGTCGACCTCCAGCGTGTAGGTCACCGTCGTGCTGCCGTCCGGGTTACCCACCAGGTCGTAGGAACCACGCTGGGCCTTCTGCATCTTCGAGGGGGCGACCAGGTGCCACTCGATCCGGGACAGGTCCTCGGCGTACTCGTAGGCGAGCACGTACTCGTCGGCCATCACCCCGGCGTCGATGGTGAAACGCACCTGACTGGCGTAGCCGTCCTCGTACTCCTCGACGACCTCGGCACGACGCACCGCGTCGGTCCACTCCGGGTAGCGCGCGAAGTCGCAGATGACCGCCGTCACCCGGTCCGGTGCGGCGCCGATGATGATCGACTGGGTGGAGGAGTCCGCCATGGGGGGAGGCTACCCGCCTCCTGGTTGTCTCACCCCGACCGCCCGCCGGGTAGGTTTCGACACATGCCGACGCCACGGCGGCGGTCGGTCCAGCCAGTGCGAGCACGAAGGAGTGCAGGTGCGCGAGTTCTCCGTCCCGCCGATCGTCACCGTTGGCGACGCGGCCAACCTCACCGATCCGGTCTGGGACAACGCCGAAGTCGCGCCCGACACCGTCCAGTTCGCCCGCCCCACCCCGCGCACCGACGGCACCGTCACCGAGTGGACCGAGGTGACCTGCCTCCAGTTCCGCGACGAGGTGGCCGCAGTGGCCCGCGGGCTGATCGCCGCCGGCATCGAGCCCGGTGTCCGGGTCGGGCTGATGAGCCGCACCCGCTACGAGTGGACGCTGCTCGACTACGCGATCTGGGCCGTCGGCGCGGTGACAGTGCCGATCTACGAGACGTCCAGCGCCGAGCAGGCTGCGTGGATCCTCGAGGACTCCAACGCGGTCGCCGTCGTGGTGGAGAGCGAGGCGCACGCCGCCCTGATCGCCGGTGTCCGGCACCGGCTGCCCGAGCTGGGCCAGGTCTGGCAGATCGACAGCGGCGGGGTGGACGAGCTGGTCACCACCGGCGCCACTGTCGAGCTGGCCGAGGTCGAGCGGCGACGCAAGGCCGTCCGCGCCGGCGACCTGGCCACGATCATCTACACCAGCGGCACCACCGGCCGACCCAAGGGCTGCGTGCTCACCCACCGCAACATGTACGCCGACATCGCCAACGCGGTGCCGGTGCTGCCGAACCTGTTCAACGCCGGCGCGAGCACCCTGCTCTTCCTCCCACTGGCGCACGCCTTCGCCCGACTCATCCAGATCGGCGTCGTGCAGGCGCGAGCCACCATGGCGCACTGCGCCGACACCAGGAACCTGGTCGCCGAGCTACAGGCGTTCCGGCCGACCTTCGTGCTCTCCGTACCCCGGGTGTTCGAGAAGGTCTACAACGCCGCCAAGCAGAAGGCCGAGGCGGACGGCAAGGGCGGCATCTTCGCCCGCGCCGAGCAGGTCGCCATCGCGTACAGCGAGGCGCTCGAGACCCCGGGCGGCCCGGGCCTGGCGCTGCGCGCCCAGCACGTGGTCTTCGACCGGCTGGTCTACCGCAAGCTACGCGCCGCGCTCGGCGGACGGTGCCGGGACGCGATCTCCGGCGGCGCGCCACTCGGCGCCCGGCTCGGCCACTTCTTCCGGGGCATCGGCGTGACGGTCCTGGAGGGCTACGGCCTGACCGAGACCTCGCCCGCCGCCGCCGCGAACCTGCCCAGCGGCACCCGGATGGGCAGCGTCGGCCGTCCGCTGCCCGGCGTGACAGTGCGGATCGAGGACGACGGCGAGATCCTGATCTCCGGCGAGCTGGTCTTCCAGGGTTACTGGCGCAACGAGACCGCGACGGCCGAGACGATCAGCGCCGACGGCTGGTTCCGCACCGGCGACCTGGGCCAGCTCGACTCCGACGGCTACCTGAGCATCACCGGCCGCAAGAAGGAGCTGATCGTCACCGCCGGCGGCAAGAACGTCGCCCCGGCGGTGCTCGAGGACCTGGTCCGGGCGCACCCGTTGATCAGCCAGTGTGTCGTGGTCGGCGACCGGAAGCCGTTCATCGCGGCACTGGTCACGGTCGACGAGGAGGCGCTGCCGACCTGGCTGGAGAACGCCGGGATGCCCCTCGACACCCCCGTCGAGCAGCTGCGCGAGCACGAGGGTCTCCACAAGGAGATCCAGGCCGCGGTCGACGCCGCGAACCAGGCCGTGTCGAAGGCCGAGGCGATCAAGGTGTTCCGGGTCCTGCCCCGCGACTTCACCGAGGCGACCGGCGAGCTGACCCCGTCGCTCAAGGTCAAGCGCCAGGTTGTCCACAAGACGTACGCGGCGGAGATCGCCGATATCTACCGAGGCTGACTACCATCCGTCACGTGCCCGCATCCACAGCCACCGTCCCGCACCCGCATCCCCTCGCCGCGGCCGCCCGCGTGGTGATGCTGGCGCTGATCGCCATCCTGACGCTGTTCGCCACCCGCGACGTGACCCAGCTGTGGTGGATCGCGCTGCTGGCGGTGGCCGGGCTGCCGTCGCTGCTGGCACCTCAGCACCGGCTGGTCGGCCCGCTGAGCCGGGTGGCCGAGGTGGTGGTGCTGGGGCTGGCCGCGAGCCACGTCGCAGCTGTGGCGTCCATCGGCGGCACTGTCGACGGCCTGGGCGCCTCGGCGGTGCTGCCCTACCTGGCGGTCCCGGTGACCGTCACCGCGCTGCGCCGCCGCTTCCCGGAGGGCGCCGCGCTGCTCGTGGTCACCGCCGCCACCCTGCTGCTCAGCGGCGCGCTGACCCGGGTCGACGGTACCCTCCAGCTCGGCCAGCTGGGTTACCTCGCGGTCTGCGCGCAGTGGCTGATCCTGGCGGCGCTGGGGCTCTACGCCGCCGGCACGCTGCACCGGGTGATGGCGGTCCGCGGTGAGGGCAAACCGCAGCCGTACGCCGAGGCCACCCGGCTGCTGACCCAACTGCGGACAGTGGCCCGGCAGCTGCCCGGGGCGACCCTGGACCCGGGCGGCATCTCCGAGCACCTGCTGGAGGAGCTGCGGACGGTGGCCCGCGCGGACCGGGGCGCGGTGCTCTCGGCCAGCGGCGGAGGTCGCCTCGTGGTGCTCGCCCAGGCCGGCGTCGACCGGGTGGACTGGGAGACGACGCTGGACGCGGACTCGGCGATCGCCGACGCCTGGGCCACCCAGCAGGCCACCACGGCCGCCCGGTCGCAGTCCCGCTCGCACCGCGGCGGCGACGTGTCCGCGCTGATCATTCCGCTGGTCGCTGGGGTGCGCACGGTGGGGCTGGTGGTGCTGGAGGCCGACGCCGCGCACGCGTACCCGCCGCCGGTGGTGTCCCGGGTGACAGCGCTGACCCGCCCGGCCGCGCTGCGGCTGGAGGCGGCGCTGCTCTTCGACGAGGTGCGCTCGCTGGCCACCAACGAGGAGCGGCAGCGACTGGCCCGGGAGATCCACGACGGGGTGGCCCAGGAGCTGGTGATGGTCGGCTACGGCATCGACAACGCCCTGGCCACCGTCTTCGACGACGCCGACGAGACCGCCGAGGCCCTCCGTACGCTGCGCGGCGAGGTGACCCGGGTGATCCAGGAGCTGCGGCTGAGCCTCTTCGAGCTGCGCAGCGAGGTGGACCGGCAGGGTGGGTTGGCCGCGGCGATCGCCGAGTACGCGCGCACCGTGGGCGCGTCCGGCGGGCTGCGGGTGCACCTCTCGCTGGACGAGTCCACCGCCCGGCTGCCGGCCGCCACCGAAGCCGAGTTGCTGCGCATCGCGCAGGAGGCGGTGACCAACGCGCGCAAGCACGCCGGGGCGTCGAATTTGTGGGTCACGTGTGAGGTCGACCCCCCGTATGCGCAAATAGAAGTGTCGGATGACGGTCAGGGGATGGCTGACCAGCGCCCGGACGGGCGGTACGGTCTTGCGATCATGGCCGAGAGGGCGGAACGTATCCGGGGCCGGTTGGAGATCAGGCCGCGGCAACCCAGCGGCACGACCGTGGCGGTGGTTCTCGGCACCTCGGCCCGGCGCGATAACGTGCGCGGCAGCGCAGCACCAGAAGGGGAGTAACCCGAGGATGACCACAAGTCCGATACCGGCCACCCGTACCAAGGTCCTCCTTGTCGACGATCATGATCTGATTCGCAAGGGTTTGCGGCACGCCTTCGAGCGCGACCGCCAGTTCGAGGTCGTCGGTGAGGCGGCCACGGCGGCGGAGGGGGTACGCCAGGCCGGCGCCTTGCAGCCGGACGTGGTGATCATGGATCTGCGGCTGCCCGACGGCAGCGGCCTGGAGGCCACCCGCGCACTGCGTAAGTCCAGCGCGTCGATGGGCATCGTGGTGCTGACCATGTACGCCGGCGACGACCAGCTCTTCGGCGCCCTGGAGGCCGGCGCGAGCGCCTTCGTGCCGAAGACCGCCCCGGCCGACGAGGTGGTGGCCGCCGCACGGCACGCCGCCTCCTCCCCCAGCGCGTTCACAGCGGCCGACCTGGCCGAGGCGATGAAGCGCCGGCTCGCCCCGTCCGGTCCGCAGTTGTCTCCCCGGGAGGGGCAGGTGCTGCGGCTGCTCGCGGACGGGATGAGCGTGGCGGGCATCGCCAAGCAGCTGTTCGTCAGCGAGTCCACGGCGAAGACGCACATCTCGAAGCTCTACGAGAAGCTCGGCGCGGCCAACCGGGCTCAGGCCCTGATGACCGCACTCCGGCTCGGCCTGCTCGAGGCACCGGACGCGCCGAAGTTCTGACCTGTCTTCCGCTCGTCGAGCGGGACGACGCGACCGACGGTCCGCGCCAGCTTCTCCCCGGCGCGGACCGTCGCGCATCGACCGACGTCGGCAGGCAACCTTCGGCGCGCTATGGTCTGGCGTGCGTGGCGGGTGCACAATACCCGCGCGGGCGACGATGCTCGCATCGCGGATTCGAGGGGTGAAACGCATGCAGCGGCCGGACTGGGCACCCGACACCATCGACATCGAGCGCCCGAGCGTCGCGCGGATGTACGACTACTACCTCGGCGGCTCACACAACTTCGCCGCCGACCGGGCCGCGGCGCAGGCGATGGTCGCCGCGGTGCCCGAGGCGCCGTTGATGGCCCAGGCCAACCGGGCGTTCCTGCGCCGGGCCGTGCACCACCTCGCCGACGCCGGGATCCGGCAGTTCCTGGACATCGGTTCGGGGATCCCGACCGTCGGCAACGTGCACGAGATCGCCCAGCAGCTCGACCCGCGGTCGCGAGTGGTCTATGTGGACGTCGACCCGGTGGCGGTGGCGCACAGCCGCGAGATCCTCGCCGGCAACGAGCAGGCCGCGGTCGTGCAGGAGGACCTGCGCAACCCGGAGGCGATCCTGGCCCATCCGGACGTCCGCAAGCTGCTCGACCTGAGCCAACCGGTGGCCGTGATGGTAGTGGCCGTCCTGCACTTCGTCTCCGACGACGACCGGCCGGCGGAGCTGCTGCGGACGCTGCGGGACGCGTTGGCGCCCGGCAGCTACCTGGTGCTGTCGCAGGCCAGCGACGACGGGCGCAGCGAGGACGAACGCGCCGAGGCGGAGCGGGTCTACCGGCGCACCGACAATCCGCTGTGGATACGCAGCCGCGCCGAGCTGACCGCGCTCTTCGACGGTTTCGAGCTGCTCGACCCCGGCGTGGTCTGGGTGCCCGAGTGGCGACCGGACACTCCGGAGAGCGCGGAGGACGCCGAGCGCGCGGTCTTCATGGGCGGCGTCGGGCGCCTCGGTGACTGAGTCGCCCGGGGCGAACCCCTACCCGGGGACGTTCGCCCGGGCCTGGGCGAAGGCGGTCTCCGGCACCAGCTACCTACCGATGACCCAGGCCCAGTTGGAGTCCCTGCTGGACCGGCTCACCGGGCAACTGGCCGGGGCGTTGCTCACCGAGCCGTTCGACCTGCGTGCCGGGCACCGGGTCGGCGCCGAGCTCGTCGCCGCGCACATCGCCTCCGCCGAGGGGCTGGGTCGTACCGTCGAGGTCATCCAGCTCCGCCTGGTGCGCGACCTGGGCCTGGTGGCCGAGGAGGTCGAGGACCGGATGGCCCGGCTGCTGGCGGCCGTGGCGACCGGCTACGCCCGCGCGCTGCGCGACCGGACGCTCGACGAGCAGGAGTCGATCCGCCGCGCCGCCATGCGGGCCCGCACCCAGGCCGAGCAGGCGCTGCGGGCCAGCGAGGCCCGGTTCCGGCATCAGGCCACCCACGACCCGCTCACCGGCCTGCCCAACCGGACACTGTTCACCGAGCGGCTCGCCGCGGCGCTCAACGAGCCGGGCCGGGGCGCGCAGCGGGTCGGGGTGTGCTTCCTGGACCTGGACCGCTTCAAGGTGGTCAACGACACGCTGGGGCACCAGATCGGTGACCTGCTGCTGGCCACTGTGGCCGAACGGCTGCGCAAGGCCATGGGTGAGCACCTGGTGGCCCGGCTCGGTGGCGACGAGTTCGTCATCCTGGTGGAATGCACCGCCGGCACCGACGACATGGTGGCGGTCGCCGAGACCGCGCTCGCCGCGGTACGCACACCGGCGCTGGTCGACGGGCACGAGCTGCAAATCTCGGCGAGCATCGGCATCGTCGAGCGCCAGGTAGCCGGGGCCAACCCGACGGACCTGATGCGGGCCGCCGACAGCACCCTGCACTGGGCGAAGTCCGCCGGTGGGGCGCGCTGGGCGCTCTACGACGCCGAGCGCAACCAACGTGAACTGGCCCGCTACGCGCTCTCCGCGGCCATCCCGGCCGCGTTGGAGCGGGGCGAGTTCTACCTCGACTACCAGCCGCTGACCTCACTGCGCGACGGCAGCCTGGTCGGCGTGGAGGCGCTGGTCCGCTGGCGGCACCCCGAGTTGGGGGTGCTCCGCCCGGACAGCTTCATCGGATTGGCCGAGGAGACCGGCCTGATCATCCAGCTGGGCGGTTGGGTGTTGGCCGAGGCGTGCCGCGAGGCCGAGGCGTGGTCGGCCGGGGGTGCCGCCGCGCCCTTCGTCAGCGTCAACCTGGCGGTACGGCAGGTGCACCGGCCCGGGTTGGTGCAGGAGGTCCGCGCGCTGCTGCGGCAGACCGGCCTGCCACCGGAGCGGCTCCAACTGGAGATCACCGAGAGCACGATGATGAGCACCGCGGAGGAGCCGGTCCGCGCCCTGCGGGTCCTCGCCGACCTCGGGGTACGCATCGCCATCGACGACTTCGGCACCGGCTACAGCAATCTGGCGTACCTGCGGGACCTGCCGGTGACCGAACTGAAGGTGGCTGGGGAATTCGTGGCCGGCCTGCGCTCGCCCTCCGTCGGCCGCACCGACGAGCGGATCCTCGCCTCCCTGGTTTCGCTGGCGCACGCACTGGACCTGACCGTCACCGCCGAAGGGGTGGAGACCGCCGGGCAGGCCGAGCGGCTACGCGCGATCGGCTGCGACGCAGCCCAGGGCTGGCACTTCGGCCGCCCGGCCCCCGCCGATCGCATCCTGGCCCGCATCCGCTGAACCTCCCCGGCCCGACCACCCACCCCGACGGACGTCCACCGACACCGGAAGTAGACAGCGTCTACGGCGGCTGGTAGACAGTGTCTATGGGCGCGGACGAGACGGGGCTGCGAGCGCGGTTGGTGGCCGCCGGAGTGGACCTGGTGCTGCGTGAGGGCCAGTCGGCGGTGTCGCTGCGGGAGATCGCCCGGCGTGCCGGGGTCTCGCACGGCGCACCGCGCCGCTACTTCCCCACCCACGTCGACCTGCTCTCCGCCATCGCCCGGGAGGGCTTCGCCGACCTCACCGCCCAGGTCGAGCGAACGTTGCGCGACGTCGATCCGGACCCCCGTACCCGATTGACCGCGCTGGCCCGGACGTACCTGGACTTCGCGGCGGCCCACCGCGGCATGTTCGAGCTGATGTTCCGCCACGACCTGCTGGACAGCGGCCGGCTGCGGCTGCGCGAAACGAGCCTGCCGCTGTTCGCCGTCCTGGCCGACCTGGTGGCGCAGGCGCGCCGGCCCACCGACGCGCCCGCGGCGGTGCTGGCCGGCGCGCTGTGGGCGAACCTGCACGGCATCGCCCAACTCTGGGCCTGGGGCAGCCTCCCGCTGGCCACCGGCGCCACCGACGACGATGCCCTGCTGCGCGCCGCGTTGGACGCCCACCTCGGCCCGGCGCCCGCCTGAAACGACCCCGGAGGACACGTGCCCCTGCTGTACGACGTCACCAAGCTGACCGTCGGCGCCGCGCTGCGGTTTGGCTGGCAGCCCCGGGTGGAAGGGCTGGAGCATCTGCCCCGACACGGCGGCGCGATCCTCGCCGGCAATCACCTGTCCGTCGCCGACGAGCTGTTCCTCGTCACCTCGACGCCCCGACACGTCACCTTCTGGGCGAAGGTCGAGTACTTCAACGGCCGGGGTCCGGGCGGCTGGCTGAACCGGCGGATCGTCGCTGGCATGGGCGCCATCCCGGTCGACCGCGCCGACGGCCGGGCCGCCCTGCGCGCCCTCGACGCCGCCATCCCGGTGCTGCGCGCCGGTGGCCTGGTCGCCGTCTACCCGGAGGGCACCCGCTCCCCGGACGGGCGGCTCTACCGGGGTCGCGTCGGGATGACCCGGCTGGCCCGCGACGCCGAGGTGCCGATCATCCCGGTCGGCGTGCTCGGCACCGCCGAGGTGCTGCCGGTCGACGCGCGGCTGCCCCGTCGACACCCGATCACCCTGCGGTTCGGCCCGCCGATCCCGGTCGCCGAGCGGATCAACGGGCCACGTGACATCCGGACTGTCACCGACGAGGTGATGGCGGCGATTCAGCAGCTCACCGGCCAGGAGTACGTGCCGCACTACGCGCCCGCCCGGGAGAGCTGAACGCGGGCGGCGATCAGCCGGCCAGCAGTGCCGTCATGCGTTCCGCCTGCGCCTCCCAGCGCCACTCCCGTTCCACCCACGCCCGGCCAGCCGCTCCCAGCTGACGGGCCAAGTCCCGGTCGGCGAGCAGCCGGGCGACCCGGTCGGCGAGCTGGGCGACGTCCCGACCGCGCACGACGTAGCCGGTCTCCCCCTCCCGGACCGCGTCCGGTGCGCCCCCGGAGTCACCGGCCACCACCGGCAGGCCGGTCGCGGATGCCTCCAGGTAGACGATGCCCAGCCCTTCGACGTCGAGGCCACGGTTTCGGGTGCGGCACGGCATCGCGTAGACGTCACCGGCCGCGTAGTGCGCCGGCAACTCGACCGACGGCACCGTGCCGGTGAACACCACGTCCCGTTCCACACCGGTCTGGCGGGCCAGCTTCTCCAGGGTCGCCCGGTACGGCCCGCCACCGACGATCAGCAGCGCCGCGTCGGGCACCCGGCGCCGGATCTCCGGCAGGGCCCGGATCAGGGTGTCCTGACCCTTGCGCGGCACCAGCCGGGACACGCAGACGACCACCGGTCGGTCGGTCAACCCGAGCCGGGCCCGGACCTGTTCACCGTCCACGCTCGGGTGGTAGGTGTCCACGTCGACCCCCGGCGCGAGGCGGCGCAACTCGGTCACCCCGTCCAGCACCCGGGCCAACCGGCTGCGGGTGTACTCGCCGAGATAGGTGGTCACGTCCACACCCCGACCGATGCGCCGCAGCGCCGGCCGGGCGGCCGGCACCGCCGCCCAACCGATCTCGTGGCCATGGGTCTGCGCCACCACCCGGTGGATGCCGGCCCGCCGCCGCAGGCCGGCCGCGAGAAGGCCCAGCGGGGCCGCCGCGCCGAACCACACCGTGTCGCAGTCGTACGCGCGAGCCAACCGGGCCGCCCTGCGGGCGATCAACGGGGTGGGCAACAACACCCGGGTACGCTCCCGGATCACCTCGAACGGCTGGTCGGCGTCGAACTTGGCGGCCCCGCGCCAGCTCGACGCGTAGACGACCACCGAACCCGCCGGTTGACGGACCGCGAGGTTGTGCACGAACGACTGGATCCCACCCGGGCGGGGCGGAAAGTCATTGGTGATCAGCAGGGTGCGGCTCATCGGCCGACCTCCCGGGCGTACGCGCGGGCGGCGGCCATCCGCTCCACCGTGGACGGATGTGAGGCCGAGTAGAGGTATTCCCAGCGGGGCGGGTCGGGGTCGCCGAGGTTGACCGAGCCGAGCCGACGCTGCATCGACTCGAAGGACTCCGGGTCGTTGGTGAGCGCGAGCGCGTGCGCGTCGGCCCGCGCCTCCACCCGTCGGGACATCAGCGCCTGCACCGGAGCGGCAACCAGCCCGGCCACCGTGACCAGGGCGACCAGCAGCGGGAACGCGCGCGGTTGGGCCACCGAGTCGACACCGGCCAGCCGCAACAGTGGCCCCCACGAGCCGAGCAGGTAGAGCGCCACCACGGCGGCCGCGGCGCCCAACGCCCCGGTCAGCGTGCCGGCCGCCACGTCGGAGTCCTTCGCGTGCCCCAACTCGTGCGCCACGACGGCGGTCACCTCGGCCGGGGTCGCCTCGCGCAGCAGCGTGTCGTAGACGACCACCCGTCGGGTCGGCCCGAGACCGGAGACGTACGCGTTGACCGCCCTGGTACGCCGGGAGGCGTCGGCGACCAGCACGTCGCGCACCGGCACCCCGTCGCGGGCGGCCATGCTCATCAGCTCGGTGCGCAACGGGCCCTGCTGCATCGGGGTGAACCGGTTGAACACCGGCTCCACCAGCACCGGCAGCACGAACGACAGCAGCACCACAAGCACCGCGGCGCCGGCCGCACCGAACGCCCACCACCAGCGTGGCGCGAGCCGGATGACCGCGTAGAAGCCGAACAGCGCCACCGCGCCGATCACCGCGCTGACGGCGTACGACTTGAGCAGGTCGACCGCCCAGCCGCTCCAGCCGTTGGTGCTCAACCCGTAGCGGGTGAGCACGCTCTGCCGCCAGGCGGCGAACGGGAGCGTCACCAGGTCCGCGACGAGCACCACCGCCAGCCCGCCGAGCACAGCCTGCGCTGCCCAGTGCCCACCGAACGGCCGGCCCACCAGCTCGACCAGGCGACTGCCCAGCGGGGTCAACCCGAGCGCGAGGGCGATCAGCAGCCCAACGGCGAGCGCGGCATAGCCACCGGGACGCAGCGCGGCCCGGAACTCCCGCCCCTTGGCGACCTGCTCGGACGGCAGGTCGCCCAGCGCGGCGAGCTGGTCGGCCCGGGGTGCCGGCGGGCGGTGCCACGGGATGAGCAGCGCGGCCAGCACGACCAGCGCGAGGGTCAGCCCGGCCAGGGTCAGCAGCGCCCAGCCGCGCGGGGTCACCGCGTCACCACCCGTTGTTCCCCGTTCATCGCGCCGCTCCTCCCGCCGTGACCGCTCATCCTATGGCCCGCGAAAAGCCCGCTTCCGGGCGCGGTGTCGCGCTCAGGCGACGCGGCGGGTGGCGCGACGGCGAGCCGCCTCCGGGCGCGCGGGCGCGACCAGCACCTCGACGTCGAAGCCGGCCCGGGCGAACACCTCGATGGCCTCGACCTCGGCGGCGACCAACCCGGCCGCCGGGGACGTCTCGTCGAACAGGGCGGTCAGTGGGCAGCCGGAACAGCCGTCGGCCCGCTTCGCGCACCCGTCGCAGTCGATGAGCATCAACCCTCCTGATCGGCTCGCGGCACCCGGGCGACTCCTGCCGTCGCCGGCCGAGCACCGTCGGTGACATCGACACTAACCACCGGGTACGACAGGAACCCCGTCCGACCGCCCGTTTCAGGGCTGGATCCACTCCAGATCAGCGATATCGGGGTATCCCACCCGGCTGGCCGTCGCTGGCGAGGTCTCAGCCCTGTGCGTCGAGGTCACGCAATGCGAAGCGGAGGTGCTGCCACTCCTCGCCGAAGATCACGTGAAGGCAGTGCAGGACGGACACGATGTGCTCGGGCCACCAGGCGCTCGGCCGAGGCTCGGCGAGCAACTCCGGCGTGACAGTCGCGAGGAAGTCGCGCACCATGGCCTGTCGCTCGGCCCGCACCTGGAGGACCGCCTCGAAGGTCGGCTGCTCGGTGGCGAAGACCGACATGTCGAAGCCGTCGGTCTCGTACTCGACGTGCGACTGACCGAGCGGGTGGAACGGCTGGGGCAGGCGCAGGATCGCCTTGCCCAACCACGCGTCCGCGGCGAACACGAGATGACGCAGCGTCTGCGCGAACGACCACTCACCGTCGATCGAGACGTCGACCGCACCCTCGGGCATGGACACAGCCCGGTCGACCGCCGCCGCCCAGGCTCCTTCGATCGCCGCCCACCCCTCGCGCAGGTCGTCCGGGTCCTTGGCCAGCCGGAGATCGCGCCCGGGGAACCGTCGGTTGAGCTGGGCCTCGACCAACGGCACGACATCGACGCCGTTGACCACGAGCGTGCCTTCGGCCAACCACGGCGCGTCGATGTCCAGGCCATCAACGTCGACGCCGCGCATCACCGCACCGGCCAGTGTCGAGCGGTTGAACCGCGCACCCCGCAGGTTCTCGTCGACGAAGACCGTGACGTCGTCCTGTGCCATCGCGGCTCCCATCCCTCGGCGGTCGCGGCGATGCTAACGACGGGGTGGGACAGGTTCAGGCACAGTGCGACGGGTGGCGCGCCCGCCGGGCTCGCCCAACCAGCGCCGGGAGCCGGCCCGTCGACGTGTCGGCCCGCTGTGGTCAGGAGCGGGCGAGCCGCCGCAGCAGCGAGTCCGCGCCCAGCGGATACGCGCCGTGCCGGCGTACCCCGTCGGCGACCTCGCGGTCCGACGAGACGACCACCACCGGCCGGCCCGCCGGCTCGGCGCGGACCAGTCGCCGGATCAGCTCGTCGGCGGTCTCGCCCTTGCGGGAGAAGAGCACCCGCACGCCGCGCGGGGCGGGCGGCAGCCCGTGCATCCGTTCGGCCCCGTCGAAGACCACTGTGACCTCGTCGCCGGTCTGCGCGGCGATCCCGCCCAGCCCGGTGATCAGGCGTTTGCGCTGCTGCTCCAGAGACATCTCGCCGAAGCCACGCTTGGTGACGTTGTAGCCGTCCACCACGAGGTGCGCCCGGGGCAGGGCGAGCAACTGGTCGAGCCGGGCCGGGTCGTCGGTGTCGCGGGCGCGGGCGGCAGGGCCGGCCGGGGCGGTGCCCGGCTGCTCGGCGAACGCGTCGGCGACGAAGTCGGCGGGGAGTTTGTCCACCGGGTCGAGCGCCAGCTCCCGGCGCAGCCCGACGGCGGCCTGGCCGATGGTCTCCAGGAGCAGCCAGAGCCGGGCGTCGTCGACCGAGCGCGCCTCCTTGGCGCTGGCCCGGGCCACCCCGGCAGCGGCCTCGGCCTCGGCCAGCCGGGCCCGGGCGCGGCGGAGTTCGGCGTCCACGTCGGCGCTGGCGCGGGCGGCCCGGCCGCGCTCGGTGGCCAGCAGCTCGGTGGCCTTCCGCTCGCGGGCCTGGGTCTCCCGCAGGGTGCGGGCCACCTGTCGGGACTCCTCGCGGAGCTGACCCAGCTCCTCACGGACGCGGGCCAACTCGTCGCGGAGCTTCTCGGCCTCGACCCGGGCCACCGCGCGGTCGTGCTCGGCCCGGGTGGCCCGCTGCTCGGCCTCGCGGACCAACTCGGCGACGACGGCGCTGTCCGCCTCGGCGCGCACGGCCGCGCCGCTGGCGTCGATCAGCTCCCGCCAGCCACGGGGCCGGGCCAAGTAGGCCAGCGCGGCCACCTCGACCGGGTCGGCGGCCGCCGGCGCGGTGCCCTCGACCACTGCCGCACCGAGGTCACCGGCGTCGGCCAGGACCCGCGCGGTGACCCGCTGCCGGAACAGCGGGTCGGCGGTGAGCTGGGCGGCGATGACCGGCGCGCCGAGCCGGGCGCGCCGGTTGGGGGCGAACTTGGCCACCCGGCGCAACGGCACCGGGACCTCGTCGGTGGGGAGGGTGGGCAGCACCGCGGCGGTCAGCGTCACGATCCGCTGCCGAACCGGCTCGGGCAGGGTCGGCTCCGGCTCGGCGGCGGGACCGTCGCCCGTCGTCGTCGGGTCCGATGCACCAGATGTGTCGTTGACTACGTTGTCGTCCGGGTTGCCCACAGCACCGTCGAGTGCGACCGGGTCCTCCTGCGGGAGGTGGTCGTCGTACGGCTCGGTGAGGGGCATGTGGCAAGTCTCCCACCGCGACCGGGCCCACCGCCCGGTGAGTGAGCCGATCTCTCATCCTAGCCCCATGGTGACGGATGGGACGGCTGCGACGGGAGTGTCGGACCGGGGCGCTAGCGTGCCGCCGATGGCACAGGCGGAGTACGTCCAGGAGTCACTGGCCGGTCTCGACCCGGCGGTGGGCGGGGTGGACCCGGCGCTGCCGCTCTACGCGACGACGTTCGTGGTGGTCGACCTGGAGACCACCGGGGGCGCGCCGGACGGCGGCGGCATCACCGAGATCGGCGCGGTAAAGGTGCGCGGTGGCGAGCGGTTGGGGGTGCTGGCGACCCTGGTCAACCCGGGCCAGCCGATTCCGCCGTTCATCACAGTGCTGACCGGCATCACCCAGGCCATGCTGGTGCCGGCGCCACCGATCGAGCAGGTGCTGCCGAGCTTCCTGGAGTTCATCGACGACGCGGTGCTGGTGGCCCACAACGCCCCGTACGACGTGGGCTTCCTCAAGGCCGCCTGCGCCAAGCACGGCTACCGCTGGCCCAACCCCCGGGTCCTGGACACGGCGGCGCTCGCCCGCCGGGTGCTGACCCGCGACGAGGTGCCCAACCGCAAGCTGGGCACCCTGGCCGCCTACTTCCGGACCGCCACCCAGCCCACCCACCGGGCGTTGGACGACGCGAAGGCCACCGTCGACGTGCTGCACGGGCTGATCGGCCGGCTCGGCGGGCACCGGGTGGACACCGTCGGCGACGCCATCGAGTTCGCCCGCGCTGTCACCCCGACCCAGCGTCGCAAACGGCACCTGGCCGAGGGGCTGCCCAAGGTCCCGGGGGTCTACATCTTCCGGGCCGCCGACGACCGGCCGCTCTACGTGGGCACCTCGGTCGACATCGCCACCCGGGTGCGCAGCTACTTCACCGCCGGCGAGAAGCGGGCCCGGATCTCCGAGATGCTGGGCGCGGCCGAGCGGGTCGAGGCGGTGGAGTGCGCCCACTCGTTGGAGGCGGAGATCCGCGAGCTGCGGTTGATCGCCGCGCACGCCCCGCCGTACAACCGCCGGTCCAAATACCCGGAACGAATGGTCTGGCTCAAGCTGACCGACGGTCCGTACCCTCGGCTGTCGATCGTCCGCGACCTCTCCCCCACCGACACCGCGTACCTCGGGCCGTTCACCTCCCGGCGGGCCGCCGAGCTGGCCGCCGCCGGTTTCCACGATGCGGTGCCGCTGCGCCAGTGCACGCACCGGCTGTCGCTGCGCACCGTCACGCCGGCCTGCGCGCTGGCCGAGCTGGGTCGCTGCCCGGCGCCCTGCGAACACAAGATCACCCCCGAGGAGTACGACGACAGCGCCGCCGCGCCCTTCCGTACCGCGACCGCCAGCGATCCGCAGCCGGTGGTGGACGCGCTGCTCGCGCGGATCGACGTGCTCTCCCGCGACCAGCGCTACGAGGAGGCCGCCGTGGTGCGGTCCCGGCTGGCCGCCGTGCTGCGGGCCACAATGCGGATGCAGCGGCTGGCCGCGCTGACCGGGATCGTCGAGTTGGCCGCGGCCCGGCCGGCCGCCCGCGGCGGCTGGGAGTTGGCGCTGGTCCGGCACGGCCGACTGGCCGGCGCGGGGGTGTCCCCACCGGGCGTGCACCCGCGTCCCACGTTGACCACGATCCGGGCCACCGCCGAGACGGTGTCGGGCGGGCACGGCCCGGTGCCGGCCGCCACCGCCGAGGAGTCGGAGCGGATCCTGTCCTGGTTGGAGCGACCGGAGACCCGACTCGTCGAGATGTCCTCCGGTTGGTCCTCTCCGGCGAGTGGCGCGGGCCGGTTCCGTGACCTGCTGGCGAAGGCCGAGGGCGGCGCGTCCCACCAACTCTCGACCGAACGCTCATGACCAACTGACCGATCGGACTACGTCGACTCGCTTAGGCTGTTAGAGAAGTGCAGTCCTGCCCGATTCGTGGGCCTGCTCCCCCGCCGGGTTCCGGCGATGTGGAGCCGGGGTGAGGAGGTGTCCCTCGTGGACGTCGACGCCGGACACGGCGCCGCCCTGGGGGGCGCCCTGCCGACACAGCCGGGTGAGCTGCCGCTCGCCCGCCGGCTGCGGTCGTTGCTCAGTTGGCCGACCACCGACTCGGACCCGGTCACCCAGCTGGTCCGCACCCATCGGGGCATCCACGCCGGCACCGATCCCGCGGTGCTGCGCCGTGCCTACACGATCGCGGAGAACATGCACCGCGGGCAGTTCCGCAAGAGCGGGGAACCGTACATCACCCATCCCCTCGCGGTGGCGCAGATCTGCGCCGAGCTGGGGATGGACACCATCACCCTGGTCGCGGCGCTGCTGCACGACACCGTGGAGGACACCCGCTACACCCTTCAGGCGCTCTCCGAGGACTTCGGCGGCGAGGTGGCCCACCTGGTCGACGGGGTGACCAAGTTCGACAAGGCGTTCTACGGCAAGGCCGCCGAGGCGGAGACGGTTCGCAAGATGATCGTCGCGGCCGCCAAGGACGTCCGGGTGCTGATCATCAAGCTGGCCGACCGGCTGCACAACATGCGGACGCTCGGGGTGCGCTCCGCGTCGTCGCGGGAACGGATCGCCCGTAAGACCCAGGAGGTGCTGGTCCCGCTCTGTGACCGGCTGGGCATCCAGACCCTCAAGCGCGAGCTGGACGACGTGGTGCTGCTGCACCTCGAGCCCGACGAGCACGCCCGGCTGGCCCGGCACGTGCACGATCGGCCGGGCTGGGATTCGTACCTCGACTCGGTGGTCACCCGGGCCCGGGTGGCGCTGCGCCGCAGCCGGGTCGACGCCGACGTGAGCCCTCGTCCCCGGCACCTCTACTCGATCTGGAAGGACACCATCGCCGGCGGCCACACCGCCCCGTACGACCTGCCCCGCATCGTGGTGGTGGTCGACGGCCCGGCCACCGACTGTTACGCCGCGCTGGGCGCGATCCACGGCACCTGGCGACCGATGCCCGGCCGTTTCAAGGACTTCATCGCCTCACCGAAGAACAACCTCTACCGTTCGCTGCACACCAGCGTCTGCGGCCCTCAGGACCGCACAGTGGAGGTGCTGATCCGCACCGAGGAGATGCACCGCGCGGCCGAGTACGGCATCGCCGCCGACTTCCGTTTTCCCCGCTCCGGCAGCAGCACCGCCGCGGCCCGTGCCGAACAGCTGGACTGGCTGCGCCGGGTGCTCGACTGGGAGCCGGACGCCGCCGACCCGGCACAGTTCTACGAGTCGCTGCGCTGCGACCTGGCCGAGGGGCAGATCCAGGTCTTCGCCGACGGACGGCAGGTCGTGCTGCCAGCCGGTGCCACGCCTGTCGACCTCGCGTACGAGCTGGGCAACGACCGCGGCGACCACTGCCTCGCCGCACGCATCAACGGTCGGTTGGCCCCGCTCAGTTCGGAGCTGGACGAGGGCGACGTGGTGGAGATCTTCACCGAGAACGACGGCGACAACGGCTTCGAGGCCGGTGTGGCACCGCGCGGCCCCCGGCGGGAGTGGCTGACCTTCGTCAAGTCGCCGCACGCGCAGATGCAGATCAACAGGTGGTTCGCCGAGCACACCGAGCCGGGCATCACGATCAGCGACAAGGTGCGCCTCGGTCGGGCCACCATCGGGCTCGCCCTACGCCAACACAACCGGGGCCTCGCCAGTGACCTGCCACTGCTGCGCCTCTCCGAGGAGTTGGGCTACCCCGACCTGGAGACCCTGTTGGTAGCGGTCTTCGACCGGGTGATCGAACCGGACACCGTGGTCCGCCAGCTCATCGACCTGGTCGACCATCGACAGTGACCCGGCGGGCCCCAGCGGGACCGAGGGACATTCGTGACCACTAGCCTGGAGTCATGATCCCCCGCTCCCGCGCCACCGGTCGGGCCCTTTTCTACCAGGCCTTCTATCGGCTGCCGCTGCCGGTGCGTCGACGCCTGGTCCGGTTGGCCGTGCCCAAGTACATCGTCGGCGCGGTGACCCTGGTCCGGGACACCGAGGCGACGGGCGCGGGTCGGTTGCTCATGCTGCGCCAGCCGCCCGGCAAGGGTTGGTCACTCCCCGCCGGCCTGCTCAACCGGGGTGAGGCCCCGGTGGTGGGCGCGGCCCGTGAGCTGTTCGAGGAGTCCGGCGTCCGGCTCCCACCGTCGCGGCTGCGTCCGGCGGTGCCGAACGCGATCGTGCACGCCAAGGGCTGGGTGGACATGGTCTTCGAGGCCGAGGTGCCGGCGTCCAGCACCGAGCTGACAGTCGACGGCGGGGAGGTCTTCGAGGCCGCCTGGCACCCCCTGGACGACCTGCCCAAGCTGACCTGGCCGACGGCCCGGCTGCTCGCCTACTACGACATCGGGCCGCTGGCCGGGCAGTTCCCGCCGCCGGTGCCCGACGACACCCCGTGACCGGCGCGGCCGGTGTGCCGGCGGAGCTGTGCGCTGTGGTGCTGGCCGCCGGCGAGGGCACGCGGCTGCGCCCGCTCACCGAACGGCTGCCCAAGGCACTCTGTCCGGTGGGCAACGTGCCCCTGCTGGATCGGGCGTTGGCGCGGCTGGCCGGCCTGGGCCTGACCGGTCCCGGGCGGGTCGCGGTGAACGCCTGCTACCTCGGCGACCAGGTGGTGGCGCACGTCGGCGACCGCGCACACCTGTCGGTGGAGCCGGGCGACCCGCTGGGCACCGCGGGCGGGGTGGCCAACCTGCGGGACTGGATCGACGGGCGGCCGGTGCTGGTCGGCAACGCCGACGCGTACCTCGCCGACCCGGCTGCTCCCCCGGGCCCGGACGTGGCCGCCCTGCTCGACGGCTGGGACGGGCACACCGTACGCCTGCTCGGCCAGCCCGCCGCGGACCCGGCGGCGCCGGGCACCTTCGCCGGGCACTGCTTCACCGGGTTCTCGCTGCTGCCCTGGCGGCTGGTCCGGGACCTGCCGGTCGTCTTCTCGGACCTGGTTCGCGCCGTGTGGCGTCCGGCCGAGGCGGCTGGCGCCCTGACCGTGGTGCCGTACCCGGGCACCTTCTTCGACACCGGCACCCCGGCCGACTACCTGGCGGCCAACCTGCACGCCGCGGCCGGCGGCGTTCTCGTCGCGGAGTCCGCGAGGGTGACCGGCCACTGCGTGGAGTCGGTCGTCGGCGCGGGCGCGCGGGTGGACGGTGACGTGTCCCGCACAGTGGTGTGGCCGGGCGCGACAGTACGGGCCGGCGAGCGGCTGCGGAACGTGATCCGGGCCGGGAGCGACCTGACAGTGCCCTGCCCCGCCCAGGGCTGAGCCCCGGCGGCTCCCGCCTCCGGTCCCGGGACGAAACATCTAGCATGGGCGACGACGCCGACGAACGGAGAAATGCCCCGTGATCACCGCGATCGTGCTGATCGACTGCGCCACCGATGCGATCCCCGAGGTGGCGGAGAACCTGGCCAACCTTCCCGGTGTCAGCGAGGTCTACTCGGTGGCCGGGCACGTCGACCTCATCGCCATCGTCCGGGTCCGCGAGTTCGACCAGATCGCCCAGGTCATCGCGGGCAGCATCTCCAAGGTCCCGGGAGTGCTCAACACCGAGTCGCACATCGCCTTCCGGGCGTACTCGCAGCACGACCTGGAGGAGGCGTTCGCGATCGGTCTGGCCAGCGCCGACTGACCCGCTCGCCGTTTCGGGGGCCGTGCCGGCCGCACGGCGGCGCGTGGCGCGCGCAGGGCGGCCGGCCCACCGCGAGGGTGGACCGGCCGTCTGCTGTGGCTACGTCAGCTCTCGCTGGGAGCCGGTACCTCGGTGCTGCCGCCGCCCGGAGCCGGCGACTCGGTGCCGGTGCCGCCCGGAGCCGGCGACTCGGTGACAGTGCCGCCCGGAGCCGGGGACTCAGTGCCGGTGCCGCCCGGGCTGGGCGTACCGCTGGCGCTGGTCTGCGGGACCGGGATGCCCAGCTTGTTGGCGAGCGCCACCAACTCGTCGTAGTGCGTCTGCAGCGTCGGAAGCGCCGTCTGCGCCAGCTGGACCACCGACTGCTCGGAGCCCTGCGAGATCTCCGTCTGGGTGGCCTGGATGGCCTGGACGTGGCCGGCCAGCTCACTGGTCACCCAGAGCCGGTCGAACTCCGCGCCGCTGGCGTTGTTCAGCTGGTCGATGACCGCCTGCTGATCGGCGCTGGGCTCGTTCGGCAGTTCCACCCCGAGCTGCGACGCGGTCTGCTGCACCGTCTGGTCCAGCTGGGTGTGGTCGGTCTTCAGCATCGCGCCCAGGTCCTTGACCCCCTGGTCCTGACCCTTCTGCTGAGCCAGGTCACCAGCGGTGATCTCGAACAGGTTGACCTGGTGTACCGCCTGCAGGTACTGGGTGTCCTGCGTTGACGGCTGTGCCGCGGCCTGCGCGGCCGCAGCCGGCGCGACACCGACAAGTACCAGCGCGGCCAACAGGCCGAGGCGTTTGATACCCAACATGCTTCCCCCCCTTGAGACGTTGGACCGCACGGATACCCGGCTCACCGGGGTTATTCCTGCGATCGCCCGCCGCGCGGGGTCGACCGGTCCCATCAGGGGCGTCCGACTCCTGGTCGGATGGGTCGGGGGTGTGGATACGACGGAGCGCCCGCCGGATTCCGGCGGGCGCCCCGTAACGGTGCGACTGGGCGGTCAGCGGCGGCTCTCGCCGCTGCCGATCTCCTCGCGCTCGGGCCGGGCCTCGACCGGCGGGTGCCCCGGCGAGACAGGCGCCTCGACCGGCTTCTCGATCGGGTAGAAGAAGCCCCGGATGGCCGGCCCGAGGGCCCCCAGCCGGTTCATCTTCTTGGGCACGACCCAGCCGACGTAGTCGAGTTGGCCGTGACCGTCCGCGTGCCCGTTGGACGCGCTGAGCGGCTGGTGCACCTCGACGAACCGGCCGTCCGGCATGCGCCGGATGATGCCCGTCTCGACGCCGTGCGCGAGGACCTCCCGGTCGTGCTGCTGCAGACCCAGGCAGAGCCGGTAGGTGACGTAGTACGCCAGCGGCGGGACCACCAGCAGGCCGATGCGGCCCGCCCAGGTCATCGCGTTCAGGCTGATCTGGAACTTGTCCGCGATCACGTCGTTGGCGCCGGAGAGCGTCAGCACGATGTAGAACGAGACGGCCATGGCGCCGACGGCGGTCCGGGCCGGAGCGTCCCGGGGACGCTCGAGCAGGTTGTGGCTCTTGCGGTCCTTGAGGTGCCGGGCTTCCAGGAACGGGTACATCGTCGACAGGCCCACCAGGATGCCGGGCAGCACCACCGTCGGCCAGAACAGCGGCGGGATGACGTACCCGTCGCCGAGCGGGATGTTGATTTCCCAGGCCGGCATGAGTCGGGTCGACCCGTCGAGGAACATGACGTACCAGTCGGGCTGGCTGGCGGCCGAGACCACCCACGCCTCGTACGGGCCGAACAACCAGATCGGGTTGATCTGGAACAGACCGCCCATCAGCGCGATGACGCCGAAGACGACCATGAAGAAGCCGCCCTGCTTCAGCGCGTACCGCGGGAACATCCGCTCGCCGACCACGTTGTTGTTGGTCCGGCCGGGGCCGGGCCACTGCGTGTGCTTCTGCTTGAAGACCAGACCCAGGTGGACGCTGATCAGCGCGACCAGCAGACCCGGGATGAGCAGCACGTGGGCGATGAAGAACCGGCTGATGATGATCGTGCCCGGGAACTCGCCAGCGAAGACCGACGAGGTGACCCAGGAGCCGATCACCGGGATGGACAGCATGATCGCCGAAGCGATCCGCAGGCCGGTGCCGGACAGGCCGTCGTCCGGCAGCGAGTAGCCGGTGAAGCCGGCCAGGAAGCCGACCCAGAACAGCAGCGAACCGATGATCCAGTTGGTCTCACGCGGCTTGCGGAAGGCGCCGGTGAAGAAGACCCGCAGCATGTGCACGACGATCGCGGCCATGAACAGCAGCGCCGCCCAGTGGTGCATCTGCCGCATCACCAGACCGCCGCGGACGTCGAACGAGATGTCCAGGCTGGAGGCGTACGCGGCGGACATCGGGGTGCCCTGCAACGGCGCGTAGCTGCCGTTGTAGACCACCTCGGTCATCGCCGGCTCGAAGAAGAAGGTGAGGAACACACCGGTCAGCAGCAGCACGACGAACGAGAAGAGCGCGATCTCGCCGAGCAGGAAGGACCAGTGGTCCGGGAAGACCTTGTTCAGCAGCTTGCGCAGCGGGGTGGCCACCGCGAAGCGGTCGTCCACTCCCACCGCGGCCTTGCCCGGCGTCGCCGCAAGGTCAAACTTTCGACGCTTCATGGCCGCTCCCAGAAATCAGGCCCGACGGTCTCGGTGTAGTCGGACTTCGCCACGAAGAAGCCCTCGGAGTCCACCTCGATCGGCAGCTGCGGCAGCCGGCGGCTGGCGGGGCCGAAGATTGGCCGGGCGTTGTCGGTGATCAGGAACTGGGACTGGTGGCACGGGCAGAGCAGCCGGTTGGTCTGCTGCTCGTACAGGCTGGCCGGGCATCCCGCGTGCGTGCAGATCTTGGAGAACGCCGCGTAGTTGCCCCACATGTAGTCGCCGTGGCCGATCTTCTCGTTGGCCCGGCGCGACTCCTGCGCGTCCGAGTCGCGGAGGTGGATCAGCAGCGTCGGCGAGTCGGCGTGCTTGTTGCTCACACCGTGGTCGATGCCGGGGAAGACGGTCAGCTGCCCACCGGTGCTGATGTCCGCCGGACGGACCGGACGGCCGTCCTCGCGGACCAGGCGGATCCGCTCGCCGCCCTCGGCCGTGGCGAACCCGGTGGTGAACATCTGGTTGTTCTTGTGCGGCTGCGAGATCAGGCCGCCGACCAGCGGCGCCGCGGCGACCGCGGCGACCGGCGCGAGACCGGCCAGCAGCGAGATGCCGAGCAGGGGACGACGCTTCACGCCCAGCTCGTCCGCCATGTAGAGCATGGTCTGGCCGGTGATGGTGCGGCCTTCGGAGTCCACCTGGCCCTCGTGCCGGTCCTGGATCGAGACCTCCTTGGGCAGCAACTTCTTGCCCCAGGTCAGGATGCCGAAGCCGACGGCGAGCAGCGCCACGCCGAGGGTGAAGCCGAGCAGCGGGGTGTAGAACTTGTCGCCGCCCCGGCCCGCCTCGTACTGCCACGGCCACCAGATGTAGATGGCCAGGAAGGCGGTCGCGGCCAGGCCGGTGATCAGGAAGAAGCCGGCGACCACCCGGGTCAGCCGACGCTCCGCCTTGGTGCCCGGCAGCACCTGCGGCTCGTAGTGGACGATCTCGATGTCGTCCCGACGCGCGCCTTCACGAACGATGTCGAACCGGGTCAGCTTGGGGTCGTTCACGTCGAGCGGCTCCGGGCCCTGTGGGGCCTGGTGCTCGGGGTGGGTGCTCATGCCGTCACCTCGCTACGGGTGGCGCCGAGCGGCACCACAGCACTGAATCGGATGGCCTGCTCGATCACGACTTACCCGCAATCCACAGGCTAGCGAAGACGAGCGCCACGATGCCAACCAGGAAGATCGCCAGGCCCTCGGTGGACGGGCCGTACCGTCCGAGGTTGAACCCACCCGGGTCCTGGTCGTGCTTCAGCGTCTCCTGGATGTAGGCGATGATGTCGGCCTTCTGCTCCGGCCGGAGCTGGTTGTCGCCGAACACCGGCATGTTCTGCGGGCCACTCAGCATCGCCGCGTAGATCTGGCGGTCGGTCGCGGGGTGCAGGCTCGGGGCGAACTTGCCCGAGGAGAGCGCACCGCCGCCACCACCGAACGCGTGGCACTGCGAGCAGTTGATCCGGAACAGCTCACCGCCGGAGGCGATGTTGCCGTCCTCGCGGAGGTCGTCGCCCTCGGGCACGACCGGGCCGCCGCCAAGCTCCTGGATGTACTGGGCCAGCTGACGGGTCTGCTCGTCGGTGAAGACCGGGGGCTTGCGGTGCGCCTGGGCCTCCTGGCGGGCCATCGGCATCCGCCCGGAGCTGACCTGGAACTCGACCGATGCCGCGCCGACGCCGATCAGGCTCGGCCCGCGGCCCTCGACACCCTGGGCGTTGCGGCCGTGGCAGGTCACGCAGCTCACGTCGAACAGCGCCTTGCCCTCGGCGGCGGCGCCGGTCAGCTGCGGGTTGTCCTGCGCCTGGGCGCCCGGGGCGAAGACGGTGTACGCGCCACCGGCGAGCATCAGCGCGGCGATCAGCCGGACCGCGGCGCCCAGCCGGCGGCGGCCCCTGCTGCGCGCGGCGGGCCGCTCACGCAACCGCGCGAGCAGACCGCGTCGGCGGTCGTTGTCAGAAGTCATGAGCGGTGTCCTTAACCGGTTGGACCTGTCTCAGGGGACGGAGCAGCAGCGCGGAATGTGACGCGCAAGATCACTGGAGCCAGTAGATCATGGCGTACAGCCCGATCCACACGACGTCGACGAAGTGCCAGTAGTACGACACGACGATCGCCGACGTCGCCTGCGCCGGAGTGAACCGGCCCATGGTCGTACGGACCATGAAGATGATGAAGGCGATCAGACCACCGGTCACGTGCAGGCCGTGGAAGCCGGTGGTCAGGTAGAACACCGACCCGTACCCGTCTTCGTTGATCTTGATGCCGTCGGCGACCAGGTGCCGGTACTCGTTCAGCTGGCCGAGGACGAAGATCAGGCCCATCACGAAGGTGACGGTGAACCAGCGCCGCAGCGCGTGCACGTCACCCTTCTCCGCCGCGAAGACGCCGAGCTGGCACGTCACCGAGGACAGCACCAGGATCACCGTGAAGGTGGTCGCGTACGGGATGTTCAGCGCCTCGGTGTGCTTCTCCCACTGCTCCGGCGCAGCCGCGCGGATGGAGAAGTACATCGCGAACAGCGCCGCGAAGAACATGAGTTCGCTGGAGAGCCACACGATCGTCCCGACGCTGACCATGTTTGGTCGGGTCAGAGAGTGGATCCGGCTCTTGTCAATGGCTGGGGCCGCAGTCACGCCGTCATTATTGCCCCTGACCGGGGCCGCCGATCAGCGGGGTGGCAAACCCGCGCCTTCCGTGGCCCGAGCGTCAGGGTCCGGTTCACCTGGCCTAGCCTGAAAAGCGTGCTGCACGTCGATCCGATCTTCGCCGCCACCTCGGCCCCGCCGCCGTTCACCGTCGGCGCGGTGCTGACCGAGACCCGGCTGGACAGCTGGCTGGCCCTCGGCCTGGTGCTCGCCGCCGGCCTGTACCTCTACGGGGTGTACCGGCTGCGCCTGCGGGGCGACCGCTGGCCGATCGCCCGTACCGTGTTCTTCCTCGGCCCCGGCCTGGGCGGCATCGCGCTCGTCACGGTCAGTGGGCTGCACGCGTACGACACCGCGCTGCTGTCCGTGCACATGATCCAGCACATGGTGCTGTCCATGGTGGCGCCGATCTTCCTGGCGCTGGGCGCGCCGATGACCCTGGCCCTGCGGACCCTGCCGGTCGGGCCACGCAAGCGCCTGCTCGCGATCGTGCACAGCCGCGTCGCCCGGGTCTACAGCTTCCCGCTGGTGGCGTTCGCCATCTTCGTGGTCAACCCGTTCGTGCTGTACTTCAGTGACCTGTACCGCTACACCCTCGAACACGCCTGGGCGCACGAGCTGGTGCACGCGCACTTCATCATGACCGGCTGCGTGTTCTTCTGGCCGCTGCTCGGCCTCGACCCGCTGCCCGGCCGCTGGCCGTACCCGGCGCGTGCGCTGCTGATGCTGCTCTCCGTGCCGTTCCACACAGTGCTCGGCCTCACCATCATGCAGAGCAGCACGCTCTTCGGCGGGGACTGGTACCCGTCGCTCAACCTCGGTTGGGTCGACCCGTGGCAGGACCAGGTGGTCGCCGGCGGCATCCTCTGGGCCGGTGGCGAGTTCGTCAGTGTGACCATGCTCGCGGTGCTGGTGGTGCAGTGGGTCAAGCAGTCCGAGCGGGAGGCCCGCCGGGTGGACCGCGAGCTGGACCGCCAGGAGGCCCGCGAACGCGCCGCCGACGCCGCGCCGGCCTGAGCTGCCCGGACGGTACGCCCCGACCCGCGACGCCGGGCGGGATGTCGGCTACGTCACGCCGACCGGTACGATCTGCGGGCAGCTACGAGGTGGGAGTTCCGGCATGACCGATCGTCTTTGCACCGTGTTGCTCTACAGCGACGACCCGCAGGTCCGTGATCGGATGCGGATGGCCGTCGGCACCCGGCCCGCTCCCGGTCTGCAGATCGAGTTCGTCGAGGCGTCGACCTACGCGGAGACGATCCGGCTGGTCGACGACTACGAGATCGACCTGCTGCTGCTCGACGGTGAGGCGAGCCCGGGCGGCGGCATCGGCATCGCCCGCCAGGTCAAGGACGACCGCGACGACGCTCCCCCGACCTGCCTGGTGATCGCCCGCGCCGCCGACCGATGGCTCGCCGCGTACGCCGAGGTCGACGCGACGCTGGTGCACCCGCTCGACCCGGTGACCACCGGCGGCACGGTGGCCGAGTTGCTGCGGACGCACGCACCCGCCTGACGTCCCACGCTCCTCCGGCACCCCCACGGCGCCGGATCTCCTCGGCGCCGGTTCCAGCCCACCCGCACTTCGCATGCTCGGGAGGCCCGCCATGGGCGATCGGACCTGGCCGCACCTGCTCAACGCGCTGCTGCGCGGTGACGAACTCTCCACCGCCGACACCGCCTGGGCGATGGACGAGATCATGACCGGCTCGGCGAGCGCGGCGCAGATCGCCGCCTTCGCCGTGGCGCTGCGGGCCAAGGGGGAGACCCCCGCGGAGCTGGCCGGCCTGGTGCAGGCGATGCTCGGTCGCGCGGTCCCGGTGACGCTCCCCGAGGAGCTGCGCCGCACCGCGCTCGACGTGGTCGGCACCGGCGGTGACCTCGCCCACACGGTGAACATCTCCACGATGACGGCGCTGGTGGTCGCCGGCACGGGCGTTCGTGTGGTGAAGCACGGCAACCGGGCCGCCTCCTCCCTGTGCGGCACCGCCGACCTGCTGGAGTTCCTCGGCATCCCGCTGGATCTCGGCCCGGAGCAGGTTGCCCGCTGTGTCGAGGAGGCCGGCATCGGGTTCTGCTTCGCGGCCCGCTTCCACCCTGGGATGCGGCACGCCGGCCCGGTCCGCCGCGAGGTGGGCGTGCCCACCTTCTTCAACTTCCTCGGCCCACTGACCAACCCGGCCCGCCCTCGGGCCGGCGCGGTCGGCTGCTTCGACCTGCGGATGGCCCCGGTGATGGCCAGCGTGTTCGCGGCCCGTGGCGACTCGGCGATCGTGATGCGCGGCGAGGACGGGCTGGACGAGTTCACCACCGCCGCGCCGACCAGGATCTGGGCGGCCCAGGGCGGCACCGTACGCGAGGTCGTGCTGGACGCGACCGACCTGGGGGTACCCCGGTCCACCCTCGCCGACCTGCGGGGCGGTGACGCCGCGTACAACGCGGGCGTGGCCCGTCGCCTGCTGGCCGGCGAGACGGGCCCGGTCCGGGACGCGGTGCTGGTCAACGCGGCGGCGGCGCTGGCCACCCAGGGCCCGCTGGACGGCGACCTGACCGAGGCGCTCCGCGCCGGCCTGGCCCGTGCGGCCGAGTCGATCGACTCCGGCGCGGCCGCCGCGACCCTGGACCGCTGGATCGAGACCGCCAGCGCCGCCTGACCTCACCACCGCCGCGGACGCCGATGAGTGGGCGACCGTGCTCGGAGATTTGTCGGACCCGTCTGGGAAACTACAGCTGAGTAGTTCTCTGCTGCCGTCGGTGCGTCACTGTCGCATCCGGGGGCGGTCCGCCTGGTATCCGAGAGGAGACGCCCGTGTCGCATCGCGAGCTCTACTGCGACGTCTGCGAGGGCGTGGCGCTGTTCGAGGCGCCGCCCTGCGTCGACAGCCACGGCACCGACTGTCCAGAGCTGATCTGCACCGACTGCGGCGCCGCCGTGGTGGTCGGCACGTTCGCCTTCCCGGTCACCCTGCTGGCCGCCCGCCGCCGCCAGCCCGCCCGCCGCCGCGCTGCCTGACCACAGCACCGCCCGGGCCACCCGAGGCGGGGGTGGAACATGACCGAAGGCCCGCTCCCCCACTCGGGGAACGGGCCTTGGTCGTGCCGGGTCGGTCGCGACGGCGACCGGGTGGGTCAGTGCTCGGCGGTACGCCGGGTGCCGCTGTAGTACTCGAACAGGAGCCCACAGGCAGAGAAGACGACGGCCAGCAGGCCGGCGCCGATCAGCCAGTACTGCCAGAACACCATGCCGAGCGCGGCGATCGCGGCGGCCAGCGCCAGACCGAACGGCCAGTAGCTGCCCGGGCTGAAGAAGCCGACCTCACCGGCGCCGTCGGCGATCTCAGCGTCCGGGCGGTCCTCCGGGCGCAGGTCGATGCGGCGGGAGACGAACCAGAAGAAACCACCGCACATCGAGCAGAGCAGGAACGACAGCAGCAGGGCGATGGTGCCGACCCACTCGACGCCGCCCGACTCCCCCTGCGTCCAGGCGCCGTAGAGGATGGTGGCACCGAGGAGGAACCCGGCGATGATCAGGAAGATACGCCACTCGGTCTTCATGCGGCTGCCTCAGCTTCCCGTGCGGGCCGGAACGTCGTCCGGGTTGAAGTTGTCCTGCGTCCGCCGCGTGTCGAACGGCTGCGTGGTCGTCGCGTACGGCTGCTCACCGATCGCGGACAGCGCGTCCTGGGTGGACTTGCCGCTCTGCTTGGCCGCCAGGAACTGGTCGTACTTCTCCGGCGAGACCACCCGCAGCTCGAAGTTCATGAACGCGTGGTAGCTGCCGCACAGTTCGGCGCAACGCCCGACGTAGGCACCCTCGGCGTCCAGGCTCGAAACCTCGAACACGTTGCGGATCTTGCCCGGCATGACGTCCCGCTTGAAGAGCAGCTCCGGCACCCAGAACGAGTGGATGACGTCGCGGCTGGTCTCCTCGAACCGGATGGACCGGTTGGTCGGCAGCACCAGCACCGGGATGACCTCGCTGGTGCCGAGCGTCGACGCGGTGGTGGTGGCTTCCGTACCCTGGCCGTCCCGGTAGTTGAACTGCCAGTTCCACTTGAACGCGACGACCTCGACGGTGACGTCCGGGTTCTTCGACAACTTGTCGACGTCGGTCTGCACGATCGCCGTGTAGTAGAAGAGCACGGAGACGATCAGGATCGGCGCGATGGTGTAGAGGAACTCCATCGGCATGTTGTAGCGGGTCTGCACCGGCAGCGCGTTGCCACGCTTGCGGTACCGCACGACGCACCAGAAGATCAGGCCCCACACGAAGACGCCGACCGCGAGCGCGGCGATGCAGGAGGCGATCCACAGGTCGTACATCCGCTTGGACTCCGGCGAGATGCCGCCCTGCGGCCAGCCGAAGCCGTGGAACGTCTGACCCACGTCACAGCCCGTGAGCAGAACCAGCAACGCCACGCCACCGAGACCGAGCCCAGCCAGGCGACCAGCACCACGCCCCCGGCGTCCACCAACCCCTGGGGAAGCGCTGTGCCGTACGGCCGACGGCCGTACCTCCGAACTCCTTGCGACCACCTGGTCCTGCCTCCCTAGCGCGCCGCGGTGCGTCTTTCCTCAGCACCCGCGGCAAAGGCGTCACCGACGGTCGCAGATTACTCGACCATGACGGACTCGGCCGTGGTGGGGTCACTGTCCGACCCCCATCGGGGGGATCCTAGGCATACCGCCGCGATAGCCTCTTGGTCTGTGAGCGCGAGGAGTGAGCCGGGGTTGCGAGCCCCGCGGCCGCGAACGAAGGCAGGTCTGTGAGCGCACCTCCGGTCTACCTGGACGCAGCGACCGCCGCGCCGATGCATCCGGTCGCGCGGCAGGCTCTGCTGGCCGCGCTCGACGACGGCTGGGCCGACCCGGGCAAGCTGTACACGCAGGCCCGCCGGGCCCGGCAACTGCTCGACGCCGCCCGCGAGGCCACCGCGCTGACGCTCGGCGTCCGCGCCGATGAGGTCTCCTTCACCCCCAGCGGTACGACCGCAGCCCACGGCGCGGTGCTCGGCGGTCTGGCGGGGCGGCGCCGGTTCGGGTCGACGCTGGTGCACTCGGCGATCGAGCACTCGGCGGTGCTGCACGCCGCGGAACGGCACGTCGGCGCGGGCGGGACGGCCGCCGCGGTGCCGGTCGACCGGTTGGGCCGGCTGGACCTGACCGCGTGGTCGACCGCCGTTCGGGCCCCGGGGGTCGCACTGGCCGCGTTGATCACCGCCAGTCACGAGGTGGGGACGGTGCAGCCGGTCGCCGAGGCGGCGGCGGCCTGCGCCGACGTGGGTGTGCCGCTGTACGTGGACGCGGCGCAGTCGGTGGGCCGGGTGCCCCTGCCGGCCGGCTGGTCGGTGCTCACGGCGAGCGCCCACAAGTGGGGCGGGCCACCCGGAGTGGGGTTGCTGGCGGTCCGGAAGGGCACTCGCTGGGAGTCACCCTGGCCGGCCGACGAGCGGGAGAGCGGACGTACCCCCGGGGTGGTGAACCTGCCCGCGGTCGTGGCGGCGGCGGCGAGCCTGCGCGCGGCGGCGGCCGACGCGGCGGCCGAGGCGGCCCGGTTGGCCGACCTGGTGGACCGGGTCCGGGAGCGGGTAGCGACGGAGGTGCCCGACGTGGAGGTGGTCGGCGACCCGGTGCTCCGGCTCCCCCACCTGGTCACCTTCTCCTGCCTGTACGTCGACGGGGAGGCGTTGCTGCACGCCCTGGACCGGCGGGGCTTCGCCGTGTCGTCCGGCTCGTCCTGCACCTCGTCCACGTTACGTCCGTCGCACGTGCTGGAGGCGATGGGGGTGCTCTCGCACGGCAACGTGCGGGTCAGCCTGCACCGGGAGACGACCGAGGCGGACGTGGAGCGGTTCCTGACCGAGCTGCCGGGGATCGTCGCCGGGCTGCGCGCCGAGGCCGGGGTGGTGGGGCTGTGACGATGCCGGACGAGGTGATCGACTGCCGGGGGCAACGCTGCCCGCTGCCGGTGATCGCGGCGGCGCGACGGATGCCCGAGGTGCCGGTCGGCACTGTGGTCCGGGTGCTGGCCGACGACCCGGCGGCGGCGGTCGACATCCCCGCCTGGTGCCGGATGCGCGGCCAGGAGTTCCTAGGGTCCGTCAACGGCCCGAACGGCCCCGCCTACGACGTACGCCGCACCCACTAACCCCAACCCTGCCCCGCTCCCCGGCCACCCCCGCGATCTTGCAGTTTCTGCGTGGACAAAGGGGTGCAGAAGCCGCGATACGGCGACAGAAAGTGCAAGATCGCCGGGGGTGGGGGTGAGGGCTACGCCGGGAGGAGGTGGGGGCGGACCTCTTCCGCCGCGGTGTCGCCGTAGGACTCGGCGAGCCGCTTGACGAACAGGTCGCGACGGACGTCGTACTCCTGGGTGCCGACGGTCTCCAGGACCAGCGTGGCCAGCAACGAGCCGACCTGGGCGGCGCGTTCCAGGCCGAGACCCCAGGAGAGCGCGGTGAAGAAGCCGGCCCGGAAGCCGTCGCCGACACCGGTCGGATCGACCGCGCGGATCTCCCGCGCGATCGGTACGTGGATCGGGTCGATGCCGCGCCCGGCGATCTCCACGCCGTGCTTGCCCAACGTGGTGACCCGCACCTTGACCAGGTCCAGCAGTTGGTCGTCGCTGAGCTGCGCCTTGCTCTGCAGCAGCGACTTCTCGTAGTCGTTGGTCATCAGGTACTCGGCGCCTTCGATCAGCGCCACCACGTCCTCGCCGGGCATCCGGGCGAGCTGCTGGGACGGGTCGGCGGCGAAGGCGTACCCGCGGGTGCGGCACTCGGCCGAGTGCCGCAGCATCGCCTCGGGGTCGTTCGCGCCGACCAGCACCAGGTCCAGGCCGCCGAGCCGGTCGGCGACCGGGGCCAGCTCGATGTTGCGGGCCTCGCTCATCGCACCGGCGTAGAACGACGCGATCTGGCACATGTCGGTGTCGGTGGTGCAGACGAAGCGGGCGGTGTGCGCCACCTCGCTGATGTGCACCGAGTCGCAGTCCACGCCGTGGCGCTCGAGCCAGGAGCGGTAGTCGGCGAAGTCGGCGCCGACCGCGCCGAGCAGCACCGGGCGCAGCCCGAGCTGACCCATCCCGAAGGAGATGTTCGCCGCCACGCCGCCGCGGCGGAGCACCAGGTCGTCCACCAGGAAGGAGAGGGACACCTTGTGCAGTTGATCGGCGATGAGCTGGTCGGCGAAGCGGCCGGGGAAGCTCATCAGGTGATCGGTGGCGATCGAGCCGGTGACGGCGATCTTCATGTCAACCCTCGGGGTCGGGAGCAGGGCGCGGGTCAGCCTACCGGGACGGCAACGCGATGGTCACCGCTCGGTCGGACTACGGCAACCAGCCCGCCACCGCCCCCTTCGGGACCGCTCCCGGACCGGTGCGACCGCCGACCGGTACGGCGATGGGGCCGTCCCGAAGAACGGCCCCATCGTCGCTGGTGTGTGGTGTGACTCAGTTGAACGAGTCACCGCAGGCGCAGGAGCTGCCCGCGTTGGGGTTGTCGATGGTGAAGCCCTGGGCGTCGATCCGGTCGGCGAAGTCGATCGTCGCGCCGGAAAGGTACGGGGCGCTCATCCGGTCGACGACGACCTCGACACCACCGAAGTCGGTCACGACGTCACCGTCGAGCGAACGCTCGTCGAAGAAGAGCTGGTACCGCAGGCCGGAGCAGCCGCCCGGCTGCACGGCGACGCGGAGCCGCAGGTCGTCGCGGCCCTCCTGCTCGATCAGGGCCTTGACCTTCTGCGCCGCGACGTCGGTGAGGACGACGGAAGTAGGGGCCTTGGCCTCGGTCGACTCGGTCTGCGCTGGCGTGGTCACGTGGAAGTCTCCCTGCGCGGTTTGGGTCCGGACGCACTGGCCAACGTCGCGCGTCGTCCAGTGATTCCCGGTTGTGGTCCTCAGCCGATCGTACGCCGCCTCGGCCGGGCTCACCCGCGTGGCGTGACCCCCGCCGCAGGTAGGCCCTCGGTCGGGGCGGGCGCACGGGCGCTCGGGACGCTCAGCGGCTCCACTGCCGGGCCAGTCGGGCGCCCAGCTCGCGCAGCCCCTCCGCGGGCCGGCTCAGCGCCGCGTCGAGCCCGCCGCCCTCCTCGCCGCCGAAGTGCTCCACCAGGCTGTACGCGTCGGTCACCCCGGCCGACGCGGCCTCCCGCCGGCCGGTGCTCACCTGCCCGGCCACCACCACGCAGGGAACTCCCCGGTCACGGGCGGCGCCGGCCACCCCGGCGACGACCTTGCCGCGCAGCGACTGGTGGTCGAACGACCCCTCACCGGTGATCACCAGGTCGGCGGTGTCCAGCGCGGTGTCGAGTCGGGTGGCCCGGGTGACCAGACCGATCCCCGACTCGCAGTCGCCGCCCAGGGCGAGCAGCGCCGCGCCGATGCCACCGGCGGCCCCGCCCCCGGGCAGCGAGCCGAGCCCCGCCGGGCAGCCGGCCAGATCCCGTTCCAGCACCGCCGCGAACCGCTCCAGGGCGGCGTCGAGCAGCAGAACGTCGGCCCGGTCGGCGCCCTTCTGCGGGCCGAACACGTTGCTGGCGCCGTGCAGGCCGAGCAGGGGGTTGTCCACGTCGGTGGCCGCGACCAGCCGGACGCCGCGCAGCCGGGCCGCGCCGTCCAGCGCGTCGACCGCGGCGAGCGCCGCCCCGCCGTACGGCAGCGCGGCGCCGCCCTGGTCGAGGGGGGTCACGCCCAGCGCGGCGAGCATTCCGGCGCCGCCGTCGTTGGTGCCGGAGCCGCCCAGCCCGATCACCACAGCGCGGGCACCGCTCTCCACAGCGGCGGCCACCAACAGACCCAGCCCGTACGAGGTGGTGGTCTTCGGGTCGCGCTCGGCCGCGTAGAGCAGGTGCAGGCCGCACGCCTGTGCGCTCTCCAGGTAGGCGGTCGCGCCGTCGGCGGTGAGCAGGATCTCACCGGCTGCCGGGCGGCCCAGCGGATCGACGGTCGACACCGGCACCCGCCGGCCGCCGAGGGCCTCGGCGAGCACCTCCACGAAGCCCGGTCCGCCGTCCGCGAGGGGCCGGATCAGCAGATCGTCTCCGTCGGTGACGGTGCGCCAACCGGCGGCGACGGCGGCGGCCACCTCCGGTGCGGACAGGGTGCCGGCGAACTTGTCCGGGCAGAGCAGCACGCGCATGCCGAGCAGTGTGGCAGCCCACACCGAGCGAGGCTGCGTCGCGCTCGCGCTGTGGGACCATGGGCTACGTGACTTCGACCTGGGTGGAACCCTCCAACACGGCGACGGCTCTGCTGCTGCTCGGCCGGGGCAGCGACCCCGACACCGAGCGCGGCGTCGAGTGTCCGGGCGACCTGCCGGCGCCCAGCGATCCGGATCTGGTGGCCCGTGCCACCGCCGCGAAGGCGAAGCTGGGCAGCAAGGTCTTCGTGCTGGGGCACCACTACCAGCGCGACGAGGTGATCCAGTTCGCCGACGTGACGGGCGACTCGTTCAAGCTGGCCCGGGAGGCCGCGGCCCGTCCGGACGCGGAGTACATCGTCTTCTGCGGCGTGCACTTCATGGCCGAGAGCGCCGACATCCTCACCACCGACACCCAGCGGGTGATCCTGCCGGACCTCGCGGCGGGTTGCTCGATGGCGGACATGGCCGTGCTGGGCCAGGTCGAGGCCGCCTGGGACACGCTGACCGAGTTGGGCATCGCCGGCGAGACCGTGCCGGTGACGTACATGAACTCCTCGGCCGACATCAAGGGTTTCGTGGGCCGCAACGGCGGCGTGGTCTGCACCTCGTCCAACGCCAAGCGCGCCCTGGACTGGGCCTTCGAGCAGGGGTCGAAGGTGCTCTTCCTGCCGGATCAGCACCTGGGCCGCAACACCGCGGTGCTGGAGATGGGCCTGTCGCTGGACGACTGCGTGCTCTACGACCCGCACAAGCCCGGTGGCGGGCTCACGCCGGAGCAGTTGCGCGACGCCAAGATGATCCTGTGGCGGGGGCACTGCTCGGTGCACGGCCGGTTCACCCTGGAGAGCGTCAACGACGTACGGGAGCGGGTGCCCGGGGTCAACGTCCTGGTCCACCCGGAGTGCCGGCACGAGGTGGTCACGGCCTCCGACTACGTCGGGTCCACCGAATACATCATCAAGACCATCGAGGCGGCTCCGGCCGGCTCGGCGTGGGCGCTCGGCACCGAGCTGAACCTGGTCCGCCGGCTCGCGCTGGCGCACCCGGACAAGCAGATCATGTTCCTGGACAAGGCCGTCTGCTACTGCTCGACGATGAACCGGATCGATCTGCCGCACCTGGTCTGGGCCCTGGAGGAGCTGGTCGCGGGCCGGGTCGTCAACCAGATCACTGTCGACACCGACACCGCGCACCACGCCCGGGTGGCGCTTGATCAGATGCTCGCGTTGCCCGGCGCGGACACTCCGCCGCCGACGGTGCCCTGATCACGATCCGTAGCGCTCTTGGTACGCAAAAGTGCCGGATCACCGATTAATGCCACACACGCCGATGTGACCGAGTCCTTTTTCGTCACCGAGGGCTATGCTGCCCAAGCGACGACACACGCGGGCCGTTTCGACATGGCCGCATCCGGGGTAGCGACAACGTTCAGGCGCCCCACCATCAACACGGCAGCACCGACGCGCTGGAGGTTGCGTTGACCGACGACGTCCTGGTTGTGCACGGAGGTACTCCGCTCGAAGGGCGGATCCGCGTGCGCGGCGCGAAGAACCTGGTATCGAAGGCGATGGTCGCCGCGTTGCTCGGCGACAGCCCGAGCCGGCTGTTCGACGTGCCCAAGATCCGCGATGTCGAGGTGGTGCGAGGTCTGCTCGGCCTGCACGGCGTCAAGGTCACCGACGGCACCGAGGACGGCGAGCTCGTCTTCGACCCGGCGAACGTGGAGAGCGCCAGCACCGACCAGATCAACGTGCACGCCGGTTCCAGCCGGATCCCGATCCTGTTCTGCGGCCCGCTGCTGCACCGCCTCGGGCACGCGTTCATCCCGGATCTGGGTGGCTGCCACATCGGCCCGCGCCCGATCGACTTCCACCTCCAGGCGCTGCGCGAGTTCGGCGCCACTGTCGAAAAGCGGCCCGAGGGTCTGCACCTGTCCGCGCCGAACGGGCTGCACGGCACCAAGTTCGCGCTGCCGTACCCGAGCGTCGGCGCCACCGAGCAGGTGCTGCTGACCGCTGTGATGGCCGAGGGCGTCACCGAGCTGCGCAACGCCGCTGTGGAGCCGGAGATCATCGACCTGATCTGCATCCTGCAGAAGATGGGCGCGATCATCAAGGTCCACACCGACCGGGTGATCGAGATTCAGGGCGTGCCCAAGCTGCACGGCTACACCCACCGGCCGATCCCGGACCGGATCGAGGCGGCGAGCTGGGCGGCCGCCGCCCTGGCGACCCGTGGTCACGTCGAGGTGCTGGGCGCGCAGCAGGCCGACATGATGACCTTCCTGAACATCTTCCGATCGGTCGGCGGCGAGTACGAGGTCACCGACGCCCGCGCGCCGAAGCTGGGCGACCCCGGTCAAGAGGGCGGCATCCGCTTCTGGCACCCGGGTGGCGAGCTGAACGCTGTGGCGCTGGAGACCGACGTGCACCCCGGCTTCATGACCGACTGGCAGCAGCCGCTGGTCGTGGCGCTGACCCAGGCCCGCGGCCTGTCGATCGTCCACGAGACGGTCTACGAGCAGCGGCTGGGCTACACCGAGGCCCTCAACTCGATGGGCGCCAACATCCAGGTCTACCGGGACTGCCTCGGCGGCACCCCGTGCCGCTTCGGCCGGCGTAACTTCAAGCACTCCGCAGTGATCGCCGGGCCGAGCAAGCTGCACGCCGCCGACCTGGTCATCCCGGACCTGCGGGCCGGGTTCAGCCACCTGATCGCGGCACTCGCGGCCGAGGGCACCTCCCGGGTGTACGGCGTGGACCTGATCAACCGGGGCTACGAGGACTTCGAGGCGAAGCTCGCCGACCTGGGCGCGCACGCCGAGCGTCCGTAACCTCGGTCACCATCGTTCGGATACGACGGCTCCGGGTCGCGCTGCGACCTGGAGCCGTCGGCCGTTGTACCGCGATGTGCACCGGGCGCGGACCGTTGGCTACCCTTGCCGCGTGCCGTCGCTCTTTCGCCGCAAGTCCACCGACCTCGTCGACGAGGCCGTCACCTCGGTGACCCCCGAGGAGACCGCTGAGCGGTCCCGGGGTTACACCCCGGCCAAGGGTCGGGAGACGCCCAAGCGGCCGACCGTCGGCCGTCGCCCGGCCGGCCCCACGCGTCCCCTCACCAAGGAGGAGGAGCGGGAGCGTCGCCGTCAACTGCGCGCCGAGGCGGCGTCGGAGTTCCGCCGCGAGGGTGGCCCCCGCGACCGCGGCCCGGAGCGGCTGCTGGCCCGCAACGTGGTCGACTCCCGGCGTACCGTCGGCACCTGGTTCTTCGGCGGCGCGCTGATCGTGCTGGTCGGGTCGAACGCGGCAATGCCGCCGCTGGTCCGGCTGATCTCCAACGTGCTCTGGGGCGCGCTGGCGCTGGGTGTGGTCGTCGACTCGGTGCTGATCTGCCGCAAGATCAGCAAGTTGGTCCGGGAGCGCTTCCCGAAGACCGACCAGCGGATGGGCTCGCTCTTCCTCTACGCGGTCATGCGGTCGATCACCTTCCGGCGGATGCGCGCTCCGGCGCCCCAGGTCAAGCTGGGCGACAAGGTCTGACCCCCGGGCTCCGGCTCCCGCACCTCCAAGATCCGCGCAACATCAGCGAAACTGCTGCCTCAGGCATCTCCGAGGCAGCAGTTTCGCCGTAACTGCGCGGATCTTGTCGTGCGTTCAGCATGCTGAACCGGTCGTTGTTCGACAGACCGAACGTTTGACCAATGGAGCAAAGGCATGCCTTCGGAACCTGCTGCCCCCCTGGCCACCATCGCCGCCGCCCTGCGCCGGGAGCGGGATCGGGTCGGCATCTCGCTGACCGAGCTGGCCCGCCGGGCGGGGGTGGCCAAGTCCACCCTCTCTCAACTGGAGTCGGGCACCGGAAACCCGAGCGTGGAGACGCTCTGGGCGCTGGGCGTCGCGCTCGGTGTGCCGTTCAGCCGGCTGGTGGAACCCGTCGACGACGGCGTACGGGTCGTCCGGGCCGGGGACGGGCCGCACGTCCGCTCGGAGCAGGCCGACTTCAGCGGAACGCTGCTCAGCGCCGGTGCGGCGCACCTGCGCCGGGACGTCTACCTGATCAGGCTCGAACCCGGCGCGGTCCGAGCCGGGCAGGGACACACCCCGCGCAGTATCGAGCACGTGGTGGTCGCCGCCGGCCGGCTGCGGGTGGGGCCCGAGGCGGCACCGGTCGAACTCGACCCCGGCGACTACGCCACGTTCCCCGGCGACGCCCCGCACCGTTACGAGGCGCTCGCTCCCGGTACGTTCGCCGTCCTCATCATGGAACACCCCTGAACGAGGACGGCGATCCCGCCACAGCCGGGTGGTCTTCGAGTGCGGTATGGTCGGAGGCCAGATTCGCTTATAGGACCAAATGTCCGAAACCAATGGGATAACGTTTGCGCCGGTGGGCGGCACCACAGTGGCGGTGAGCGAGCCCACGCCGTTACCCTCCATCCGCAGCCACGGCCTGCCGGAGCGGCGATCTGACCGGCATGTGCGGCCCCAGCGCGACAATTTGCAACGAGGTGACAACGCGTGAGCGAGCGGACGCGAGCCGGCCACCGGGGCGTGGCAGGCGGCGACCGGACGCCCAGCGGTCACCCGGCGGCGGCTGCGGACACCTCACCCCCGTCGAGAATCGGCCCGGCGGCCGGGTGCGGCGACGGGCTCGACGGATGAACGGCCGCTACACCGACCGGTGGTCAGACCCGAACGAACCGTCCTGGGTGGTCGAGCCGACCACCGAGTGGCACCCCCAGTTCCCCGGCCAGCGTTACGCCGGCGACATCGGCATGCCGCACCAGCCGCCACCGCGCGGCCGCGCGACGGTGTCCGGTCGCGCCGAGGTGCCACCGCTGGCGCCCACCCGCCCGGACGGCACCTACCTCGGCCGGTCCTGGTCCGACGAACCACCGGCGGAACACGCACCTCAGGGCCGTTCCTGGGTGGACGACGAGCCGGGCGAGGCAGCTGCCTACGGCCGACTCCGCGGCGACGAGCGCTCGGCGGACACGCCCGCCTACGGCCGGCCCGACAACGCCGACTCCCGCCACTACGACCACGAGCCGTACCGTCGTCCGCTGCCGGAGCCACCCCGCCGCGACGACCGCCGCTCGCCCGAGTCGGACCGACGTACCGCCTGGTCCGACCGACGCCCCGCCGACGAGCGGGGGCCCGCGCGGGAGGCCGCCTGGCACCGGGACCAGCCCACCCCCGAGCGGTACGACAGCCGCCGTCCCCGGCAGGAGCCCACCGAGCGGGATCGGGGTTACCGGGGCTCTCCGCCGGTCTCCCCCGCGCCCCGGCCCGAACCTGGCTGGGTGTCGGAGCCGGACGACACACCACGTCGGCGCGGCACACCGGAACGACCGGCCGCCGGTTACGAACGGCACACCGGCGACGGGTACGGCGTCCGACCCACCCGCGACCCTGACGGTCGCATCGCCGACGCGGTCGACCCGTGGGCACCCGTGGACGGCCGCACGCGATACCGCGCCGACGGGTACCCGGACCGGGCCGCCGACGACCTGCGCCGCCCGGAGCCGCGTTACCGCGCGGACGAGGGGAACGGCGCAGCGCCCTCACCCAACGGTGGACGGCGGCGTCGCCCCGAGGCGGACCTGCCCGACCAGCCGCGCCTCGACGACGACCGGCGGCGGCCCGACACCGAGCCGCACCGGCAGCAGCCCCGTGAGGCGGCGGCCCGCGCCGAGGCGTACCCGGACCGGCGACCCCGCGAGCAGACCCGCCCGGACACCTACCGCGACAACGGGTACCGCGAGGACGCGCCTCGTGAGGACGCCTACCGCGAGCCCCGGCCACAGCCGGGCCAACGGTCGGACGGCAGTCTGCCCTGGCCAGCACCGGGTCCGGTGCGCCAGGACCGCAGCCCGGACCGCACCCGGGAGCCCGGCCACCGCACCGATCCGCACCGCACCACGGACCCGCACCGCACCACCGACCCGCACCGCACCGACCCACACGGCAGCCCCGACCCGCACCGCCCGACCGAGCCGCATCGCAGCACGGACCCGCACCGCAGCCCCGACCCGTACCGCAGCGCCGAGCCGGGCATCGCGTCGCGGCCGGCCGCCCGGCCCGACCGGCCGGCGGCCACGCCGTCCCGGCCAGACGAGCGCCCGGCGGCCACTCCGGCACGGTACGACGAGCGACAGGTACGTCCGGCCGCGACGGCGCCGCCCGCCTCCGGCCGTGCCATGCCGGTCCCACCGGTCTCCCCGGAGCGACCGGTGTCGCCAGCACCCGTGTCCCCCGGCTGGGACCGACCGGTGTCATCCGCCCCGGCCGCCCCGGAGCGACCGGTGTCGCCGGCACCCGACTCCCCCGGCTGGGACCGACCGGTGTCGCCAGCACCCGTCTCCCCCGGCTGGGACCGGCCGGTGTCGGCCGCCCCCGTCTCCCCCGCCTCCGACCGGCCCGTCTCCGGGCCACCCGCCGCGCGCCTGCGGCTGGAGTACCTGCCCGCGCCGGTGGACCCGCCCGGCGCCGACGAACGCTCGGATGCCCCGCCAGCATCGGGCCGCCGGTCGCTGGCCGAACCGCCACCGGCGTCCGGCGCGCATCCCGCCCCGCCGCGTTACCCCGGCCCGGACACCAGGGACCGTCCGGCGGACCAACGGCGCGGCGAGGAGCCGGACCCGGACCGCCGTAGGGTCGGCGACCCGTTGGCCGGCACCCCACCGACCGACCGCCGCCCGACCTCCCCCGACCGCTCGCCCCCGGCGGAGCGGCCGCACCCCGCCGATCGCCCGGCCGCGCAGCAGCGCCCGTACTCGCCGGAGCGACTGGCCCCGACGGCGGACGCGCGCCCGTCGGTGGCCCCGCCACCCACCTGGCAGGCACCGCCGCCACCGGCGACCCGTCCCGACCCGACCCCGGCCGACCCGACCCCGGAGGTTCCGGCTCCGGCGGCCCCGCAGCCACCGGCGGCGGAAGTCGCGCCGGCGCTCCCGCCGGCCCCCGGTACGCCGCGCCGCTACGTACCCCCAGCGCCCTCGGAAGAGCCGGTGGCGGCCGTTCACGAGCCGGACGACGTTCCGGGCACCCGCGGGCCGGAGGCGTGGTTCAGCCCCGCTCAGCCCGCCGAATCCGACCAGGCCGAGCCGGCGACGGACCAGCGGTCGTTCGACCCGGTCGACGACGAGTCGACGGTCGGCGACCCCGACCTCTCCGCGACACCGGTCGCACCGGACGCGCAGACGTCGACGGCCGACATCCACCTCGACGTGGCCGACGGGCACACCAGCGGGTCGACACCAGACGAGGCGTTCGACCCGGTCTCCGGGCCGCCCGCCCACCCCGTCTCCGGTGCCCCTCGGCTCTGGGCGGACGACCTGGACGACGACCCGCAGCCCGCTTTCGACACGGGAGCGCTGGACGGCGACCAGCCCGTCTCCGGCGCACCTGTCGTCGCGATGCCCCACCAGCGGACCGAAGCCGACCTCGAAGCCGAGGGCGAGGCCGACCAGCAGCCAGTCGCCGATTCGCCCGGCGAGGACACCGATCCGGTCGAGTACGACCCGACGGACGAACTCACGCCGCCCGACGAGCCGACGGACGCGATCGACGATGCGAGCGCGGGCCCGCCGGACGGCTCGCGATTCGACGACTGGCGGGACGACGCGGCGCAGCACGTCACGGCTGCGGACGACACGAGCCGGCCCGTCTCGGCACCGCCGGTCCCGGTCACGCCGGTCTCCGCACCTCCGGCACCGCCGGTATCCGCCCCGCCCGCAGCCCCCGTCTCCGCGCCGCCAGCATCCGCCGCGGCGCCCGTCTCCACACCGCCAGCGCCGACCGCAGCCCCGGTGTCCGCACCGCCCGCGTCAGCGCAGCCGTACTCCGTAGCGCCCGTCTCCGCGCCGCCAGCCGCCACGCCCATGACCGCACCGCCGGCCTCGACCCCGCCGCCCGCCGCAGCGCCCGTCTCCGGGCCGCCGGCTTCGGTGGTGCCGACGTCCGGGCCACCCGCCTCCGCTGTACCCGGCCCGAGGAGCGGCTCGGACGGGGAGAACGAGCCGGTGTCCGCGCCACCACCCGACGACGCACCGCCGGTGGTGACCCGCCCGTCGCTGGCCGACCCGGGCGACCCGGAGCAGGTGCTGGCCGCGTACCGGTGGCGGTTGGACCCGGTCACCCTGCGCGAGGAGCTGACGGAGCCGGACGACCTGCGGGCCATTCGGCGGCGGCTGACCGAGAAGTTGGGCTCGGCGGTCGACAACCGTGCCCGCGCCCGGCTGCTCAGCCTGCGGGCGGTGGCCTCGCGGATTCTCGGCGACCTGGACGACGCGCTGGCCGACGGTCGGCTCGCCCTCACCTACGCAGAGGCCACCGGCGAGCTGCGCCGGACCGCGCTGGCCCAGGCCCGGCTGGCCCACGTGCTGCGCTGGCGCGGCGACTTCGCCGAGGCCGACCAGCTCTTCGCCCAGGCCAACTCGGTCGAGTTGCCCGACCGGCTGCGGGCCGCGCTGCACGAGCACGCCGGACGGTCGTGTTACGACCAGGGGCGGCTCATGGAGGCCTGCGAGCACTTCGAGAAGGCGCTCGACCTGCGCGGCGCGGGCGACGCCGAACTGCTGGACCGGGTCCGGGTGGCCCTCGACGCGGTCACCGTCCGGGCCGAGGCGGATGGCTTCGGGGCGTACCCCCGGGGTCGGGACGAGGTGCTCGACCGGGACCGACCCCCGTTGCCGGACCGGGACGGGTCGCTGTGGGGTTACACCAGCCAGGACGGCGACGTGGTCGTCCCCGCCCGGTACGCCGAGGCGCAGCCCTTCCACGACGGGTTGGCCTGGGTCCGCCGGCCGGACACCGACCGCTGGTCGCTGATCAACCTGCTCGGTACGACGGTGATCCCGCCGTCCTTCCGGGCCGCACAGCCGTTCAGCGACGGCCTGGCCTGGGTGGTCGGCGAGGGTGGTTGGACGGCGATCGACGCGACCGGGGCAGTGCAGGTCGCGCCCAACTTCGCCGAGGTACGACCGTTCCGGCGTGGGCTGGCCGCGGTACGGCGCGAGGGGTGGGGGGCGGTCGACCGGACCGGTCGGGTCATCGTGCCCACCCGCTACCACGGCTTCGTCACCGAGTTGGCCGATGGCCAGCAGATCGACGGTTTCACCGACGAGGGGCTCGCCGTGGTCGACGTCGGGGGTCGGCGGGGCGTGGTGGACCGCACCGGCACGGTGCTGGTCCCGCCGGCGCACCGGATGCTGGTCGTCCACCCGGTGGCGTTCCTGATCGAGAGCGACAACGGGCGGTGGGGCGCGCTGGACCGGCGCGGCGTGCCGCTCATCGATCCGGTGCACCGCGATCGCACCGAGGTGCTGGAGGACATCGACCGGCTACTCACCGACGCCAACCCGGTGCTCTGAGTCACCGGTCGCCGGTGTTGATCCACTGGAGCTAGGGTCGGTGCATGGAATTCCGACACCTGGGCCGTTCCGGCCTGATGGTCAGCGAGATCTCGTACGGCAACTGGATCACCCACGGTTCGCAGGTCGAGGAGGACGCGGCGTTCGCCTGCGTCCGGGCCGCCCTCGATGCGGGGATCACGACCTTCGACACCGCCGACGTGTACGCCGGCACGCGCGCCGAGGACGTGCTCGGCCGGGCGCTGCAGAACGAGCGCCGCGAGGGCCTGGAGATCTTCACCAAGGTCTACTGGCCGACCGGGCCCGGCCGCAACGACCGTGGCCTGTCCCGCAAGCACATCATGGAGTCGATCAACGGCTCGCTGCGCCGGCTGCGTACCGACTACGTGGACCTCTACCAGGCCCACCGGTACGACTACAGCACGCCACTGGAAGAGACGATGGAGGCGTTCGCCGACGTCGTGCACTCCGGCAAGGCGCACTACATCGGGGTCTCCGAGTGGACCGCCGAGCAGCTGCGCGCCGCGCACCCGCTCGCCCGGGAGCTGCACATCCCGCTGGTCTCCAACCAACCTCAGTATTCGATGCTCTGGCGGGTCATCGAGACCGAGGTCGTACCGGCCAGCGAGGAGCTGGGCATCGGGCAGATCGTCTGGTCGCCGATGGCCCAGGGTGTGCTCTCCGGCAAGTACCTGCCGGGCCAGCCGCCGCCGGCCGGTTCCCGGGCCACCGACGAGAAGTCGGGCGCGGGCTTCATCTCCCGGTTCATGAACGACGACGTGCTCACCCGGGTCCAGCAGCTCAAGCCCCTCGCGGAGCAGGCCGGGCTCACCATGGCCCAGCTCGCCGTCGCGTGGGTGTTGCAGAACCCGAACGTCTCGTCGGCGATCATCGGCGCGTCCCGCCCCGAGCAGGTGCACGACAACGTGAAGGCGGCCGGGGTGAAGCTCGACGCCGAACTGCTCAAGGCGATCGACGACATCATCGAGCCGATCACCGAGCGGGACGCGGCGAAGACCGAGTCCCCCGCGCAGCGTCCCTGACGTCGTTCCGGCCCGGCCGGCGCGAGAGTTTCGCGCCGACCGGGCCGGGTCAGGTCAGGTCCGTCTGGTCGCCGGGTCAGGTCAACTGCGCCCGGTCGCCGGTCACTGCCAGAAGCGGATCAGCTCCAGGCCGGTGGCGTAGAGCCACGACGGCAGACCGAGCAGGTCACCGACCGCGAAGACCGCGTCGAAGAACCAGCCGCCGATGGGCGGGTTCCACAGCAGCGCGAAGAGCAGGATGAAGCCGTACGGCGCGAACAGGTCGTACATCTTGCGCCACTGCGGGTTGAGCCACGGCTGGATCATGTTGCCGCCGTCCAGGCCGGGCACCGGCAGCAGATTCAGCACACTGGCGGTGAGCTGGAGGAAGGCGAGCAGCGCCACCCCGGCCCAGAACTCCACCGGACCATCCGACTGGGTGCCGAACCGCACCGCCGCCACCAGCACCAGCGTGAACAGCACGTTGGTCGCCGGGCCGGCGAGGCTGACCAGGGTGTGCCGCAGTCGACCCGGGATGGCGTGCCGGTCCACCCAGACCGCGCCACCCGGCAGGCCGATGCCGCCGAGCAGCACCACCACCACCGGCAGCACGATCGACAGCAACGGGTGGGTGTACTTCAACGGGTTGAGCGTCAGGTAGCCGCGATGGGCGATGTCCCGGTCGCCGGCCCGGTAGGCCACCACCGCGTGGGCGTACTCGTGCAGGCAGAGCGACACCAGCCAGCCGGACACCACGAACAGGAACACGTTGAACCGGACGCTGCCGTACCCGTTCCAGGTCAGCACCCCGCTGACCGCGAAGAGCGCGACCAGGCCGAGGAAGACCGGGCTGGGCCGGAACGCCGCCTTGGGCACGCCGAGGACCAGCCCGTCACCGCCCGGGCGGTCGTAGGCCATCACTCGGCCGTGGGCATCAGGCTCATCCGGTACTCCACCCGGTCGTCCTCCACGAGCGCGACCGAGGTGACGCCGGACGCCGCGAGCTCCCGCCAGGTCTGACCGATCCAGGATTCGGCGTCGGCCTGGCTGCCGAACGACTCCGCCGGTCCCTCGACCGTCTGACCGTCCGTGCCCTCGTACCGCCAGCTCCACGCCATGCCGCGTCTCCCCTCGCCGCTGAAGTCCCCGTGGGACGAACCCTCGCCAGCGTAGTCGGCCCGGCGCGCAACGGCCGCTCGCTCGCCCCGGCGGGGGCCCACGGGGTGGATCAATCCGATCGACGCCGGCCGGTACGGTGGCTTGGTGCTGACACGGGGAGTGCTGCTCGGCGACCGGTACCGGCTGGGCGAGCGGGTGGCGACGGGTGGGATGGGCGCGGTCTGGCGCGGCACTGACGTGCTGCTGGAACGCGAGGTCGCCGTGAAGGTGCTGCTGCCGTCGCTGGTCGCCGATCCGGAGTTCACCGCCCGCTTCCGGGCCGAGGCGCGGATGCTGGCCGCGCTGCGGCACCCCGGCGTGGTGCCGGTGCACGACGTGGGGCAGGCCACGCTCGACGACGGCAGCCAGGTCGACTACCTGGTGATGGAGTACGTCGACGGCGAACCGTTGTCCGCCCGGGTGCGCGCGGTCACGCGGCTGGATCCGGCCACCACCATGTCGGTGCTGGCCCAGGCCGCCGACGCGCTGCACACCGCCCACCTCGCCGGCATCGTGCACCGGGACGTGAAGCCGGGCAACCTGCTGGTCAAGGACGACGGCACTGTGGTGCTCGTCGACTTCGGCATCGCCCGGTCCCGCACCATGGCCGGGCTCACCGCCGCGAACATGGTGCTCGGCACCGCCTCGTACATGTCTCCCGAGCAGGCCACCGGGCAGCCGGTCTCGGCCGCCACCGACATCTACGCGCTCGGCGCGGTGGCGTACTTCTGCCTTGCCGGGCAGCCGCCCTTCCACGGTGACAACCCCCTCGCGGTGGCGCTGCGGCACGCCCAGGAGGACCCGGCGGCGCTACCGGCGGACACCCCACCGGCGGTTGCCGCAGTGGTGAGCCGCGCGCTGGCCAAGCGTCCGGAGGACCGGTTCGGCAGCGCCGCCGAGTTGGCCGCTGCCGCCGCCGACGCCCGCGACGCGACTCTGGCGAGCATTCCGGTCTCGGCCCGCCCACCGTGGGCGCTGGCCGTACCCACTCCGGGCCTCGCGGCCCCCGCAGTTCCCCCCACGCCGCCGGCCGGCTTGGCTGCCGCGCCGGTGTCGGCTGGGCCCGCCGCGCCGCGCCCGCCGGCGAGCGTCGCGCCCGAACCGACGACCGAGCCGAAGCCGACCCGGGAGGACGCGCTCGGAAGCGGGCCGTCGAGCCGACGCCGTGCACTGCTTGTCGGGGCCGGCGCGGTCGTCCTCGTCGCGGTGGCCGTGGTGGCCGTGATCGCGCTGCGACCCGGAGCCGACCCGGATGCAGCGGACCGTCCACCCGCGCTGGCCGGCGAGTCGGCGGCGGCCGCCGACGCTCCGCTGCCGCCCGGAGACGCGACCACCACCGGGCCGCGGCCCAGCGCGACGCCGGGCGCCAGCCGCACCGCGACGGCCGACCCGGCCGGGTCCCCCACCGACGCGACGACCAGCGGCGATCCCGCCCGCACCGGGGCACCGGGCGGCACGCCGACCGGTACGGCCAGCAGCCGACCGACGCCCACCCGCACCCCGTCGAGCCGGCCCAACCCGTACACGGCGGCACAGGCGTGCGGCAGCGGCTACCAGGTGATCGACTCGGCGACGCTGACCGGCGGGGACGGGCAGCGCAAGGGCCGGGTCTTCCTGCTGTACCACGCGGGCACCGGCACCAACTGCGTGGTGACCCTGAAGGACACCGCGGTCGGCGCGAAGTCGGCCGCCTCGGCGTACCTGGAGGTGCAGGGGCGGGCACGCAGCACCGACAGCGGGTCCTTTGACTACTACGCCGGGCCGGTCCGGGCCAGCGCCGCCGGGACGTGCGTCAAGTGGGGCGGCTCCACCGGTGGGGTCAGTTACGGCAGCGGGTTCGAACACTGCGACTGAACGACGGGCCGGCAGGCACCGCCACCCCGGGCGGCCTTAAGGTACGGATAGGTTTTGTGCAGATATGGCCTCGGCTAACGGTCCGCCGTTCCGGCTGGTCGCGACTCCGCGCTTTGCAGTTTCCCCAGTTCAGGGGCCATTTCTGCAAGCCCTGGCGCGTCAACTCACGCCTCCCTAGCTGCCGGGCCTCCGGCGCACCTCCGGATGCTCGCCGGACTTCCGCCCCGGCAGTCGCCGTACGGGGTAGAGGTACCAGCCGGCCTAGCGCTCCGCGACGAACGTCCCGCGACCGGTGAACGTGACGACCAGTCCGCGCTCGCGCAGCAGCCGCACCGCCGCTCGGACCGTCCCGCGAGCCACGCCGTATTCCTGCTGGAGCGTCGATTCACTCGGGAGCGGCTGGCGCGGCTTCAACTTCCCGCTCTCGATCTGCTTGGCGAGGGCATCCGCGAGCTGAACGTAAAACGGCACCGGGGACATCTCGTCAACCATGATCGGCAGCCTATGGACGGCCCATACGGGTTGAGCGTTGGGTACGGGCTGCCTGAGCTAGACGGACTATACAGGATGTACAGGTTGGTCTACGGTCGGTTGCAGAAAGGCGACGGATTGTAGGAGGCCAGGTGCGAAGAGTCCGATTTGACGATTACCTGCTGTCAGTGGCGATGACCCTCGCCCGCCGTCACCGCCCGGCGTGGAGCTGGGTTCGTTGGCGCTACGTCTGCCGCTGCGGCGCGCAGCTTCCCTGCCGATCCCGCCACCGCATCCCGATCAACCGGGGGCACTGGCCGGGTGAGGGCCGATGACGCAACACGGGCCGGTCCTGCCCCTCTGGCTGTGTGAGACGTGCGAGCTGCCGTGGCCCTGCGTCGTCCGCCGCGAGGAGCTGTTGGGTGAGTACGCCGACGCCTCATTCACGCTCGCGGTCTACATGGGCACGCTCCTGCTGTCCGCTGAGCGGGACATGAGCTGGGCTCCGCCGAGCACCCTCCGCCTCCGCTTCTTGGGGTGGGTGCCGTGACCACACTCAACATCGGGGACCTGCTGCTGATTGGGCCGGCGTGCTCGCCACAGTTCACCGGGACCCGGGCGCTGCGGCTCCGGCTGGTGTCCGTCGGAGAGGTCGACCCGTACAACGGCTGGATGTGGTTGGCGGGCTACGTCCTCGATCCGAAGGGCAACGCCACCGACAAGCGGGAGGTCTACGTCCAGCGCGCCGGCATCGGGGTTGCAGATAGGGCTCCCGCTCCAACGCTCGCGGGCCGGAGGCTGCCCACCCAGCCTCGCCCCAGGCCCACCCGCGCCTGAGCCGCCTAGGGCCACGAGAGACACCGCAGCCCTCGCCCGGTCGACCCCGAGCGGGACTGGTGTGCGGACCGGGCTAGCTGGCCTCTGCGATCCGGCGGAGAGCGGCAGAGACGGTGAGAATCTTTTTAGCTCCCACCCGGCTGGCCTTGTCGACTTCTCCTCGGAGTTGATCTTTTCGGGACCGACCATCGACCAACTTGATGTCAACGGGAACCGTTTCATCAAGGTTTCTGGAACAAGACTCGGGATCCAGCGTGTCACTAGCCGGGACGGTCCTGCTCGTTCCTACGATCGGACGCGCCGGCTGTGGGTTGGGTCGCCCACGGGGAAGGGCCGCGCACACCAGTCACGGGAGAGCTGTGGACATCAACGCCAAGCGGAAGCTCCGGACCGCCTTCATGAACTGGCTGTTCGAGACCACCGGCGGCAGCGAGTGGGACGACCAAGATGCATCGGAATTTCGTGTGCCTGACGGTTGGACAGGTGAGCCGCCAACTGAGCAGGACGTTGAGGATGCGGTGCGCTACCTGGAGGGCGAACATCTGGTCAAGGCCCACTGGACCTTTGACGGCCCAATGGCGATCCAGCTTACGCACGCGGGGATCCGGGAGATGGAGCAGCTGCTTTCGGAGCCGAACGAGCGCACCGAGCACTTCGTGCCGTTGGTCAACATCACCAACATCCACGGCTCGGTGATCGGCTCGCAGATCCAGCAGGGCAGTCCAGGCGCGACGCAGACCGGGCATATCGAGGTCAACCAGCGGGACAACGTGGAGGCTTTTATCACCGCCGCGCGGAAGGTCCTGGGGAGCGACAGCCTAGACGCCGACGCACGGGCGCGGGCGGAGGCGGATCTCGCAATCATGAGCCGCGAGCTGGAAAGCGCGACTCCTCGGTGGCCGATCCTCCACGCGTTTGGCACATCCGTCCGCGACGCTCTGGCCACGGCGGCCGGCACCGCTGCTGCCGCTGGCGTTCTAAGCCTTCCCTGGCCGTAGGTCGACGAGGCTTGCCGGGAGGGGTCACATGGACACGTCGGAAGCCATCACCCTGCTGATCGCGGTCGTGGGCGCAGGAACCGCCATCGTGGCGGCGCTCTTCGCCGGATCTCAGGCAGTCGCAGCAACCCACCAGGCTCGGTACGCCCAAGAGCAACTGAACCTCGCCGAGCAGGTCCGCAAGGACCAGGCCCAACCGTACGTCTTTGCTGACCTCCGCCCGGACGAGCAAGAGCCGGTGAAGGTCATGTTGGTCATCCAAAACACGGGCTCGACGGTAGCCAAGAACGTCCGAGTGAAGTTCGATCCGCCCCTGTCCTCCGTAGCAATGCCCGAGTTCGCCGACGAGATGGAGGTGCTCAACAGCCCCATCGCAACAATCCCGCCCGGCCGAGCGCTCAAGTGGTTCTTTGACATCAGCTTCCAACTCTTTGGAGCGCCGGACGCTCCTCGCCGCTACAACGTCACGATCAACGCCGATGGCCCTTTCGGTCCGGTAGAGGAGTTGGTCTACGACATCGACCTCAACGACATCGGGCGGAGCGACGCGGCTGCTCCCTTGGGCAAAAAGATTGCGGATGAACTTGAGAAGGCACGGAAGGCTCTGGAGGGGATTGCCAAAGGCAATCGCAGCGCTCCGAATCTGCCTCACTGGATAACGCACCCGCCTTCGCCACGGCCAGAGCCGCCGACGGAAGGCGATGCGGAGCCGCCTCAGGGGTGACATGCGCTGCACCCCCGACCATCTGGGATCGAGGGTACGAGCGGCTAGCCAATGTTAGGTGCGGACGTTGCGTCGGCGAACGTCAGAACCAGCTTCTGCCCGGGCGGGCCAACGTCGTACGTGGTCACCACCTTCGCGCTGACCAGCGTGACGTTCAGTTGGCCTCTCCTCGGGTCAGGTGAAGAGTTCATCGCGCGAATGTCGGGAGCGTGAGTCGGAGGGGTGCAGGGACGGCTGGTCTGCAATCGGTACACGCCGGGGTATTGGCTCCCGGAAACGACCCTCTGGCCTGCAACGGACGCAGGACGGGCTTTCGAGCTTCGAGAGGGCTGGGGCGACGTGCCCAGACACAAGGCGCGCGAACTAAGGTACGGGCATGTCCGTAGACGGGTGGAACACGGTCCTGGTGCTCGGCGGTATCCGGTCCGGCAAGTCCGAGTTCGCCGAGTCCCTGGTCACCGACGCGCCGGTGGTCCGCTACGTCGCCACCGCGCCCGAGGGCGACCCGGAGGACACCGAGTGGGCGACCCGGCTGGCGGCGCACCGCGCCCGACGGCCGGGCAGCTGGACCACCGAGGAGACCACCGAGGACCCGCGCCGGCTGGCCGACGTGCTCGAGTCCGCCGAGCCCAACGAGATGCTGCTCGTCGACGACCTGGGCGGCTGGGTGACGGTGCTGCTCGACCCGGACCACCAGCCCGCCGACGACGTGGCGACCATCACCGAGCTGGCCGAGGCGATCCGCGGGTGTGCCGCCCGGGTGGTGCTGGTGAGCCCCGAGGTGGGGCTGTCGCTGGTGCCGACCACCCCGCTGGGCCGGGCGTTCACCGACGCGTTGGGCGCGGCCAACCGCGCGGTCGCCGACGCCTGCGACGCGGTCGTACTGGTCGTCGCCGGCCAGCCGGTCTGGCTCAAGCCGGCCACCACCGCGACCGAACCGTCCGTTCCCGCCACCGCGACCGCGCCGACGGCTGCCGCCACCGCACCGGTCGTGGCGAGCCTGGCCGACAGCGAGCCCACCCCCGAGGTGCAGCTGCCCGACGTGCTGACTCCCACGCCGCCGGCCGCCCCGACCGGGGAGCCGGGCAACCCGTGGGCCGCGCCGACAATGGCGCTGCCGATGGTGTCCACCGGGCTGGTCATCCAGCCCGGCATGGAGCTGCCGATGCCCGACGAGTACGCCGGCCCGCAGGCGGTCGACCGGCTGGCCACGCTGGACGTACCGGGTGCCGGGCTGGGCGTGCTGGACCGGGTGGTGGGCTTCGCCGCCGCCACCCAGGGCACCTCGACCCCCGCCGCCTGGGGCTCGGTTCGGGTGCTGCTGCTGCACGGCGACCACGCCGGCGGGGCGGCGGCCGGCACCGTCGCCGGTGACTCGGCGCGCCGCGCCGCACAGGCCCGCGCCGGCCAGGGCGCGTTGGCGCGGCTGGCCGCCGAGAGCGGCGCGAGTCTCCAGGTGGTGGACACTCCGGCCTCCGCGCCGATCGAAGACCAGCCGGCCCTCGCGCCGGAACAGGTGGAGTCCGCGCTGCGCTACGGCTGGCGGTTGGCCGAGCAGGCCGCCGACGCCGGCGTACAACTGCTGGTGCTCGGCGCGTGCGGCGCCGGCACCGAGGCGGCGGCCGCGGCGGTGCTCGCGGCGACAGCGGGCGCGGAGCCGCCCGCCGTGCTGGGCCGGGTGATCACCGACTCCGGCGAGATCGACGACGCGGCGTGGATGATCCGCTGCGCGGCGGTACGCGATGCGCTGCACCGCACCCGACGCTCGTCGCGCGGCGCCAAGGACATCCTGGCCGAACTGGGCGGTGGCGACGTGGCGGTGGCCACCGGTGTGCTGCTCGGCGCGACCGCCCGCCGGGTGCCGGTGCTGCTCGACGGGCCGGTCGGGTTGGCCGCCGGCATGGTGAGCCGTGACCTGGCCGGGCAGGCCCGGCACTGGTGCCTGCTGGCCGACCACGGCGGGCACCCCGCCGTGCGGCTCGCCGCCGACGTACTGGGCCTCACCCCGCTGCTCGACCTGCGGATGGATCTCGGCGAGGGCGCGAACGCGCTGGTCGCGCTGCCGCTGCTGCGCTCGGTGCTGGCGCTGTCCGCCGCGCTGCCGGTGCACCCGTCGCTGGCCGGCACCGACGACACCGACCCGGCCGCCGACGAGCCGGAGTCCACCGACCCGAGCTACGCCGACCCGGCTCTCACCGAGCCCGACTCGACCGAGCCCGACTTCGCCGAGCCGGAGCCGGCCGGGCCGGGCCCGGCCAGCACGGGGGCGGACGAGCAGCCGGCGTCTGGCTGGCGTGCCGGCTGAGCCACGGCTGCTCGCGGGAGCCCGGCTGGCGGTCACCACGTTCACCACGCTGCCGGTGCGGGCCGGGCGCATCGACCGCCCGGTCGCCGGCACGGCGATGGCCCTCGCCCCGGTGGTCGGCGCGCTGCTCGGCGCCCTGCTGGCCGGTGTGCTGCTGCTGGCCGGGGCGCTCGCCCCACCGCTGGTGGCGGCCGGTGTGACAGTCGGCGTCGCCGCGCTGCTCACCAGGGGGCTGCACCTGGACGGGCTGGCCGACACCGTGGACGCGCTCGGCTCGTACCGCCGGGGCGCTGCCGCCCTGGAGATCATGAAGAAGCCGGACGTCGGCCCGTTCGGGGTGGTCGCCCTGGTGGTCGTACTCCTGGTGCAGGCCGCGGCGCTCGCCGACCTCGCCGGTCGGTCCTGGCCGGCATGCGTCGCGGCGGTGGTCGCGGCGACCGCGGCCGGGCGACTCGGTGTCACTGTGGCCTGCCGGCGGGGAGTGCCGGCGGCCCGGCCCGACGGGCTGGGCGCGCTGGTCGCCGGCACGGTCGGCCCGGTCGCGGTGGCCGCCGGCGCGATCGCCGTCGTGCTGCTTGCGGTGCCCGCGGTGCCGGGCCGTCCGTGGCAGGGGCCGCTGGCCGTCGTCGCCGCGATCGCCGTCGCGCTACCGCTGCTCAACCACGTGGTACGCCGCCTCGGCGGGATCACCGGCGACGTCCTCGGCGCGACCGTCGAGGTGGTCACCACGCTGGTCTACCTGGGTCTGGTGCTGTCCGGCTGAACCGGGCCCGGCGGGCCGGGTAGCGTTCGGCTCGACAACACCGGCGCGGCCACCGGGGGATCCCACAATGCTCATCACGGACGACTTCCTGCCCGTACCGGTGCCGGAGTCGCTCAGCGCGACCTACCTGGTGCCGATGGCGGGGCTACCGAAGGTCAGTGCGAAGACAGCGGTGACGGCCCTGACCGGCCGACTGGCCGAGCCGGTGCACGGGCTGGCCCGGCAGATGCTCGACAGCCCGCTGATGAGCGTCGACACCCGGCCGATCGCCGAGTTCCCCGAGCTGCCACCGGACCTGCTCACCGCGTTCGGTGCCACCAAGGAGCAGCTGGACCGGCTGGCGGCGGCGACGCACCTGGTGGTCGTACAGGCCGAGTACCGGCCCGGTTGGCCACCCGCGCACGAGTGGACCGCCCGGGCGGTCGCCGCCGCCGTGGCGGAATCCGTCGACAGCGACGTGGTGGACGTCTTCGGCCTCCAGTTCCTCGACCCGGCGACCGCGCTGCGCTCCCTCCCCGACGAGCAGGGCCGCATCCGGCTTGTCGACTGGGTGCTGGTGCCGTACTCCTCGGACACCGAGGGCCTGTGGTTCACCACCAAGGGCCTGCGCCGCTTCGGTCTGCTGGAGTTGCAGACCCAGGGGGTGCCCGACCACCTCACCCGCGCCTGGGGTGCGGTGATGACCGGGGCGGCCCGCCGACTGCTGCGGGACTGGACCGACGGGCTCACCGGCGAGGAGGTGCCGGCGTTCGTGCAACTGCCGGTGCTGGCCACGGTCACCGGGCACGACATCGCGGTGGCGTACGGCAACCCGGAGCAGCACGGCGCCACCGCCCCGGTGCTGCTCCGCCTCGAACTGGACCCGGCGACCGACCCGGAGGCCGACTCGTTCCTCAGCCTGCGCCCGCCGGCCGGGCACCCCGGCCCGGACGGGCGTTACTACGCCGCCGCCTGCGCGACCCTGTTCTCCGGGATCCAGCCGGACGTGCGCTACGCCCGCTCGGGTGACGCGATGAGCCGTGCGGTCGCCACCGCCCGGGCCGCGCTGGATGACGCGCGGGCCCGGTTCGTCGCCGGCCTTCTCCCCACCGAGTCGCAACTGGTGGTCAAGTACGGCCTGCCCGGAGACGACGGCCCGGAGTACGTCTGGGCGGGCGTCACCTCGTGGGAGGCCCCGGAACGCATCGTCGGCGTGAGCGCCAGCGACGCGAACACCGACCAGAGCGTGCGCATCGGCGCCCCGGTGGTCGTGGAGGCGTCCGACGTGGTCGACTGGGCCGTCCTGGACGCCACAGGCGTCATAGAGGGCGGCTGGACCCAAGCAGTCCTGGACTCAGGCGAACCCCCAACCCCCTCCCGCTAACCCCCCACCCCCGCCCCCGTCCCCGGGCCGCCCACCCGCGTTGATCATGAAGTTATTGCCATCGCCGTCGGCGTGTCGTGGCAATAACTTCATGATCAACCAGGTCTGGGGACTGAGGCCGGAGGCCGGTGGGTGGGTGGGGTGGGGTTACTTCACTGAGGGGGTTACGAAGGGGGGTTTGGTCAGCTTCAGGGGGGCTCGGCGGCCTCGGATGTCGATCTCGACCTCGTCGCCGTCGGTCAGGTTGGCGTCGGTGTTCAGCAGGGCCAGTGCGATGCCCTGTTTGCGGGTTGGCGAGAAGGTGCCGCTGGTCACCTCACCCACCTGGGTGTCGCCTACGTGCAGGGTCATGCCGGGCCGCGGGATGGCCCGGTCGACGGCCACCAGGCCGCGCAGCGTACGCCGGGGGCCGGCGGCCTTCTCGGCGAGCAGCGCGTCGCGGCCCCAGAATGCCGGCTTGTCCCAGCCGACCGCCCAGCCGGAGCGGGCCTGCACCGGGCTGATGTCCAGGGAGAGGTCCTGCCCGTGCAGCGGGTAACCCATCTCGGTCCGCAGCGTGTCCCGGGCGGCCAGCCCGCAGGCGCGCAGGTGGAACGCCGCGCCGGCGGCGAAGAGCGCGTCCCAGACGGCGACCGCGTGCTCCGCCGGCACCACCAGCTCGTAGCCCAGCTCACCCGTGTAGCCGGTACGGCAGACGGTCAGCTCCACCCCGGCCAGGCTCGCGGCGGAGAAGCTCATGTAGCCGTGTTCGGTGGGCAGGTCCAGGGCGGCCAGTAGCTCCGCCGAGCGGGGGCCCTGCACGGCCAGCACCGCGTACGCCTCGTGCTCGTCGGTGACGGTCACCTGCGCGGGAGCGGCGGCGCGCAACCGGCGCACCACCTCGGCGGTGTTCGCCGCGTTCGGGATGAGGAAGACGTGGTCGTCGGCGTAGAGGTAGGCGATGATGTCGTCCACCACGCCGCCGGTGGCGTCGTCGCAGCAGAGCGTGTACTGCGCCCGGCCCGGGCCGATCCGGCCGAGGTCGTTGCTGAGGCAGGAGTTGACGAAGTCGGCCGCACCGGGGCCGCTCACCCGGGCCTTGCCCAGGTGTGACACGTCGAAGACCCCGACCGCCGTACGCACCGCGGTGTGTTCCTTGAGCACTCCGCCGCCGGCGTACTCCATGGGCATCTCCCAGCCCCCGAAGGGGGCGAACTTGGCTCCGGCGGCGGTGTGCCGCTCGTGCAGCGGGGAACGGCGCAGCCGGGTCGCGGCGGCGTCGGAGGTCACGTCGGTCATGGGTGGCAACTTACCGGGGGCAACGTCGCTGGTTAGCATCGGCGGGAGCCCGCTGGCGCTGTCGGCGGGACAGCCATGACGTCCGGCGGGTAGGTTCCGCCGGAGACCTTCACCGCTGGTACGCGACGCCCGCGACCGGCCCGGCCCGCCCGGAGTAGCTTCAGTGACTTCACCCCGCACCACCAACCTGAGCCTGGTCGACACCGACCCGGCCGAGCTCGCCGTCGACGCGATCGTGATCGGCGTGCACAGCCAGACCGGAGAGCAGGGCGCCACCAGCGGCCTCGCCGGCACCCTGCTGCTCGCCAGCGGCGCGGAGAGCATCGCGGCCGCGTTCGACGGCAAGCTGACCGAGACCCTCGCGCTGCTCGGCGCGACCGGCGGGCCGGGTGAGGTCATCAAGCTGGCCACGCTGGGCACCGTGACCGCCCCGCTGGTCACCGCGGTCGGGCTCGGCCCGGAGCCGTCGGGTGCCGCACCGGCCCCGGAGACGCTGCGTCGGGCCGCCGGTGCGGCGATCCGGGCCCTGGCGGGCGCACCCACTGTCGCGCTGGCGCTGCCGCTGCCGGACGACGCGGACGCGTCGGCCGAGCTGCGCGCGGTCGCCGAGGGGGCGCTGCTGGGTGGGTACCGGTTCGCCGGTTACAAGACCCGGCCGCAGCCGACCCGGCGCGAGCCGGTGGCCGAGGTGCTCATCGCGGTGCCGGACGCCGGCGACGCGGGCGCCCAGGCGGAGGTCGCCCGGGCGCAGGCGGTGGCGGGCGCGGTACGGCTCAGCCGGGACTGGGTGAACACCGCGCCGAACGAGCTGCGTCCGCCGTCGTTCGCCGACGCGGTCGCCAGCGCGGCGCGCGAGGCGGGCCTCGGCGTCGAGGTGCTCGACGAGGCGGCGCTGGCCGCCGGCGGGTACGGCGGCATCGTCGCGGTGGGGCAGGGCTCGGAGGCCCCGCCGCGGCTGGTGAAGCTGACCTACACCCCGCAGGACGGCGGCAACGGCAAGCGGGTCGCACTGGTCGGCAAGGGCATCACCTTCGACACCGGCGGCATCTCGATCAAGCCGGCGCAGGGCATGTGGGAGATGAAGTCCGACATGGCGGGCGCCGCCGCGGTGGGCGCGGCCATGCTGGCGATCGCCGCGCTGAAGCCGACGGTGGCGGTCAGCGCGTACCTGCCGATGGCGGAGAACATGCCGTCGGGCACCAGCTACCGGCCGGGTGACGTGATCACCATGTTCAACGGCAAGCGGGTCGAGGTGCTCAACACCGACGCCGAGGGCCGGATGATCCTGGGCGACGCCATCGCCCGCGCCTGCGCGGACGGCACCGACTACCTGTTCGAGACCTCCACGCTGACCGGCGGCCAGGTCATCGCGCTGGGCAAGCGGATGGCCGGCGTGATGGGCACCCCGCAGCTGTGCGACCGGGTGAAGGTGGCCGGCGACGCCGTCGGCGAGCCGGCCTGGCCGATGCCGCTGCCCGACGACGTCCGTAAGGGCATGGAGTCGGATGTGGCGGACATCTCCCAGGTCAACGCCGGGATGGACCGGGCCGGCCACATGCTGCAGGGCGGTGTGTTCCTGCGCGAGTTCGTGACCGACGACGTGGCCTGGGCGCACATCGACATCGCCGGGCCGGGCTACCACTCGGGCGAGCCGATCGGCTACTGGACCAAGGGCGGCACTGGGGTTCCGGTCCGCACGCTGGTGCAGCTCGTCGAGGATGTCGCCACCAACGGCTGACGGGACATCCGAAAGGGGCCCCTGCTCAAGGGGGCCCCTTTCGCGTGGCTCAGTGCCGCTCGGGTCGCGTGGCTCAGTGCCGCTCGGGGCGACGTTTGCGGCGCTCGTTGAAGTCGCGCATCCGCTGCGGGTAGCCCATCAGCCGGACGTCGTACACCGGGATGCCCATCCGGTACGCGAAGCGCCGGGCTCCGTCCGGGCCGTCGATGCGCCGGCGGGTCCACTCCCCGTCGTCGGCGATCAGGATGACAGTGGTCTCCGTCACCGTCGTACGGGGTTCGATGTACGCCTCGACGCCGCGCCGACTCCGGATGAAGTTCTCCAAATGCTCCAGATCGCCGCGACTGGCGGCACGGTCATGGCTCGGCACAGCCGCCTGTTTGCGGCGCCGGAACAAGCCCACCGGATCTCTCCCCCACGTTGCGTCATCGACGACGGTGCCAAGGGTACGTGTCGATGACGTGTCGTTGGGCACCTCGGTACGCACCCTGTGCCCAGTGGTGACAAGATGACCGAGGTGGGGTGTGTCCGTGTTACACCTCTGTGACCCCCGATGCAGCGACGCGACCTGGGAGTTGGACGTGAGCGAGCCGAACGAAGCGACCTTCGACATTGTCATTCTCGGAGGTGGCAGCGGCGGCTACGCGACCGCGCTGCGCGCCGTCCAGCTGGGCCTGAAGGTCGCGCTGGTCGAGAAGGGCAAACTCGGCGGCACCTGCCTGCACAACGGTTGCATCCCGACGAAGGCCCTGCTGCACGCCGCCGAGATCGCCGACCAGGCCCGCGAGTCGGAGCAGTTCGGCGTGAAGGCCGAGCTGATCGGCATCGACATGGCCGGGGTCAACGCGTACAAGGACGGTGTGATCTCCCGCCTGTACAAGGGCCTGCAGGGCCTGGTGAGCGGTTCGAAGAACATCACCTTCGTGGCCGGCGCCGGCAAGCTGGTCGGCAAGAACGTGGTCGAGGTGGACGGCAAGCGTTACACCGGCCGCAACATCGTCCTGGCCTCCGGCTCGTACGCGAAGAGCCTGCCCGGCCTGGAGGTCGACGGCGAGCGGATCATCACCAGCGACCACGCCCTCACGATGGACCGGGTGCCGTCGTCGGTGATCGTGCTCGGTGGCGGCGTGATCGGCGTCGAGTTCGCCAGCGTGTGGAAGTCCTTCGGTGTGGACGTGACGATCGTCGAGGCGCTGCCCCGGCTGGTCGCCGCCGAGGACGAGGAGTCGTCCAAGGCGCTGGAGCGGGCGTTCCGCAAGCGGAAGATCAACTTCAAGGTCGGCAAGCCGTTCGAGAAGGTCGAGAAGACCGACAGCGGCGTCAAGCTGACCATCTCCGGCGGCGAGACGGTCGAGGCGGAGCTGTTGCTGGTCGCCGTCGGTCGCGGCCCGAACACCGCCAACCTCGGGTACGAGGAGCAGGGCGTCAAGATGGACCGTGGCTACGTGCTGACCGACGAGCGGCTGCGCACCAGCGTGCCGAACGTCTACGCGGTCGGTGACATCGTGCCCGGCCTCCAGCTCGCGCACCGCGGCTTCCAGCAGGGCATCTTCGTGGCCGAGGAGATCGCCGGGCAGACCCCCGCCGTGATCGACGAGGTCGGCATCCCGCGCGTCACCTACTGCGACCCGGAGCTGGCGTCGGTGGGTCTCACCGAAGCCAAGGCCAAGGAGCAGTACGGCGCCGACAAGGTCAAGACGTACAACTACAACCTGGGTGGCAACGGCAAGAGCCAGATCCTCAAGACCACCGGCTTCGTGAAGCTGGTCCGGGTCGAGGACGGCCCGGTGGTCGGCGTGCACATGATCGGCGCCCGGGTGGGTGAGCTGATCGGTGAGGCGCAGCTCATCTACAACTGGGAGGCCTACCCGGCGGAGGTCGCCCAGCTCGTGCACGCCCACCCGACCCAGAACGAGGCCCTGGGCGAGGCGCACCTGGCCCTCGCCGGCAAGCCGCTGCACGCGCACGCCTGATCATCCAAAACCGCGGCGTCCGGCGACGGGCGAAGATCCCACCAGGGGAATGAAGGAGTCTCAGAAAATGCCGGTATCGGTCACCATGCCCCGGCTCGGCGAGAGCGTCACCGAGGGCACCGTCACTCGCTGGCTCAAGCAGGAGGGCGACACGGTCGAGGTCGACGAGCCCCTGCTCGAGGTCTCCACCGACAAGGTCGACACCGAGATCCCGTCACCCGCCGCCGGCGTGCTGAGCCGGATCGTGGTCGGCGAGGACGAGACCGCCGAGGTCGGCAGCGAGCTGGCCGTCATCGCCGGTGAGGGCGAGTCGACCGGCGGTGGCGAGGCCGCCCCGCAGGAGCAGGCCCCGGCGGAGTCGGTCGAGCCGGCCGCCGAGCCGACGGCCGCCGCCGAGGGCACCGCCGACGAGGTGGCCCAGGACGAGGCCCCGGCCGAGGCGCCCGCTCCGGCCGCCGCCTCGTCGGGCGAGGGCACCGCGGTGAAGATGCCCGCCCTGGGCGAGAGCGTCACCGAGGGTACTGTCACCCGCTGGCTGAAGCAGGTCGGCGAGACCATCGAGGTCGACGAGCCGCTGCTGGAGGTCTCCACCGACAAGGTGGACACCGAGATCCCGTCGCCGGTCGCCGGCACGGTGCTGGAGATCAAGGTCGCCGAGGACGAGACGGCCGCAGTCGGCGCCGACCTGGCGATCATCGGCGTCGCCGGCGGGGCCTCCGCCCCGGCGCAGCCCGAGCCGAAGCCCGAGCCGAAGGCGGAGGCCAAGCCGGCGCCGAAGGCCGAGCCGAAGCCGGAGCCGAAGGTCGAGGAGCCGACCCCCGGCATGTCGTACAACGAGCCCGCCGCGGAGACCGAGAGCTCGGCGCAGCCGGCGAAGACCGAGCAGGCCGCGCAGCCGGCCTCGTCGACCTCGACGCCGCCGCGCCCGTCCGCCCCGGCACCGGGTGCCGGCGAGGAGGCCGCCGGGTACGTGACCCCGCTGGTGCGCAAGCTGGCCAGTGAGCACGGCGTCGACCTGGCCGCGCTCAACGGCACCGGCGTGGGTGGTCGGATCCGCAAGCAGGACGTGCTGGAGGCCGCCGAGAAGGCGAAGGCCGCCAAGGCCGCTCCGGCTCCGGCGGCCGCTCCCGCCGCCGCCGCGCCCCAGGCCAAGCCGGCCGCGAAGCCGCAGCCGAGCGGCAAGCGGGGCACCACCGAGAAGCTTCCCCGGATCCGCAAGGCCATCGCCAAGCGGTTGCACGAGTCGCTGCACGAGATGGCGCAGCTCACCACGGTGGTCGAGGTGGACGTCACCCGGATCGCCAAGCTGCGGGCGCAGGCGAAGGACTCGTTCGTGCAGCGGCACGGCGTGAAGCTGTCCTTCCTGCCGTTCTTCGCGCTCGCCGCCATCGAGGCGCTGCAGACGCACCCGATCGTCCAGGCGAGCATGGACCTGGAAGGTGGCACGATCACCTACCCGGCGGCCGAGCACCTCGGCATCGCCGTGGACACCGAGCGGGGTCTGCTGACGCCGGTCATCCACAACGCCGGCGACCTCAACCTGGGCGGCATCGCCAAGCGGGTCGCCGACCTGGCCGAGCGGACCCGGACCAACAAGATCAGCCCGGACGAGCTGGCCGGGGCGACCTTCACGCTGACCAACACGGGCAGCCGGGGCGCGCTCTTCGACACCCCGATCGTGCCGTCGCCCCAGTCGGCGATGCTCGGCACCGGTGCCGTGGTCAAGCGGCCGGTCGTGGTCAACGACCCGGAGCTGGGCGAGGTCGTCGCGATCCGGTCGATGGTCTACCTGGCCATGTCCTACGACCACCGGCTGATCGACGGCGCCGACGCCGCTCGCTTCCTGACCACTGTCAAGGAGCGGCTGGAGGCCGGCAACTTCGAGTCGGAGCTGGGCCTGGCCTGATCCACCCGCAACGCCGAAAGGGCACCCCGGTCGTCGACCGGGGTGCCCTTTCGGCTGCGGTCCTCAGCTCTTGAGCAGCGCGGTCGAGACCTTCCAGAGCTGCTCGGCGGCCTCCGGGTCCAGCGCGTAGTCGGCGACACCCGACCGCCCGCCGGGCTGGGCGGGGGCGGCCTCCTGACAGTCCTCGAAGTAACGCCCGCCCACGCCGTCGAGCAGCGGCGAGGCCGCGACCAGCACGGAGGTGGCGGCACCCTGTTCGACGGACTTCCAGGCCGCCGCGTTGCCGGCGCGCAGCCGGTCCAGTTCCTCCTGGCTCACGTATCGCTGGAGGTTGGTCCGGATCGCGCCGGGCATCAGCGAGTTGGCCGTGATGCCGTCGTCGGCCCAGCGCCGGGACGCCTCCACGGCGAACAGCACGTTCGCCGTCTTCGACTGCCCGTACGCCTGCCACGGCTCGTACTCCCGCTTGTCGTACTGAATGTCCTCGAAGACCACCGGTGAGCGCAGGTGGGCGGCGGAGCTGACCGAGACGATCCTGGCCCCGTCGCCGGCGGCGAGTGCCGGGCGCAGCCCGGTGGCGAGCGCGAAGTGCCCCAGGTGGTTGGTGGCGAACTGCATCTCCCAGCCCTGCGGGGTGCGGGACAGGGGTGCGGCCATGATGCCGGCGTTGTTGACCAGGATGTGCAGCGGGCCGTCCCAGTTGGCCACGAAGTCGGCGACCGAACCCTGGTCGGCGAGGTCGAGCGGGGCGACCAGGACGCGGTCGTTGCCGGTGGTGCCGGTGATGTCGTTGGCGGCCTGCTGACCCGCGTCGGGGTTGCGGACGGCCACTGTGACCTCCGCGCCGGCGCTGGCCAGGGCGCGGGCGGTCTCGACGCCGATCCCGGAGGACCCGCCGGTGACGATCGCCCGCCGCCCGACGAGGTCCACGCCCCGGATCACGTCCATGGCGGTGGAGTGATGGGCGAACGAAGTGGTGATCGGGTTGTTGGTCGTCATTGTCCATCCTTGTCCGGGGTGGGCGGACCGACCGACCCGCTGCGAGGGGCCGTGGGCCCGGTGTTTCCCCGACCGGGGCCGGAGGTAACGCCGGACCCGTCGCCATCGCCGTTCGGGCCTCCGACCAGCCCGGACGCTGCCAGAGTGGGATCGTGGGCGGCTACCGGCGGGGTGGACAGCTGGGTCCGGCCGTCCCGATCGCCCCGGGCGCCCGGGTGGACAAGTTCGAGGTCTTCTTCGACCTGGTCTTCGTCTTCTCGTTCTTCATCATCACCCGGGCCACCGCCGCGAACATCTCCAGCCGGCAACTGCTGCACGCCGGCCTGGTGCTCGCGGTGCTCTGGTGGATCTGGGTGGTGCACAGCCTGGTCGCCACCCGGGTCCGGCTCGGCGAGGGCTACGTCCCGGTGCTCATGGTGATCGCGATGGTCGCCCTGTTCGCGTTCGCGCTGGCACTGCCACAGGCGTTCAACGACCCGAAGGGAAGCGCCGCCGGCCCGATGCTGGTGGCGATCAGTTACGTCGTGGCCCGCGGCATCCACTGGATCCTGTATCAGCACGTGGTGCGGGACAGCCCGCAGGAGCGGCGGCAACTGCGGCGGTTCGCGCCGGAGCTGGCGGTGAGCATCGTGCTGCTGTTGGCCGCCGCGCTCATCCCGCCGCAGATCAGCGACCCCGACCGGGCCGCCCTGGTCCGCGACGGGCTGTGGATCACCGTGGTGGTGGTGCAGTACGCCACCGGCTTCATCGTCGGGACCTGGGGCTGGGGGGTGACCAGCGCCGAGCACTGGACGGAGCGCTACGACCTCATCCTGATCATCGCGCTGGGCGAGTCGATCATCTCCACGGGCGTCGGCGGCAACCTGCTCGGCAAGCCGGTCACCTGGCCGGCGGTGGCCGCCGCCGCGCTCGGCATCGTGGTCACCGCCGCCCTCTGGTGGGCGCACTTCGACTTCATCGGGCCGGCCGCCCGGATCGCCCTGCACGCGGCGGAGGGCGCTCCCCGGGTGGCGATGGCTCGCGACGCGTACGCGTATCTCTACCTGCCGATGATCGCCGGGGTGATCCTCTTCTCGATCGGCAACGAGGAGGTCCTGCACAAGATCACCGACCCGTCCGGCGGGATCGCCGAGAAGGTCGAGGGACCGGCGGTGCCGATGCTCTTCGGCGGGTTGATCTGCTACTTCGCCGTCAACCTGCTCTTCCAGTTACGCACCCTGCACACCGTCACGTGGACCCGCGTCGGCGTCATCCTGGCGCTCACGGCGGCCCTCCCGATCGGCCAGCACCTGCCGGCGCTGGGCGCGCTCACTCTCGCGACGGTGATCTGCGTGGCGCTGGTGGCCGTGGAGGTGATGGTGATGGCGCAATCCCGGCACGCCCTGCGGGCCGCCGTCTTCCAGGAGCGGACCACCCATGAGGCCCACGAGGCCGCCTGGCGGGCCCGCTGGCACGACGTCCGGGAGACCGACGAGCCGACCACTCCGTGACCGCGGCGTTCCCGGGTTGAGGGCGTGACCGGTCGGCCCTAGACTTCGGCGCAGCGTCGCAGTGCACCCGGCCCGAAGGCCGCCGTGGGCATGGAGGCGCGGGGGACAGCATGGGACGAACGTGCACCCAACCGGTTCACCGGCCGGCCGGCTCGCCGCCGTCGGCAATCAGATGATCGAGATCCACCTCTGGCTCAGCGCGGAGCTGGCCCGGCTGCAGGCAAGCCTCGACGCCCCGTCCCGGGACCTGCGGGCGCACTGCCTCACCTTCTGCGCCGCGCTCGGCCGACACCACACCGGCGAGGACGCGGGCGCGTTCCGGTTGCTGGCCGAGGAGGCCCCCGAGCTGCGCCCGGTCATCGACAACCTGATCACCGATCACGAGGTGGTGGCGGGAATCCTGGAACGGGTCGAGGCACTGCTGGGCGGCGACGCGGCGGTGCCGGTCGCCCAGGTGCGCGCCGAGCTGGGCGGGTTGGCCGCCCTGCTGGAGTCGCACTTCCGCTACGAGGAGAAGCGGCTGGTCACCGCCCTGAACGCGCTCACCGGTCGAACCGGAACGACCGAGGAACTGCTCGGCCTGACCGCGCCCGGTCCCCCTTAGCCTGCCTCCGACCCCGGTGCGGTGCCGGGTAGTCGCTCGTAGAAGCGGATCTTCTCCCGCAGGTGGTCGTACTGGCGCTGGAGCAGGCGCATCTGCTCCTCGACCTGCGCCGCGTGGTGGCACAGCAACTCGTGCCGCTCGTCGGTGGTGTGCTCGCCGTCGCGAGCCAGTTGCGTGTAGCGGCGCATCTGCGCGATCGGCATCCCGGTGTCGCGCAGGCAGCGGAACAGCACCAGCCAGCCGAGGTCGTCGTCGGTGAAGACCCGCTGCCCGCCCGCCGTGCGCTCCACGTCCGCGAGCAGGCCGATCTTCTCGTAGTACCGCAGAGTGTCCAGGCTGAAGCCGCTGCGGCGGGCGGCCTCCGAGGGGGCGTAACCGCTCATGTCGCGAGATGGTAGTGCTTGACCTGGAGCGCGCTCCAGGTTGGAGGCTGGTGACCATGACGACGACACGGACGCTGGGGCGCAGCGGCATCACTGTGAGCGCGATCGGAATGGGGTGCTGGGCCATTGGCGGCCCGCTCTGGGGTGACGACGGGCAGCCGTTCGGCTGGGGTGAGGTGGACGACGACGAGTCGATCCGCACCATCCACCGGGCGCTCGATCTCGGGGTGACCCTGTTCGACACCGCCAGCAACTACGGCGCCGGGCACAGCGAGCGGATTCTCGGTCAGGCCCTGGGCGGGCGGCGGGACAGCGTGGTGATCGCCACCAAGTTCGGCAACGTCAGCGAGGAGAGCACCCGGCGGGCGCTCGGCACCGACGCCAGCCCGGCCTTCGCGGTGCGCAGCCTGGAAGACTCGCTCCGCCGGCTCGGCACCGACTACGTCGACCTCTACCAACTGCACATCAACGCACTGCCGGCGCCCGCCGCGCTCGACCTGGTCGACACCCTGGAGGCCCTGGTCGCCCAGGGCAAGATCCGGGCGTACGGCTGGAGCACCGACGACCCGGCCTCGGCGGAGGCGTTCGCGGCCGCCGGCCCGCACTGCGCCGCGATCCAGCACGACGAGTCGGTGCTGCGCGACAACGCGGCGGTGCTGGCGGTGTGCGACAAGCACGACCTGGCCAGCCTCAACCGTGGGCCGCTGGCGATGGGGCTGCTCACCGGGTCGACCCGGGCGGTCGGGGCGGACGATGTGCGCGGACGGGCACCGGAGTGGCTGGAGTGGTTCACCGACGGCCGGCCGACGCCACGCTGGACGGCCCGGGTCGACCAGGTCCGCGCGGCGCTCACCGCCGACGGGCGCACCCTCGCGCAGGGCGCGCTCGGCTGGCTGCTGGCGCGCAGCCCCCGTACCGTGCCGATCCCCGGCCTGCGCACGGTGGCCCAGGCCGACGAGAACCTGGCCACCCTGGCGCTCGGCCCGCTGAGTGCCGAGTCGTACGCCGAGGTGGAGCGACTGCTCGCCGACCTGCGTCCGGCCCACGCGGCCTGACCGCCGGGCCGGTCCACGCCCCGGGCGTCGTCACCGGAAGTCGTCCGCGTGCTCGGCGGCCCACTGCCGGAACGTGCGCCCGGGGCGTCCGGTCACCTGCTCGACGTCCGGGGCGACCCAGGCGTTGCCGTCGAGATACCGCCCCATCTCCAGGAACCACTCGATCACCTCGGCGGGATAGTGGTCCTTCCAGTACTCGCGGGCCTGCTGCGGGGTCAGTTCGTCGAAGCGCACCGGACGGCCGATCGCCTCGCCGATCATCCGGACCGCGTCCCGGCGACGGACCGGCTCCGGCCCCGTCGGTTGGTACACCCGGCCAGCGTGGCCGTCCTCGGTCAGCGCGGCCACGATGACCGCGGCGATGTCCGCCTCGTGGACCAGCGCGCTGTTCCAGTCCCCGAACGGCGCCCGCACCACCCCCGCGGTGCGGATGCCGGCCGCCCACTCGCGGGTGTTAGCCATGAACTCGCCCGGGAAGACGTGCGTCCATTCCAGGCCCGAGTTCTCGACGGCCCGGTGCAGCGGCCGGTGGGGCGCCTCGAGCGGGTCGTCGTCGGCCCGGCTCGGATCGTTGTGGCCGAGGTGGGTGACCCGGCGGACGCCAGCCTTACGGGCCAGCTGCAGAATCTCCACACCAGTGCCCAGCGGCCCGTACCCGTCCATCGCGACCAGGTGCATCAGCGTCACGCCGCGCAGCGCCGCGACCAGCGTGTGGGGCCTGGCGAAGTCGCCCGCCACCACCTCCACCTGGCCGGGAAGCGCGGTTGCCGCCGGCGACGTGGGATCGCGGGTCAGCGCGCGGACGTCGTGGCCGGCGCTGACCAGTTGCCGGACCACGCTTCCTCCGACGGTCCCGGTCGCTCCGGTCACCAGGATCGGCATGGTTCCTCCTCAGGGATCGCCCGACGGCGGGCACGGCGAGCCGACCCCACCAAACGGGAGCGCTCTCGGATGACTCATGGTCAGCGAGATCGATGCCACAAGCAATCGCGAACACCGCATTCACGTTTGCTCTGACCTGCGGAAACGTGCTGACCGTCGACAGCGCGCGGCAACCGTTTTCGGCCCCGGGAACATTCGTTGACCTGGGCTTTCCTGCCGCACACGGGGTTCCGCGCAAGTTCGTTCGCCGAAACGCCCACCTTCGGCAGCCCCATGCATCCACCGGTGGCGTTCTGGACGAAGATGGGGGTATGCGGATCCTTCTGGCCGGCGCGTCCGGCTTCCTTGGCACCCGACTGGCCGACCTGCTCGTCCGCGACGGGCACGAGGTCACCCGGTTGGTCCGTCGGGCGCCGGGCGGGCCGCAGGAGCGACGGTGGGACCCGGCCGCCGGGCAGCTCGACCCGGCCGTGGTCGCCGAGGTCGACGCCGTGGTCAACCTGGCCGGCGCGGGCGTCGGCGACAAACGCTGGAACGACGACTACCGGCGGTTGATCCGCACCAGCCGGGTGGACACCACCACCACGCTGGCGACCACCATCGCCGGGCTCCCCGTCGCGGACCGACCCCGGGTGCTGCTCAACTCGTCGGCCGTCGGTTGGTACGGCAACACGGGCGACCGGGCGGTCGAGGAGGACGCGCCGGCCGGCGAGGGCTTCCTGGCCGACGTCTGCCGGGTGTGGGAGGCCGCGACCCGGCCGGCCGAGGACGCCGGGGTACGCGTGGTCCGGCTGCGTACCGGTCTGCCGCTGCACCGCGAGGGCGGGCTGCTCAAGCCGCAACTGCTGCCGTTCAAGCTGGGCATCGCCGGCCGGCTGGGCAGTGGCCGGCAGTGGCTGCCGTGGATCTCGATGGCCGACTGGCTGGACGCGACCCGCTTCCTGCTCGACAGCGACGACATCGCCGGCCCGGTCAACGTGGTGGGGCCGAACCCGGTCACCAACGCCGAGTTCACCAGCGAGCTGGCCCGGCAACTGCACCGCCCGGCGATCATCCCGATCCCCGCGCTGGCGCTCAAGGTGGTGCTCGGCGGCTTCTCCCACGAGGCCCTCACCAGCACCAGAGTCCTCCCCGGAGTCCTAACGAGAGCCGCCTACCCCTACCACCACCAAACCCTCCCCCAAGCCCTCCAAGCAGCCCTAACAACCCCCTAACCCCCACCCCGCCCTGCCTACCCCCGGTGGTTCGGCCCTTGGCAGAATCGGCTGTCGGCGGGTCGTCGGTGGGCCAGCGTGGGCCGATGCTGGACCAATGGCGATTTTCTCCCTCCAGGCCACCCCGACCGACGCGGCGAGCTGGGCCGAGCTGGCCCGTCGGGCCGAGACCGCCGGCTTCGACGCTCTGCTCGCCGCGGACCACCCCGGCGACGTGACGTCACCGTTCGTGGCGCTTGCCGCCGCCGCCCCGGTCACCTCGACGATCGGCCTCGGCTCGTACGTGTCGAACCTCGGCGTACGGGAACCGATGCTGCTCGCGGCCGACGTGGCCACCCTTGATCTGATCTCCGGCGGACGGGCCCGGCTCGGTGTCGGCGCCGGTCACACCCCGGCGGAGTGGCGCGCGGTAGGCCGGGAACGCCCCGACGTGGCCGGCCGGGTCCGCCGTTGCGTGGCCGTCGCCGAGGCGGTACGCGCCCTGCTCGACGGCGCCTCGGTCACCGTCGACTCGGCCGAGCTGACGATGCGCGAGGCGATGCTGCGCGAACCCCGGCCGGTGCAGGACCGGATCCCGCTGACGATGGGTACGGCGAACTCGACGCTGCTGCGCTGGGCCGGCGCGCACGCCGACGTGGTCGGGCTGACCGGGTTCGGACGTACCCTCGCCGACGGCCACCAGCATGAGGCGCGCTGGCGGGCCGACCAGATCGAGGCACAGCTGGCCTGTGTGGCCGCCGGCGCGGCCGGCCGGACCGACCCGCCGGCGTTGGAGGCGCTGGTCCAGACGGTGGTGGTCACCGACGACGCGGAGGCTGCCGCCGCGGAACAGGCCCGGCGCAACGGCATGACCGCCGCCGAACTGCTGGCCACCCCGTTCGTGCTGATCGGCACTGTGGGCGAGATCATCACGGCGGTCGCCGAGCACGAACGGCGCTGGGGGGTGACCCGGTTCGTGGTCCGCAGCGACGCGCTGGATCCGCTCGCGCCGGTCCTGGCCCGCCTGACCTGATCCCCCACCGACAGCCCTGTCGATCAAGAGGTTTGCGTCAGATTCCGGCTTCCGGACGACGCAAACCTCTTGATCAACAGGGGCAAGCGGGGTGGGGGTCAGCAGCCGATTACCCAGTGGTTGGGGGCGGTTTGCTTGAGGGCGCTGGTGTAGAAGGTGTTGTAGAGGCCCATGCGCTGGTTGGAGCCGTTGGCGTAGGCGTAGCCGCCGGACTGGTACGCCCGACCGGCCGCCACGTGCGCGTAGTTGCTGGCCGTCACACAGGTCGGCGGCGTGGTCGGGGTGGCCGTCGGGGTCGGCGTGGGGGTGACCGTCGGGGTCGGGGTCGGGGTCGGGTTGGTCCCGCCGCCGTTCAGACCGAAGAAGAGCGCGTCACGGTACGTCGAGCAGATGGTGTCCAGGAAGTACGCGCCCGCGGTGCCGCACTGCTCGGCCGCCGAGCCCGGGTCGACGGGGGTGCCGTGGCCCATCCCGGAGATCCGGTAGAGCCGCACGTCGTCGTTGCCGTACACCTCGAGGCTGGTGTTGCCGGGCAGCGACGAGGTGCTGGTCGGGGTCTGCGACACGCCCCGCACGTTGGTCCACTGGTCGCGGGACTCGGTGCCGTTGAGCGGTACGACCGTGTAGTCCGAGGTGCCGTGCCAGATGGCCACCCGGGGGCGCGGGCCGGTGTAGCCGGAGTACGCGCCACGCACCAGGTCGCCCCACGCGGCCGGGGTCTTGTCCGCACCCGGGCTCATGCAGCTGAACGCGTTGACCATGCTGGTGGCGCAACGGTACGGGATCCCCGCGATGATCGATCCGGCCGCGAAGACGTCCGGGTAGGTGGCCAGCATGACCGCGCTCATCGCCCCGCCCGCGGAGAGCCCGCTGACGTAGACCCGGGAGCCGTTCACCCCGTAGTTCGTCTTGGCGTGGTCGACCATCTGCTTGATCGACAGCGCCTCACCCTGACCTCGGGTGGTGTCCCCCGCCTCGAAGAAGTTGAAGCAGGAGTTGGCGTTGTTGCCGGCGGGCTGCTGGGCGACGATCAGGGCGAACTTCCACTGGTCGGCGTACTTCTGCCAGCCGGAGTTGGCGAAGTAGCCGGAGGCGTTCTGCGTGCATCCGTGCAGCAGGACGACGGCCGGGGAGTTGGCCGGCAGGCCGTCCGGCCGGTAGGCGTACATGGCGAGGTTGCCGGGGTTGGAGCCGAACCCGGTGACCTGGGTGAGGGTGGCGGCCTGGGCGGGTGCGGCGACGGCGACCGCGCCCGCTACGGCGAGGGCGAGCCCGGCGACCACACCGAGCAGCCGGGTGAGGGTGGATGAGGAGCGGCGCACGGCGGCCTCCTGGAGGGCGGACTGTGAACTGGGTCACTGTCGGGTTGCCGTGACGTTACGACGACGTGTCGGCGCTATGACATGGGGCACACTCACACATTCACGACGGACGCTGTGTACGCCGGACCGTCGCCGTGGCGGACCTATTCCATCCCCAACGGTCCCGTCCTTGCAGGTCTGACCGGCCCGTCCAGGTCCGGTTGGTAACGTCCGCTGCGTGCCGTCCTCCCCGTCGCTGGCCACCGGGCCCGCACCCGTGTCACCGCCGCGCACCGTCCGGGACCGCCGGGCCGACCTGATCGTCGTGCTGGTGGCGCTCGCGCTCGCCGTCTGGGTGACCAGTGGGCTGTGGCGGGACCCGAACGTCCGCACCATCACCGCCAACTCCAGCGACCAGGCGCTGTTCGAATGGCTGCTGGCCTTCGGTGGGCACGCGGTCACCCACTGGGACAACCCGCTCTTCACCTACCTGATCAACGTCCCGGACGGCGTGAACCTCGCGGTCAACACGACGATCACGGTGTACGCGGTGGCCTTCGCCCCGCTCACGTACCTGATCGGGCCGCCGGCGACGTTCCTGGTGATCCTCACCCTGAACCTCCTCGCCACCGCGCTGGTCTGGTACTGGCTGCTCTCCCGGCACCTGGTCCGCAGCCGGCTGGCCGCCGGGGTCGGCGCCCTGTTCATCGCCTACTCCCCCGGCATGGTGTCGCACGCCAACGCGCACCTGAACTGGACCGCCGGTTGGCTGGTGCCGCTGCTGATCTGGCGGCTGTTCGCGCTACGCCGCCCCGGGCACTGGCTGCGCGACGGGGTGATCCTCGGCGTGCTGGTCGCGGTGGCCTTCTCGATCGCCGCCGAGGGGCTCTTCTTCACCGCGCTGGCGCTGGGGGTGTTCGTCGCCATCTGGGCGCTGCACCCGGCCAACCGGGTGGAGGCCCGCGCCGCGCTGCCCACCTTCCTGCGCGGGCTCGGGGTGACCGCAGTGGTCGCCGGCGTGCTGCTGTCGTACCCCCTGTGGTTGCACTTCGCCGGGCCACAGCGGTTCCACGGCACCGGCTTCGACCCGGTGATCCACTCGGAGGACATCGCGGCGTTCGCCGCCTTCCCGCGCCGCTCGCTGGCCGGCGAGGCGGGGTTGGGCACCTCGCTGGCGCCGAACCCGACCGAGGAGAACTCGTTCTTCGGCATCCCGCTGCTGGTGCTCACCGTGATCTGTTTCGTCGTGCTCTGGCGGCGGGCCGACCCGCACCGCCGGGCCACCCTCTGGGCGCTGGGCGCCCTCGCTCTGATCTTCACGGTGCTCTCCTTCGGGCCGGTCGCCAAGGTCGACGGCCGACGCACCGAACTGCCCATGCCGTTCGACCTGGTCGGACAACTGCCGGTGGTGAACGCCGCACTGCCGGCCCGGCTGGCGCTGGTGGTCGCGCCCGTGGTCGGGCTGTTGCTGGCGTACGTCGTCGACCAGTTGCGCGCCGCACCACCCCGGCACCGCTCCACGGAACTGGCCTGGCTGCTGGGTTTCGCGGTGGCCCTGCTGCCGCTGCTGCCCACCCCGCTGCTGACCGACGAGCGGGAGCCGATCCCGCGCTTCATCACCTCCGGCACCTGGCGGGACTACGTGTCACCCGACGGGGTGCTGACCCCGGTGCCGCTGACCGTGGACATCTACCCGGACGGCCAGCGCTGGCAGGCGTACGCGTTGTCGCACCGCCAGGGCGAGTTCGCCATCCCGGGCGGCTTCTTCCTCGGGCCCGGCGGGCCGGACGGGCGAGGTCGGATCGGTCCGGTGCCGCGCACGCTGAGCGCGTTGATGGACCAGGCCGGCCGCACCGGGCTGGTCCCCATCGTCACCGACGGAACGATCCGGGAGGTCCAGTCGGACCTGCGGCACTGGCGCATCGAGACGGTGGTGCTCGCCGACGAGGTGCACGGCGCGAAGTTCGAGGTCGACGAGGAGGCGCTGCTGCGTACCGGCACCGCCCTGTTCGGCGAGCCGCAACGGGTCGACGACGTCTGGCTCTGGCGCATTCCACCGGCCGACCAGTAGGCAGGTGATCTTCCCCGGTGAGGCGGCTCACCAGGGATGATCGCCTCTGACGGGACTAGGCTGGTTGCCGTGACGACGACGACCCCAGGCCTGACGGCCGTCCGTGCCGGCCTGCTCGACTACCAGGCCGCCTGGGACGAGCAGCGGCGCCTGCACGAATCGGTGGTGGCCGGCGAGCGCGGCGACACGGTGCTGCTGCTGGAGCATCCGAGCGTCTACACCGCTGGCAAGCGCACCGAACCGTGGGACCGGCCCATGGACGGCACTCCGGTCGTCGACGTGGACCGTGGCGGCAAGATCACCTGGCATGGGCCGGGGCAGCTCGTCGGTTACCCGATCCTGCGCCTGCCCGACCCGGTGGACGTGGTCGCCTACGTGCGCCGGACCGAAGAGCTGCTCATCGACGTGTGCGCCGAGTTCGGGCTGACCGCCGGCCGGGTCGAGGGGCGCAGCGGGGTCTGGGTGCCCGAGGACGACCGGGGGCCGGCCCGCAAGGTGGCGGCCATCGGCATCCGGGTGGCCCGGGGCGTCACCCTGCACGGCTTCTCGATCAACTGCGACTGCGACCTGACGTACTTCGACCGGATCGTGCCGTGCGGCATCCGGGACGCGGGCGTCACCTCGCTCACCGCCGAGCTGGGCCGCCCGATCAGCGTCGCCGACGTGCTGCCGGTGGTCGAGCGCCGGCTTTCCACCCTCATCGAGGTCTGAGCTGCGGGCCCCCGGCGGCGACGCCGGGGGCCCGCCTCGCTCATGGCGTCAGTCGGTGCAGGTCACGCGGGAACGCGGTGACCTCCCGGATGTTGGCCGCGCCGACCAGCCGGGCCACGAACCGTTCCAGGCCGACGGCGAAGCCACCGTGCGGTGGCATGCCGTGCCGGAACGCGTCCAGGTAGCCGACGTACGGCTCGACCGGCTCACCCCGGGCCGCCAACGCCGCCAGGTAGTCGGCGTGCCGGTGCAGCCGCTGCCCGCCGGTGACCAGCTCCAGACCACGGAAGAGCAGGTCAAAACCGTTCGAGTACGCGGGCCGCGCCGGGTCCGGGTGGGTGTAGAAGGGACGCTTCGCCATCGGGTAGCCGGTGACGAAGAGGAAGTCCGACCCGTGTTCGCGCCGGGCCCACTCCCCCAGCGCCCGTTCGTGGGCCGGCGCGAGGTCCGGCTCGTCGGCGGGCGCGCCGGCGATCGTCAGCGCCTCGGTGAAGTGCACCGCCGGGATCTCCGCCGGCACCTGCGGCGGCGTGACGCCGAGCGTCGCCAGGGCGCTGCCGGCCCGCCCACTCACCGCGTCCAGCATCCCGGCCACGCTGTCGCGCAGCACCCGCATCACGTCCCGGTGGTCGGTGACGAAGCCCAGTTCCGCGTCGAGCGACGTGTACTGGGCGAGGTGCCGGACGGTGTCGTGCGGTTCGGCCCGGAAGACCGGCCCCACCTCGTAGACACGTTCGAAGACGCCGACCATCAGCTGCTTGTAGAACTGCGGCGACTGGGCCAGGTACGCGGGTCGGCCGAACCAGTCCAGCGCGAACACGTTCGCCCCGCTCTCGGTGCTGGAGCTGACCACCTTCGGCGTGTGGACCTCCACGAAGTCCTGGGCGTCGAGTGCGGCCCGGAACCCCGCCACCGCGGCCGCCGAGATCCGCAGCGCGGCCGACCGGGCGGGGTGCCGCAGCGCGGTGGGCGCGTTGTCGAGCTGGGTGGGCAGGCTCGCGGTGAGCGCCGGCCGGTACAGGTCGAACGGTGGCGGCACGGCGGGCGGCCCGAGGAGACGTACCGTCGGGTCGGTCAGCTCGACCCCGGCGGGCGCCGTGCCGTTCGCGGTGGCCGTCGCGGTGACCTCGACGACCGTCTCCTCGGTGAGTTTCTCCAGCTCGGCGCGGACGGCCGGGTCGGTGACGACCACCTGGGCCAGGCCGGTGGCGTCCCGCACGATCAGGAAGGCCACCGACTTGAGCAGTCGGCGGCGGTGCACCCAGCCGGCGATCCGCACTGTCGTGCCGATCCTGGCGGGCAGTTGCTGGGACAGGGTTCGTTGCATGGCGTGCTGCTCCTCGGTCGATCGCCACGCCGTCGCCGCCCCGGGGTGGCGAAAGCGTCGCATCAGCCCCAGGGAGGTGTGGGCGAGCGGGAACCTCGCGGTGCCACCACACCTTCGCCCCCGCCGGAGCGGGGGCCTCGTTCGTCGCCTGATGACCGGGGCCAGCCGGGCGGGCTCTACTGGGCGCGAGGGACCCGCGGCCGTTCTTCCCGCAGCTCGGGAGGGTCTTCGCGCCCCGGTGCCAGACCGCCTCTCAGCACCGGCGGCTCTCTGCACTGGCGGGTCGGGGGCTACTCGGCTCCGTCGTCGCTGTTGCCGGCGACCGTAGCACCGGGTTCCCCGGTCTGTGACGCCCTTTTCCGACCGGCCGGTGTCCGGCGTCACAACGTTCGGGGCGTGACGCCGGTCGCCTGACGCACATAGACACCCGCCGTCCGGCGTAGGCTCATTTTCGTGACGATCGAGCACTCCGCGCCGACGACCGGCCAGGCAGCGCGCACCGCAACGGCGGCCCCCGAGGGGCGGCGTCTGCTGCGGATCGAGGCGCGTAACGCCGAGACGCCGATCGAGCGCAAACCGCCATGGATCAAGGTCAAGGCTAAGATGGGCCCGGAGTACACCCAGCTGCGCGGGCTCGTCTCGCGCGAAGGGCTGCACACCGTCTGCCAGGAGGCCGGCTGCCCCAACATCTACGAGTGTTGGGAAGACCGGGAGGCCACCTTCCTCATCGGTGGTGACCAGTGCACCCGGCGCTGCGACTTCTGCCAGATCGACACCGGCAAGCCGGCCGAGTTCGACGCCGACGAGCCGCGTCGCGTCGCCGAGTCGGTGGTCTCGATGGGGCTGCGGTACGCCACCATCACCGGTGTCGCCCGTGACGACCTGCCCGACGGCGGCGCCTGGCTGTACGCCGAGACCGTCCGACAGATCCACGCCCTGCAGCCCGGCTGCGGCGTCGAGCTGCTGATCCCGGACTTCAACGCCGTCCCCGAGCAGTTGGCCGAGGTCTTCAGCTCCCGTCCCGAGGTGCTGGCCCACAACGTGGAGACCGTGCCGCGCATCTTCAAGCGCATCCGGCCGGCGTTCCGCTACGACCGCTCGCTGGACGTGATCCGGCAGGCCCGCGCCGACGGCCTGGTCACCAAGAGCAACCTCATCCTGGGCATGGGCGAGGAGCGGGCCGAGGTCTCGCAGGCGCTGCGCGACCTGCACGAGGCCGGCTGTGAGCTGATCACCATCACCCAGTACCTGCGCCCCTCGCCCCGGCACCACCCGGTGACCCGCTGGGTCAAGCCGGAGGAGTTCGTGGAGCTGCGCGAGGAGGCCGAGGAGATCGGCTTCGCCGGGGTGATGAGCGGGCCGCTGGTGCGTTCGTCGTACCGGGCCGGCCGGCTCTACAAGCAGGCCATCGACGCCCGCGCCGCCGCCTCGGTCGCCACCGCCGGCTGACTCCGCCGGCAGCGCCGCACTGCCGTTCGGCGTCCGGGTGTCATGATCCTGTGATGACCGTCGGCGTACGCGAGCAGCCGCGCGGCGCGGACTCGCCCCGCCCGCGACCCGGCGCACGTCCCGGTCTGGTCGGTTGGCTCACCGGGTTGGCGGTGCTCGCCGGAGTGGGTTACCGGCTCTGGCTGCTGCTGCACGCCGCCCCGCCGACCAACAGCGACGAGGCCACCATGGGGTTGGCCGCGCTGCACATCGCGCGGGGTGAGGGCTTCCCGGTCTGGTTCTACGGCCAGCAGTACATGGGCACGCTGGAGGCGTACCTGGCCGCGCCGGTGTTCGCCCTGGCCGGTGGGCCGTCGCTGCTCGGGCTGCGGTTGCCCACGCTGGCCCTGTACGCGCTGTTCCTGCTGCTGGCCTGGCGGTTGACGCTGCGGCTGACCGGGGACCGGTGGTTCGGGCTGCTGATGGTGGCGCTGCTGGCCCTCGGTTCCGACCGGATCGTCAAGAACCAGCTGATCGCCGGCGGCGGCTACCCCGAGATGAACGCGGCCGGGGCGGCGCTGGCGGTGCTCGCCGTGGATCTGGCCACCGGTCGACCGGGGCGGCGATCGGCCGGCTCCGGGGAACCCGACGGGCGGACGACCGGGCGACCCGGCCGGCGGCTGGCGCGCTGGGCCGCGTGGGGGTTCCTGGCCGGGCTGATGCTCTGGGTCGATCCGCTCGTGTTGCCGTACGTCGCGGCGACCGGCGCGATCCTCGTCGGGTTCTGCCGCCGGGAGCTGTACGGTGCCGCCGGGGCGCTGCTCGCGGCGGCGGCAGTGCTGGGGGCGGCCCCGCTGCTGCTGCACAGCCTGTCGACCGGGCGCAACCCGCTGCACGCCGTGCTCGCGGCCAGCGGTGCGAACGCCAGCGCGGGCTGGCCGGACCGGCTGCACGGCGGCCTGGTGCTCGGCCCCGGGCTGGGCATGGGCTTCTGCGCTCCCGGCCAGTGCGCCACCTGGCAACTGTGGTGGGCGCTGGCCCTGCCGCTGCTGCTGGCCATCGCCGCCGCCACCGCCTGGCGGGCCCTGCGCACCTCCGACGCCGCTGACCCCGCCGCTGTCGGCCCGGACGCGGTGTCGCCCCGGGTGGCGGCGGCGGCCCGGCTGGCGCTCGTGCTGGCGGCGGTGGCCACCCTCGGCGCGTACACAGTGAGCAGTTCCGCCGGGCTCACCCCGGTGGAGAGTTCCCGCTACCTGTCCTGCCTGCTCATCTCCCTGCCGGCGCTGCTCTGGCCGGTGTGGACGGTGGCCCGGCACGGGCTGCGTCCGGCGGCGACCGGCCGGCGGGGCGTCGGGTCGACGCTGGCCCGGTCGGTCGCTGTGGTGCTGCTCGCCGCCACGCTGGGCACCGCCGCCCACGCCACCTGGCGGGCGGCGGAGACCGTCCCGGCGACCCGGGCCGCCGAGGCCCGGCACACCGAGTTGGTGAGCACCCTGCGGCAACTCGGCGTACGGCACGTGCGCGCCGGCTACTGGACCTGCAACCGGCTCACCTTCACCAGCGCGGAGCAGGTGGTCTGCGCGGTCGTCGACGACACCCTGCGCCCCGGTTTCGACCGCTACCCCGCGTACCGGCGGGAGGTGGACAGCGCGGCGGCACCGGCCTGGGTCGCGCCGGCCGGCTCACCCCTGGCGGGGGTGCTCGACGAGCGGCAGCGAGTCACGCCGGGCAGCCTCGAACTGGTCACCATCGAGGGCTGGCGCATCTACCTGCCGCGCTGACCTCGGCGGCCCACGTCAGCGCGGCGGCCTCGGTGCGCGTCCCGACGGCTTCGGTGCGCGGCCCGCCGGTCTCGGTGCGGGAGCCTCGGTGCGCGTCAGCGCGGCGCGGCGGCCTCGGTGAGCAGGCCGAGGCGGTGGGCCAGGGCGGCGGCCTCCACCCGGTTGGTCACACCCAGCTTCGCGATGATCCGGGAGACGTGCACGCTTGCCGTCTTCGGCGAGATGAACAGCCGCTTGGCGATCCGGCTGTTGCTGTACCCCTCGGCAACCAGGCGCAGCACCTCCCGCTCCCGGGCGGTCAGCAGGTCCGCGCCGGCCCCGCCACCGGCGCGCAGGCCGACCCGCCGCGCCAGGGTGGCGGCCGCCTCGACCAGCGGGGCCGCACCCAGCCGCCGGCCGATCTCGGTGGCCTCGGTGACCACCGCCGCCGTCTCGTCGCGTTCCCCGGCTGCGGCGGTCGCCTCGGCCAGCGCCAGCAGCGCTCTGCCCAACGGGTAGGGCTGTCCGTCGGCCCGCCACGCGTCGACCGCCGCACGCCACGCCGGCAGCGCCTGGTCGCCCACCGCGAGCAGCGCGGTGACCTGGGCGGCGTACGCGCGGGCGGCCGGGTGCCGCGCCGGCAGGTCGGTGGCGAGCGCCGCCACCGCGACGGCCAACTCCCGGTCACCCACCCGCGCCGCGGTACGCGCGGCGGCGCTGAGCACCGGCCAACCCTCCCGGGGCAGCTGCGGCAGGCTCTCGTCGGCCACCGCGACGCGGGCCGCCCGTACCGCCTCGACCTTGTCGTCCGCGGCCAGCGCCGCCTCGATCGCCAGTTCGTGCAGAGGCAGGCGGTGGTTCGGCCACAGGTACGGTCGATTGAGGAAGGTGAGCGCCCGGTCGACCAGTTCGTCGGCGCCCGGGTGGGCGCGGGCCAGCCGCAGCCCGGCGCCCAACTGGAGCCAGTGCAGACCGGTGACACCGGACAGGTCGATGCGGGCGGCCTCCGCGCAGACCGCCTCGGCCTCGTCCCACCGACCCAACGCGATGAGCGCCTCGGCCCGGTTGGAGAGCAGGTACGCCCCGGTGGAGCGGCTGATCCCCACCCGTCTCGCCTCGGCCACACCGGCCTCGGCGGCCTGTGCGGACTCGGCGTAGCGGCCCAACTCGCAGAGCATGTCCGACTCGAACACCATGGCGAGCACCAGGGTCGGCGCGTCCCCAGCCGCACGGGCAGCGGCGGCCGCCTCGCCCAGCTCGGCCAGCCCGCCGGTCAGGTCCCGCTCGCCGTGGCAGAGCAACGCGATCCGCGTCGACAGCAGGGCCACGTGTTCTCCGAGCGCCTCGGCGTCGGTGGCGGCCTCGGCTGCCACCCGGGCCGCCTTCCGCGGGTCGATCTTGACCAGGTGGGTGGCGATGTCGGCGAGCAGCCGGACCCGCTCCGCGCCGGGCGGGCCACCGGCCGCCAGCCGGTACGCCTCATCCAGCTCGCGGCTGCCGTCGCTCTTGCCGAGCAGGGCCATCAGTCGACCGCGCTGGTCCAGCAGGCGGGCGGCGCGCAGCGGCGCGGCGTCGGCGTCCACCTCGGCCAGCCCGGCCCGGGTCAGGGTGATGGCCCGGCTGAAGTCGCCTGCGGTCACCGCGGCGTCCAGGGTCTGCTCCAGCAACGCGAGGTGGTCCATGCCGAGCAGGTCGGCGGCGTCCGGCACCAGTTCCCACAACTCCAGCGCCCGCTCCAGCAGTCGGCGTTGCTCGGCGTACGCGTACCGGTCGGCGGCGGCGCACGCGGCGGCTCGTGCGGCGACGAGGGCGCGCGGGTGGTCGTGCGCGGCGTGCCAGTGGTGGGCGATCTCGGCCGGGGCCCGGCCCGCGGCGACCAGATGTGGCTGGGCCTCGATGGCGGCGGCGAAGCGGGCGTGCAGCCGGGCGTGCTCACCGGGCAACAACTCGTCGTGTACGGCCTCGCGGACCAGCGCGTGTCGGAACTCGTAGTCACCGTCCCGGTCGGCCACCACCAGCTGGGCGGCGACGGCGGCGCGTAACGCGTCCTCCAGCTCGGTTTCGGGCAGCCCGGCGACCTCGGCGAGCAGGTCGTGGGCGAAACGGGTGCCGCCGGCGGCCGCGATCCGCAACACCCGCTGCGCCGGCTCGGGCAGCCGGTCCACCCGGGCCAGCAGCAGGTCACGCAGCGTCTCGGGGAGCGCCGCGCAGCCGATCGGGTCACCGGCGACGGCCAACTCCTCGATGAAGAAGGGGTTGCCCTGGGTGCGGTCGTGAACATCGTCGACGGCGCGGGCGAGCGGCTCGGCGCCGAGCAGGTCGGCGAGGATCGCGGCGGTGCCGTCGCGGTCCAGGCGAGCCAGCTCGACCCGCTCCACACCCCGGGCCCGATCCAGCTCGGCGAGGAACGGACGCAGCGGGTGCCCTCGCTGCAACTCGTCGGTGCGGTAGGTGCAGACCAGCAGCAGCCGGCCCGGCCTCGCCGCGCGGACGAGGAAACCGATGAGGTCGCGGGTGGAACGGTCGGCCCAGTGCAGGTCTTCGATGATCAGGACCAGCGGGCGAGCATCGGCCAGCCGCTGGAACAGCTCGGCGACCAGGTCGAACAGGTAGCCGCGCGGGGCGTCGCTGAGCGGGACGGCACGCGGGGTGGTCAGCGCCGCGGAGGCGCGGCCCAGCTCCGGCAGGAGCGGAGCGAACTCCGCCTCGTAGCCGGCGAAGACCTCGGGGCCGTCGGCGCGGAGCACCGCCCGCAACGCGGCGGCGAACGGCGCGAACGGCAGACCCGCCTCGCCCAACTCCAGGCACTGGCCGACGAGCACCCGCGCCGCGCCGTCGGTGGCCCAGCCCGCGAACTCCTCCAGCAGCCGGGTCTTACCCACACCCGCCTCGCCGCCGACGAGCACTGTGGTCGGCTCCCCGGCCCGCGCCCGGCCCAGCGCGTCCCGTAGTGCCGCGGTCTCGCGGTGGCGCCCGACGAGGACTGAGCTGGCGGCGCGTACGGTCACGTGTTCGAGCATGCCATGGCGCCCCGCCCCGCCGGCCCCGCCGATCGGCCGGTGGCCGGGCGGCGGGGTCGGATCGGGTCGAGCGGCCAGCCCGACGGGTGCCGTGGACGTGGCAGCCACGCCGGGCGCGCTGGGCGTGGCGGCCGCGCTGGGTGCGGCGGGCGTGGCGGCCGCGCTGGGCGCGGTCACCGGCGGGCGTCGCCGGTGCGACCAGCCTGCCTGCGCCGGCCCAACCACCCGCGGCTGACCGGACGGGACAGCGACCGGGCGAGCCGGTCCGCGGCCGCGTCGGCGCGCAGCTCGGCGGCGTGGGTACGGTGCAGGGTGAGCAGGAAATCCGCGTCGTTGCCGAACATGTCGGGCTCCTTCGTGGTGTCGTCGTCTTCTGCTGACGACTCTTCGCGCGAAGGCCCCACCCGGGCATGGGCACGGCGCCTCATCTTCCCCGCCCACAGCCTCCTTACCCGGCCGCTCGGGGCGCGTACGGCGACGTAAGGTACTCAGCTGCCCCGGCACCCGGACGCGGATCAACCGGGTCGGCGGCGACCACTAGACTCTGCGGCATGGCAAAGCCCCAGGAGAAGGTCTCGTTCGGCCAACGGCTGAAGCAGATCGGGATGGTGTTCCAGTTCACCGCCAAGCAGGACCGGTGGTTCGCGCCGCTGGTCGCCGCCGCGGTGCTCATCCCGCTCGCCCTCACCGTGGTCGCGGTCATCCTCTGGAGCTGGATCTGGCTGCCGATCGGCATCCTGTTCGTCCTGCTCGCGGTGCTGATCGTGCTCAACCTGCGGTCCAACAAGGCGATGATGAACGCCGCCGAGGGGCAACCCGGCGCGGCGGCGCAGATCATGGAGAACATGCGTGGCGACTGGCGGGTGACCCCGGCGGTCAGCTCGACCACCCAGATGGACATGGTCCACCTGGTGATCGGCCGCCCGGGCGTGATCCTGCTGGCCGAGGGCAACCCGCAGCGGGTGCGCGGTCTGCTCGGCCAGGAGAAGCGGCGGCTGTCCAAGGTGATCGGCTCCGCTCCCCTGCACGACTACGTGATCGGGCAGGAGGAGGGCGAGCTGCCGATCCGCAAGCTGCGGACGACGCTGCTGCGCCTGCCCCGCGCCCTCTCCGGCAAGGACGTCAACTCGCTGGACAAGCGACTCAAGGCGCTCACCGCCCGGCCACAGATGCCCAAGGGCGCGATCCCGAAGAACATGCGGCCGCCAGGCGCCTTCCGCCAGTCGCGGGGCCGCTGACCCCTCAGGTGTACGCGTAAAGGAGCCGGACCCACGTGGGTCCGGCTCTTTTACGGACACCCTCATGTGCACCCGTCCCGACGCGCTGCCCACCTCTGGCCACCCTCGCCATGATCGTGCTCGAGCCTGGATGTAGTGGCCTCGCGCGCGGCGGATGCCACCAGATCGTGGATCGAGTGCGATCTTGCGGTTCGTGCGGCCCCGGACCGGCCTAGGGAGGGGTCGGCGTCAGCCTCGGGGGGCGTCGACGATGACCGAGCCGGCGATTCGGTCGTGCAGGCCGCGCCGGTGCTCGTCCATGATCAGTGCGGGGACGACGAGGGCCAGCAGCAGGCCACGGATCAGCCCCCGGAGCACGCCGATCCGGCCACCGTCGCGCCAGCTCACACAGCGGATCTTGGTGATGTACATGCCCGGAGTCTGGGCGAACAGGCCGAGGAAGATGCCGTACTCCAGGACGAGCACCAGCACCGGCGCCCAGCCGTCGCGTACCGGGTCGGCGAAGAAGTTGGACACCAGCAGGCAGAGCACCCAGTCGATGATCAGCGCACCGAACCGCCGACCGAGGCTCGGCGCGGTGAAGGTGGGGTCGGTGGCCGGCGCTGCCGGGAGGTGCGGATTGGTCACAGCGGTCAAGGGTATCCGCGCCGGGATGAGGGCTTGCCGGGTGCCGTCGCCGCTGTGTGCCGATTCAGGCCAAAGGCATCAGATGTCATTACACTGGCACAGTCGGTACGGCGTTCCTGGCGGGCCGGAGGCGCGGACCGGGGCGTCGCTGACGCTCCGCGAGGGACGTAACACGGCAGAAACAACGGAGACACGGCCGGGCAACCCCCCGGCCCTAGCGTCGCCAGAAGCCTAGCCACCCCGTGGACGTGCCAGGAGGATGTGTGTTCGCCAATCCCGAGGAACTGCTGCGATACCTCAAGAACGAGGACGTGAAGTTCGTCGACGTTCGTTTCTGTGACCTGCCCGGCGTGATGCAGCACTTCAATCTGCCGGTCGAGTCCGTCAACGACGACCTCTTCACCGACGGCCTCGCGTTCGACGGTTCGTCGATCCGCGGTTTCCAGGCGATCCACGAGTCGGACATGCTCCTGCTCCCGGATGTCGCCACCGCGTTCATCGACCCGTTCCGCGCACAGAAGACGCTCGCGCTCAACTTCTTCATCCACGACCCGTTCACCCGCGAGGCCTACAGCCGCGACCCGCGCAACGTCGCGAAGAAGGCCGAGGCGTACCTCGCGGCCAGCGGCATCGCCGACACCGCGTACTTCGGCGCCGAGGCGGAGTTCTACATCTTCGACTCGATCCGCCACGAGACCTCGGCGCACCAGTCGTTCTACTACATCGACTCGATCGAGGGCGCCTGGAACACCGGCCGCGAAGAGCCGGGCGGCAACCGCGGCTACAAGACCGCGTACAAGGGCGGCTACTTCCCCGTCCCGCCGGTCGACCACTACGCCGACCTGCGTGACTCGATCGTGCGCCGCCTGGTCGACACCGGCTTCAACGTGGAGCGCTCGCACCACGAGGTGGGCACCGCCGGCCAGTCCGAGATCAACTACCGGTTCTCCACCCTGCTGCACGCCGGTGACCAGCTCCAGCTCTTCAAGTACATCGTGAAGAACGAGGCCTGGGCCAACGGCAAGACCGCGACGTTCATGCCCAAGCCGCTCTTCGGCGACAACGGCTCCGGCATGCACACCCACCAGAGCCTCTGGCTCAACGGCGAGCCGCTGTTCTACGACGAGACCGGCTACGCCGGCCTGTCCGACATGGCCCGCTGGTACATCGGCGGTCTGCTGCACCACGCGCCGTCGCTGCTGGCCTTCACCAACCCGACGATCAACTCGTACCGCCGTCTGGTGCCGGGCTTCGAGGCGCCGGTCAACCTGGTCTACTCGCAGCGCAACCGGTCCGCCTGCACCCGCATCCCGGTGACCGGCGCGAACCCGAAGGCCAAGCGCGTCGAGTTCCGCGTCCCGGACCCGTCGGCCAACGTCTACCTGGCCTTCTCGGCCATGATGATGGCCGGCCTCGACGGCATCAAGAGCAAGATCGAGCCGCCGACGCCGATCGACAAGGACCTCTACGACCTCCCGCCGGAGGAGTGGGGCGACGTCAAGCAGGTGCCGGGCTCGCTGTCGGCAGTGCTCGACTCGCTCGAGGCCGACCACGACTACCTGCTCGACGGCGGCGTCTTCACCCCCGACCTGATCTCCACCTGGGTCGACTGGAAGCGCGCCAACGAGGTCGACCCGGTGCGTCTGCGCCCGACCCCGCACGAGTTCGCCATGTACTACGACTGCTGAGCCTGATCAAGGCTCTGACCTGCACCAACAGGATCACTACTGATCTTGGGCACAGGTTGGGTACAACCTCACGGACGGCGGTCATGCCCGGCTCACAGCCGGCGTGGCCGCCGTTTCGTGTTGGCCGAGCGCACCGTCGATGAGCAGCCGGGTCCGGTCGAGCACGTCCGGCCACTCGTGCACGTAGGTGTTGAGCGTGACCGTCGGCGTGCTGTGCCCCAACGCGAGCTGCACCGTCTTCACCGACGCGCCCGCGTGGATCAGGACCGTCGCGTAGTAGTGCCGTAGTCCGTGAATCCCCCACCGCGCCGGCAGGCCGACCGCTTCCCGGGCGCTCGCCCACGTCCGCGAGAAGGTCGCCGCGTTGACTGGCTCGCCGCCGACACCCCGGAACAGCAGGCGTGCTGCCCGGCGGACCGGCCGGCGACGGTCCGTGTCGTCGTCGACCTCGACCGCGTCGCACCCGTCGGCCAGGTGCTGACGCAGCGCCACCGCCACGACATCAGGCAGCTCGACGGTGCGGGCGCTGGTGCTGGTCTTGACCGGTCCGAGGAACGGCTGACGGCCCTTGAGCACCTTGAGTTGACGACGGACGTGCACCTCCCGCACGTCGAAGTCGATGTCTTCCACCTCCAAGCCGAGGATTTCACCCAGGCGCAGCCCGCAACCGGCCGCGAGATAGACCGTCGCGGCCAACCGGGCCGGCAGCAGACGCGCCAGGTCGTGCACCTGCTCCGCCGTGGGAAGGACCCGGCTCCCCCGGCCGACCGGCGGAAGCCGAATGCCCTTGTCGCACGGGCTGGCCGAGATCAGCCGGTCCCGCACCGCCATGGCGAACATCGAACTGAGGTAGGTGTAGACCACCCGCAGCGTGGTCGGAGCGAGGACCGTCGACCGGTCCCGTACCCATCCCTGGATGTGGCTCGGACGGACATCCTTGATCTGCTGCGCGCCCAGTCCCGGCAGCACGTGGAGCCGGACAGCGTGCTCCACCCGGACGGTTGTGCTGTCGGTGTGGAGTTGGGCGTCCCGCCACAGCGAGGCGAGGGCCGCAACGGTGATGCGGCCCGCCCGGTCATCGATGTACTGGCCCCGGCTCAGGTCGGCGCGCACGTTGGCGTCGTGGCGGTCGGCATCCACCTTCCGCTCGAACAACTGCGTACGCGTCTCGCCGAGGTTGTCCGTCCAGCGGACCCGCCACCGCTTGCCCCGCCCATGCCGTTTCGACGGCAGCCGCGAGCCGTCAGCCGCCCGCCCGTTCAGGTACCACAGGTCATCGACGGGCATGGCCTACGCCGCCTGCTCCGCGACCCAGGACCGCACATCCTGCGGGTCGTACCTCAGGTGCCGTCCGACCTTGGCCGCCGGTGGCCCGAAACGGCGGTGCCGCCATTGGTAGAGGGTGCCGACCGGCACGCCGAGGAAGGCGGAGACGTCCTCCACCGTCCACAGCCGGTCGACAGCGCTTGTCTGCCTCTGGGTGCTCATCGGTCCAGTGCTCCATTCCACGACTGCGATGGCCGACTGTCGGCCTATTAGGTGTCAAGGTGGGCTTGACGCTGGATCGCGCGTCAGGCGACGAGGGTCTGTAAGTACTCGCGTGCCGCGTCCTGGTGCTCTCGGGCCATCGCGGCGGAGGCGTTGGCGAGCATTGCGTCAGCGGTGGTGTGCCAGCCGGCGCCCACGAATTGCAGGAAGTTGACCACCAGCGTGGTCGGCTCGGTGGCAGCCGCGGCTTCCTGCGGGCCGCTGCTCTGGGTGCGGCGGAACACGATGCGTTGGTTGCGCAGCAGGGCGAAGGTGATCGAGTAGCGGCGGGACTTGGTGAGGAAGTGGCCGCCGAAGCCGAGCATGTGCGCCCAGCGGCGCAGCCGTCGCCAGTCGCGGGGCGTGCCGAGCATCCAGCACGCGTCGATCAGGCGCTCGGCGTGGCTGCCGGCCGGGTCGGCGTAGATGTCGATGGTGTCGCCGGTCAGCCGGTTGGAGGCGTGGCCGGTGACCTCGGTCGACTTGGTGGCGTATTTGGCCAGGTAGGCGGCAACCTGCGCGTCGGTCACCTCGCCCCTGCCTGCCACCGTGATCACCTTGGTCAGCACCTGAGTGCCCCAGGTGATCGGCCAGCCGGCGGGGCGGGCGGGGTGGTCGGCGGTGGTGAAGCCGACGGTGGCGGCGGCGTGGTCGACGGCGGCCACCAGGTCGGCGGCGTCGAGCTGCGGCGGGGCCGGCACGATGGCGTCCGGATCGTCGGGGTCGCGGCCGTCGAGGCGGATGATGGCGTGGAAGTGCACGACGCCGCGCCGTTGCATCTCGGCGGCCTTGCCGAACGACAGCCGCACCGGGGACACCCACCGGGTCTTACCGGTACGCGGTGAGGTCACGGGGATGTCGGGGATGCCGCGAGCGGTAGCCAGCCGGTGCATGTAGCGGTTGATGGCGATGGTGGTGCGCCGCCATAGTTCCCCGGCGGTCAGGTTCCAGACCGCTTGCGCGTCGTGGTCGTAGCAGTCGAGGCACAGCGGCGTGCCCAACCGGGCGTCGGTGTCCTCGTGGCGGGCGAAGCAGACAAGCCGCACGCCGTGCGGGCAGACCGTCAGTTCCCGGCGAGCGTGGCACGGCTCCGGCCGGCAGTCGCAGGCGGTCCGGCGGGTGCAGGTGTGCCGCTTGACGAAGCGGGTGTGCACCTCGCCGAAGGACGGGGCGGTGAAGGTCGGGAACACCGCCGGGTGGTGCGCCACCTGCTCGGGCACGCCTTTGCCGCCGACGAGGCCGGCGCGCACGACCTGGTAGGCGTCGCGTTGGTAGAGCTTGGAGCAGGTCGGGCACACGGCGGCGCGGCGGTTGCCGCACGGCTTGTAGATGACGCCGTCGGGCATGTCGGCCGTTGACCGCTCCGTGAGCAGACGGCCGGTGGCGGCCTCGACGGTGACCATGGTGCCGACCAGTCGGACCGGGCGGGTGCAGCCAGCGGCCGGGCGGACGTGGCGCAGCCAACCGGCGAAGTCGGGTTGCGTCAGCCGGGCAGCCGCCTGGAGCCGGATATCGGCGGACGTGGCGTACCAGGGCGGGGCGGCCGGCTCGGCGCACGGGGCCGTACCCGAAGCAGGTGCTTCGGGTACGACGGTCAGCGTCGAGACGGTCAACGGGTCGCCTTCACGGCGCGTCCGTTGGCGGGCTGGACGGGTCGGTTGCTGGTGTTGGGGTCGAGGTCCAGGACCGCGAGGGCTTGCGTGGCCTCATCCGAGGTCACCTTGAGGCGGACGGCCAGTTGGCCCGGGGTGATCGGCGTGCCGTGCTCGGTGCGGTACTGCTTCGCGACGCGGGTCGCTCGGGCGAGCAGGTCCGGGGCCACGATCGGCAGCGGAAGTTGGGCAGCGTCAGACGCGGTGACAGGAGTGTCAGTGGTGGACGGTGCCAACGTCGGTGCCGGGGCGGTTTCGGGCTTGCTCGGTCGGGGACGGGCGGGGCGGACGGTCGCATCAAGTGCGGGCGTCGAGGGCTCCGGGATGACGGCCGGTCGCGGTGCGGTGATCCGGTCGACCAGTTGCGCCGGGGTCGGGACCTCGGGCCGGGCCAGCGTCGGTGCCGGTTCGGCGGGTTCGGTAGCGGGAATGATGGGCAGCTCGGGCCGGCCGGGCGTCGGTGCCGGGACGGCGGGAACGGTCACTGTTGGGGTTGGCGTCTCGGCGGGTGCCGGGAACCTTGGTGTGGTGCCGGTGACGGCGGTTAGGGTTCGGCCGCTTTCCCGGCGGAGCAGAGCGCGCATGTGCACGGCCAGGCCAGCGACGGCCGGGGGCAGTGCCCCGACGATCGCGGCCAGGACCACGCGCCAGGGTTCGACGTTGGTGGACATGGTGTCTAGCAGGTGGTACGCCGACTGGGCAGCGATGCCAATGCCAGCCGCACCGTAGGTGTTCTTCTTGGCGAATGCGGCGACCCGTGCGGGCACGGGAGCCATCCACAGCACCAGGGCGACGACCACGTAGCCGTCGACCGCGATGGGCATCAGCCAGGCCAGGGCGAGGCTGACAGAGGTGCCGGGGACCGTGATGCGGGCGGTGAAGCCGGCGAGTTCGGCCAGCGCGATCCAGGTGGAGGCGGACAGGCCGAATGACGCGGCCAGCACCGCCCACGAGGCGATCGACGCCAACCGGGGCTCACCGGCCACCAGCCGGGTAGAGGTTGGAGTCGGGTTGGTGGTCACGCCGTGGCCCTCCCGTCAGTGAGGCCGAACAAAGCCGGCTCCTCGGCGGAAGGCAGCGACGTGGGTTGGGCCGCCCTGCGGGTTGCCGTCCGGTTGGTCCGGGCGGTCTTGAGGTTGTGCAGGTCGGCGAACTGGTCAGGCGTCAGGATGCTGAGCGCCTGCTTGTCCTCGCCGCGCCGCCGGTACAGCAGCGGGCGAACCGTGGCGTTGGTCGGGCAGTCCGTCACCCCGTCGGGGTAGCGGAAGCCGCAGCCGGGGCACAGTGACGGTGCCGGGCTACCGGGGTAGTGATCGGCGAACACCTGCGCGAGGATCGCCACCGTGACGCCGAGGCCGGCGCGGATGAGGCGCTCGTCCAGGGCGACCCGATCGGCGCGATCGCCGTAGCGCATCTGCACCGCCTGCCGGGACACACCCAGCCGGTCGGCGATCTCCGTCCAGGAGTACCGGTACGGAGGCTGCCGCAGACCGGTGACAGCGAGCCGGGTCACGGCGTCCACGTCGGTGGACAGCGCCGCGAGCGACCGCAGCGCCTCGATGTCGCCGGCAGCGACCCGACGGGCATACGCCCGCAGGATGCGCCGCACGAACGCGTCGAACTCAGTGGTTTCCACCGAGCGCTTGGCGCGCGTGGTGCGGGTGCGCATCAAGCCGGGCTTGACGGTGTTCTTGTTCATGCCGCACCACCGTTGGTGCGGTCCCACGCGTCGGCCGCCGCGTTGAGGACGGCGATGACAGCGTCGGCGGTCTGGCCCTTGGCGTCGTTGAAGTCGTAGGCGTTGTCGAGCCCGTCGTAGTACTGGCCGCTGGCGAACCGGCAGGCCAAGTACCAGTCCAGGTAGGTCAACGCCGCCTCGAAGTCGGCGAACTCCGGGGCGTCGAACATCTGGGCCGGGGCGTCGACCGGGCCGCCGTAGCAGACCATGCCGACCGCGCCGACCAGACAGGCCGGGGGCGTGAACGACCCCGACGTAGCGTCGTAGTAGGCGCCCTGCGTCCAGCCGTGGCGGGACAGGTACAGGGCGGCGTCCCGCAGCGTGCGGGCCGGGGTGGTCACCTGCTCGGCGACCGTGTTTTGGGTAGCGTGCATGACGGCAGCTCCTTCCGGGCTGTTGATGGGGCGGGTCGGCGGCGTCCGGGGTGCTTTCCTAGGGCTGATCCCGGTGCTGTCGGCCCGTTTCTATGGGGTTCGGCGCTGGGGGCGGACCATCCGCCGCAGGGCCGCGTCGAACTCGGTGACGATCCGCATCAGGTGCGCCCGGGCGTTGGTGTCGCCGGCCGCGAGGCTGATGCGCGTGTGGATCTCGGCGTGCTGGCTGCCGTCAGCGGCCAGCACACGGGTCAGGACCACCACACCGTGACCGGGAACCCGCAGGGTCATCGGCTGGCCTCGGTGCTCGCCCATCCCGCAGAGGTGGCCACGGGCGCACCAGTCCGGGTGAAGGCGGTGGTCGTCGTCGGTGGCAGGCCAGGTTGGCGACGTGGCCGTCCGGGGTCGGATACGGATACTCATGCCGCACGCCCCTTGCGGTCAGCCCGCAGGCGGGCGGCGTAGGTCGCGATCCGGGCGCAGGCCGCGTCATCGAGGTACGCGGCTTTGATCAGTTGCGGGGTGCCGCCCTCGGCGATGAGCAGGCCCGCGCCGGGATTGGTCGGGCTGATCGTGTTGGACGACCAGCCGCGGTCTGCCCACCCGTGGCCCAACACGATGTCGGAGGACACGTTGGTGGTGCACCGGAAGGCGCACCGCCAGGCGAACAGATCCCGCAGACTCGTCGGGATGATGTCGGACGACGGGCGTTGCGTCGCCGCGACGACGATGATGCCGACCGCCCGGCCCCGGGCCACCAGGTCCCGCAGTAGCCCCGCGAAGTCCTCCCGGGTCTTCTTGTCCCCGACCGTGGCCGAGAAATAGGCGATCTCATCGATGGCGACGAGGATCGGGCTGAACACGTCATCGCGTTGGGTCTTCCGGCGGCCAGCAGCTTCCAGGTAGGCGTACCGGTTGTCCATCACGATCTGCATCCGCCGCAACGTGGCCAGGGCATGCGTAATGTCCGGGCCGACGAACACGTCCGCGCAGCTCTTCCACTGGCCCAACTCGACCTGCTTGCCATCCAGCAGGCACAGCCGGCAGTCCAGCGAAAGGGCGGCGTGAGCCACGATCAGGTTCAGCAGGGTCGACTTGCCGCCGCCCGGTTCCCCACCGATCAACAAGTTGCGGTAGATCAGCGGGACCTGCACCGGGTGGCCGAACTCGTCCACCCCGACATGCACCGGGTCGAAAATCGACACAGTCGGGTCGGCGGGCCTGCCACCCGGTATCGGAGAAGCGGTCAGCGTCGACATCACTGGCCCGCTCAGGCCGCCGCCGGCGCAGCGGTCGACCAGGGGTCATCCGCCGGCGCTTCCGGAGCGAACCCGTCTCCACCGGAGCGGGTCCGGGACATCTTCTTCACCGTCGCCGTGGCGAACCGCAGCGACGGACCGACCTCATCCACGTCCAGGCCGTACGCGGAGCGCTTCTCGCCCTCCTCGTTCTCCCACCGCGACAGCCGCAGCCGACCGGCCACCACCACGCGGGTGCCCTTGGCCAGCGACTCGGCGATGTGCTCCGCCAGGTCCCGCCACGCGGTGCAGGTCAGGAACAGCGGGTCACCGTCGCGGTACTCGCCCGAGGCACGGTCGAACACCCGAGGCGTGGACGCCACGGTGAACTTCACCAGCGCCACCCCGGCCGGGGTGAACCGCAGCTCCGGGTCGGCGGTCAAGTTGCCGACCACCGTCACGGTCGTGTCGTTTGCCATTGCGATCTCCTCCGAGATTGATGTAGGTGAACCACCGTTTTGGTGGCCACCGCACACGCCCCAGACAGGGCATGTGAGTCTTGGGATCAGCGGCGTGGGTTGCGCTGCTCCGGCGCTGGCGCTGGCACGTCCAGCAGGTCCAGGCCCAGCGGCGGCATGGCCGGCGATACCGGGGTGTTCTCGTCGCGCATCCACGCCACCCAGGCCGACAGCGGCGATGCCACCAGGCCGGTCAGCGGGTCACGACGGGTGATGTCGACCCGCACCAGGGCGGCATGCTTGGCCGACGCACGAACCATCCGCGCCTCGCCCGCCCAGCAGGCCACCGCGAGCTTGTCCGCCTTGCCGTCCAGGTCCGTCAGGTCCAGGCCCGGCCGCAACCACACCCACACCCGCTCCCCGGCCGGTGTCGGCCGCGCCCACAGGATGAGCGGCAACCGACCCGGGTGCAGCCGCGACGCGGACCGGATGAACTCCGCGAAGCACAGCCGCAGCCGGTGCCGTACCGCCACGCACCACACCCACGCCGACACCCGCCGACGGACCCGGCCGACACCGAAGACCACGCCGAGCACCAGGACCAGGAGCACCAGCGGCACCGCCGGGTGCGTCGCCCGGGACAGGTACGCCATGCCGACGAAGAGCGTGACCGCAGTGACGATCTCGAACGCCCACCACCACAACACCCGTAGCGCCGGCCACACCCGGACCACGGAGGCGACCACCAGGCCGCACACCGCGCCGGACAGCAGCCCGATCACCACCGCGAGAGGCAGCGGCACCGTCACCGACGCGGTAGCGGCCACCACCAGGGCGACGGACGCCGCCACGACGAGGAACGCCACCCGAGCCTTCTGCGCGTACGACCGCGACACCGGCGTCTCCACCAGCGTCACCGCGCCCACCGGGCGCTCACCGAATATCCCTGACTTCGCCATGCCCAACCTCCCCTTGTCGTGGGACAGCCGTGCGACTCAGTACCGACTTGACCGTACTGACTCACTCGGTACAGGTCAAGGGTGACGCATCGCGCTGTGTTGATCCCTGGGTGTAAGAGTGCGAGGCTGGGAAGTGCTCTTTCGACCCTCCGGCGGGGGTACCCATGATGGGTAGGCCACTGACGGATGTGAATGAGGAGCGACCGACGGGGTGGAGGCATCGATGTCGCAGCGAGTCAGTGGGACTGCGATCCCGCGTCATGTCCTGGAGCGCGAGGACATGCGCGCCGCACTCGCGCGGCATGACTTCGGCACAGTGTTCATGCTGGCGCGTAAATGGGCTGGAATCAGTTATTCGCGAATTGCGGAAGCGTGCTCCATAAAGCCCGAAAGAGTCGGCGCTCTTGCCCGTGGACAAGGCAGTATCGCAACATACGAAAAGATCAGCCTAATAGCAGATGCGATGCGAATTCCCGGGCATATGCTGGGCTTGGCACCCCGAGACTGGGAGGCCAGCCAAACGGTGGCCCAAGATGCCAGAGGTGAGACCGTGAATCGGCGTGATTTCCTGCGCGTATCTGCCGTCGGTGCCGGCACTCTGCTCGGTGCCGTTGATGTCGCTGACCTCTCCTCCGGGCGACGGCTCGGCGAGGAGCTGCCGAAGGTCCTTGCACGACGGACTGCGAGGCTGCGACGACTCGATGACGTCCTGGGCGGAGGCGACACTGTTCGCCTTTACCTGTCCGAATACGAGATGACCAAGAAGCTCGTGGCGGGCGGCACTTACACCGAGACGGTTCAACAGCGACTGCTCGCAATTCTGGCGGAGCAGGCGCAGCAAGCTGGGTGGGCTGCGTTCGACGCAGGGAACTTGGACCTATCGAAGCGGCTTTACGGCGAAAGTCACGGGATAGCAAATCAAGCGCACGCGCCTCACCTCGCCGGAAACGCTTTGGCGTTCCTGGCCTATCAGACCGTGGGCGGCGATCCTCGCGAAGCCGTGACGATCGCGGAGGCTTCTTGCGCCGCAGTCGGTGACGAAACCCCGGCCACCGTCACGGCTCTGCTGCACGAGCGTCGAGCCTGGGCGCACGCTGTCGTCGGAAACACCCGTGAGACTGATGCGGCACTGGCAACGGCGCGCGCTGCCTTGCAGGGTCGCAACGCGACCGAGGAACCCGACTGGTCCACATGGGTTGACGACCAGGAGGTGACCATCATGACCGGCCGCTGCTGGGCAGAGCTTGGCCGTCCGCTACGCGCCGTTCCTCTCCTGGAGGACGTACTGGCTGGCTTCGACGACGCCCACGCCCGAGATAAGGCCCTGTACTCGTGCTGGCTGGCGGACGCCTACGCCACGGCCGGGGAGCCGGAGGAGGCCGCACGGGTCGCCGGCCGCGTGCTGGACCTCTCCGAAGGCGTCGCCTCCGTGCGACCGCGCCAACGTCTCAGCCCGGTCCTAGAACGACTGAGGGACCACGCCGCCGTGCCAGGAGTGCGAGAGGTGTTGGAGCGCGCCAGAGCGTAGCCGCTACGGCTCCACGTCTAGCAGGAGCGTCCTGCTGACCCAGGCGGCATACTCGTCCGAACTCATCACGACCGGCACAGCCGCGATCTCGGGGTTCTGCCAAGGATGGTGGTCCTGGAGGAACGCTCGCAGGTCCTCGAAGCGCTGGGCATGCGTCTTCAAGAGAAGCTGCCACTCTTCACCCGTGCCGAACTCGCCCTGGTGCCAGAAGGCGGAGGTGACAGGCCCGACGATTTGCGCGCCGGCTGCAAGCCTCGCTTCCACAACGAGCCGTGCCAGCTCGACAGCCGCCTCACGCGTTTCCACCGCTGTAGACACCTGCAAGACGGTCCAGGTCTGACCGTTGCTCGCGTCAGCGGCACGACTTCCCAGCCGGGGGCGACCCTCGTGCCAGGACACGACTGTTCTCGGGCGCCATAGATGGGTGCGGCCGAACGTCTTGTCAGGCTCCGGCATCTGACCGCGGTTCCGGTAGGAACTCACGGTGCCGACCTGAACGCCGAGGTACTCGGCGACCTCCGACGTCGTCCACCACTCCGCGTCTGGATCAGGGCTCGTCACGTACGCCATTCTGCCTGCGTTGAACGATCAACGCACCTGTGCATCGCGCGTCGCCCCCGTCGGGCGCTTGCCACGAGCTTGATGCTGCGTGCAAGGTGGGGGTAAATCTGGCGAAACATGTAGGCGGCGCAGCGAGTGTTGATACTCACATACCGCTAGTATCCATAGCATGGGTGAGAACGACGCGACAGATCCGCAGAGTGATGCACCGGAAGTCCCGGAAACGTCCACTGCGCCAAATCCCGCCAGCGGAGCTCGCGGGGTTCTTCGTCGCTTCTTAACATCACTGAGCGGAATTGAGAAGATTCTCGAAGCGAACCGTTCGCACTTGCCGTCACTGTCCGCGCTCAACCTGATCATCGACAGCGTGGCTGAGGAGCGGGGGGCTACGCTATCTCGCGAGAAGCACCAAGAATTACTTAAAGTCATGGCACGGCATCTGAAATCCTGGATGGATATGGATGACGAGATCTCGGAACGCGCACAGAAGGGCGAAGGTGCGGCAAAGCTTGATAAAGAGTACCTGGAAAAGAGCAATGCTTTTTGGGATCAGGCATATGAGGGCTACGTAGCATCAGGTGTCGGTGCCCCACTCGCGCTCGACCTGCTCCTGTCTAGCAGCCCTTCGGCCATGCTTCGGCAACCGCGATGGCTTTTCTACTCTTCCCTTCTCGTCTCCGCCGTCAGCATGACTGAAGTTTTTATCGGCCAAATGATGCGGATTTTCTATCGCAGCTACCCTCAGGCGCTCCATGGAACGGAGGTCCGTTTCAGCTTCGCCGACATAAGTCAATTCGACTCAATCGAATCACTTCGCCAGCACCACGTCGAGCGTCAGGTGGAGGCCATCGTTCGACAGGGCGGGCTAGATGAGTGGATGAAGTGGTTTGATGCCAAGCTAAAAATCGGTTATGGCCAAGTCACAACCCAAGCCGTGCAACTGCGAGAGGTTTTCCAACGAAGGCACGTCCATGTTCATAACGATGGAGACGCGTCAGATCTCTATCTAGCCAAGATGAATGATCTTCCCGACAAGGATAAGCCATACGTTGGCGAACATCTGTTCATTACCGAGGAGTATCTAACTGAAGCCGTTGACCGGCTTCGACTGTTCGGCATTGCACTTGCCGTTCTCAGCGCTCGAAAGCTGACCACCAAGGAGGATCCCCGCGACCAAATCGAGGAGCTTGAGCGATACTCGGCGAGCCTGGTGTACGGGTTGCTACGTGCTGGAAAGTACGCCCAAGTCATCGAGCTCGTCGGGTTAACGAAGCACGGCGCATGCGTTGAGAGATCAAAGCTGATGTTGCAGGTAAATAGCTGGATTGCCCGGTCCCGGCTTGACAAGAAGGGGTGGAGGGAGGAAGTAGAACAGTGGGACACGTCGGCGCTTGAACCAATGTTCGAACTTGCTCGGTTGACCCTTCTTGAAAATCTTAACAAAGCCTACGACATGGCTCAGCAGCTTCTAGCTAAAGGTGACATCGATAAAGAGGACTACGATCAGTGGCCGCTCCTGCAGCCTCTGCGAGATGCCTTTCCAGAAGATGCAGCCCTCATCGATGACGGAGCGGCAAATGAGGAAACGTTGACAGGAGAATCGGTGGATGGGGTGGTAATTCCTTCCCAGGCTGGGCCAGACGAATCCATACTGCTCACACCCGAGGATTGAACCGTCCGCGCCTCCCATAGGCCATCCCTTCTGCAGCCGACCGAAGCCCAGGCGGAGCGACCACCGCCAGCGCGGCTCGCCTTCTGTCTCGACGCCTTCGTCCCACCAGCTTTGGTTTATGCCCTGGTTATTGCCGTGAGAATTTTCTATACGTCTTCAAGGCGGCCCTTCGGGCCGCGTCGTCGGACCCCTGCCGGTCCGCCTTATGCCTGCGGCAACGGCGGACCGGCAGTCGGACGCACCGATGCCCCACGCCGCTTGGAACTCGGCGCAGGGCATGGAGGATCGGTTGAGTCAGCCCGGCTCGGGCTCGCCTGGCACAGCGCGATGTCGACTCATCTCGGCGAAGGCCAGCCGCTCAAGGCGTCGCTGGATCGCGCTCGGCTGCCGCTCGAATGACACCGCCAGCTCGTCAATGCTGTGGCCGGCCAGGTAGCCCTTCATCAGCTCCGAGTCAGCCTGGGGTGTCCATGGGTCGTACGCCTTCGGGTGACGCTGCCGGATCTCGGCGATCCCAGCGGGGTCGCTCTTGAGGCCGACGCCTGCGTCGGCCAGGTCGTATCCGTCTTCCTCGTCCGGTGGGTCGTAGACCCAATCGGGTTCGCCCCGCTTCTGTTCGTCCCAGTCCGGTTCATCCATACGCATCAAGGTATCGACGCTAATGTGAGCGGGGAAGCACCGATTGTGACGGGAACCCTCCGGGGCTTCCTGAGCGGCAAGGGCCTCGCCTCCGGCGGGCAGGGCCTCCGGCCCTACGACCCGGGGATGGCCTCCGGCGGTCGGGGCTACTCGCCCCGAACCCTCGGCGACTCTGGGATGCCCCGGCCGTGACCGGGTACCCGTCGCGCACCGGAGGCCACCAGACCGCGCCGACCTGGTCCAGGTCGTTCGTCCGGCGGGGCGCTCCACCTGGACCAGGTCGGCGCGGCCCGGCAGGGCGGAGCCTGCGCGACGGGATGCACCACCGGCCCTCTCCCGAACCCCTCGCACACAACACCAACCCATGATCATTAGGTACACGAGGGGTACAGATGCCGCCTGGAAACAGCGGATAACGATGGAAGTTGATGCACGGCGTACGACCTGCTCAGAGCCTTGATCGACACCACTCCCCCAGGTCAGCCGCGATGGGCAGTTAGTTCGCCATGTACTACGACTGCTGAGCAGTCAGACGCACGACGACTGCTGAGCAGTCGCTGGAACACCGGCCGGGGGGGGGGCGCGGGCACGACTGCACGCTCCGCGCGCGCAAGGCCACGACCACCGCGCCCTCGAACCGCAACACGCACACCGAA